>JANQEN010000168.1 GCA_028278335.1 Chitinivibrionales bacterium | reverse complement strand
CTAATGAGCGATGAACAGCTAATACGCTTTTCATTGAGATTATGGGGTAAAGAAATTGCGCCTCAAGTAGTAACTGATGCACTTGGTGTAGAACCAACTTATGCTTATGAAAAAGGTTTTAAGAAAAAGCTATCAAGTGGAACAACTACTGCTCCTAGGGAATTAGGTATATGGGTTTTGGAGCAAATAGTTGAGTCTTCTTTTGAAGATGAGCTTAAAGTACTTATAAATAAAGTTAAAAGTGCAAACCTAAAAGATATAGAGGGTGTAGAAATTGTAATACTAGATTTGTATTTTGGCTTGTCAGATGAAGATTCAACATTGGATGAAAGCTATCAATGTAGAATTAGTAATGATGCTTTGGTGCAATTATCTGAATTGGGGCTTGATTTAAGAATTACTGTGTCGTGATAGTTGTATTGTAAGCATGTGTAATGAAAATTGTCATCCAAACTCACAACACAAAATTATCATACGTCTGCAAGGTCTCTTCCTTGGTCAGTCTGACATAGACCATAGAGATTTTAGAGTTCAAATCTCTTCTGCTTGCTTGAAGAGTTCTGAGAGGGGCAATTTCAGGCTTCTGGAGATACTCTGTAGTTTATCGAGGCTGATACTATTTTCGCCTCGTTCTACCTTGCCATAATAAGTTCGATTGATACCAAATTTGTCCGCAAAGGCTTCCTGACTAATAGATCGATCCTCTCTGAGCTTTCTCAGCAGTAGTCCAAGCTTTTTTCGGTAATCGATCCGTTTCATGGGGATAGATTCCGATATGAATGAATCGCTCCTGACTTTGTAGACACCTATGTATTAAACTCTGTTTGCAGAGAGGAGGTGCTAATGAACAACAAAACATATACCGAAGAGTTTCGTTTAGAAGCGGTTAAGCAAGTGACGGAGCGAGGCTATAGCCAAGCGGACGTTGCCAGAAGATTGGGGGTTGATAAACAAACTATCCATGTGTGGGTAAAACGATACGGCTCACAAACCGATGATTACCAAAAACAGCTTCAGGAAAAAGAAGAGATTCGCCAGTTAAAAGCGGAACTTAAGCGGGTGACTGAGGAGCGCGACATCTTAAAGGAGGCCGTTGTAGATTCAACCAGTCAGCGCAACACTCCTTTCCATCATCTCTTTTGGCGTTCTAAATTTCAATATTTTTCGTGGTCTTTCATTTAATTGGGTTGCAACAGCATTAAGTGCTTTCTGAGAGTGTTTTGCCAAGCATGTTTTTTTGGGGAAGTACTGCCTTATTAATGAATTCGTATTTTCATTTGTACCCCTTTGCCACGGACTCTGTGGATCACAAAAATAAATAGGCATACCTGTGGCTTGTGTAAGTTCAGCGTGCTTAGCTAACTCCATTCCTCTGTCCCATGTCAGTGATTTTTTCATTGAGGGAGGAAGTTGATTAAACGCATTAATTAATGCCATATTGACCGACTCAGCATCTTTGCCCACTAGTTTTAGGATTAAAGTAAATCGAGTTTTTCTATCAACGAGGGTTGCAATATGTGTGTTTCCTGAACCTGTAACCAAATCACCTTCCCAGTGCCCAATGGTTTTACGATTATCTATCTCCTTTGAGCGTTGGCGAATTGAAATACCCTGAACAATATTAATCGTTCCGCGATCCCCTGACAGTGAATGTCGTTTACCGTGCCGCATTTTGTGCGCACGCCTTAAATAACGCATGAGAGCCGTGTCTAATACCTTCCTCGAACGCACATACAAACTTTTATAAATGGTCTCATGGGATATTTGCATATGTTTATTTCTTGGCATATTCACTTTTAGCCAGCCGGATATTTGTTCTGGAGACCAGTTTAATTTTAGTTTCTCAATGATAAGCGCTCTTAGCTCAAGGTTAGTTGCTAATGCACATGGCTTTGCTCTCTTAGTCATTCGCCAAGCTCTTCTATCCGCATCAACCGCTTTATACCACCGCCTTCCACGATTACGATTAACCTCGCGAGAAATCGTTGATGGGGCGCGATTGAGCTGCCTTGCTATAGCGCGAATACTCATTTTTGCTGATAACCCGGCTCTTATTTCTTCTCGCTCTTCAAGGGTTAAATGATGTGTCGAGCGTTTCCTTTTGCCTAGTTTAATCCCTCCATGCTCTCGAAGGATGGTAAAAATAGAGCCTGGTTTTGCGTCAATGACTTGAGCAATATCACTAAATCCCGCGCCTTGTTTCCATAAATCAAATACTAAATCCCGTTCTTCTTGACTAAACGTTCGCTTTAATCTTTTTGCCATATAGCACCTCATTTATTACTAGCATAATAAAATGAGTGTTGCATTGACCAGTTGAATCTACAGTCGCTTTTTTTAGGAAATCGACCTCTTCTTTTAATGCCGCATTTTCACGCTGCAGCTTTCGCATCTCTTCGCTTTCATCTTTCGAATAATCGACACCATTCATACTTTTAAACTCCTTTTCCCCGAGTTTTTTATATTGACG
>JANQEN010000181.1 GCA_028278335.1 Chitinivibrionales bacterium | reverse complement strand
AGCCAGGTGGCGGGTGGCCGAAGGCCAGTCTGAGCAACGCGAAGACCGACTGGAAGGAGAACCCGACCCATTGGGAGGAAATTGTTCCCAGAACCACGGCGACCCCGCGTTAGCGGGGGAACCCCCAATTTCTTTTAAGCACATTCAATTAAATGTCCGATAAGGCGTCCAAATTGATTCTATCAATGGTAGAATTCATGAAATACGGGGAACTCACAAACATTTTAATCTTTCTTTTACTACAAACAACAAGCCATTCCCTTATTTTATTTGGCTTAAAGTCAAATATCTCACACATACCTCTGTGTTTAATGCAAGGGTACCTGTGCCTCTTAGGAGGATAGCCGTGCGTCTCAAGAGGATGGCTGTGCGTCTCAAGGGGATAGCCGTGCGTCTCAAGAGGATGGCTGTGCGTCTCAAAGGGATAGCTGTGCGTCTCAAAGGGATAGCTGTGCGTCTCAAGGGGATGGCTGTGCGTCTCAAGGGGATGGCTGTGCGTCTCAAGAGGATGGATAAAAAAATACCCCCGTTAAAAAACGGGGGTAATTTAGTAGACTATCAATTGTTAGGGGCACTATCCCAAATCATTTTCAGGCATCTCTGCAGATTTGCGAGAGCGTCTATTTCGAGATTTGATATAATCACTCATATACCCCTTCAACCGCTCAGGATCCTTACGGTTAACGTATTTACCACACTTACGGATCTTGCGCACAGCCTGATCCAGGTAAGTGTAGGCTCTGTCCCGTATATCCCGTTCCGGAGAATCCTTAAGACGATCAGCATCAGCCTCACCAAGCAAGCGCGCCATTTGGTCTGCAAGCTCAGCAGCCTCATCAACGATTGCCATATCAAAACCAATCTCCTCCATAAGGGGCTGCTGCTCGCGACACAACTCAGCAGAGGCACCCACATCAGAAATCATATCCGCATGGGATTCCCCCTCACGGAGCTCGGAAAGTCGCTGCATAAGGTCTTCATCACCGTCAAAGGCTAAATCCATGGCAGCAAATAACTCCTCCCGTGTGTCATAGCCTTTGGCTCGAATAGCCTCCCACTCCTTTTGCGCATCCTTTTGCCGAAGCCGGGTATTACTCCAGCGGGCTTCAGCATAGCGCATTGCACCAATGCGTTCAGAAAGGGACATGACCAAATTCCAATCAAATTTGACTGCAAGAAACTTATCCCGGTCATCCTGCACCCAGTCAACCAGCATCTCCGACTCCTGCGAAAGCGCACCCACGGGAATCCGAGGTCGATACACCTTCTCCTTTGGCATGGTTTCTAAGGTCCTTAATAGAGCTTCAAAATCTTCGCGATCTGCCATGGCAAACCTCCTCTTTTTTTGTTAATGGAAAAATTGACAAAGCCCATGCATCATGCATAGACATTTTATTCTTAAACTGTTATGTCAGACAGACAGATTCCCCATTAAGATGAACACACTATAAACTCTTAACAGAATGAATCTCTTAGGTACAACTTATTGATGTCTTCGGTAATTAATATATAATTGTGGTTAACAGGAGGGGAATAGTATTTATAAAATTGATTTCTTTTTAAGATTTTTTAGTGTATCCTGTTTCTCAAAAGTTTTGTCCCATGGTTTTGACAAAACTCTTATAGAAACAGTTATGCCGCATCACAACATAAGAAATAATTATTAAGAAGCAGTATATTTTTTTTGGGCGCGTCCTCCGCTGCGCTCCAGACCGGGCTGCTCCGGGTTTCGCGTTCGCTTCAGTAATTTTTGCTCTGCAAAAATCACCGGCTTCGCCGCCCTATACATCCCTCGCACAAAAGAATTTACCTTTTTTGTATCTGGACTCTGACCATTTATTAAAACATATTGGATAGTGTTGAACGATAGTTTTGAGTTGGGTTCGCTCTCTTTATTTTAAAACAACTATCTTTTTCGTAATTGAGTTGTTCCCTGCCAATAAATTTATGAAATAGGTCCCATTTGAAATATTATTAGTATTGAAATCTATTTTGTGCTCTCCATTTTTCTTGAAGTTATTTACAAGTGTTTTTATAATTCTTCCTTTTATATCAAACAACCTAAGAACAATCTGGTTTTGTTTTGGTGTTGTGTATGTTATTTGAATTTTTGAGAAGTTTTGATAGATTGATATTCGGTTCTCCCTTATTGGTTTGCTTTTATTTGTTTCATTTATGGAAATAATCCCTCCATTTTTATAAAGAGCTAAGCCTCCAAGAGTCCCAATCCATTTATTTCCCCATCTGTCAATCGCTACGGATTTAACACCTTCCTCTGGTAAACCAGAGTTTTCCATACTGTATATAGTCCAGTTTGTATCATCAAATTTCACAAGGCTCTCAAATGAAACCCCTATCCACTTATTCCCCTCTTCATCAATAGTAATTGTCTTGATGTAATTGTATGGTAAATTCGAATTAGAAGATGTAAACAAAGTCCAGTTTGTATCGTTAAATCTTGCCAAACCACCATTGTAATGGTAAATACCAATCCATTTATTCCCTTCTTGATCTATTGCAATTGAATTAATATAGTTGTTAGGTAAAATAGTATTTGAAGTATTATACACTGTCCAGGTTGTGTCATCGAATCTTGCCAAGCCACCTCTTGTTCCAACCCATTTATTTCCTGAACTATCTATTGCAATGGTTTCAACCTGATTTTGAGGCAACCCGGAATTTAGTGAGTCGTAGACAACCCAGGTTGTGTCGTTAAACATAACTAAGCCTCCTTTTCGGGTCCCTATCCATTTTTTTCCTGATTTATCTATCGCGATAGAGGTGATATAATAATAATTAGGTAAGCCAGAATTGGAGGTATTATAAATTTTCCACTTATTATCATCAAATAACGCTACGTGAAATCCAGCCCCTATCCATTTATTACCTGAACTATCAATTGTAATTGCATTTACAGTAGAACTTGGTATATCAAAAATCGTCCAGTCGGTTCCATCAAATTTAGCTAAGCCACCACCATTAGTACCAATCCATTTATTTTCATGATTATCTATTGCAATTGAATACACATTTTGATGAGGTATTCCAGAATTAGAAGTAATAATAGGAATCCAATTATTATCATCAAATTTAGCTAATCCACCTGTCGCAGTACCAATCCACTTATTTCCTGAAGCATCAACTATAATTGCATGTACAAGATCAAACCTACCAGGTAACCCTGAATTTGCATTATTGTAAATAGTCCAGGTTGTGTTGTCAAATTTTGCTACCCCATCTCCCAATGTTGCTATCCATTTAACATCAAAACTATCTATTGCAATTGAAATTATTGAGTTGCCTGGTAAATCTGAATTTGAAGTATCATACACTACCCAATTAATACCATCAAATTTTACTAATCCACCAAAAATTGTTCCAATCCATTTGTTCCCTAAACCATCTATTGTTGAAAACATGACATAGTTAACAGGTAATCCTGAATTTGAAGTATCGTACACAACCCAGTTGATATCATCAAATTTTGCTAAACCACCATAGCTAGTCCCAATCCATTTATTTCCCGAACCATCTATTGTTATTGAATTAACAGTGTTATCAGGGATACTGGAATTTGAGGTATTATAAACAACCCAGGTTATTCCGTTAAAAATAGCTATACCATACGGTGTCCCAATCCACTTGTTTCCTGAATTGTCTATGGCAATTGATAATACAATATTATTTGGTAGATCAGAATTTGAAGTGTCAAAAACATCCCAGTTTGTATCACTAAATTTTGCTAAACCATATCTTGTACCAATCCATTTAATTCCTGAATTGTCTATAGCTATGCATCTGATATTATTATCTGGTAATTTAGAATTCGCTTTGTTAAAAAAAGTAGATTCACCATTATTCTTGTCAATTTTAACAAGACCTCCAGAAGTTCCTATCCATAGAAAGTTTACCTCTTCAACTATACATAGGATTTCTTTCCCACATGTATAATTAATCCATTCCGGATTATGCGAAAAACCGGATAGCGGTAGAGATAGGAAACATAACATACAAAGAATAAAATAAGGCGATTTCCTCATCAGGATTCTTCCTTTTAAAAACAAGTGTTTAATGAAAGGCGCATTATTAATAATCTAAATTATTGTTGAAAGGTAATTACTTGATTAAGTTTTAAAAATGTATCTGAAAAATTAAGAACTGTATTTGCTCAAAAGAAATTCAAATCAACGATGGTGCATCGGTTACAGAGAAAATATATAAAAGGTTAGGTTTTGAACATTGTATTGGAAAGAGATATTGAAGTTCGCCCTTTTCGAGGAAAAAAGTTTGGAGTGTAAAGTGCCTAAAGTGAACTAAAGTTTGAAAATCTGAAGAGCATTTTGAACCTATTAAATAATGGATTCGCTGGTCAGCCGAAAATGCAGTCGTACCACCGTCTGCTTCGCGGTGCCACGCTACGCTCGCAATGACGAGTGCGGTTTGACCTTCATCAATCTTTTGGGTTAGCCAGGTGGCGGGTGGCCGCAGGCCAGTCTGAGCAACGCGAAGACCGACCAGCGGGTAGCCCAGAGCCACGGCGACCTGAACGGAGTGAAGGAACCCCCAAAAACATTTAATTAAATACCCAAGAAGGCGCCCAAATAATAAGAATCTATCATATAGTCCGTACTACTATAAAAACCAAAGCAACAAAGAACAAAATGTGGTATAATTAAATAAACACTGTTGATTTGTTTTCACTTTTGAGTTAGATTAGTAAATAGAGTAATGTTCTAACCGAATAAAAATGAAACCCTTACTATGATCAGCTTCGCCATGTGCATGAAAAACTATTACACCCTTGTTGGATTATTGGCACTTATTCTCACGATATCCTGTAATGAGCCGCTTGATCCAGATGCGAATCAGGGCTTTACCTGTGAAGATGTGCAAGTTTCTGCAGAGGAGATTGTTCGTACACCGGTCAATATCACGGCTTCCGATTTGGATGGAGATATTTTGGATTGGTCAATAAAAACAGCACCAAAACTGGGAGTGACTGATCTACAAAATGGCACTATACAAGATTCTCATGAATTTTACTACACAGCAAAGAACTTAGTCTCCAGTATGCAGGACACCTTTACGTTGTCAATAACTGATTTTAAACTCTTTGATGAGATTGAGGTCGTAGTCTCGATTAGTGCAGACAATGACAAACCCTATATGAGTGAGATTGATACGATAGGGGTTCCTAAGGGAAGAACCTATGACATTGAAATTCGTGGTATTGACCCAGAGGGATTACCGGTGACATGGGAGATTGTTGATTCAACCACAAAGGGAACGCTGGCTATCTTACTGGATACCATCAGTGATAGCCTTCCGGAGGCACAGTACCATTTTGTTAATGACACCATCGATCAATTTACCCTTCGTTTACATGATGGTGAAACTTCCAGCGACATAATCACCATGAACCTGCTCGAAGTGAAACACAAAACTCTGCAACAGGGTGATGGCTATTTTGGATGTGTTGATAAAAATATCGGTGCCAAGGGTGCTGGGGGAACTGTAGAAAAAGAGTATTTCTACAAATCCGATTCCAGTGCACTCTATTACCTGCATGAGTGTTGAGGCATGGATAATGACGTCAGGGTTCTGATAAAATTCGACAGTATTGATGCACATGTACCAAAAGAAGCTAAGGTTTCCGAGGCCCTATTGTCTATCTACGTATATGACACCTGTAAAATTGACGCTGAAAGCGTTGTCCCGCTCAACTCCTGGGATCCAAGCAGCAGGTCAAAAGAGATTTACCAAATCAGTACCAGTTGGAATGATAAAGACGTTTCCTGGCTTAAGCCATGGAAGGGCGTGAATAATCAAGGTGGTGAGTATGTCAAGGAGACCAAACAAAGCAGCTTCAACAACACCCTCGGTGTTTGGCAGACCTTTAAAGTCACTGACATGGTAAAACACTTCATTGAAAAGCCATCTGAAAACTATGGTTTTATCATTAAGTATATGGATGCCGGTGTTTCCACGGGTACTGTTTCTTACTCATCCGAGTGCAGTGATATTACAAAGAGACCTAAGTTAATGATTTATTATCGGTGATTTATTTTCTTCTCCCTTTTTGAGCCAGTTTAAGGGATTCACCAGTCTACCAAGATTGCTTTGTGGTGCCAAGTCGCGGTGTTCATCGTAATGACGTCTTTTTATAGTTTTGACATGGTCTTCATGGTAGGGGTTGAAAATTTTTAGTCCTTAGGTCCCAAAACATGACAGAGGACTCAGACAAACAACACCCCTACATTGATTTGCTCGGAATGACCAATGCAGTTTGGCTTTCATGAGTCTTTTAATCTTTTGGGTTAGCCAGGCGGAGGGTGGCCGAAGGCCAGTCCGAACGAAGTGAGGACCGACTGGAAGGAGAACCCGACCCATTGGGTGGAAATTGTTCCCAGAGCTACGGCGGCCCGAATGAAATGAGGGCAACCCCCAAACATTTTTTAATCTTTAGCTTAAATCGAGAAGGATCGCTTAAATAATTAAACTTAAAACCTCAGTTGAGTACAAAATTCTTGCGACTCCCCCAACCAGATATTACCCCAGATTATATTGGCAGTGCACAAAAATTTTTAATATATTAATCATAGACATGAGCCATCAATAATCTTCCCGGGGGTGGGAAGCAAGAGGTTTGCTGGGGAATTTTTACGTTAAAGAGTTATAGTGCATTGGACTGTTTTCCTCAATCCCTCGTGGAATTCTGTATTTACTCATTTATCCTGTGGGGGGATGTATGTATTTACGAGTTAATCTCTGTGTCTTGATGTTTGTTTTGCTGCTCTTTGCTGATCAAAAGGTTGATCTCTCAGGCAAAGTGGTTGATTTAGGAGGCAATGGTGTAGAGAATGTTACCGTGGGTTTGACAAAGGGAAATTTAACGACAAAGACCAGCCAAAACGGGACTTTCCAACTCAAGGGAGTGATCACAGCAATTAATCCTGTTGCAGCAATGCTTAAAGAGCGGATTCGTCTTCAGGGGAATCACTGTGTCTTTTCAGTCAAGGAGGGGATAGAGCCAGTTACAATAGCGCTTTTCTCTACGCAGGGAAAAAAGATAGTAACTGTAGCTAACCGTGGCTTTACCAAGGGTACGCACACAGTACAGCTCATTCCAAAAAACACCAAACTTGCAAGCGCCCTGTATCTTTTATCCATACAAAAGGGAATCCATCGCTTTGAGATTGGCACTGTTATATTTAACAATAGGCTGATGAACACCAATGTAACAGTGTATGCACAACAGAGCGCTGCTCACAGAGTAGCACGGGCAGCAGAAGTGGTGGATACGCTGTACGCAGAGATGCAGGGAGTCGAGACAGCTCTGGTTCCCACGGAGACCTATATAGATAGCAATATTGTGCTGGGACTTCGCCTCACGCCCCAATTTTACACAGATAAGGCAAAGGGAACCCCGGACTATTCTCAGATGGACAATGCCTATGGTGGTCTTGCGGGAAATGGTAGTTTTTACTGCGGCCCCTGTTCAGTCTCCAATGGCATTATGTGGCTCGATGATAATGGCTATCCTAACCTGGTCACAAACACCAGTGATCGCAAAAAGGATCAGCACGACATGATTATTGTGATGGGATCGAGAAAGTATATGAACACGGAGAATGTGGGTATGGCTCCCTCCCGAGATGTTGTTCGCGGTGTTGAGGATTATATAAAGGATAAGGGCTACTCCTGCACTATCGAGTTTCAGGGGATCTATTTTCCTCCACCTGATAAGTATATTGATTCAAACAGGGTGGTGATCGACTGGATAAAGGAGAAGGTTTTAGGAAACACCGCAGTGTTTCTTCATGTGTCCTGGGTTCGATACGACCAGAGCACCGACACCTACACAGCAAGAGGCGGTCATTGGAATACAGTCACTGGGTATGGCAAAAAGAGCAATGGTTCCATTGATCCTCGCTATATACTTAATCATGACCCAGCAAAGCCATCGGGTAAGACCGAATATACCCGTCCCACAAAGTTTACCAGTGGTACTTATAAACGGGGAAGCAAAAGCTGGGACCTTTCTACGGGGTTTTACAAATATAAGGGTGGCGTGTTAGATGGCATCGTGGCAGTCACCATGAAGGATGAGTAACTATTTTTACATCTTCGATGTTAATTAGCCTGCGGATTTTCGCAGGCTTTTATTTTATAGACATGCAAACATATCATCACCTCCGAGACAATTGTCGAAAACAGCTTTTGCCCTATTTAGAAAGGGCATTGAACACGATCCCACAATTAGATAAACCCCGCATACTGGATGCAGGTTGTGGTACTGGAGTGCCAACGCTCTTTTTAGCGCAACGATTTAAAGGCACCATTACAGCAATTGATCCGGATAACGAGTCTATTGCCACGCTTAACCAAAAGGTAATAGACCACGGACTCTCAGATCGGGTGTTTCCACAAGTGGGCATGATTGATTCGACGACTTTAGAACAGGGCTTATTTGATATTATCATTGCAGAGGGATTACTCAATATCATTGGATTTGAAAAGGGTATGGGCCTTTTTAGCAACCTGGTTAAGCCAGAGGGGTACCTCATTATTCATGATGCTGATGCAGACCACGAAAAGAAGGTCTCTCTTCTTGCAAAGCTTGGTTATTCGGTGATCACCTTCTTTTCATTGGGTCAAGAGGTGTGGTGGGAAGACTACTATGCTCACTTGGAACAAGCAATCCAAAAAAAGAGTAGTCCGGCGACATCCGAGAAGCGCCTCAGCGATCAGAAAGAGATAACAGCCTTTAAAGATGATCCAAGCCCCTTTTGCTCGCGCTACTACTGTTTGCATAGAATCAAACAATAATATGAAGGCTCCCGGTTTAAACCTTTTCTATGAGGAACCATACATATGACGCCAGTATCAATAAAAAGCATACTTATAGCAACTCCTTTTGGTATGTTGTTTGTCCTTGCCTTGTCACTCTTGGCAGAGGATAACACTGCTGCTGCATCTCAGTTACCTATGGATTATCTTGAAATTACTGTTTCTAATGTGAACCCTGCTTTTGTAGGATCGCTTATTGTAAACCTCTATACCAAAGAGAATTGGGGTAAACCAAACAAGGCTGTGCAAAAGATCGCTCTGCTTGTCAAGAACAGCAGGACTTATAGAGTTCGATTCTCCGGTTTACAGGCACAAACAACCTATGCGATTCAAGCAATCCATGACAGTGATAACAATGGCAAACTTACTATGCGATGGCTCCCTCCTGGTCCAGCTGAGGGTGCTGGTGTTTCTAACTATGTTCCCCAGGGAATTCCTAAGTTTGAGAAGGCCAAGTTTTTATATGCAGGGGGAATACACAAGATAGCCATAGCACTGGTCTATCCTAAATAGAAGTTATAGCGATAGTTATAAATTTTTGCTGATATGTTCATGGCCTAAAGGCCATACCACAAAAAAAACTAATTCTTGTCAACACAAAGCTATAAACACTCCACTACACCCATAAAATAAATCGGGAGAGTGTTATCTCTCCCGATTATGCTGGTAATTACTTACCAATTGTTAGGCACACACACCCAACTTAAAAAGACTACTCATTCCCTTTATTCTCTACAATCATCTCCTCTTCCGGTTCAATCCCTTCACCTTTGCATTTAATAAAATGAATAGGCTTATTAGAAGCGTCACTGACAAAAATCATCAGCGCTTCTGACTTCTTTAGCTTAGTTGGTGTGAAGGCTACTGTAGCAGTGACCTGACTAAAGGGATCGACAAAGTAGGGGATCTCATCAATAAACTCAAAACGTTTGTTGGATGAAATCACCTTTTTTATGTTCACCGGACGATTACCACTATTGGTCAAGGTGAGAGAGCTTTTTGCAGACACACCCACTTCTACATAACCAAAATCAACCTCCTTTGGCTGAATAGCAATCCGTCCACACTCCCGTACTTTAAGAACACAGGAAATGGTAAAAGGACCAGGAGCAACATCACGCTTATGGGAGATGGTTACAGCACCCTTGTAGGTTCCTGGAAAGAGCGAATCGATTGTAAAGGTAACCGGCAACTTAATTGATCTCATTGCCGGAACCACACCCTCTTTCATACCAACCGATAGCCACCGTGAACCAGAGACTTCATCTGCGGCAAGGCTGTAAATGTCGGACACTTCATATTCGGCAACGACAGTGCCCTCATCAGGATCCAAAACAACCATAATCCCATAATCAACCACAAACAAAGCATTGGCAGCAGTGGAGTATGCCAAGCCGTAGCTTCTTGTCTCAATGGGGAATGCGTTTTTAAGTTCACCGGTCATATGCTCCCGCTCCTCAACAACTACCTGGCGAGCCTCTGGGTCATAGGTCGTCATGAAAAATGATTGACGATCACCACCATAGGTCAAACTATAGGGATAGGACTCAAAGGAAAGCATATTGATTAACTCACCGCTCTCTTTGTCAATGATACAGCACTTGGTGCCAGGATCTTTCCCAAAGGCAAAGGTATAAAAATGATCATTTGAGACACCGAGACTAAAGAAATAGTCAAGGCCTTCAACAGAAAGCTCTAATTTACGCTCCTGAATTCCCGTCTCTGGATCAATAGCTAAAACAAGGTTTCTTGGTCCCTTTGCAGTATCAGAATACTCTGTTGTCAAGTAATAGACATACTCACCATCAAAGGCCAATCCTTGATCATAGCGATTCTTTCCTTCAACAATAATCGGCTCACCGACTTTTTCTCCCGATTCTGGGTCAATCTGATAGATTGAGTCCATGTATGCACCAAAGAGTTGTGCATCAGCAAGATTACCGGTTGCAAGGGAAGGATTATCCCGCTCCTCCTTTGCCCGAGTGGTAAACTCAAAAGCTGCACCACCTGTATTGATCAACCGCACATTAAAGGTTTTGGTTTTTCCAGGATCACTGGAAAGCTTTAACTTGTTAGGAAAGACTGTAATCCTGGGAGGACGAACCGATTTTCCCCGGATGGTAGCAGTTGTGGAAGGATTATCTGTTGCATCACTTTTCACAGTTACCGTCGCTTTGTGTTTTCCTGGCCATTTGGGCTCATAAAAGAGCTCAAAAACTTCTTTACCAAAGGGAGGAACTTCGAGCGGCAACTCTTCACCAAGCCTAAAATGTCGATTGGGTAGGGTGATATCACTTATGGCAGTTGGCGCATTGCCATTATTGACAAGAGTCAGTAGTGTTGTCTCGGAAAGACCAACCCACACCGTATCAAAGGTATGCTCTACTGGTTCAATGGCAAGCATCTTAACGGCATTGACCGTTAGCTCACAGTGAACGGTTGCCTGAGGACCAGGACCATGTTCTGGTTTGTGCAGAATATGCACCTTTGCAGCATAGTCACCGGCCACCATCATTTCGGTGTTAAAAATAGCCTTGAGTTCGAAGCTTTCACCAGCAGGAACAACTCCCTCCTTTGCAGAAAGATCGATCCACGCATTACCCTGTGCTTCATCTGCTGCTAAGCCCCATATATACGTGGCCTTCGGTAATGCACTTATGAGGGAGCCATCATCGGGATCAACAATGCTTATTCCGCGGCTAAAATCTGAAATAAAAAGGACCTTGGCACCAACTGAATAGGCTAGTCCATAGGAGACTGGTGTGGGTGCTTCAAAACTATTGAGGACGGTTCCTTCCATGAGGTCCCGTTCTTCAATCATCCCAATACTATTATTTGCAACAAAAACAGTGTTTCGATCACCAGCATAGGTTACGCTACCAGCTCTTCCCCTATCACCGACATCCCATCGTGATACAAGTTCACCGCTCTCTTTGTCAACAACATACAGCGCTCCTTCATGATAATTATAACAGATAAGATAATCTTTTGAGACTCCTAATCCATCATAGCCCACTTCCGGTATTTGACATTCAATAATTGCAACCTGTACGCCACTCTCTGGGTCAATTACCGCTACAGCGTTGACACCATGGATGTAGTAGAGGTACTCACCATCATAGGCAAGGCCCTCGGGACCACCAAATCCTTCTGTGGGAATACTATCACCAATTGTCTCACCGGTTTCAGGATCCAATTGAACAATATGAGAGCCGGCCCTACTTTCGCGACAGGCAAAGAGTGTTGCCCTGTCTAAAGAGTAGCTTCCCAAAGACTGTATCTCAACTGGTTTTACTACTGTACTTCTCATCTCCTCTGCAAGGTTTTTATATTGCTGAGCAGCTGCCGCCATATTTTTCTGTAAAGGAAGTCGAACAGGTAATGCCCGTGATAACAGTAAAGAACGCGGTTCTTTTGGTTCCTTCTCTTCCTCATCTTCGAAAAATTCAACATCAATCTCAAAGCGATAGGCTGCGCCACCACTGTTTTCAATGGTCACAATCGCTGTGTCAAGGACACTGGGATTTAACTGCCTTAAGAGCGATTCGGGATCAACCGCAATCTTTGGTGGCAACACACCTTTTCCAGAAAGAGCCACATCAATAACCGAATTATCCTCAGCATCGCTGATTATGGAAAATGCTCCTTCATACAACACAGGATCAATCGGTTGAAAACGCACAGGAATTTCCAAAGTGCCAAAGGGCTCTACATAGGCCGGCACCTTTAGACTGGTTGTATAGACTGCATTATCTAATGTCAATGCAGTGATAGTAACCGTTTCATTACACTCATTAACAACGGTTAAAGAGGAGAGAGAGTCACGGTCATTCCACACATCACCAAAGGTGATGGTTTCACTCTCTGCATAAAGCGATTTACAGGGGGCAACAATCGCCAGTACCGGAACTGTCACAGTACCATTTTCTGGATCATTAGTTTCGACCATGATATCAGCGGTCCACTCTCCTGCCCGTAAACCTTTGGGGTCAGCGGTGACAGTGATAACCTGCTCGCCATCAGGCGCTATTTCACCCGGTTCAAAGGGATTAAGACTTAACCATGCAGGGCCAGCATCTTTCACTGCTTTATAGGCATTGATACGACCACCGGTTACCATTTTCCCCTCCAAGGAAGCAAGGGGATCAACGGTTTCTAAGAGAATCTCCTTTGCCTGTTGTCCAGTAAGCGATGGATTAGCGCTAAAGAGTAAACCAACAACGCCAGACACATGGGGGGCAGCCATTGAGGTTCCTGAATTGAATCCATAGGACTTTCCGGGAAGACTGCTATAGATATCAACACCAGGAGCAGCAACATCAACCGTGGTTAATCCATAATTAGAGAAGCTAGCCAGATCATCATTGTGATCAGTAGCAGCAACAGAGATAATATTATCACCTACATAGGATGCTGGATAAAAAGGATTTTTGTCATTATCACTTCTATAATTACCTGCCGCTGCCACAAAGAGACAACTTTGAGAAATCGCATCTAACAGAGCCTGTGAAAAGGGGCCGCCTCCCCAGCTATTGCTGGATAGATGAGCACCCATGGCTGTGGCATAGTTGACAGATTCAATAGCATCAGCAGTTGAGCCACCACCGAGACCTAAAAACTTAATAGCCATTATCTGGGCCTGCCACATGACACCACAGACACCTTCATCATTACTGCCAACACCGGCGACAATTCCTGCACAATGGGTTCCATGACCATGATCATCCATGGGATCATTATCTCGATTAGGAAAATCCCAGCCATAGATGTCATCGACAAAGCCGTTGCCATCATCATCAATGCCATTTTCAACTTCACCGGGATTCTTCCACATATTGTCGGCTAAATCTGGATGAAGATAATCCACTCCAGTATCAATAAGGCCAATGATAACCTTCTTGCTTCCCTTTTGCATATCCCAGGCTTCCACTGCATCAATATCAGCATCAACAGTGCCGCCGGTTTGACCGATGTTGTGCATACCATACAGTTTGTTAAAGTCAGGGTCGTTGGGGAAAGCCACAGCCTGACGAATGTAGTTGGGTTCGGCATAAGCTATTGCAGGATCTGCTTTAAGAGCGCTAATTGCATTAAGAACTGCTTCATTCGCTGTGTTTGTTAAGGTAAGGAGATAGAGCGGCCTTCCAGTGTAAACTAGCTTTTTGGTTTTAGGGCTTTTGGCGAGCGCCAATTGACGAGTCGATGCAAGCGACAACTGAGTAAGCGTTGTTACATCAGTTATTGTCCGCCCCTCATGAAGCGCAACAATCAGGTCTCCAGGAACAAAGGGCTGACTATAGTTCGTGCTATTATAAATCCGAGAGCCATCAATACCTGGCAAAGCAGGTCGCTTTGGATCAGATTGTATTTCTGGAGAACCGGTCTCTTTAGCATAGAGTTGATAGGCCAAGATATCTCCACCACTATTAAAAATGGTAAAGGTCTTATCAACGGGCATCTCTTTGGGATCAAGATTAAAAGAGAGTGATGGTGGATCCACTGATACAATAGGAGGAACAACGCCTTCACCTTGCAAGGAGATTGCTATAGAGGGATTATCCTCGGCATCACTTACAATAGTAAGCTCACCGGAAATTTCACCTAACTCCTTAGGTGTAAAAATGACATAAATAGTTGTTTTCTCCTGTGGTAAGAGTGATAGAGGCAACTCTTCAGCATGAGAGAAAACCTTTTCTGAAAATTGTAGCTCACTGATCCGAGTGACTTCAGTCCCGGGATTTTCCAAGGTGATGGGAAGAGTCGCCGGTGTATTTTGCCACACTCTACGAAAGTCAAGAGCCATAGGCTTGGCAGTAAGACAACGATCACCCTCTACATACAACGTGCAGGGCACTACCAAAGGTGGCTCTTGCGTGGGATCGTTATGGTCGCATACAATCGTACCAGTATAGGTACCACCAAAAAGATTGGCTGCACTAAAAACCATAGGAACAGTAATTGATTCTTCTGGATTGATGGAGTATTCATTCTCCTCTGTGCCCAAACGAAGCCAAAGACCGTTGCCAAGCCAATTAATGGTATTGCCCATAAGCCGTATGACATCCCCATCCCAATAGAACTGTAGAGGAAAAACATTCAAGGCAACAACCGGCTTATTTGGGTTATATGCGCCAAAGGCAACTTCATTATCATAATTACCCAAGAGAACACCCAAACCCTGTGCAGAGGATGTGTTTACAACAATGTCGCTATAAATTAATTCTAACTCCTCAGTAATGGGATGTTCCTCAAAAGTTGTTGCTGTAGCGCCAAATTCCAAGGTTCCTGTTTTTAAGGGTAAATATTCCGGTTCAATAATGCGTCCACCAAGCCCATAGCCTATTTTGTCAACAAAGCTCAGTCCGAGCAGAATGACTTTTCCACCTTCGTCAACATAGTCTGCTAAGGTTTCACCAACAAGCTCAGGATCAGCCCATCGATAATCCGCAGCAACAATGACAATAGGATATCCCAGCAAATAGTCAAGATTGGGTGTTTTGTCCACAGCAGAGAGAACCTTGACCGAATCGACATTTTCCAACTCCCGGAGGCCTCTTATAAAATCATCCTCCACATCATCTTCCCTGTACAGTGTGTTTAGGTAGAGTATGGATGCTCCTCCAACAAGAGCTGGTACATCTGGTTTTAAGTTCGGTGATTTTTCTTTCAAATTAGTAACCTGTTTTGAAAGAGGTGCTCCATCAAATTTTTGCCCAGGGATCAATTGTGGGCTCAACCGCAATACCGGCTTTGCTGATGCTTTTGTTCTAAGCTTCAACTTCATTGGGAGGTCACCATTATTGACAACAGTAAAATCCTTGACAAGAGAATCACCAACGACGATAGCCTCTTTAAAACTTACTGGAGTGACTGCAATCTGTGGTCTTCCTAAGGTAAAGTTTAGATCTTCCACATCGGGTGGTACAGAAATCGGCTCTGACACCTCTGGAAGATAACCCTCTGCAGAAATAGTAAGTTCATAGGTACCATCAATAACTCTAATTGAGTAATTGCCCTCACTATCGGTTGTCACCTCTCCAGATTTTGTACCTGTATAGCCCACCTTTGCACCAGCTATGGGATTGTTACCGGAAATGGTAGTTACCATTCCCTTTATGGAGGTACTAGTATACACTGGTAGTTCAAAGGTGGATTCCCAGGTATTCTGTTCGCTATCAGTAAAGACTGTGCGAATGGGAATGAGTGCCGGGGTTTCACAGGAGGATGAAATCGATATCGAAGCACCATCAATGGAGCGCTTTGTGGCTCCGCAGCAGGGCACATCGCCAAATTCCAAGAATTCGGTTTCTATAGTAATTGACGGATCATCACTGGAAATGGTTGCTGTGACACCAAGGCTCGGCTCACTTCCCACATTTTTAACTATAATAGGAAGAGAGAGCTTTTCCCCTGGATTTGCGTATCCATCACCATTACCGGATGACTCATCATCAATACTATGCGCGGCATAAATCAGTGATGGCCCAACATAGAGTCCCCGCAACATAGTCTGTGGATCACCAAAGAGGTTGGATTCATAGAAACACCATCTGATATTAGTTCCATTAATATCCCAAATATTTTGTTCATGACTGTAGGCATTTATAGCACCGAGGTTCATGATAAATTCGCCAAAAAAGGCATGCCAGAATTGGCGATTAAATCGTTGACTGGGTGCGTCCAGGTTTTCATAGTTATCATTATAAGCGCCCCAGCCATAGCGAGAATTGAACACAACAGCAAAGCATCCAGTTCTTGAACTTGTGGTGAGCCGTTCAGCAATACAATCCAATGGAAAATCACCGGGTAAGCAGCCTTGTGAGTAAGCAAAAATGTTATTGGTATTTGTAATACCTTCCACATCCTCGTTTGTTAACTTCATAACATAGTTAGTGTTTGCATGACCAAGATGATTTATAACACCACAATTATTCTCGTTGATGTATTCGATCAAGTCAACGCCGCTCCATTTTGTAACATATTCATAAATAGAGTCAACACTAAAAACACCATATTGATCAAATCCAACCGTTGTATAGGAGGCTGCTTCAGACCCGTGATGAATCTCTTGCATCAAGGGGATAGCATAGGAGAATTCATCAGGGCCAAATTGACCACCGAGGAACTCACCAATCATAACAGCCTGTGACAAATAGGATGCAGCACTGGACTCATTTTCATACTTTAGAGTTTTAAATACAAAATTGGCCATCTCCTTTTCATCTTCAACAGAGGCTCTACCAATGTACACATCAGCTAAGAGATCTACATCTTGACCTTCTGGGCCGTCAGTCGGCTCTCCCCAATAGTTATCACCATCGGAGTTGTAGTTGCCGTCCAAGCATTGGTAATAGACATCACTGGGAATTTGTGTACCGCCACCGGCACCACTTGAAAGATATCGTACTGGGATAATATTCACATCACCACCAAGCAGGATATATTCAGTTTTCCAGTTTTCATAGGCATCAATAATAAAGTTTCGTATCTTCTCAGCATCATCGACACCGTCATAGGATTCATCTTCGTAGATATCTTCGACACTGACAACAATTGCGCTAATCCCTTTGTTCTGTTTATGAGCAATAAGATCGTTAATAGTAAAATCGGCTTTCGCATTTATCAAACTAGTGCTGGTGATTGCCACATATTGATACTGCTCCTTGGGGTCAACGATTTGTGAGCCAGTACTTTTAACGATCTCTGGTGCTCTACTTCGTTTAAAGTAGGTCGAAAGTAAATCAGGGTTCTCTACTCCCAGATGACTGCGTCGTATTCTTCCAATTCGCTTCAAATAATTGGATATGGGAACACCCCGTTTTTTCTGTAATTTTACATCTGGCTTGCAGGTTATGGTAATGGTCATCTCGGTATAGAAACTGAGCTTACCAGATTTAGGTCGATATTCACAGGGGTGGAGAGTCATCACACCAATCGCAATACCCTGTTTCTTTTGGACTGATACTAAGGAATAGGGTTTAGCCGGATAAACCTTATCTGAAGAGTAGATACCTAGGTCAGGTTTTGTCACAACCCTCTTTACATCTGGTATGAGTGGGATTGGCGCCTGTCCATGCTCTACCAGATAGGTTCCTGCAAGTGTAGTCCGTTTTCCTTTGCTTACAGCGATCTGATCAATCGTCTGATTTGCCGGTACTATAAATTTTCCTGGCACTACTGGTAATACTGGCTCCCCTTCACGAGTAAAGGGAAGTGCATTTCCTTGAAGAACAGCCACAACCTCATCCTTACTTTTTGAGGATCCTAGCTTTTTAATAGTCGCCTTTGGCAAACTATACCGTAAGACAATGATGTTCTCCTGTGGGTATGAGACCTGTACTGTAACAGCCTCTTTCCCTTCTTGTGCTGGCAGGCTTTTTGCAGCGTTCCATGCTCCCGGTGCTGCAACACCCATGTTCGCAAAAATGGAAGCCAATACGAGAAACAGCAAACTTCTTTTTGTAAAGAATTGTTTCATGCCACCTCCTCGGCGTAATGATGAAAATGGTTGATACTACTACTAAAAATGTAAAATGATAAAAGATTGTTAAGGCCCTGGCTATTTAGTTGATGTCCTACTACTTGTCAGATGACACATAGGTTCGCAAACAATCTTGATAATAATATATGCAGAGAAGAGGCATGTAGGCAAATAATTGTGAAAAAAGCGTTTAATAATTTTAAACAATGCAGAATCTCTATTCTATTTAGAAACAATATGTTAGAGAATCATTGGTAAAACCAATTTATCTTAATTCACGATTTTATATAATATAAGCTTTTAAATATGAACAAGTTATTAAATGTCCTTTGCGAACAGGACCTCACAATTTATGCGCTTTAGTAGGACCCTAAATAAACTCTAAAAAAACGAAGCCACAGGATATTGGAGGGAATGAGTAGTAATCCTGCGGCTTCTTTGGCAAAGCTAAAAAGCTATACCTGCCATAAAAAACATCTTACATTTTATAAAGATTTCTTATATAAAAATCTAAGGTATGACAAAGCATAAGTACCTATTTCGAGGCCCGTTGGTATTACTTCTGAATTGCCATGACTATTTTTTTCTGGATCGTAATAGAGCCATACTTGACAGTCACAATTCCTGCATAGGGAGCAGGACCTACCAATCGTCCATTTTTATTGCGTGCATCCCAAACAACAGCCAGAGATGTTTTTGCTGGCACATAGTGCCCTTCAATATCTTGAGAAACATAATTGCCTACTGCATCAAAAACATCCAAAGTCGCAGAGAGCTGCTCGGGATAGGCAATATGTCCGGATATTTTTATTTTAATGAGAACACCCTCTTCTTTTTTCTCATCATTCAAATTATAGAGTGTAATTAAGTCATTATTGAGTCTTAGCTTACTAAGCTTTACTGGATTTAAGACAGTAAGGGTGATATTAAAGGGATAGTCCTTTACAACAAGTGGCGCTAATACGGTATTTTTATCTTGCTTGACCGAAAGAATATCCTGAACGTTTTTACCCCCAACAATCCACAAACTATCACCATTTTGAGGATACTCTTTTTTAACAATTACTGTATCAACTTTAAAGGTAACAGATGCCCCAGAGGAGCTTGACATCGGAGTTAAATGCATGTCGTAGCTTTGGGAAGGATTGAGACAGTCGTAAAATTTAAAGGGATCCTTCTCACTTGGCACCTTAACCTCTTCTGAAAAGTCAACTATAAGTGTATCCTTCATTTTCTTATTTTCTGAGTCACTCTTTGGACAAAAAGTCCCTTTAAGAACGACCGGAGCAAGACTATCAATTATCGATTGAGAACCTTTCCTTAAAATGTAGGAGCTACTAACAATCACATCATCAGAAACTTCCAGTTTGTCACTGGCTGACACCGAAGTTGATGCTTGTACCTCATTTTTCTTTTGTGAAACTCGAATTTCAAATCCTGCATCAGTATCAGTGAAATTGCTCGATGAGATATCATTAAATTTTCGTTCACTGGGCAGTTTCAATTGAGATGCCAACTGAGAAAATATGGTGCTGGTAAGATCCATTTTTCTATTCAATGTGACCCTCATTAAATCAATATACCCATCGGGACGAGCATCTGTCTCTTTATAAACAATGGAAGCAATCTCAACGGGAAAAAGGAGTACCTCTAAGGGGACCGGTTTTGTATCTCGGTCTTGAGTGATATTTGCCTCATCAGTAACATTTCCCTTATCCTCAATCCAAATACTATCATTATTTTCTGGTATGGGTTTTCCAGAGATATTCTGGACAAGAAATCTCATGACCTTGTCGTTATTATCATAAAAGGATAGTGTCATAGAATAGGTAATGCTATTGTCTTTAAATCCAAAGGGTTCGCTTTCAATAACTCGCTGTGTATTTTCAGAAAAAGTAATCACCAGTGTGTCTCGTGTGGATTGATCGAATCCAGGACGATACACGGCTTTATTAATAACAACACCTAAACTGTCTTTAATTTTCACATCCGATGTGGCAATAGCACCAATACCAGGGATCTGTGTCTCCTTAATTGATAATATATCCACCGCAGGATCAACGGCTGTATTGGGTACAGTGGAGCTGGGTTGCTTGACCGCAATTGTAAAACCATTGCTTGTTGCCACAACATCGCTTCTGGAAAAGGCAAAATTTCGTGATCCTGGAAGTGACATGTTGGGAAAAAGTGCATCCAATACCGTGTTATTGATGGTTAGTCGATCACTTACTGTAACAGAGACTTTATCAATTAAACCGTCAGGTCTTGTATCAGTATCGTAATAGGTTGCCGTAAGAACAGCAAACTGATCACCCTCTAGGACAACACGAATATCATCTTTAAGGGTTTTTCCAAGTGTGTCACGAGTAGCCGTCACATTGACAGTGCCTGTTCGAGACCAGTCTTCTCTCTTGGCGCGTCCCTGTCCCTGTGAAGGGTTGGTGCCTGCCTCTGCTGATACCAAGGAAGGATCGTCACTCGTCCAGGAGTCAATTGGATCAGCTGGTCCGATCCAATTCTGTTCCTTATCGCGAAGAATCGCATAAAATTGTTCATTGATATCTTGATTCAGAGCAATGGTCACCTGATCCAGAGGGTTATTATTCCATAAGGCATTATTACCTTGGGCAGGTTTATTGGGTGATGCTTCAATGACAATGGCATCGGGCGGACCGGGCAGCACCACAACTTCAACTGTGTCAGAAAGTGTAATCGTCAAACTGGGTGAGAGCACCTCAGTATAGGTCGCGTGTATCTTAACCGTTGTATGCGCATCTATAGGAATAAAAGTAGCCGAGTCTTTGTCAGAAGTAAAGGTTGAGGGCGGATTGTTGGCATAGAGGTCTTGATACCCCCAATCAAAATCACCGTTAGGATCTTCAATTCTTCCTGAGTCGGTAAAAACTTGAGCATTGGCTAGCAAAGTATCACCGACATAAATGGTGTCATTGGGAGCAAGAGTGATATGTAAAGAGTCAGGCAACACAGTAATAATGTTGGTTGTGATGTAACATTTTGCCCAGCCAATATGTCGCTCAGCATAAAAAAAGTCAAGTCGATAAAATTTTCCCTTCTCCCAACCATGTTCATCAGCAAGGCTATCCATGCTTATGGTCTGCTCAACTGGGACATGAATGCCACCAATATCAATGACAAGTTTGCCATCAATAAAGACCCACACATCATCATCGCCCCAAAAACGAAAAAACTCGCCACCCCGATATTGAAACATACGGTGAAACTCCATGGTATAAGAGAAATTCTCATTCCATCCTTGAGGTTCATTACCAAAGCCCCGTTCTGTTAAAGGAAAAAAGGTAGTATCTATAAAGTAGTACGTACCAGGAGGAAAGGAGTCAGGGTCCGCTGGTAAAAAGCCCAATGAGTCGTACATGACAATATTAGCCATAGAATCATTAGGGTTAAAATCACGACCAACCCACTCATCCGGTCTTCCATTGTAGTTTCTTAATCCCGACCATTTAGCGGTAAATAAATCATAGGTTGCCCCAGTTCCACCGCTTGGCACATACCATTCCTCAACGCGATGATTCTCTGCTCTGTTTTCTAAAAATAGCGGTTTATAATTAGATCCCAGGGTGTCTTGAATCATACCTGGCTCGTGGCCTGTTTCTTCCCTCTCAAAGTTAGGATTAGAGCCATCAGCATGATAATCATAAAAGGTACAGGGAATCCAAAGAGTATCCTGTGCAATAGATTGCTTGAAAAATCCTGCTATACCTATAATAAAAATCAACCAACAAAACCTCTTTTTAGCTTGACTAGTAGGAGCTTTATTTTCCATACTTATTCCTTTTTACGATATTTCTTTAAAAATTGAGATAACAGGTGTACATATTAATATTTCGAAATAACATGCCACTTTATTGTATCAAGAAGGTGCCACTCACATTATTTTTGAACAGCAATAAGAACTTTTCTTTCAATAATTATATCGCCATATTTAATGGTAACTATACCAGCATAGGGTCCAGGACCAACACGTCGCTTATTTTGGTTTCTGGCATCCCAAACAATAATTAAGGTGGCCTCAGATTCGTTAAAACGTCCCTCTATATCCCTTGAAACATAATTTCCAACTGCATCAAATACATTAAGCTTACCAGTAAGCGCTTTTGGATTCTCAAGATTCCCAGGTATCTTAATTAATATTAGCGTTCCCTCTCGCTCATTGTTATTAAGTTGATACCTTTCAATAAGCTTGGGATTAATAGTAAGGTTATTGAGTCTGGTTGGATTTTTAACTCTAATATCAACATTAAATGGGTAGGGCTTGACTATCAACGGAGCGCGTACTGTGTTTTTTTCTTGGATTATTGAGACAATGTCGGACACCTTTTTTCCACCCATAATCCAAAGGCTATCCCCATTTCGAGGAAACTTCATATTTATAATAGCATCTACTCTAAAAGCTATTGCCTGCCCTGAGGAGTTACTGAAAGGAGTAAGCTCCATGGAGTATTCCTTTGAGTCCAACTTGTCAAAAAAGCGAAAGGGGTCGTTGTGTTCTGTTGGTACTTTGACTTCCTCGGAAAAATCCACGATAAGCGTATCCTTTATGGAACTATTTCCTGATTCACTCTTGGGATAAAAGGTTCCCTTGAGAATAACAGGTCCAATACTATCCTTTATTGAAGCAGACCCAGCATGGAGAGTGTAGGAACTGCTCAAATTAATATTTCCAGTAACGGTTAATTTATCATCACTGGAAACGGAAGTTACTTTAGGAGTCTGACTATTCTGACTCACTCGAACCTCAAACCCTGCATCAGTATCAGTAAAATTGCTTCCTGAAAGAGAGCTAAATTGACGTCCCGCAGGAAGAGTTATTTTTCCTGCTAAGGAGTTAAAAACTGAGGAGGCAATCGCAATATCACGGTTCAATCCTACGGTAATCAAATCAATATGCCCATCAGCTGTGGCATCTGTCTCCTTGTAAGCTACAGTAGTTATAGCTACAGGAAAGAGCAGAACCTCCATTGGAATCGGCTTTGTATCTTTATCCTGAATAATATTAGCATTGTCGGTGATATCACCACTCTTTAAAATCCAAATGCTGTCATTATTTTCAGGAATAGGTTTGCCAGTTATGCTTTGAACAATAAAGGTCATTTCTGCATTATTATGATTCGCATAGGAGAGTGTCATGGAATAGGTGATACTATTGTCCTTAAACCCAAAGGGTACATTGGCATCTACCTGCTTAACATTCTCAGAGTAAGTGACGATCAGAGTATCACGAGTGGCTTGATTAAAGCCTGGATGATAAACAGCCCTATTAATGACAGCACCTAAACTATCAGCAATAGCAATATTTGCTTCAGATATTGCACCAACACCTGGCACCTGGGTTTCCTTGATATTTAGGATATCAACGGTGCTACTGACTGCGGTATTTGGTACTGTTGAGCTTGGTTGGGATACAGCAATAGCAAAGCCATCACTGGTGACGGTCATATCACTTCGAGCAAAACTTAGATTCCGTGATGCCGGCAGTGTAATATTGGGGAACAGCGCATCTAATACTGCATCAGACATGGTAAGCCGATCATCTAAGGTCACATTAATTTTGTCAATTCGACCATCGGGGCGAGTGTCTGTTTCATAGTAGGTTGCAGTGAGTACATTAAACTTAATTCCCTGCAGAATTACATCAATATCATCGGTCAACGTTTTTCCTAGCGTATCCCGTGTTGCGGAAACTTTAGCAGTTCCAGTTCGAGACCAGGTGGCCCGGTTAGCTCGTCCCTGTCCTTGGGCTGGGTTGGTTCCCTCCTCTGCAGTAATTAAGCCAGGATCATTACTACTCCATTTATCAATAGGAACAGCTGGACCTATCCAGTTCTGCTCCTTATCACGGAATATAGCATAGAACTGTTCATTTGATGTGCCTGCTGGACCAATGGTTACAGAGTTAAGAGGATTTTGATTCCACAGCTCATTAGAGCCCTGCGCCGGCTTATCCGGAGATGCCTCAATCACAATCCTATCCGGTGGCCCTGGAAGTACTACAATATCTGCGGTATCTTTGATATGAATATCATTGCCATTGTCATCATAATGTCCCCAAATAAGTACGGTTGTCCAGGCTTCTGTGGGAATAAAAGTTGCTTTATCAGAAGAAGAGGTGAATGTTGAAGAGGGATTGTTTGCATATAGATCTGTATAGCCCCAGGTCAATGTGCCGGGTAGGTCATTGATATTAACCACACCGGTATCGCTCTCGATGGTTGCAGAAGCAATAAGGGTGTCACCAACATACATGGTATCATCCGGTTCAACATCAATTTTAATTTTTGTGGGGTTATAGGTGATCATATTAGTGGTAATCCAAATATGACAAAGATCAGCCTGTCTCTCAGCAAAGAAAAAGGAGAGTGTGTATGTTCGTCCCGTCACTAAGCCTAAACCGGGGCCAATGTCATCAAGATCAAATTCATCAGTAAGCTCTTCATGAATACCACCTATATCAAGAACGCGCCGGCCTTCGATAAATACCCACACATCATCATCACCACTAAACTTAAAGGTCATGTTTGGTTGATAAACAAATTCAGTAATCATAGACATGGTAAATGAGTAGTTATGATCAGTTAGTCTCTCTGTTCTATCAAAATTCCAAGTTGGTTCATTGCCAAATCCTCGGCCATCTAAGGGAAAAAAGGAGGTGTTACGAAATTCATACATTCCATTTCCAATATGCCTAAAAACTAAGGTGTCGAGAATTTTCTTATTGGCAAAAGGATTTTCTGTAACATCGTTATCCCGTGACCAAATGCCAGTTTGTGGAGGATAGTAGGGCCACTTATCAGTTACAGTCTGCTCTCCATCTTCGCTACTACGCCACCAGTTTTCAATATACTTTGAAAAAAATTGGGTAGAACCGGCCTGTGGCTTTCCATCTGAATCTAACCTTTCTTGCACCATTCCCGTTTTTAAACCAACAATTTCAATGGTTGGCTGAGGATTAAATTCACCGCACCCCTGATTGTTCACCTGATGATCATAGGTGGAATGGAAATCATAAAAAGTTACTGGAACTTCAATGGTTGGTGGAAAAGGTTGGGCTTGAGCGCTTAACATTAAAAACGTTAACATCAGTGCACAAGAAAATACGAATTCCTTACGAAAAAGGCTTCTCATAATCATTCCCTCCGGATTAAACCCCTGAAAACAAAGGGCTTATGTAGTCTCTTATATCATGGCAGATATAATACGATTATAATATAGTATTAACTATAATATATTAAAAAGATAGGCAAACAGACTTATTTTTTCTATACTTAAAATTAAACTATATTAAACCATACAATATATTAATAGATTAAGTGTTGAATTTTAACCTCATCACCTATTTGTCTGGACATAATTTTTACAAGATAGGGATTACTCCATGTAGAAGCAATCCCTTAAATCTATCATTTCAATTCTTCAATATTAAACCAATCAAAATCAGCAGCAAGCCTTCTTCCTGATATATCCTGTACACATATTCCAGCAAAGGCACCGGTAAATTTCCCGATAATTGTATCATATTCATCACTCAGAATACTTGCATCAACCATGCGGCCTATGGGCTTCCATTTATCTTGTTCAGTTGCATAATAAAATTGTAACTCACGGGAATTCATCTCTCCCTTAAGATACACTTTGTCCACATCCACATAAATCTCTGCTTCGGGGTGCTCATGCCTATTCCCGCTATCACAGGTCATAAGATTTAAGCAGCGCCCTTTTTCACTTTGTGTTAAGTAGAGATAGTGATGATTTCTTGTATCGTAATAAAACACCAAGCCAGCCATCTGCTGAAAACTGTCAGGCTTGAACTCCAATACAGTTGAGACTACCGTTTTCAAAGAGATTATTCGTCGAGCAATCAAGCTTTGGCGATGTCTTGAATGAAGCGATTCCCTACCGTAAAGCCGTAAATGACCAGGACGATCTGATAAGGAGCACCAAGAAGCATCGACAGGCACCCGCAGCGAGTTGAACTCAGGATCTAAAGTATCACTGTCAAAATCATCCTTTTTATAGGAATTCTTTGAATTAACCTCAAAGGGTTGTTCAGAAAGATTAGGAGCCTCAACTTCTAAGGTTGGTGTATTTCCACCAGTAGTAAGCTTAGGCCATTTTCCCTTTTCCCAGACAAGTTTTTGAATTGACGTTTCACGACCCAGAATACAACGTCCCTCCGGCATGATGGGTCTGCCACACAAATAGGGCATATACCACTCGCCATCTTGGGTCTGTACAATTGAAGCATGGCCAGCTCTTTGAAGTGGAAGCGTTGGATCGTACCGGGAGGTTAAAATTGGATTCTCTGGATGAATCTCATAGGGGCCATCAACATTCTTTGATCGTGCAACGGTGACCGCATGATTATTACCAGTGCCACCTTCTGCAGTAACAAGATAGTAAAAACCATCTTTTTTGTAAAGATGAGGAGCCTCAGTAAGCTGTAATACAGAACCTTTAAAAATGTTTTTTATAGGCCCCACGAGCTTTCTCTCTTCCTCGGAATACTCCTGCAAATCAATGCCATAAAAGGGATGTTTACCAGTTCGATGATCCCATACCATATTGACATACCATTTCTTACCATCATCATCATGAAAAAGCGAAGGATCAAAACCACTGCTATTTAAGTAGCTTGGTTCTGACCAAGGACCGTTTATGTCCGATGCGGTTACCACATAGTTATGGATGTTATCGTAGGGATTGCAAAAATCTTTTGCATCAGAAAAGATGCAATAGAAAGTGCCATTGTCATAGGTGAGACAGGGTGCCCAGACACCTCCGCCATCTACGTTACCGATCATATTCAATTGACTTTCACGGGTCAAGATATAGCCGATAAAACGCCAATTGATAAGATCGCGGGAGTGATGCAAACGAACCCCAGGAAACCATTCAAAGGTTGAGGTCGCAATGTAGTAATCGTCACCCACCCGGCAAATGGAAGGGTCCGGATGGAATCCTGGCAAAATAGGATTTTTAATCGTCTTCATTGAAGCATTCCTTCTTTAAAAACTTGCTTTAGTTTTAAAGCCACCTCTACTGCAGCTTTACATAGTCAACATTGGTTGAATGATCTCCCTCGTCAAATTGAATACCAACCTTTGAACCTTTTGGGATATCAACCTCGGTGACTATCGTATGATAGCTGCTCACCCAACTTCCTGTTCTTTTAAATATAAAATCAGCCTTACGCTTCTTGTCTATATAGATTCCTATTTTTCCTGAATGAGGAGAAGCATAACGAATTGCTATTGTTTTTGCTTCCTTGACATTTTCAAACCAAATGCCATCCCCAGGAGTTCCAACATAGGCCACACCACTATCATTGGATGCTTGAGGATCTTCATAGGCCCTCGCTTTGCCTACCAAAGTTGCATTTTCTGCTTGAAGCACACCCTCAACCTCTTTTTTACTGGATTTTTTTGTTGCCAATTGAAGTTCTTCAATATTCTTTGGTGGTGCAAAAGGTTTCTTTTCTTTATTGATCGACTGGTGAATAAAAAAGCCTGATTGTAGCTCCGCTACCCATTTTTCACGAATATAATCGTTTACTTGGATACGCGTGTCACCCCATCCTTGATTGTTCCACATGGGTTGATCCGTCCAGCGAGTATTAATATACGCTACCGCCTTTACCACATCATTGTTATTGCGCACATGGTTGATGAATGGTGTAAACCACTGCTCCCAGAGAGCAGGACCATCTTGTACCAACAGATCATAGCCTCGGGGGGTTACCTCTGCAATCATTGTTGGTTTGTTGAACTTCCTCGCAATAGCAAGAACACCAACACCGCACTTAGATGGAATATGATCAAAGTAAGAGTAACCGAGCCAGTCTACATACTCTTCTCCAGGAAACCACTTCATCATTTTCTCTTCTGTTTCTTGATACCCTGACGATTGCCAAACTGTCACAAAATTATTGACCCCCTGGGCCTTTAGTTTGTCAACAATAACACGAAAGGCTTTTTTGTAGGCTTCAGGTTCATAATTATTCCAAATCCCATCAAACTCATAGCCAATTCTTAAAAAGACGGGACGATTGGCACTGACAATCCATTCACCAAGAGTGGTAATATTTGAATCCAATTTACCATCAATGATATCCTGGAGTTGCCCTACTAGATAAAGGCCAATGGCGATCATGGTATTGCCAAAAGTTTCATCCTCTAAATAGTATTGACCACAATTATCTCCACCACCCCAGTTTGCCACCTCTTTGAGCCCATCGAGATTTTGTAAACTTATATAAAAAGTTATCCCCGCGGGAACACCAATATAGTCGACGTACCCTTCGTTATATTTTTCTAAACCACCTACAGCGGTTAGCTCTTGACCACCAAAAAACCAAACACTTCCTTCCTTTGGAAGATAGGGAAAGGTGGTTGTCTTGGTTTGACAAGAGAGCAAACACAATGAAACACAAACAACGAACACAATACAAATTATTAATTTTATCGTTTTCATTTTTTTATTCCTATTGACAGAGTATAAATTTATCTAAGCAGTTGCAGGTGTACCTGCATCTTCCTTTGCTTTTCTCTCTTTAAGGTCTACCTCAATTTTTGCCATGGTCTTCTTGTCAAGTTTATAGAAGAAGACAACACCAGCACCACCAATACACAGAAGGCCGGGGATCACGCTCATAAGAAGCAGAATTCCCAGCATTGCCTGAGGAGTCTGTTCTAAGGCGCCTCCAACATAGCCAAAAGCCTCTAATATCGCACCATTAAGCAGTGAACCTAAGGCACCTCCAGCTTTTAAGGAAAGCATGGCTGCGGCCATGACAAGGCCGGTTGTACGTCGTCCTGTTTTCCACTCGCCAAAATCAGCAACATCGGCAAACATGGCAAACATAAGTGCTGCGGTCGGTCCAGTGATTACACCAATAACGGTGTTTAAGGTGAGTACTGCCCAGAATGCCTCTGCTGGGATAATATAATAGATAAAGGTCAATGCACCACCAACACCCATACAGAGCATATAGAGATATTTCTTACCAAAGAACTTGGTAAAGAAGGGCATACCCAAAACGCCGACAACACTACCCAAGGTTCCTGTGAGGTAGAACAAACCAACACTCTCTTGCTTTTTAAGGTAATAGACAAGATAGTAGTATCCAGTTGCACCTCTGAACACAAAACCTGTAATAACAATAACCCCTAAGACAAACATCAAATACCAGGGACCATTAGATAATATAGACTTCCAATCCTTGATCGGGTCAGTATCCTGCTTGGCTGGTGGTTCGACCCGTTCCTTTGTTGTCCCAAAACAGATAAGAAAGAAAATAATGGCAAAAACGCCGTAGAGTGCCATGAGTAAAGGCCATCCTTTTCGTGCGTTGGCAAGAGCCTGGGGTTTGTATACTCTGGCTACTGCCATTTTTGCATCTTCTATGAGTGTTTTTGTATCTTCAAGCGTCAGTTGTTTTGGCGCAGGTTCTGAGGCTTCTGCCACAGCAGTAGTATCCTCATTAGTGCTATCAGTTGCAGCTGATTCACCGGCAGGAGGAGCCAAAGCATTTCTAAGAAGTTCACCCTTTGATTTCAATTCAAAGAGAGCAGCTTCGGCCTCTTTCCACTTATACACTTTTAATACCAGTGGT
>JANQEN010000078.1 GCA_028278335.1 Chitinivibrionales bacterium | reverse complement strand
TAGGGTAAATTGCAAAAAAATAACTTTTCGTCATCATGCTTCATTTAAAATATGCCATCCTAATTGCGCCTAACTTTGTTTCTTACCGCGGGGTTCGCTGCTAATCAGCCGCGCGGCTTTTTTCGTTAGCTGAATTAGCCTTGTTATGTCTGTAATATTTTTACTTCAATAGAGAATTCGCTGAGTTTAAAAACTAAGCGTTGGTAGTGTAATTATGAAAGCCACAGTATACGTATCAGGATTACCTTTTTTATGCAAACTCGAACGAACGCTTATCTTACCACCATGATCCTCTGTAATCTTCCTGGCAACATACAATCCCAATCCAGTTCCTTGAATATCAGGTTTTTGCTTACTAGATCTATAACCTGACTGAAATATTAACTCAGATTCTCCTATTGGTAGCCCAATTCCTATATTCGTTATTGTTAACTCGACTGCATCTTGGATACTCCATCCTTTTATACGAATGGATGTATCAGAGAATGAATACTTGACAGCGTTGTGTAAGATATTAAAGAATACAATTTCAAGTTTGTGTTCATCTGCATACAATGGTGGCAGATAATGGATATTTTTATCTATGAAAATACCAACATTACGTTCCTTTGCAATGGGCATGAGGCTTTTAACGAGTCTTTGAATTAACTGATCTAATAGCACTTTGCTTTTTGAGATAGCGAGACTTTTTCGTGGAGTGTCTAAAAGTAGCGTTTCAAGATACTTTTCAACTAATACTGCTTTTGAGCAAATCGCATCTACTTCACTGCGAACATGAGACTTGTCCCACTTATCTAAATTGTCCTCTAACAGTTTTACGCTCTTTATCTGTGTAACTAATGGTAAAATTGTTTTATTCAAATAGTTTTCGATTGCAATTTTTGCTTGAGCAGCGATCGCTATCTTCTCATCCTCGAGTACCCAATCGTACCAGATGCTATATTTTTCATCAGGTTCTCGTTCCCACTTCGTTACATCTGGTGTATCAGGATTGATATTGATCTTATCAATGCGAAGCAATTGCAGCAAACGGCTATCAGAATCCATCAAATACTTCAACCGTCTGACTGCGTATGCTGGAAAGCCGATTCGTGCGATTATGCTGCCTTCTCTTGTATAGTGCAACCTTACAGCTCCAAATGGGATGTCAAGTAACGATGCGATGGTTTTTTTAAGAGCAAGTTTACGTTCATCAGTGAGGCTTTCATGCTTGTTGTTAATGTGCAAATCTGCACTTTCTTGGAGATTGATTAAGTTGGTCAATGACTCAGGCGTAACAAGTCCCCCCCCTGATGTAGTTGATAGATCTGTAAAATGATTAATTACAATCGCGTGAGCTTGGTCGTAGTCATAACATCCAAAGCCCTCCAAGATACTTTGGGTATTTGCTCTTACAGCATCCAGCTGCATAAAGTGAATAAAGCTTGAGTGTGAAATCATGTCTACAAACCGTTCATGCTCCAATGATTTCCCTTTTTCCTTGTCCGCCCATTTACTTAAGCTTGTGAATAGTTTATCTTGATTTGCTTTAAGCGGATTATTTTGAGACTGATCCTCTTTCTGAGATATTAGGCCACAATTTGACATAATGACGAAATGTGTATTACTAGATTTTTCAGTTAAAAACCCGCTATTATAGAAACGATATAAAGCTTTAAGGATTGCAGGATTAGATGGTTTCCAGGGACTGATCTCGTCTGTTTTAGATTTTACCTGGATAAGAACACGTTTGTTCCGACCATACAAATTAATATCTTCTAGCTTGTAGTTATTATCGGTGAGCTCACCTTCGAGTTGCATCTCCTCTGGTTGCCCCAAGAATTCTGTTATCAATTGGTGTAAATCTGGATTGTAGTTTTTTGGTCTAAAGAAATAGTTCAGGGCTAGCAATGCAGCACATTCCCATTGATATACATATCCACCACCGAGTTGCAGATTTTTACGTGTCATTATTCACTCAATATGGTCTTGTTAGATTCCGAATCGTTAAAAATTTTTGGGAAAATGGGGTCAGGGCTTGATTTGTGATTTAATTGTTTCTACCTGGCTCTGAAAATCTTGCTCTAACTGCATTCTTTTTCTGATAATTGTCACCCTCCGGCTCACTGATGAGTAAGTTAAACCAAATAAGTCCCCAATCTGTACATTTGTATACTTGCCCTCCTGCCATAACCAGTAAAGCAGAATATCTCGATTTAACTTGTCGGATTCACTAATCCTTGCGCAATTTTTGATTCTTTCCAGATCACATTGCAATACCTTTGATGCTTTTTCTAAAAACTGCACCGGATCTGAGCTTTTTAGAATGCTCTTTTGTTGCGTAATTGCCGGATCCGGTTCACTGACGTTATATCGGTTTTTGATTTTTTTTACAAATTTTTTTGATCCATAAATGAATCCGTGGCGAATATCCTCCCAGATTCGCCGGTTTTCATCTGAATACTTTTGCGACTCTTCACGGTATTGTCGATGTTTGTTTTCACCATGAATCTGAGACAAAATGAGATCTTTGTTTAACCACCCGGGATGACGCCGATGATAAGCATAAGCAGGGTAGCTGCTCCAGCGGTAATCGATCAATCGCTTAACAATGCCAGCACGCAACGGATTATTATGAATATAATATGAAAGCTGCATCAGGTAAGCATCGTTTTCGACCAGGATACTTTTATAGCGGCCTTGAAATAAATGGCCACTTCGAAAATGCTCTAAATTAAACCGGCGCGTATAGGTGGTACCCAGCCATTGCATGCTTCTTGATAAATTAGCTTTTGGTGTACGCAGCAGCAAATGATAATGGTTGTCCATCAAAACGTAAGCAACAATATCGTTATCAAACCGCTCTGACATCTGACCGATTGTGTCTAAAAGCAAATATCGATCAGCATCGGTTACAAAGATATCTTGTTGGTTATTACCGCGAGAAAAAACGTGGTAGAGTGCACCTTCATATTCAATTCGCCAAGGACGTGCCATGCGCGTTTCATATCAAATCTAAAGCATCGGCGTCAACATATAATCACTGATCAAGCCCTGACCCCATTATTTT
>JANQEN010000057.1 GCA_028278335.1 Chitinivibrionales bacterium | reverse complement strand
CAATCGCCCTTATCACATAGATATTTGGTCGCTCGATAACTCGCCCTTTGGGCTCGAACAGATCTTCGCGTTTCCCAAATATCTATGCGGTGCGATTGAAGGGGATTAAAATCGCTGAAAATGTTTATCGGGTCTTTAACAAAGGTTGCGCTTCTGCGCTAGTTCCTATTGCATAATCTGGGATTAAGGTATTTACTTTTAAATATTGGTGCCAACAATATCCGAATAAAAACTTTGAGGTAGTGCTGCAGGGTTTAGTCGATAGTAACTAGCAGGTTGAAACGAATAATTTCAACCTGGAGGGAGTCATAGGAGAAGTTGTTGTCAATAACGTGACCTTCCGAAAGCAACATCTCCTTTAGAGCAGGGAACTGGGTTGTTGGAATTTCAATTTGGTAATAGCGTTTCTTTGTTGAGTGTGGTTTATCGGGAAGTAAAGTAATGGTACCCTTCTGCTCCCTAACTTTACTCTCTACCTGAGCAAATATCATCTCCTCTTGAGACTTTGGTGGAGGCACCGGTTGATCTGCAACAGATTCTATTGATTCTGGAGCAGCACTCTTTGCTTTTTGGGTTCTTTTTTTCTCTTCGCTTTGCGCCTCTTCAATTGATGCCTCTTTGATTTTTGATTTCTTTAATTGCAATGCTTCAATCTTTTTAAGCAACTCCTCATCTGGAGTGAGTTCTTTTTTTAATGTCTTAATTGAGAGAGCTAAAAGACCAACATCAACAGGTTCTGGTTTGGGAAACTTCTTTCGCTTTACAATCGTTTCGGATTGCTCTATAATGCTTGCAACATAGGCCTCCTCTGACTCTGGCTGGATCTCTGCGTCAAGCATATCCTCTGCTGGTTCGCTATACTCCATATAGCTGGCACCTTTGGCAATCTCCTTTGATTCTGCAGGAGCAGCAGGTGGTGCCTCAAATCCACCCATTTCATCAGCAAGCTCCTCTCTCTCTTGTTTGGGAGCCTTTTTTTGTGCAATGGCACGCTTTGGTTTAGAGGCCTTTTTTACAAGGCTCTTTTTAGTAGTTTTCTTAATTGTTTTAGGTGGGGGAGTCTCGTCTTTTATTTCTGGGGTTGTTGAAAAAGTCCGTCCCATTTTTCTTATTTCTCCCTCTTGTATTTCCTGGACCTCTTTTTTCTCTTCCCCCACAACTGGAGCATCGTCAAAATCCACAGGTGGGGCATTGCGTAAGTCAAAGGGGTTATAGATGAGGATTACCAGAATGATAGTTGCCGTGAGACCGGCAATCTCCAAGGGGATTTTTATGGGTAGGGGATGAAAAAGACGCTTGAATACCTTTGACATAGGAGATGGTTCTTGAATACGTGTTTTAACCGATTCTAAAAAAGTGTCCGGTGCTTGGGGCTTTGGTATTGTGTCAAGAGCCTGATAGTAGTCACGTAATGCTGCGCACTCGTTTCGAAGCTCCTCAGATTGGGCGAGCATCTTACCAACCTGAGCAACCTGCTCAGGAGTGCAGCGACCACGGACGTAATCGGCTAATAGGGTCTTTTGTGTATCCTTATCCATAAAATGTACCTCGTAATTTCTCCTGCATTGCAGCTCGGGCTCGCACCAGCCGAGATTTCACCGTTCCCAGAGAGATCTTAAGCGTAACACTAATTTCCTCGTAGGAGTGGTCCTGGATATCGCGCAAAAGCAAGATCTCCTTGTGTAAAGGGGGGAGTTGCGCCAATGCAGTGCTTATGGCCTGCGCGGTTGATCGTCGCTCTAAATCCTTTTCCGGGGAGAGTCGTTCGTCACCGATCTCTGGTACATAACGATCATTCTCTGTTTCAACCGGCGCATCTAACCGCTGTGCCTTTTTGGTGAGTCGAGACCACCAGGACCGGCCATGGTTTTTGCAGGTATTGAGCGCTATTCTATATAACCAGGTAGAGAAGAGCGACTCACCTTTAAATCGTGTAAGATTTTTATACACCTTTACAAACGTCTCCTGAGCAGCATCTTCACCGTCTGCTCTATTTCCCAGATAGCGAATGCAGAGCCCTACAATCTGGTCCTGATACTTTAAAACAAGTCGGTCAAAGGCAAGGTTGTTGCCATCACAGAAACTTGTAATAAGGGAGTTGTCATCCTGCCCTGCTACCTTTGATACCGTTTTAGTCTTCTCTGCAATCATTAGACATTTCTAAAGATGTGAATGTTCCATGCTTGATGATATTAAAATAATTAAATGCCTCTACTGTACAAAGTATAGGAGTGAGTTCTATTGAATTCTTTATGATTTATCAAAGTGAACCAATTATGTTCAAAGAATGGCCATTACATATTTTAATTTTATGTCTGTGATGAAGGAATGAATACGGTGAGTATGCAACATAAAACATTGGCACAGGGACGATGGAATAGTTTTTCCTTTTTAGAACAAATGGCGCATATCGGTAGTGAAGTCGAGCGAACAATTAAGTGGAAAAATAAGGATAAAGGTGTTTTAGCAGAAAAAGCTTTTATACGTGCCTTAGAGCTTATTGATTTAACAATAGAGGACAATAAAAATAGATCTCGACTAAGAGAGATAGTACGAGTCAGAGAGGCTCTTGCTGATCATTTATATTTTGAAAACGAGTATAATTCCACAGATCAGCAGTGGCAGAAGTATTTCTATTATTTTACATTTGCAGCAAATAAATCACGATAGTAACGAACATAAATAAACGATTTATATAGCAAAAGAGGAGATAGCAATGCTATTTTTAGTTTCCTTACTGTTAGTTGGCTCAACGCTTATTTGGGAAGAAGACTTTACCAACGATCTTGCCACTGTACGCCAACTCTATAATTACACGATATCAATCGCCCATAAAAAGGGCGCTGTAAGCCTGCAGGGGAGCCCTCAAAAGGAGGGGGGCTCCACTGCATGGTTTTATGTAGATCAATCCGAAAAACGGGGATACTTTACAAAAGACCACGTTCTTGAGTTGAATCTCACCGTTCCATTAAACAAAGCTCGGATAAGCTACTATTACATGTTGGAGGGCGCAGCCTATTACCATGGTGGTCAGATTATTGTGGAGCCCAAAGAGGAGAGTCAGACCATTGAAATTCCCTTTGCCCAGGCAAAGCCCTTTTATAGTGGAAACTTTCCCTATGCCTTGACACCCAACAAAGTGCCGGCACTTTTTGTCTTTATTGACAACCTGGAGCCAGGAGCCTTTGAGGTCCTTGTTGATCGAATTGCAGTAACTACAGCTTTAAGGAAGGGGGAGTAATGCGACATACACTAATACTACTGACCCTTTGTACAACTCTCCTCTATGCAGATAGTCCCTGGTCGAAAAATAGTCGCGTAAGCACACCCATTGCCTGGGATACCTTAGATCAAGGGGAGTCCAGTTTTGATGTCTATGGTGATTCTATTTATGCAGTATGCAATACAGCGCAACGGGGACAGGATCCCAATGATCCCTTTGCCTATTCTCTGGACAATGGAAAGACCTTTGTACAACTGCCCTTTGTGGATGAAAAAACCGGGATTAAGTGGCAGACCGATCCTATTATCGAAGTTGATGACTCCGGTAACATTCATATGATCGTCCAGTTTTCAACATCCTATATGAACCACTACTTTTCCCGCGATGCCGGAGTGACCTGGGAAGATACCAGTCGGGTCAACTCATCCAATGGTGTGGACAAGCCATGGTGGGTTGTTGATAAGAACGAGATCTATGTGGTTTGGCAACAAACAGCAGGTCAACAGGGTATATGGCTTGCCAAGTCAACCGACTATGGCAAAAGTTTTACGGACCGGCAGTTCTGGAATCGCCGGGGTATCACCGGTCTTGACATGGATCAGAAAAAGAGACTACACCTGGTTAATGGTACCTGGGGAGGAGAAGTATACTACCGTCGATCCGATGATAAGGGTGCGAGCTGGACTGCTGAAAAGAAGGTGGGGACCCACTCCTATGCATCAAGTTATGGTGACCGCGCAGCCATCACCTCGATTGCTGCTCATGATGACTATGTGTTTATTACCTACGTTGATAACTCCGCCAATGGGAGCTGGGAGGTCAATGGAATCCGCTCCGAAGATGGGGGAGCCACCTGGGAACAACCCTTTATTGTAAACGACGATACCCAAGGTGGACAGTGTAAGGGTTTTGCCCATTTTGACTGCTACGGAGGACTGCACGTATTCTATTATCATACGCCTGATTGGCGCACCAATGCCTCTAGCAAATTTTCTACTCGTTGTCGTTACTCCAGTGATGGGGGTAAGACCTTTGGGCCAAGCATGCGTATCTCCGATGGTGAATGGGCAAGTAATGCCGATTTCATTGGCGAATATCATATTCTTCGCAGTGACAGCCAATATGTCTATGCTGTCTGGGCTGATGGTCGCAATCCTGAAGGCAATGACCTCTACCTGAGCAAAGCCAAGATTGATGATATAGTTTCTATCCAACCAAGACCAAGAAACTTTGTTAAACCACAAGGTCGCTTGCTTGCACTCCAGGCAACTCCCAATGGATCTATCAAGGTTACCGTGCAACCGCATAACAAGGATCTTTCTATTTCCCTATTTGATGTACGCGGTCGAAAGCTAAAAACCCTTCATCAAGGATCTGTAGTGAAGCCGTTCTCAACTATTGTTTCCAGAAGAGATGTTTCCACAGGGATGGTATTGGTTCAGGTGAAAGGGGAGGAGATTCAAGAGGTTGAGGCAGTGATGCTTTATTAGTTTTGCCTCTTTCTAAATTGTTTTATGGAGAGTCGACCTGAGGGGTAGCGGAAAAGAATTACCGCAGTACGAGTAAAAGGTGTTAGTGAAAAGAGGATTCGCGACTAGCGGATACTCTTTTTCACGTTACAGCTTTGCGAGTAGGGAGGTAAATCATTCATATATATATATCAATAGATGCTTATTTTTAGATAGAATTTTTTGGGGGTTGCCCTCATTTCATTCGGGCCGCCGTGGTTTCCCGATAAATCGGGATTTGATTTTAATAATTTTGAAGCACCAACAGGGCTCGGCTGATCGCCTCGGTCCCCAAGGGGACTAAACCCTCCACCTGGCTAACCCAAAAGATTAATAAATAGTCGAATGTTTAAAGCCCCAAGTCGAACAAAAGCGCTG
>JANQEN010000005.1 GCA_028278335.1 Chitinivibrionales bacterium | reverse complement strand
GACTATTTGAGCAGGGCCGAGCAGATTCTCAACTGTGATGTCAAACACTTCGCGAAGGCCAACAGGCTTTCCGGACTTGAAAAAGATATCCGTGATGTGTTGCTCTATAGCATCTGGGCAACCGGGCAGTTAAAGAATGAGCAAATCGGCAAACTCTTCGGGATAAGTTATTCAGGGGTCAGTCACGCAGTAAAATCGGCAAAAACCAAATTAGCAAAAGATCGAAGGTTACAGACTAAATGCGATCAGCTTAATTCACTATTCACGCTTTGACCCCTTTGTTTTTCTGTCGCTGGAGGACTGGGCGCAGCCTATTATGGAGGTGATATAGGACAGAGCATGCTTCAAGGTGCTGGATATGGAGCCCTAAGCGGAGCTGCCTTTGGGGCGATAGGATTTCCCGACAATCCTTGGAAAGTGGCAGCCTATGGTGGAATTGGTGGCGGATTATCGGAGCTGACGGGAGGTGACTTTGCAGAAGGGGCAATAGTGGCAGGTGGTTTGGCTTTAATGGGATGCGGTTATAGCAAATTCGTTGATGGAAGGGATCCGACTGGTCGGACTTCAAGCGGAAATGCAATTGATAAACCTATTGGGAATCGAAATGCGGCCATGGCCAAAATGAATCAAAACCCGAATAGTCCTGCTTTTGGCTTAACTAGTCCTACAGTCAGTAGAGCGCACCCGTTGAGTGAGCAATCGCTTAGGTGGATCCCTAATAACATACCTATTGCAAATGACATCGCATTTTTACATGATTTTTTTGCCTACAAAATATTTACGAATCAAAACACGTGGCGCTTCGCTAATTATCCAACTATGGTCCCTGCAGCAGTTTGGACACTTGGAGGTGTCGCAACATATTATGCACCAACTACATCAATTATGGCTTTGGGAGTAAAGGCTGATTAGTCAACTACCTGTTTCACGAAATTTAACTTTATTTGGAGATGCAAGATAATGACTACACGCTTGTCCATTTACCTATTTTTCAGTTTATTTCTTTTTATGATCTTCTGTGGATGTGTCCCACTTCGCCATGAATACTATGAACCTGTTGCATCTGGAGGAACATCATCATTAAGTGTTCCTGCCATAATGTCCGCTAAAGACACGATTGAGTTTTCGTTCAATAATACCAAAGTGCGAATCAGCGGAACGGGCACAGGTTTTTATCTAATTGTGTTTGTTCCTAAAAAGAAAGTCGTTCGTTTTGTATCCAATGAGGTTGAATGGTACCTAAACTCTAATCAAAATAAGACACAAGTAACATTCTATCTAGAATACTTTGACGAAAGTACAAAACAAATTGTTCAAGTCAAACCAACTGAAGCTTTGGTAAAAAACAGTGACAGGGCACTCTCTTTATCTGGACCAGAATCAGGCATTTATGAAAATTCCATTAAACTTGATGAAGTTAAAAGAGACCACTATTTTGTTGAGCTGCCTTCAATTGCTGTTAATGGCCACGTCTTTGAAATACCTGTGGTAAAATTTATTAAAAAAGAAGGCTTTGGAGTTTTTCCTATCAATGCTTAACCCTATAGAAAAGAAAGGGTTCTGGTCTTAAATAATAAATATTGATGAAAGCAAAGGCAGTTGGAGATTGTACTCTGACTGCCTTTTTGTTTTAATTGCCGTTTTTAAATGACCTGATCCTTATAAGGGGCATTGAAGCGGATGCTGTAATGACTGGCAAGGTGTTGATGCAGGCACAAGGGGCTCCGCTTTCAGACGGAACTTCACTTTATGATTATATAGATTGAGGAGTTCAGCTGGCGTGTATTTGTGTCGGGGTACATATTGCCGCCTTATCAGACGGCATTTTACCGCTGTCGATTAAGATAGAAAAAATTCTGTTTGATAAGGACCCAATATGTAGCAATGCATCCGCGAAAAAAGTTCGGGATCTTCGACAAATCATGCCAGCCCCGTTCTTCGGAGTGGCACGGAACGGGCGGGCGGGGAGTAAGAATTAGATTGGCTGCAGGCATTAAAACAGAATTTGATCCAATCCGCAGCCATACCGTTTTTTACTTATCTTTGTTAAATTTTTCTTTAAGCTTGAGCAGAGAATCCTGCAGCGGGGGTCGGAGCAGTTGTTTGTGGATGGGGGCGATGTTATCTTTTTCGGCGTCAAACAGGCAGTTGACGATATCGTCAATCATTTTGGCATCAAGGAAAAAAACGGGGTCAAAGCTTGAATAGTGAAGGAAAAAGAAAGGGGTCTGGTCTTAAATATGTACGAGGTCGCGAGCCCGTTATCTATTAACCTGAAAGGAGGTTATCATATCAGTTGCCCTTTTGGATATGTAGGCAGAGG
>JANQEN010000298.1 GCA_028278335.1 Chitinivibrionales bacterium | reverse complement strand
TGAGGGCTATGTGTAGCTAAGGTAGTGGTAGCTCAACAAACAATATATTTTAGCTAGTTTGATCAGCCGGAGGTCTAGATGTAGATTAGCCAATGCATTCCTGCATACGACCGGAAAAAGTCCACCTAGGGTAATTCGAGCTAAAACATGTCGAACTAGATTTCTTGCATTAGGCAGAATGACTTCTTTATACATGTATTTGTTCTCTGCTGTCCATTTGTTGAGAATAGTGTACCTTCTTAATTTGTAGTACACTCAATTTTGATCTAAAACAATTTCTGACAATGAGCTCTATTCTGTTACTACTAATAGAATCAATTAAACGGCATATTATTTTTCCTAACAAAGCATGTAAAATATGTTTATACATGTACAGTAGATACAGCTTTGGTGCATAAATTATGTATTTGCATATGAAATTTGTATCGCAGAGTCAGGGTTCGATATTGTGTTTTCTGAGTGTCCTAAGATATTATGATATTCTTGTTCCCTATACGTTCTTGAGTATCTTTGAAAAAATTACCCCAAGACCCAATATTGACCCAATATTGGCCGATTTTGACCCAATATTAATAAAATTTTGACGAAAATCAAAAGTATGACCAGGACGGACCAGTATTGATCAATAATGACAACTATCGACCGAAGAAAAACAAGATATAGCAATTTTCTCAAATATTGGGTCCCACCCCAATATAGAACCCTGGCAGAGTATATAATTTAAAATTTTTTTTACCTGTATTATATTTGAAATACATGTTTGATTGATATAAAAGAAAAGGGATATAGCGAAGCATATATTGAGATTGGTAAAAAAAATATAAAAAAATAAACAAAATTTTTGGATTTGATTGTAACATTTGATTGTAAAATAGGGAAAAAATAAAAAATTTTTTGTATTATCCCTAGTTATCATCACTTATCAATCTAAATTATTATGAATTAATGAATGATGGTATCTATAAAATAAATGAGAATGTAAGAGTCTGATAGATAGAGAGATCGAAATGTATTTATATGTACATGTACAGTTGAGTTCACTTCTAAAGAATATCTTCAAAATGACCAACGATCTAGTCTCTTGGTAGCCTGAAAAAGTTGCGCAGATCGCCTTTGCCCATTAAGATGCTGGCGGCGCTTCTCAGTGTGCTGCGGTTTATAATGTGTCTATTAGCTTGAGTCACAAAATCGATACTCTTACCTAACACTAAATCTTCAAATTTGTAGCTCATTTCATCTATCTCTTTGATGGCATTGTCACTGATCTTAAGATCCGGACGAACCTATGAAACCATATTAATGAAAGGAAATAATTAGTTACATGTAATTTAATAGTAAGATAATGACAAAAACTGCCAAAGAAAAGCCTCGTGCTATAGAGAAAAGATAAAACCTTGTTTAGTACTCCACGTATGAAGGTTGCACAGCTATGATATCCTTCATATCGGGGTAACGGCCTTGCCTGTCGAGGACTTTTAAAGGGACTCCCCTCCTCTTCATCCTCAGATAGTGGTCGTTTACCTATCCTACTCCTGTTAGCACCTCCAGAGCCCCTCATGCCCCCAATACAAGCACTTTGCCCTGAAGGACCTGCACCCGGTTCCGGCCCAGAACCTCTCAAGGGAAACTCTTCGCTATCCTCATTTTTATGAGTACTGTCGTCATGTGAAGCGCGTGAATGGCCACTGCTTCCTTTGCCCCTATTACTGCCACCTCCATACCCTGCGGACTTATTACCTCCATACATTCCGCTTGGATAATCAGACTGGCTTCCCCCTGACCTCTCCGGAACGTCGAAACCGATAGATGGAGATCGCCCATAAGCAAGCCATGAAAGGGGCAGATGGCTTCGTTTAGGTTTGTCGGGCGCTATAGGAGGAACATCAAGATGAGATGAACCAGATGGCTGTGAAATACCAGGAGACTGAACTGGATGGGTACTAGCACATGTATCGGCCTGCCTTTTGGAAATTTCGGTAGGGTCAAGAGCAAGCCCCCTTCTAAGCGTTGATGATTTCGAGGAGGGACCCAATGAGATATTTTGCTCGTGTGCTTCGTCCGTATAGGGCCAATTCGGTGTGATTGTCGGGGTAGGAGCTTTGTGTAGGTCCAACGATTCGCATCTGCTCTGTGGAGTGAACGGATCTTTGATGAGAATACTGTTTAGTTTCTCAATAGGGGGAGTTGATGAATCTGAACTAGATACTTTCACCTCTGTGTTCACTTCGATAGTGTCTACATCACTTGGAGTTGACCGTTCGCGAGTGTTGGTCAAGAGGATGGACCGTTGAGGACTCGATATGGTTCCTTTAGGTTTAGTAGCTGGTCCACTTGATATTAGTGGTTGTACATCAGGGCG
>JANQEN010000289.1 GCA_028278335.1 Chitinivibrionales bacterium | reverse complement strand
AAGAGGAGAAAAAATACTTTATCAAATGCAAGTCCTGGCTCTTTTTGTTATAATCAGAAGTGACCAAACCACTGAAAAATAACAAAAAGAAGGACCAGGCAATGAGACAAAGTCACATCACACAACATAGTATATTTGATTTTTATCCAGAACACGACTATGGGCGTGAATTAAAAATAATTTCAGACTGGCTGGATAGTCATCCCCATTTAATTGAATGGGTAAAAATGGATCTGGCTGTAGTGTGTAAAAGCAATGCTGGACGTAGTGCAATGACAGCGGAATCGGTATTACGTTGCGCTATACTCAAACAAATGCGACAACTGAGCTATAAGGATCTGGCATTTGCCCTGCTCGATTCCCAGTCATGTCAAACGTTTGGCCGTTTTGAGCGAAGCAAAGCCTTGCCGGGAAAATCCGTTTTACAAAAACATATCAGCCGGATATCCGAGGTAACCTGGGAAGTAATAAACCAGTGTTTGATAAAGGATGCCAAAACCTTGAAGCTTGAAAAAGCAGATGTGGTACGAATTGACAGTACGGCAACACAAAGCGACATTCATGAACCGAGTGACAGCACGTTGTTATGGGATAGCGTTCGAACCCTGGTGCGTTTACTCAAAGAAGCAGAGCAATTAAGCACACATCCCATACACTGGGTCAATCATAGACGTAGTGCTAAAAAACGGATGCATGAAATACTCAATACCCGGGGTATGGAACGCAAAGTCGCGTTGTACAAGCAGTTATTACGTTCAACGTATAACAGCTTGGGGTATATTGAGAGTGCCCAATGTGTTTTGCAAAGTCATTGTCATGATATCTTGGGCTACGACGCCTGGTTGAGTGAAGTGCAACGGTTTGTACCGTTAATAGAGCAGGTAATTGAACAAACCGAGCGGCGAGTATTAAAAGGTGAGTCTGTAGCGGCCACAGAAAAACTCTACAGTATCTTTGAGGCCCATACGGATATGATAATAAAAGGCAGCCGGTCGATTGAATATGGACACAAGCTTAATTTGAGCTCAGGAAAAAGTGGAATGATACTGGATGTCGTGGTTGAAAACGGTAACCCCAATGATACAACACGGTTACTCCCCATGCTGGAACGCCATCACGACATTTATGGCCAGGTACCTCGGCAATGCTCAGTTGATGGAGGCTATGCCAGTCAGGAGAACTTGATAGAGGCGAAAGCCTTTGGGGTCAAAGATATGGTGTTTAGCAAAAAGAAAGGGCTTACGATTGAGGCGATGGCTAATAGCAAGTGGATTTATAAAAAATTACAGCATTTTCGCGCTGGGATTGAGTCCAATATTTCCTGCCTGAAACGAGCTTATGGTATGACCCGATGTCTTTGGAAAGGCTGGGAAAGGTTTAAACAATATGTTTGGTTATCGGTGGTTTCCTATAATCTGAGTTTATTTGCTCGGTTG
>JANQEN010000254.1 GCA_028278335.1 Chitinivibrionales bacterium | reverse complement strand
CGTAGCTCAGTGGATAGAGCATTGGATTCCTAATCCATGTGCCGCAAGTTCGATCCTTGCCGGGGGCACCATTTTTGACATAATATCAGTGAGTTAAATATCGCTTCAATGCTTCTGAAACGGCCTTTTATTTTGGGTGTCAACATAGTGTCAATAATTTTTATATATATGGCACCCGGCTGTTCTCATCGATTTCCACAAATTTGGACCTTGGTAGAGTGTCAAGTGTCAACAATGTCAGCTATGACCATACGATCCGGCTATTTGTCAACGAATCCCTACCTTGCACGATTCATTGGTTACATATTCAAAGGGCTTACCTTGACAACATTAAAAGCTAATGCTAAAAAATAAAAACATAATAATTTCAATGTACAATAGACAGGAACCATGGAATTAATAACTTGGACAGAGATCGGCATATTTTGGACCAGTATTGTGTTAGCTCTTATCACTGTCACTGCAACCGTAATCAATTATTTCTTCTTTCGTACCCAAATTGATCCCGATGTGATTGTCTATGTAACCCCTGATGTAAACCGTCCCTCTGTGATTCTATTAGTGATTGAAAACATTGGAAAAGGCATTGCCTTTGATGTAAGTTTTTCAAGCAACAAAAGCATACCAGAGCGAGCCTATGGGTTCAAAGATGCAAAAGTTCCTCAGCCGATGTCATCGGGGCCATTTGTTACCGGAATTCCCGCTCTTGGGCCTGGGGCTAAAAGAATTATCATTTGGGGACAATATGGAGGCTTAGAAAAAGGTCTTGGAGATGGTGGTGCAGTCAATGTGTTCATCAGATTTAAACGTAAAAACACAATCTTGCCTGGCTATAAATGGCATGACAACATGTGTCCAATTGACATCAAATCTTTTGAAGGAACTGATGCATCTGATTCTAATTGGGAGCGAAAATCATCCGAAGCATTACAAAGCGCAGCCAAATCTTTGAAGAACTTATCAGACAATTTTTAGCAATTAATAAGACAATTACGGACAAGGTATTGAGCATATGGGAATTCAAGAAGGAAGTGGATACTGCAAATATTGTGACCGGGATGTTTTGGTAAGAAGAAAAACTGCCAACCATGTTTTGCACCTCTTGATCACCATTTTCCTGGGCTTTATCACCATTCCCTTTTTTTGTATTGGTGGGATTGTATGGATTGTCATATGGATATTGTCTTCAATAAGGTTTGGCGGCTGGCGGTGTTCAATTTGTGGGAAATATGCCAGCCGTAGAATGTTCTCATAGCCCTTTATACATAGCTTCTGATTGAGGACTTCATCTGCCCAACATTGGGAATATCAGTATTGACTGTCTCAACAATGGTCTTCTTTAGATGCGGCAATAATCACTTAGGTCTATAAACATGCAGATAGCCATTCTAACGGGTTTCTTTGGCCTACTTGGCGTCCTTCTTGGTGGTTGGATTACCGCTCGCAGCCATAAAAAGGAACGTATATACATCCGCAAGCTTGAACAAGCTGATAAATTTTATGGCCTTTTCCTCAGGGCTTAGGGGGCCTTGATTTTTTTAACTTTTAATATTTGCTGATTTTCTTGGTAATCGTGCTTGCAGGTATACCTAACAAACAAAACGGGGTCAGGTCTTCATTCTTGACACTTCCTATCATCCCATTATAAAAGTATATATTCAAAGTCGGAAACTATCTGGGGTAATGACGTTGAAATATTCTCTTAAAATGCGTTAGGTGCAGACTTGACCCTCATGTTACAAGGAAAAACCATGAGTAAAATTAGCCGAAGACAATTCATGAAAAAATCATTCGCTTTAGGTGCATCCATCTCTGCATTTCCTGCGGTT
>JANQEN010000245.1 GCA_028278335.1 Chitinivibrionales bacterium | reverse complement strand
GATGCTGCTGGTATCGCAAGGAATATGTTTGCAACCATTGCAATTAACAATAAGATTATCCCTGCAAACAGGAAATTTCCCATAAAACCAAAGTCTTTACGTGTCACTGTGGCGTATCCCGCTAAAGCAAAAAGTATAGTAGCGGTACCTCCGGCAGCAAGACCTATTAATTGGGGGCCATTGCTGAACTGTAGTGCAGCATTAAGTAGTGGTCCAAGGAACCAACCAAGACAAAAAGTGAATCCAAACAGCAGGACAATTCCCCATATACTGTTTCGGGCGGCCCTAATTGCAAATATGAATCCAAACATCACAGCCAACATCACTACCATGCCCATAATGGGGGACTGAGCAAGGAACGAGAAATTCGTACTCATTCCGATCATTGCTCCGATTACTGTCGGAATCATGGTCAGGCCAAGCATCCAGAAGGTATTACGTAAAACTTTGTTACGTACAATTAAAAATTCCTTTGTCTGAGGTGTTTGGGTTGGAAATCGTAGTTCAGGTTGCATATGTTCTCCTTGGATAACAGCCAATATTAAGCGAAATAATGTATAAGACTACTAATATTCATGAAAAGTTGCAATATTTTGTGCGAAATAGAAGGTTCTAATAAAATAATTAACCTGTTGATTAAATAGGAGTTTTGATGAAGAAAAGTTTTTACCAGAAAAAAAGTATATTGTATTACCAATTATATACTATGGGCTATATATGACCATATATATGTAATAAGCATTTGTATGGGTCAAGTTTTGGTGACATTCTTAAAAAATCTATTAGATCTGTTAAAAGACTATCTATATGTTTTTTCATTAAAGTAGGGCTATTTTGGGAAAGTATTTTGTTTATAGGGGAATAAAATGAATGTATCAACTGCCATTAAATTACGTCGAGCTGTCAAAGCATTTGATCCTAGCTATCTAATTAGTGATGATAAGATCAATCAACTTATGTCACTTGCGTTACTTTCTCCTACATCTTTTAACATTCAGAATTGGCGTTTTTTGTTGGTACAGGATCTTGAGTTACGACGTAAAATTCGTGAGGTAGCCTGGGATCAGGCGCAAGTTACCGATGCTTCATTACTCATAGTACTAACTGCAGATTTGAAATCTTGGGCTAAGGAACCAGATCGTTATTGGAGAAATGCACCACAACCGGTTAAGGATTTTATACTTCCATCGATTGAGAAATTCTATAATGGACGTGAGCAGGTACAGCGGGATGAGGCAATGCGTTCTTGTGGCATTGTAGCAATGACTCTAATGTTAGCGGCCCAGGAAATGGGTTATGCCTCATGCCCTATGGTTGGTTTTGATTTTGATAAGGTAGGAAAGCTTATCAATTTGCCTGATGATCATGTTGTAGCAATGTTTGTTGCTATTGGGAAAGGAGTTAAAGATGCTTGGGCTCGAGATGGTAGGTTAGCTATAGATGAAGTAGTAATTACTGATAGATTTTGATTTAAGAGGCAACGTAGTTTTTGATAAATGAGCATAACGATACTTCGTTTTTAAGTGATATTGTTGTTTGTCATTCCATGGTATCAAGGTTAGCTTGAGCATCGGCATTTCCTTGTGCTGCAGCCTTCGTGTACCATTCTTTTGCTTTTGAAAGGTCTCTTGTTACACCTTCTCCTAGGTGATACATAGCACCAAGATTATTTTGTGCATCCGCATTTCCCTGGGCAGCAGCTTTCCGAAAAAAATCAACAGCTTTAACGGCATCTTTCTCTAGCCCACCTTCGCCGTTGGCATACATTAATCCAAGATTAAATTGAGCATCAGCGTAGCCCTGTAGAGCAGATCTATGGAACCATGCAGCAGCAGTGGCAGGATCATTTTTTAAGATTTTACCAGTTTCATCTTTAGATATAGCTTCTCCAGTGAAATACATTACACCGAGAGTGTTTTGTGCCTGGGCATTACCTGAGGCCGCGTCTTTTCTCAGCTTGAGGAATCTTTCTTCTGGGGTCAGGTCGTCAGGTGAAGCATTCGGTAATATTTCTTCTGCAAGCATAGATTTTTCTTCTGAAGTTAATCC
>JANQEN010000174.1 GCA_028278335.1 Chitinivibrionales bacterium | reverse complement strand
ATAAATAATAATACTCCGCTTTTTACATTTAATTGCACCAGTATCTTCAAGCTCGGCAAGGGTATGTGTTACCCATTGCCTGGTAGCCCCCACAAGAAGGGCAATATGTTCGTGAGTCAAGTGGGTCAGGCACAATTGACCATCTTCGGTCCTTCTGCCGTGCCATTCACTCTGTAATAGGATAGTTAACGCAACTCGTGCTAGCACCGGCTGCGTTCCCAACCAATCGCTGGTGGTTGTAACCGAACGTATATTGCAGGACAAAACGCTTATAAGGTTGTGAGCAAAACGTGGAATGCGAGCTATAAGAATATCCAAGTCTTCATAGCTTAAAATTTTCAATACACTGTCTTCGACTGCTTCCGCCGAGATTAGCCGCAAGTCGTGACCAAAAATATCCGGGGCACCAATTACATCATATTTGGACCAGAAGCCTTTGGTAAATTCCTTACCATTCTGGGAGGTGAAATAGGTTCGTATCATTCCTGATTCCACCACAAATGTGTTTCCTGGTGGGTCACCCTGGGTAAAGATAATGGAATGCTTACGATATTTATGTATTCGGCCTTGCCTAGTGTATAATTCTGATTCTTCTAGACTCATGTTGCGCGCAAGATCTTTTCTCTGGTTGCAATGCAGACTCAGCCTTCTCATAAATCACTCCAACCAATCAATCGCGATTACTACCTAATATATTGTCGTCTGACTTGCAACTATTGTCGGAACGTTCCAAATGAGAGCACATAAAGGATTATATCATTACCGTATGCTCATAACGCCGCCTTCATTTGACTGCCGATATCCTACCGTATTTAAAGCAAGGCCATCATTGCCACACAATAATTTAACAACTCATTTTCAATTATCTTGTCATGACAATATCTTATCCGACAGATTGCCACCCAAAATGTCTCCTACTTAGCAATCGTTTGGCAAATTAGGAGACAGACACCTCTGGACTAAATTATATAAACTATCTATTAATTGCTGCAACACCCCCCACACAACAAGAAGGAGAAGGGAAATGACTGAAAAACCAAGGAAAAAAATGACCATCCGGCAATTGATTGAAAAAAAACAGGCTAAGGAACGTATCACCGCCCTTGCGGTTTATGATTCAGTGGCAGCACAGATTGCGGATGACCTGGGTTTCGACTTACTTGTAGCCGGCGTGGCAGGCCCCATGTCCTACTTTGGGCACAAGGACCCCTCATCGGTGCGCTTCGAAGAACAATTGTTCATGGTGCAGGCGGTGAGTCGAGTGGCCAGATACGGATTTATTGTGGTGGACATGTCTTGGGGCACCTACAACACCAAGGAAAAGGCAGTGGAATACGCCACGCGGCTCATCGCGGAGGGCGGGGCCGACGCCATTAAGGCCGAGGGCAACAAGTTCACCGCACCCATTATCGCCGAGATCACCAAGGCCGGCATCCCGGTCATGGGTCATTTGGGATTATTAGCAGCCCACGTGAAAGAGCAAAGCGGGTACGGCTTGAAGGGCACCACCGCTGAGGAAGCCAATGAAATAGTGGAAGCAGCCAGGGCCTATGTCAAGGCCGGGGCCTTTGGCTTCATGCTGGAACAGGTCACTTCGGAGGTCACCGAATATCTCGCAACCACACTTCCCGTACCCGTGGTTTCACTGGGAAGCGGACCCAAGGCAGATGGGATTTTTCATATCAGCTCAGATGTTTTGGGATACGGTTTGTTCCCATTACCGCCAAGACGAGAACAGTTCGCCAATTTTGCCCCCCAGGTTGAAGAGGCGTTTCGTACCTATAGAGATAAGGTGATTTCTTTTGAGCATCCCAAGCCTGAACACGCCTACCACATGAAGGAAGAAGAGCACGCCATGTTTTTGGAATTGGTAGGTGAGGCCGAACCTATGAAAGTGTCTTATTACTATGGAGGTGTGAGGGAAGATTAAGCCTAACTTGCTTTAGTGCACAAACAAAGAGGCGTAAGCCACTCGGCCCGATCGGTGATGATAACCATGTAAGTCCTTAATCATCTTATCGATGTCCCTGAACGACGGGTTATTGTATTCACGCTTCCAACCGGGCTTAATCCACTATGACCAAAAACTCCATCTTAAGAGAATTCGCCTTCGAACAGTGCCCTATGATCTTTGGAGTGTTTGTTTTGGCCATAGTGGCCAGCTATTTACAATACGGATATCTGGCCGGGGCAACGCAGCCTTTTTTGGTCGCAGGAATTAAGGTGCCCATCTGGCACCTGCTGTGGCTTGGTTTCTGGACAGGGTATGTGATGGGGCTAGTCGGAGAAGCCAGTGGTATTTTTTCTCTACCCTACACCATTTCTGTTCTACATTTCAGTAATGTGAGCATAACACCAACATCATTAATTACAACTTTTCTAAACCCACTTGGTGCGCTTTTGGGGTACTGGCGAGGAAATCAATGGAACCTTGATCTGGCCATGGGACCTTGCATTGGGGCGGTATTTGGCTCATTTATAGGTCCCTTTGTCAGAATCAATTATTTGCAGGATGAAATTCCTTTTAAAACTTTCATGGGCTGTATACTGCTTTTCATGGGTTTGCATCTGTTAGTCCAAATAACTCCTTGGTACATAAGAAAAAAAAGATATAAAAATGAATTTAACCGCAAGTATGACGCTTATATTAATAAAAATAATGAAAACGGGAAAATAACAGTTGGATTGCCGAAGGATTTCAAAATCACAACTATAAACAAATCATTTCTGCATGTGGAAATTGAGTATTGGGGTATTAGACAAAAATTCAGCATGCCGGCTCTATTACTTATCGGTTTCGTTGTCGGCATAGTATCTTCTGCTTTTGGGGTGGGTGGTGGGTTCATGCTTGTCCCCATAATGGTAACTTTTTTTGGTCTACCAATTTATGTCTTGGTGGCGGCTGCGATTCCTTTTGTTTTGGTTCTATCTGCGACTTCGTTAATATCCTATATTTTCACCTTACCCTTACTGACCGGGGTTTTAGTAGAACCTGATTGGAGCTTTGGCCTTTTTATAGCCAGCGGTGCCATCCTGGGTGCTTGGGTTGCTTCCAAGACGCAAAAATATGTTCCTGAAATTTATTTGAAAAGCATTCTAGGGGGCATCACCGCAATCGTTGGCTGCCTCTATATAATTAATTACTTTTGGACTCTACCTTTTAAAGTTTAAATAACAGAGAGGTAGAGTTGGAGCCAATCAAAAAACCAAAAAAATATCGATTTATACAATTGCTGTCGATAATGCCATTTCTGGTACTGTCTATGGCACTAATTGTAGCTATCATTCATGTGGTGAGCAATTAACTACGGTAAATAGCGCAGGGTTTTAAATCAGCCATAGTTAATTTCATTATACTATTTATTAACCATATGGAAGGGAGCAACTACTATGTCCGCATATGCAATATTGGGCAACTTTTGCCGATTAGCTTTGATAGCATTGGTAGCTTTGCTAATCGCAGTTCCTGCGGTAGCCAAAACGAACAATAATAAAGCCCCTGGTTTGGAGAGCGGTGTTCACAAAATATTCTCACCTGCAAACCTAACAATTAGCTTTTTACCAAACCAGGAAGACACCTCCATACTTGCCGACAAACTTGGATATTTCAACCAATACGGCATAAAAGCTTTATTGAAAGAAAACGGTGTGCCAATATTCCGCAACGGAAATCAAATTGGTGTGATTGATGTAGTGACTTTTTTGACCCATCCACGTATTGGTGCCGACTTACATGTTGTAGCAAAAGATAGTCGACACAACCTACCAATAGTTGTTAGGAAAGATGGTGGCATTAATCATATTAGTCGGGTAGTCGGAAAAAAAATAGCCGTACCCAGCAAGACCTCATTGCCTTTTTTAATGGTAGCAAAAGCTCTAAAATCCGCCGGACTACAAGTTACAGATGTTAAATGGGAGATCTTGCCAAGTCTAAAAATGCCATCAAGTTTAAAGGAGGGTCATGTTGACGTTATTTGTGGTTATACCCCTTGGATAGTGCAACCTATTCAAGAGGGCTGGGGACAAAAACTGGCAAATGCCTCTGAAATATTTGGCAACGCTTTTAATGGTATGGTTACACATGTGGTTGTAACCACCAAAGCACTAAAAAAACCTGTTGAAACGTTAGCAAGTGATACCGCTTGGAATAATGTATTGATTCGCTATTTGGCATCTCTCGAAAAGGCTGCTATGGATGCATCCTCTAGGAGCAAACGCAGTAACATTACCAACATTCTTTCTGCACATACTGGTGCGAACGCCTCTCTACAAAAAGTGGTACTCGACAAATATATTAAATGGCAGACTAGACGTCTTTGCACAGCCAAGCACCTCAAGTTATGGGTTAATGAAATGGCTAATTTAGGTATAGTAACCAATAATGTGAGCATCGATAAACTGATACTCATCAAGCCAGCCCGGTATAGCACAATGTTACGGCGCTACGGTGTACAAAAATGGTAACATACAAGAAAACATTCTCAATCCAATATATACTTATGGGTTATGATGAGTCTCTGTTATGGGAAACCACGTAGTACTCTGACAAATTGGGAATGACTCGATAGCTATAACTAAATATGGTTATCGATCATCTACCGCTCTACAATTAATGCTTTTTTAGGGTTGATCTTTCAGAGCACAAACATAATGGCTGCTCTGTATTGCATACCAGCATGGAGTAACCAGAGCATTAGAGTCACTACATTGCACAACACAATTCAAAACACTGCTACTAGAGCTCAATTCAGGATAAGATATCTCCTCTGACGTTTTTTATCACCAGTTTATATGTTACTCTATTTGTATGTACAATTGGTATTGCTTACAAAATTTGGAGCTGGTTAAACACCTCAATTAGCCAAGAACAAAAACGTTACCCTGTGGGCTTGCGATTGATATCTTGCGTCCGATCGCTGGCGAGATCTATTTTTAGCCCTGATGTTTGGATTATCCTTAAAACATTTATTTTCGAAGGCATTTTACAGAGACGCTCTTGGCTAATAAGTGGGTTAGCCTGGCTGGCACACATAACCATTTTCTCAGGTTTTATCCTGCTTGTATGGTTGCACGCTTTAGGCGAGTTGTTAATCACAGATCTGTTTGGTGAGTACCAGCCTACTTTAAATCCCTATCTCTTTTTGCGCAACCTGGCCGGGGTCATGATGCTGGTGGGAGTCGGACTGGCCATATACCGCCGCCTCACTGTGCCGGGTATGCGCCTGACCACTAAGGGCGTGGATGGGGTGGCCATCGCTACCGCCCGGCAGGCGGTGCAGGAGGGCTCCAAGGGCCGCTCCTATAACCTGGTGGACTTGGCCAATGATCTGGAGAGGGAAAAGCTGGAGGGCCTGGGCGGCAAACTGGCTGAAAAGCTGGCCCGCATGGATCTGGTGGTCCTGGATGAGCTGGGCTATCTGCCCTTTTCCAAAAACGGAGGCCAGCTCATCTTTCATTTGGTTTTCAAGCTCTACGAGAGGACCTCCATCATCATAACCACCAATCTGGCTTTTGGAGAGTGGCCCCAGGTCTTCCACAGCGTCAAGATGACCACCGCCCTCCTGGACCGGCTGACCCAACACTGCGACATCATCGAAACCGGAAACGAAAGCTGGAGGCTAAAGAGCAGGTCCTGACCAGGGACCCCAAACACCAAAGCCCCCCCAAAGGGGCAAAACTACTTTGCTGAAAGGTGGGTCACTTTTCAACGCCTATAGTGGGTCACTTTTCAATGCTGATTGACACTCCACGGCAGAACACTTTTTAGGATAGCTATTATGCCGGATTTCTCTAATTTTGACTGGTACCGTTTGCAGGAAGGAGCTTGATCCTTGAAAACGGGAGGAAATCAGTGCCAAATCCTTCTATATCAAGGGCATAATTATCACCCCGACGAGAATGGCGCAACTTAAAGCCAGGCATCCAAAACGCATAGGCCAGGCCAGTATTTTGCTCCGATCGCCGAAAAGTATGTTTACCCCGCTCACAAATTGAACCATCAATAAAATACCTAGGGCAGTCATCACAAAGACAATGAGTACCTGCAGCAAGCTCGTCTCGAAAATGAGTCCAGGCGCCAAGGCGAACATAAAGGGTAACAGCCAAAGGGCAAAGCCCAAGCGCACCGAACTCCAGCCGGTTGTCATGGGCTTGGCTCCGGCCAAAGAGGCGGCGGAAAAGGCGCCGATGGCAACCGGAGGGGTAATGTAGGAAAGCATACCGCAGTACATGAAAAACAGGTGCGAGGCCTTGGGGTTGACCCCCGCGTTTATCAATGCTGGAGCCATAATCAGAGCCAGAAATATGTAACAGGCGCTCACGGTCATGCCCATGCCCAACACGAAACTGCAGGCGGCCCCCAGTATTAGCATGAGGGCCACGTTATCTCCGGCCAGGGCCGAAAGATCGCCGGCAAAGGAAAAGGCCACGCCAGTCATAGAAAGCGAGCCAATCACCAAGCCTACCCCCAAGAGCATGGCCAGAATATGGGCAATGGTGCGCCCGGCGCTATTTAG
>JANQEN010000172.1 GCA_028278335.1 Chitinivibrionales bacterium | reverse complement strand
GTAAAGGAGGCAACCTATGGAGTGGTGGTTAGCACTTATTTTCATTTTTGGTGGTCTAATGATCATGATGACCACGGGAATGCCTGTAGCTTTTTCTTTCCTCAGCATTATTATAATAGGAACATATTTATTTTGGGGTGGGCAAAAAGGCCTGATGCTGTTATCTTTAACAATGTTCCGCACTCTCGCGAGCTATAAACTTCTTCCTGTGGCGATGTTTATACTGATGGGAGAGATAATTTTCCAGTCGGGGATTGGCTTTAAACTCATAGATGCCTTGGACAAATGGATCGGAAAAATCCGAGCTAGATTAAGTTTACTTGCAATAGCATCAGGAACCGGCCTTTCCGTTTTAACCGGAACTTCTATGGCAACAGTCGGGCTTTTAGGCTCTGCATTAGTTCCGGAAATGATAAAGAGGGGCTATAAAAGTCCTGTTACTTTAGGCCCTATACTTGGTAGTAGTGGGCTCGCTTCGATAATTCCGCCAAGTGCAATGGGCGTTATTTTGGCGTTTGTAGCACAAGTGTCAGTGGCTAAAGTTTTAATAGGAGGAATCCTGCCAGGGCTTATTATGGCGACATTATATACACTTTATATCATTTTACGCTGCCAGATTCAACCGCACCTTGCCCCTGCTTATGATGCCCCCACTGTATCCCTTTCGGAAAAAATCAAATCTGGTGCTAGAGATATCGTCCCGTTAGGGCTCATTGTTTTTCTGGTTACCGGAACAATTATATTTGGGATTGCAACTCCTTCGGAAGCCTCTGCAGCAGGAGCTCTTGGTTGTTTTATTCTATCGATTGCTTATGGGAGAATGAACAGGGAGGTTTTAAAGCGTGTGTTGATGGGTACCACAAAATTGGTTGGCATGGTCTTCATAATAATCGCCGCATCAATCGCTTTTAGTCAGATGTTGGCTTTTTCAGGAGCCAGTAAAAGCTTAATTGATCTTGCGATTGGCCTCCCTGTCCATCCTATTTTACTGATAGTCGCAATGAATTTCATTATACTATTTTTGGGTATGTTTATGGATTCGGTTGCCATTGTGATGATCGCTGTGCCGATTTTTTTTCCTCTTATAAAAGCCTTGGGATTTGATCCAATATGGTTTGCAATACTTTTCTTAGTCAATTTAGAAATGGCACCAACCACGCCACCTTACGGCATGGCGCTTTTCATTATGAAAGGCGTCGCACCCAAAGGTACAACAATGCCCGAAATTTACAAAGCAGCGATTCCCTTTCTACTGTGTGATTTGGCCGTAATGATCTTAGTGATACTTTTTCCCAGTTTAATCCTATGGTTGCCGAATAGTATTTAAATCCTCATGAGTCGGCTTCCATATCTTCATGTATTCTGCTGTCAAAGGTAGATGATTTGTTTTTGAATTTTTTTTCTAAAAAGGAACGATCGTTCTATGAAATCAGGGTATGTGGTTTTTACAGGAGGAAACCTAATCGACGGGACAAACAGTACGGCTATTGAAAACTCTGTCTTGATTGTCAAGGGAGATAAAATTAAGTATGCCGGACCTGCGGATTCCATCTCAATTCCTAAAAGTAGTAGCCAAAACGATATCTCGGGAAAAACCGTCCTTCCAGGGCTTATAGATGCCCATCTCCACCTTTTAGGCATAAAAACTTTAGATCCCTTGAACTGGGTCATCGATCCACCCGAGTTGAGAGGAATGAGAGCTGTAATGGATGTCTGGAAGCTAATCGACAATGGCTTTACAACAGTTCGGTGCTGTGGCAGCCCGAACAGTATCTTTTTACGGAAGGCAATTGAAGAAGGAAGTATTATCGGTCCAAGAATTGTAAGTTGTGGCTCGATGATTTCTCAGACTGGTGGCCACGGAGATATGGTTCATTCATTGCCTATCGATTGGATCAAACCACCTCGTGGATATGGCCGAATTGCAGACGGTGAAGACGAGTGCCGTAAAGCTGCCAGAGAACAGTTGAGGGAAGGTGCCGATTTTATTAAAGTATGCACTACCGGAGGTGTTACCTCGGAAAGAGATTTGCCCACCTCAACGCAATTCACTATTCAGGAGGTAAGGGCTATTGTGGAGGAAGCGCATAATGTAGGCGTAAAAGTAGCAAGCCATGCGCAGGGTACTAAGGGAATCAAAAATGCACTTTTAGCTGGCGTAGATACAATCGAGCATGGGTATTATTTAGATGAAGAGACCATCGATATGATGTTGGCGCGAGATTCTTATCTGGTACCCACGCTATCTATTGCAGAAGTTACATTAAGGGAAGGACAAAAAGCGAATTTTCCTGAAATATTTATGGAAAAGGCCCGGCGTGTTCATGGAGCCCAATTACAATCGTTTAAGATGGCATGCGATGCGGGGATTAATATATGTTGCGGCACCGATTT
>JANQEN010000150.1 GCA_028278335.1 Chitinivibrionales bacterium | reverse complement strand
ATGGGAAGATTCTTTTAATTCCTTTGCCGGATAAGACATGGAATGACAGCTAGTACAAAATTCAGTGGTAGAAAGAGCGGCCTCACCAGCTAATACCACGGTAACCATGATAATACCAAGCACTGTACCAATAAGCAGACTACCCCCGGCTATACCCGCTCCTCTTCCCATCAATCCTCTACCTTAGTCTTTTCGCCAACTTTGGCTTTGGATTGGAACTCATCATGCATCTTGAACTTGGGCTCACCCGTAAATGCTCCATCAAGCTTATAGTGTTCATGCATCGCTTTGACATCAGCTACGTATTCATCAAATTTAAATGTGTATTTCTTATCTACCTCGGGAGTAAAAGGAGTATATGGTTTTTTCGTACCCTTCCACCCTGAACCTTCGTAGTTCAAGTGACAAGCACTGCAAGCCTCTACAAAATCAAAGTCCTGCCCAGCATCTGCAAGAGCCTTGCGTGGTGTAGTCTTTTTCTTTTTCTCAAACTTTGCTCCGCCTTTACGGTGAATACCACGATATTTAGAGCCTGCTCCGTGACAGGATTCACAACCTACGCCTGTAACCCATTTTTTTGGTTTCCCAATCCGGTAACCTCCTTTTTTACCAAATCCATCTACGTGACAACCAACACAATCCTTGTCCTTGGTGTAATCCTTGGTGGGATCAAGGTTTGCTTTCTTTTTAGCTTTAGCCTTTTTATTTGGTTTAAGCGAGTTCATCGCCTTAGCATGCGCAGTCTTTTTCCATGACTTGGCCTGACTTTTGTGGCACGAACTACATTTCTTTCGGCCCTCAAACTTCGGGGCAGCAAAAGCGTCTCCAGAATGAAACGTAAATCCTGAAAGAAATGCAAATAGTGCTGCAGCAGTAAGTGCATATGTCACGGGATGTCTCATAATTTTTTTTCCTTCAAAAGAAAGTATTCGTAGTTAATGGAGTAAAACAAAAATTAGTAATTGCAGTTCACTTAACGTCGTAACCCTATCTCCAGTTTACATAAACCGATAGAACCCACGCATATCACTCTTTCTAGTACCGCGAGTATCGCCCGAATTACCAAATAAATCAACCAGCAGGCTACTCACCACCCGGAATTTTATAGACCCAATACCCCATACTTAGTTAGTGAAAAAACTTAGCGTTGTTGTCAATTCAATGTTTTAGGCATACTAGGTTTCAACTTTTTTCTTTAATGGATACTCTAGTCTGCTACAAAAAATTATCTATAAATCAGGATAATAAAGTTTCTTGATGCGAGCAATAAAATTTGTCAAATCAATTTTTGATAAACCATAATCCTTTAATGGTAATTCGATTGGGCAACCTAAGGTATTAATTAAAATTCCAAATCAACTTTACCCTAGGGGTACCCTTGTCGCCACTATTAGATGTATCATAGCGAACTTCTACAATTTTTAATAAATGGCGCGCCCAACACGATTCGAACGTGTGACCCCCGCCTTCGGAGGGCGGTACTCTATCCAGCTGAGCTATGGGCGCAATGAGGTTGTGTAGCGGGCATCAATATAATAACAATAGCACATTTTGTTGTGCTACTCGTTCAATATAGTTATATGCAAATTTTTCTATCAATACTATGATGATCTATAATTTTAGCGCACCATCATTATTTATACTGGAAGGATCGTTGTGAGCGATACAGAAGAAAATTCCTCGGGTATTAATACGCCGACACAATTAATTTCTATTATTGTGGCTGCTTTTGTATTTCCAGTTACGATTGTCGTATTGCTGGCCCAGCTTGCATCAGGGGGTATTTCTCTGGATAAAGATGATCCTTCTTTATCAGCAGAAGCAATAACTAAGCGACTTAAGCCAGTTGGTTCGTTAGTGTTAGCAAGTGATGTCCCACTATCTGATGCGAAACTAAAAAAAGATTCTGGTCAATCTGTGACAAAACTATCTGATATAGCTACTAGTGATGCAGATAAGGTTAAGGTGGTTTATACAACCAGCTGTGCTGCATGTCATACAAGTGGAGCTGCAGGTGCGCCTAAGTTAGGGGATAAGAATGCGTGGGCACCACGTATAAAGAGCGGTAACGATACTCTATATAACAGTGCAATCAAGGGCAAGAAAGCAATGCCTGCCAAAGGTGGTAACGTCAATTTGTCTGATGCCGATGTCATGGCTGTTGTGGACTATATGGTAAATCAGGCAAAGTAAGTCATGAAAAGATTAAGTGCTTTTTTAAAAATGGGGCAGTTCTAACCCGCCCTTTATCTTGCTAGGTTGTATTATTCGTGACTACTTATGTGATCGGTGATTTACAAGGTCGTTACAACGAGTTAAGACAACTGCTCGACCTGATCTGTTTTAATCCAAAAGACAAATTGTGGTTAGTAGGAGATATTGTTAATCGTGGACCAAATTCCTTAGTTCTATTACGTTTTCTTAAAACAATAAGTAAC
>JANQEN010000124.1 GCA_028278335.1 Chitinivibrionales bacterium | reverse complement strand
AAACCGCTGTTTCCCTTGCCACTACTGGCACTCCGAAAATACTCGACATATCTTTGGTGATATGTCTGCGTTTTTCAAATGCCATTAGTGACAAGAGCTTAGACCGGTTTCCTCACATTCAACTGAGATATTTAGGTTTATATGTTTTTCCTTTAGTATCTCACTTATCGCTTCGGCTTGTGGATCCAACCTGAGAAATGAGCTATCCCCAGAAAGACAAGGATTGAGGCTGCGCCCACTATGTAGGTCGTGGAGATTCCAAAGCTAACAATGAGCAGTGGTGCTGCAGCGGTAATAAATCCTCCCCCCATCATCGGTTCATAGACAATCTGTTTGAATCCAAAAGATTTTGCCGCAGGAGTCTCGAATTTAGGATCGGCAACTCTTAGAAGCAAAAGACCCAAAGCGGTCACACCAGTCTGCATGCCGTACTCGGTAATTGCTCGCTCAAACCAGGCATCGGGGAGCATACGAGGCGCAATAAACCAGGTGGCAAAAATAACCCATACCAAGCCTACGACCATAAGGATAGTAAAGGGTTGCCAAAACTTAATCACCACATCCAACTTAATTGCTGATATAGCAGAAATTACCAAAAAGTCAAGTGCTAAACCTAAAATACGATCAAAGGTTTTCCGGTCATAATATTTGGCTAAGCCAATTTTGTCCGAAAAAATTTGTATGAGTAAACCACCCATCATCGCCAAGGGAAAGAGAGGAAAGCTTCTAAAGAGGTCAACATTATTGGGTGTGAAATTGACTAAATAGTTGGCGCTCATAAATTTTATTCCCGAAAGAATGTACCAGCCAATGAGAATGGCCAGACCGACAATGGCACCATGGAAAGCAAAAGGCTCTAGCGCGTCAGGGGCAATGGTCATGATTGATCCATGCTCGCGTTTATCTTCGGGAAGAAGACCGCTAATTTTTTCTAAGCTTAGCTCGTCCGGTGATTTAATTACCTTTGTGTACCCTCTTCGAGCAGCCATGTTGACCATGATCATACCAAATACTACTGCACTAATCACTCCTATTGTTGCAGACATAAGGCCAAGGTCTGACCCTGCGGCAAAACCTAAATCCTTAAAGGCCTCGCGCATTCCAGCAGCTGTTCCATGACCTCCAGAAAAGCCAATTTCTAAGAGGCAGCCAAAAAAGTGAGGGACCCCAAAAACAGGTGTTAAAAAGATAATACAAATGCCAACACCAATCATATATTGACCCATACCCACAAGCCAGCCATAGCAAAGCTGTGGTCCGCCCTCTTTCCAGATTGTCTTAATTGATGGTATGGCAAAACCAAGAAAGAGGCAGGCAAAAACAATATTAATCAAACGTCCCGGAAGTGCCCCCCAAGTCTGTAGCATCTCTGTGGGAATTATTGTGACCCCGGTTTTTCCTATGATATAGGGGCCTAAAATAAGGCCTATAAAACCGCCGATAATTGATGCTGGAAGAAAGAGCTTTTGTAGAAAAACAACCTTGGCACGGATAAGTTTTCCCAATAATAACAATACACTCAACCAACAGATATTGATCATGAGTTGGGTTAAGGTGTCGCCAGATATTGCCATGTTACCCCCCAAATGGTTTAATTTTTAATTATAGTCTGTTTTTGGAAAATAATGAATTTCGTATATTTGCAGCAAGCACATTTATACTATTGCTGTTGTTAGGCGCATTTTCCAGTTTTTTTCATGTTTTAAAGCAATAAATCGCAAAAAAAAGTGATAAAAAAGGAGTTATTCGTATTTTGTCAGATTGTGTATGCTTAGCTCCTTTCCTCGTTTTACAGGCATAGGAGAATAAAATTTGACATAAATTACCAATTTTTAATTATATTAATAATAATACCAACGTTGATAATTGACAAAGGGGCTCGTCGTTTTTAACGAAGGATTAGGTATTCTCCACTTCTATGTAATAACTTCCACCTAAAAAATAGAAAAACGTATTTTTTATACATAATAATTATGTATTCTGTATTTTCAATTATTATTTTAATGATTCCCCTATTCCTAATATAGTAAAGGAGGCATACCTAAATTAGACACGATCCAAGAACGCGAACGCGATATCAACAATACTATTATTTTTAAACAATATTTGTGTTTTTGAATTATTTTATTACATTAGATATGGAAGATTGTGGTTTAGGTGTATCAAAATCTTCAGATTAGAACTGGAAAATCAAAAAATCTCTATTATTACCCAATTAAAAATGGAGGCTTTATGTCTAAAAAAATCTTATCCCTGTTACTAATCAGTGCCTTAATGGTCTCTGCTGGTACAGTAACTAAAAAATTTACCTTCCCCGAACCTGTTAGAGTCAAGGACGGATACACCTATTTAGAGGGGTGTCGTCCGGGTATGCAAGGATTTGCACCAGCTGTTTCAGTTAAGGGTGTTAAACTATTGCTCCCTGTTGGTCAGCAGGCTAAATCAGCAACAGTTCAGTATGGAAAGCTTCTTAAAGTAAAAAGCAATGTATTTATTGAACCAAATATTCCCGCTTATAAGAGCAAGAATGCCTCTTTAAAATTAGGTAGGAAAAATATTTATAAGGATGCCGCTGCTCGTAGTTTATTGGCACGCTATTATGAAAAGGATGCATTGTATCCCGGAACAAGCCAAGAGACGGTAGCTTGGACTCAACATAAATACGGCTTTCCCATTGGTATGACTGTTGTTAATCCGGTTCAATACAATCCGGTCCGTGGAGAACTTTACTACTATGAGGATGTAACCGTTTCTATTGAGACAGAAGCTATTAATCCTTCATTTGAGGTAACAAAGCCAGTTCTTACCCGCTTTCATAGGAGTATGCTTGAAATTGTCGTTGATAATCCTGAAGCTCTTGGTAACTTAGAACTTACTCCTCGCGGCAAGAATGACTATGAAGTACTTGTAATCACCTATTCTACTCTTAAGGACAAATTTAATGACTATGTTGCCTTAAATAAGAGAAGAGGTCTGAGAACTAAGGTTGTTATGGCATCAGATGCGATTGCTGGTGGTACTGGAAGTGATGACCAGAAAAAAATGAGAAGTTATGTAAAAAAACAGTTTGAAGAGAAGAAAATTGTTTTCTGTGTACTCGGTGGTGATATCAATCGGGTTAAACACAGAGAGCTCTATTCCGAATCCTATGACCATAACCAAACACCAGACCGTCGCTTAAGAAAATATTCCGGTGCAGACCTCTATTATGGAACACTGGATGGGACCTGGAATAATAATAATAATGGTAGATTTGGTGAGCCCGGTGAAGAGGACCTTCTCTGGGAGGTGTATGTCTCACGTATGCCAGCTGACAACACTACTCACTTAGATAATATGCTTAAAAAGACCAAGCACTACGCAGAAACACCAAAAAAGAATCAGGTCAAAAATATCCTCATGGCCGGTGAATTTTTGTGGGATGACTATGGAAAAACAATTTGGGGTATTGACAATATGGAGTACTATATTGGTCATAAGAACAAATATGGTTGGGAAACCTGGGGTTGGCCCACAAACTTTAATATTGCTCGTATTTCAGATAAACAAACCGGTGCAGCCCATGGATGGAGAGGTTCGGATTTAAGAAACAGAATTCTCAATCACAAACCAGCTTGGATCGACCATGATGGTCATGCAAACACTACATACTGTTATACCTTCAATAGCAGTAGTATTAGAAGCTACTTTACCAATACCGGTTCTGATCAAAACTACTGGATCAGTGTTTCCGGTGGTTGTAATCCTGGACAGTTTAAGGTAAGTGATTGCTTTATGGAAGTTGCTGTTCAACATGATAAAGGCGCTGTTGCAGTATGTGGAAACTGGGATAGTGGTATTGGTGATGATGATGATAATAATAGCCCCAGTGGCGTACCAACTCGCCATATGCATGATGCTATTTTCAATAAGAAGAAGCGCGTTCATTTTCTTGAAGCAACCCACGCTATGGGTAAAGAAGCTATCGTAGACGTATCAACTAACGCAAATGCGATTAACATTAGACCCTACTATGGTCTAATGAGATATGTTAGTTATAATACTAACTCCTTTGGTGATCCAGCGCTTTCTATCTGGACTGATACACCAAAGGATTTGACTAATACCTCTTTCCAGGTAACCGCAAACAAAGAAAAATTCGAAATCAAGAATTGTCCTCCTTACACCTGTGTGTTGTTGGTAAATCCTTCAAATGATGAAGTAATTTCTCAACAAATTACCGGGTACAAATTTACCGGTGACCAGAGCTTTGTAGTTGGAGATAGTGCCTGCGTGATCAATGATGCTGACTATAAAGCTTTTGCTGCAAGCAATGGCAAAGTGAAGGCATATATCAAAGCAACTAACTATATACCTGGCTCAATTGAAGTTGATATTGGTGGAACGAATATCAATAAACCTATGGCTACTGGCTTCTTAACCAGCTTCGAAGCCAAGTCTCTTGGTAAAAACACTATGATTCAATTTGCATTAAGAGATGCTGGTTTGGTAAAAATTGAGCTTTACAATGTTCAGGGTGTATTAGTGAAGACATTGTTAAATAAAACTGTTGCTGCCGGTAGTAATTTGTTATCAATTAACAACAACGAATTAAACAATGGTTTGTACTGCTGTAAAATTAGTACAAACAATGTCCAAGATGTAAAATCTTTTGTTGTAGCCAAGTAGTTTTATTCTAGAAATAAAAATGGCTTTAGTGATTCAAGAGCAGAGATCTTTTCTCTGCTCTTTTTTATTATCACAATTTTCTCACATACTTTCAGGTCTGTAATTATTTTATCTGGTTAGAAATAATGTTTTAGATGTAATATGCAAAATAAAAAGCAGTGGTGGGTCTAATAGTCGAATAAGTTATTAGCTGCATGTTGTGTAATGCCAAATAAAGTAATAAGATCAATGATGTGAAATTGTCCCTTTATTAAAATTTCCTAAATTTACCATGGAGGCTTTATGTTAAAAAAGATAATTCTACTCTTGGTAGCACTATCTAGCGTTGCCTTTGCTGATAGAGTGACCAAAACCTATACCTTTGACACACCAGTAATTAAAAACGGGTATACCTATGTAAAAGGATGTCGCCCTTCATTACAGGGTTTTGCTCCAGCAGTTTCTGTGTTAACTAGTCGCCTTCTTCTCCCGGTTGGTACTCAGGCAAAATCGGTCACCGTTACCTATGGTGATCTTGTTGAGGTTGCTGGCGACCATTTTATTAAACCAACAGTACCAGCATATGGCTCGAAGGGAAGCTCCTTATCACTGGAGAACGAGACTATTTATCAAGATGCCACCGCACGAAAATTACTAGCACAGTACTATGAAAAGGATGCACTATTCCCGGGAACAATTCAATCACCCTCTGTTCATACGGGTCTAAAAAATGGTCACCCCATTGCGATGACACTTGTTAATCCTGTTCAGTATAACCCGGTTCGTAGAAAGATCTATTATTATAAGACACTCACACTTTCTGTTGAAACAGAACAATTAGACCCAGCTCGCAAAGCAGCGGCTCGGGTTCTTACTCCCTTTACACGGAGCCTTCTACAGTTTACTGTTGATAATCCTGAAGCTTTGGCGGATCAAAAACTTACTCCTAAAGACAAGGATGATTATGATGTGTTGCTTATCACTCACTCAACAGTCCAAAACAGTTGGAATGATTACATTGCCTTTAATAAACGACGGGGGTTTAAAACTAAACTGGTAAATGTCAGTGATGCACTTGCAGTGAATGGAAAAAACAATGCTGATAAAATTAGGAATTTCATCAAGGAAGAGTATAATAAGCATAAAGTTGTCTTCGTTGTTCTTGGAGGTGACGTAAACCATATAGCGCATAGAGAGTTCTATTGTGAGGCTTATGATCATAATCACACACCAGATCGATTTCAAAGAAAATACTCAGGTTCAGACCTTTATTTTGGAACCTTAGACGGAACCTGGAATAATAATAATAATGGTAAATATGGTGAACCTGGAGAGGAAGACATCTTTTGGGAAGTCTATGTATCCCGCATTCCTGTTGACAATACATCTCATCTAAGTAATATTTCTGCAAAAACATTGCACTATTCAGAAACTCCTAAAAGAGACCAGGTTAATAATTTGCTGATGGCTGGCCAATTTTTATGGGATGATTATGGCGTTACAGTGTGGGGAGCTGACAATCTTGAGCAGTTTCGCAATTATAAAGATGAATTTGGTTGGAAAACCTATGGATTTCCCACACCAAAATTTAAAGTGACCTGGCTTACTGATAAATCTACTGGAGCTGCCCATGGTTGGGATGGTAGTGATTTACGTGCAAAGATACTCTCGTCAAAGCCAACATTCATTCATCATGATGGCCATGGTAATACAACCTTTTGCTATGCTATGGGAAGTCGTGATATTTCAAGGAATTTCCCAAATAAGGGGGAAGATCAGAATTATTTTGTAAGTCTTTCTGGTGCTTGCAATCCTGGGCAATTTAAGGTGAGCGATTGCTTTATGGAGACGCTACTCAATCTAAAAACTGGTGCGGTTGGACTGATCTCTAACTGGGATAGTGGTTTTGCCGACGATAATGGAACCAATGCTCCTGGTGGGGTGCCCTATCGTTTTTTTGGTGATGCAATATTCAACCCTAAAAAGAGGGTGCATTTTTTAGAAGCAATGCATGCTTTGTCAAAAGAAGCTTTGGCAGATGCTATTGTTGATCCCGATGCTATAAATAAGGAGCCCTATTATGGTTTGCTTAGATATAGTAGCTATAATACTAACCTCTTAGGTGATCCAGCTCTTTCTCTTTGGACTGACACACCAAAGGATATCACTAAGAATACCTTCTCAATTAGTGCAGATAAGACAAAGTTTTCTATGAAGACTCCTCCCTATACTAGTGTTGCTTTGGCTAACCCTGCCAATGATGAAATTATTACCACCCAATTGACTGGCTACAAGTATAATGCAAATGTAAGTTTTGTTGTTGGCGATAGCACCTGCGAGATTAGTGATGACCTATATAAAGCTTTTGCTGTCAATAATAGCAAGGTAAAGGTGTTTGTAAAGGCACATAACTATATTGCTGGTTCCTTTGAAGTTGATATTGTGTCCACAGCAAATAAGGATAAAACACCTTTAGATATGATATCAGCTTTGTCTATCCATAATCTGAATGGAAGCTCCTCGGTTTCGTTTATGCTCAAGAGAAAAAATCGAGTTGCTCTATCATTATATACAGCAAAGGGTGTTTTGGTTTCTACGGTGATAGATAAGGAGCTGCAATCCGGAAAAGAGCATGTTATAAATCTTAATACAAACACCTTAAGTTGTGGACTTTACTATTGTAAAATCGCTATTGATAATACTCAAATGATTAAGCCAATAGTTGTAGCTAAATAGTATGCGAAGCATTAGTTATATACTGTTTCTCAAAAGTTTTGTCCCATGATTTTTACAAAACTCTTATAGAAACAGTTATGCCGCAACACAGCATAGGACATTATTTTTGAGAAGCG
>JANQEN010000120.1 GCA_028278335.1 Chitinivibrionales bacterium | reverse complement strand
GATAGTCCCATCTTCTTGCATGGTAAGCGGCAGAGCCCGTCTGTTAGCCTTGCTACTTGAACCACTGGTAAAGACGTCTGTGTATCCAATAATACTTTCAGTGGATCCCTGATCTGTTGTTGCAGAACGCTGGGATGACCAGGCTCCAATATTATTGTTCGCTGAAAGGTCTCTGGATCTCACTTGATAAGTATACTGAGTTCCCGATTGTAATCCATTATCAGTATAGGTAGGGCTTGCTTGCCAACCACTATTGCTGCCTGTACCAACTCTTTCAAAGTAATACTCTACACCACTGGGATCACTGGCAGTTGATGCTGTCATAGTGATTGAGCTTGTTCCTGTGGCCGTAGGGTTTGAAGCCCATGTTGAAGGATTTGGTGTGGGTGGGTCTGTGTCTGTGCCTTCAGCAGTGGGTACATAGGAGGCAAAAATTGAGTATTCACCGGATGTTGTTGATGATGTACCAAAGGCAAAGGGCATACCCTCATCCCACTCATCAGAAGATTGTGCTCTGCCCCGTGTACCATTTCGGTATCGTATACCAGGATTATCTTCAAATACCCATGCAAGCCAGACCGTGGTACCTTCAGGAACAAATTTGGGTGAATTAAGAATAACGGTTTGCCAACCTCCGAAATCGTTTATTGGTGTATAATCAGAAACACTCATCAGGCTATCAGGAAGTCCATTTGAATCATCATAGAGTGCTAAAAGAAAGTCACCATTTCCACCTTCATGAAACATTGTTATACTGTTAATAACACCATTCTCAGGCATGGTGTATGGCATGGCTCTTCTATAAGGCTTTGAAGTTAGCTTAGTAAAGACTGATGTATGTCCAACATCCTCCGATACAAAAACTGTAACATAGTCTGTAGCCTGTTTTTCCGTGTCATCTGCTGTGAGAGTAAACACATACCTACCAACTTGTGTAAAAGTAACTTGGGTGGATTCGGATGAGGGATCGTTTATTGCGGGATCAATAGGGCCATCAACACATCGCCAGGACAGGGATACTGATGCTCCATTAGGTAGGTTGTCATCCCTGTAACCACCATGTAACAAGGTACTTTGGTCTTCATTAAAACGGAGGACCTGGTCTGGTCCTGCATTTACCATGGGTGCGTAGTTTGTATTACCGTACTGTAGTCGATAATATAAATCGTAGTTCTCGTGACCATTCTCTATTTCATTCGTGTGCACCCACACAGGTTCTTCATTATTTCCCTGAACGTCAATTAATTTTAGTGATTCAACATGAAGTGGATTTCCGATAAAATCATCGTGAAGATGAATTATCCATCTCTTTTCTTCACTATCATCAACTAAATACTCTTCAATTAGTGAGCTAACATCGAATACCATAGAAAAAGAGCGATCAGGATTAAAACCATCCAGGGGAAAATTGCCACCCCATAGATGAGGCTCCCATCCCCATCCATCAGGACAATCTTGATAGGTTGTGCCAAAATGCATCTCATTTCGTACAGCATGGCGAAGGGTTGTTTCTACAAGTAATCGAGGTTCTGAGTTCTCCTTTAGAATCATTCCAAAGGCAGGCCCGTCCATAGCTTGGGTACGGTTGTTACCACCAGACCAACCTGCAACGTCAGATTGTACTTTTATTGCATCATAACATACCCATTGAAATCCATTGTCCCAATAGGTGTCACCATAGGAGTTAGCAATACGAAATGCCCCTTGTTCACCTGAATCAATATTTCCATTTCCATTAATATCAACCCAGATGGCATCGTTATACCCGACAATCGTAATTGAGTGTGCAGTTTCATTTCCACTTGAAAAATAGCAGCATTGCTTATCACGTTCTGAATCATCATCAGAGGTATGTTCATCATCTCCAATGGTTTTTGATTGCCAAGAACCGATCCAGGTTCTAATAATTAGTATTTCACCATTTGCTAGTAATTGCTTTAGTTTTGAAATAAACTGATCTGGAGTATGCTCACCCTGTGAAACATAGGGAACATAGGGCTCAATCCGATAGTTGAGCGCATCACGCCAAACAGCAGGATCATTAGACCATTGACGAAAATTTTGTTCATTATATTGTCCATCATAGGGGAAATCTTGCCAACGTGCACAGCCATGTTTGACTAAAGTTTCATATGATGCTAAATGGCTTGTATAATTGTTCCAACCGTTATTAACAAAATTGTAAACCCACTTGGGAGAAAACTTAATGCTGTTGTTACTCTTATTTGAACCTGTTTGGTTCCAGCCTTTTCTAATTGAATAATAGTAGCCTAATTGATAATAACAAACAGAAAAGGGAACACAAGAGTTTAGAATACCTTGAGCCCTGATTGGAGGAAAATAGATTCTTTTGCTATTATCGACTTTTACTGGCAAAGCCGCTGACTCACTATACAACATTACGCTCGATTCAGTTGTGCGTTTTAGTCCAAGTCGCTGAGCACCAAGGTCAGTGATAGCAATATTATTAATTGGAAGAGCATATTTGCTAAATCTTTGCCACTCCTTTTCGGTTATAGCAGCAGCTCCGCCACCACGTTCCGTAACAACAGTCCCAACAACAGACTGTGATTCTGCGTCAGTAGCTGTTATATTGGTGTTTATTGCACCATCGGTCTGTGCGTTTATGCTAATCAGCATAAGGCACACAATAAAGAGTGCAGCAATAATTGATTGTGTGAAAAAATGTTTAGATGTTTTCAAAAACACCTCCCCTTGTTTAATGAATAATGTATATGATTGAATTACAGTGAGTTATAGCGCTTAAATAATAAAATGCATTAATTTGTTGCACTATAAATCGAATGACCTTTTTTACCTGCAATGACTGTTAGTATAAGCAGTGCATTGAAGGAACTATTTTAAATCATGTAACTGAAATGTTTTTTTTATGGAAACAGAATTACCTTGTTCCCCCCCAATACTTCAGTAATCATTTTTGTGTATTGCCAATTATAATGACAATTAGCAATCAATACTCTTTACATCTATTATGTTTTTTTGCACATAACTGCCTGTTAAACAACAAACAGGCTCAAGATCAAGACTCTCTCTTTAAGCAAAATAGACAACATGCATCCTTAAATAAATACTCCGTCCTCTTAGTTGGCTACTTTGGCTACCTACCACAAGCATATAAATTTAGTCTAAAAATAAACTCAAATCTACATAAATTATTCTTTAGAATTAAAAGATTTGATATATCATTTTAATGATTTTGCGTTAACCTATTGAATCTTAAACTCTCAAAAAATGAGTCTTTTAAAAGAAAAATAGTGATTCTAGTGTTTTTATAATGAAGCATTTAATTTAGGTTTAACCCAGATAATGCAATAGGAAGCAGCGCAGAAGCACACCACGACATTGACCGGATGTACGCTTGGGAAGTAGCCTGTAATCCTATGCTCATTAAGACTTTCAGGCTTTTTGGCCATATCACCTTGTAGATATGCCTTTCAAAACCTTCTAGTCTTACTAAATCATACTCTTGCACTTCTGCATCTACTCCTACTACATAATCTGGGTGAAAAAATAATTTGGTAAAAAAAACGCTTTATGCTTATCTTATTAAATGGGATAGCAGTAATTTCAATTAATTGAATCCTAAGATATTACATTGCTGGGGGGAAATATGAGATCAGTTCTCATTTCAAAGATGAGAGTTCATGTAAGCATCATTGTATTGCTTTGTCTTACAATTGGGCAATTATTCGCCGTAACTATCACGGGAAAAGTCACTGATGCAGAATCGGGGTATGCAGTTTCCAATGCCACAGTGCGTATCACCTGTGGTTCCACCATTGATTCTACCAAGACAAACTCTTCTGGTGAATGGGAACATAAGCTTAGTGTAAATATTCGAAATACCATTGCGCTAAACAAAGAGCAGTTGGTTGTTTCCAAGGCCTTTCCTAATCCCTTTTATCGAACAACAAAAATTAATTTCACCCTTCCTCATAGGGATGCTGTTTCTATTGCTGTACGAAATACACAGGGTGAAACCTTAGAAACATACCGTTCTGTGCTTCCAAAAGGCTCCCATAGTTTTACTTGGAAGGGATCGAAAAGTGCGGAAGTCAATTTTGTCACTATTCAGACACCCACTTATTCTATAACACGCAAAGTTGTTCAGCTTGGATCTGGATCTGGTGTTGGACAATTATCGCGTGGATCTGGTTCAGAAGCCCCTTCTGGTATCGCAATCAAAGCCGGTGATGCAAAAATTATCCTCTCTGTATCAAAATCACCCTATGCAGTGCACACAGAGGAAGCCGATGTTTCCGGTGGTGAACACTTCAAAACTGCCTTACAGACTATTCATGCCTATAGCCATTGCACTGATTTGCACAATGATATCCTCTGTAAAATGGCGCGAAACTCCAACTATTTTCTTGCTGATAGGCATTCAACCTATCATACTGACATTCCCCGCCTTCAAGAGGGCCAGGTTGACATTCAACTCTTTGCCATTTTTGTCTCGCCATCCTCATCTAATAGCTACTCTTCGGGAATGAAGCAGGCAAATATCTTTTTGCGGGAGATGAGGAACAATCCAAAAACGATTATCCAATGCAACACTGCTGATCAAGCTCTTGATGCTATTAAGAATAAAAAAATTGCCGGTGTTCTCGCTGCTGAGGGTGCCTATATCATTGAAAACAATATTGATAAATTAAAGGACTTTCATAAAAAAGGTATTAAATATCTAACCATAACCTGGAACGAAAGTCTGGACTGGGCAATTTGTGCGAAGGATCCACAATCAACAACCCGGGGACTGAGTAATTTTGGGCGAAAGGTAATTCGTACCTTAGATACCTTAGGTATTATTATTGATGTTGCCCATACGGGAATTAAAACCATTGAGGACATTTTAGAGACAACCAAGAATCCGATCATATCGTCCCATACAGGCTGCAGAAAACTGCGCAATCACTATAGGAATCTCTATGATTCCCAAATTAAAGCCATAGCGAAAACAGGCGGGCTTGTGGCAATCTGTTTTCTGCCATCCTTTATCTCAAGCAGTGGCTCCTGTGATATCGACGATGTGATTGATCATATTGATCATGTGGTTAAGCTTGTTGGCGTTGATCATGCTGCCATTGGATCGGATTTTGATGGCATATCAAGTACACCCCGTGGCTTAGAAGATGTATCTAAGTTTCCAGCCTTAACAACCAAACTGATTAGGCGTGGCTATTCACAACCGGATATAGAAAAAATCTTAGGGAAAAACTTTTTACGCGTCTTTAAACAAGTTTGTGGCGAGTAACAAAGTACACTAGTATTCCCGTTCTGGAGGGGGAGGGGTGCAAATATTCTTTTGCACCCCTTTTTTATTTTTTACGCAATATTATTTAAGCTCTCTCGAAATAGAGAATTATGAACAGAAGAAAATTTATTGTTTCGTCATCACTTGTTGGACTCGGAGGATTGATTGGAGCTTATCCGCTTTTTATTGAGCGACAGTTGGTTCACGTTAAAAAATATGCCATTACCCTTAGAAAGCTACCTAAGGCATTTGATGGGTTTACTGTTGTGCAGTTAACCGATGTGCATCATGGCTTCTTAGTCTCTAAAAGCTTTGTTAAACGGATCATAGATCGAGTAAAGGGGATACCCCGCGATATGATTGTATTAACCGGCGACTACGTGCACGAACAGCATGATAATGGGGAGATTGATGCAGTGCATCCTGAACTCGGCAATTTACGAGCACCCTATGGTGTCCATGCTGTTCTTGGTAATCATGACCATTGGGCAAACAGGGATAAGACCATTTATTGGCTTGAGCGAAATAGACAATCTCTTCGTCATCAAGTCAAGTGTATTGAGCGAGGTGATGCAAAATTGTGGCTAATTGGAGCTGGTGATCTTTGGGAGGACCATAAAGAGTTAGATGAGATAACTGGTGACATTCCTATGGATCAGTGCAAAATCGTCTTAGCCCATAATCCAGACACAGCGGACACCTTTTATGAAAACTCCATTGATCTTTTTCTCTGTGGTCATACCCATGGTGGGCAGGTAAAGATACCCTTTTTAGGGGCACCAATTCTTCCAGTAAAAAACAAAGCCTATTCATCAGGGCTTTGCTATGCAAAAAATAAAACACCAGTTTTTATCTCAAAGGGAATTGGGTGGGCAATTTTGCCTATTCGATTCAATTGTTACCCTGAGATATCAGTTATTACGTTAAAATCTGTATAATTCATCATTGCTCATCTCTAAGCTGAAATAACATATATTTTACCTATAATAGGTATAGTAGCAAAATACCCACATGTAAAGACAATACTATTTCATTTTACCTCACCTACTTCATGAGGAGCATCTAATGTCAGAACAATTCAAGAACCTTGTTGAATTCGCAATCAGACAAGAACAGGCAGCTGCAGAGTTATATGAGAAATATGCAGTTCTGGTTAATTCAAGAAGCGCCAAGATCATTTTGGAATCCATGGCAGCCATGGAGCAGGGGCACGAGGCCCGTTTAAAAAAAATGCTTGAAGAAGAGGAAAATTTTCTTCCTAAACCAGGCAGTGTTGATGATGTACACATTTCTGATTTTGTGGTGGCTCCCACCTTGACAGAGAATAGTGACATTCAGGATGTCTTTATCTTTGCCATCAAATCTGAAGAGATGGCAGCAAATCTCTATACAAAGTTAGCTGAAGTGCAAGCCTCCGAGGAGGGGCAGGAGCTCTTTCGCTCACTTGCTGAGGAAGAGAAAAAGCACAAGTTCGACCTTGAAACTGAATATGAGTCCGCTTTTATGTCAGAAAATTAAACAAATTTTATTAAAATTTTAGGCAGCAGGCTGGTAACGTTTCCTGCTGCTTTTTTTATTTCAATTACACAGAAGTGTCATGAATTATAAAGCTGTTGCACAACAACTTGAAGAGATTTATCAAACGTACCATCACCCTAAATATCTTAAGCAGGATCCGCTTGTCTCTGTGCGTCGGTTTTCTACTCCTTTAGAGCTTGAGATTGTTGGTCTAATCGCATCCTCACTTTCCTATGGCAGGGTTGAAAGGATAATCCTTTCGATTGAGCACATTTTGAATACTGTGGAACAGGATTTGCTAAATTTTATCAGTAACACTTCCTTACAGGAAAAGAAGGAAGTTCTTAGATTATTCAAGCACCGTTTCAATTCTGGATTGGATATTGCACTGCTTCTTGAATCAACTAAGAGAATATTGGAAGAGAATGGTTCTTTAGAGCGCTTTTTCATGGTATGCCTAAAAAGGGAGGGAGGTATAATGAAAGCAGCCATTGCTCGATTTGCATCACAGTTTCAGGAGTCCATGGCAGCCTTGGCAGGAGTAAAAAAGGGCTCCTTTACCTATTTGATGCCTTCCCCGACCCAGGGAAGTGCCTGTAAACGATTAAATATGTATTTGAGATGGATGATACGTCCCAATGATGGGATTGATCTTGGAATTTGGTCTTCCTTAGACCCTTCACTACTATTAATACCATTAGATGTGCACATACAGGCTGCAGCAAAATATTTTTGTTTATGTAAACGTAAAAGTGCTGATTGGAAAATGGCTGAGGCTATAACCAGTTCTTTGCGTAGATTTGATCAACATGATCCGGTTAGATTTGATTTTTCACTCTGCCGCTTTGGCATGGTTTCACAACGATCTTCACAAAAAGAGAAAGGTACAACTAAAGGTTCCGCATGAAACAGTTCAAAGGACTTCCCATAAGTTCCGGTAAGGTAGTCGCTAAAATATGTGTCTATTCACAGGTGACTCATCAGGGTATTGTTGAGCGAACGCTTGATTCCGATAAAGAGGTTGAGGCTGAGATCAAACGATTCGAAAGCGCTGTTACTACCTGCTCCGAGGGAATGGATTCTATTGCTGCCAATGTGCGAAAGGAGATTGGTGAAAGTGAAGCCGAAATTTATGTAGCACAAAAACATATCATGAATGATCCTGTTATCATTGATGAGATCAAGAAAAGGATTACAGCAAACCGGAAAAATGCAGAACTTATTATTGACGAAGTTTACTCTGAGTATGAGGAAAAATTTGCCAATTTAGACAATCAATACATGAGTGAGCGGTCAAATGATATCAGTGATATTCGTACCCGTCTGTTAAATTACCTGCTTAAGACTCAACCAGGATTCAACTGTGAAGGTCAGGGAAATTGTCAAAGAGGCAAAGAACGGATTATCGTTGCAGAGGAGTTAACCACCGAGATGATGGTTCATATGAACCTGAGTCGGGTCTATGGTATTGTAACCGAGCATGGTGGACTAAACTCCCATGCTGCAATCATTGCACGGGCTGCGGGTATTCCTGCGGTAACCGGTGCTGATGGTATCTTTAAAGAGGTACGCTGTGGTAGCGAAATACTCGTTGATGGTGACAATGGTATTGTCATTGTCAAACCCGATCAAGAGACGCAGGAGCGTATACTTGCCAGTGAAAAGGTCGATGTTTCTCAGGGATATGCGCTCTCTACACCGCAGGGTATGGAAGTTCTTGCCAATGCCAGTATGCTTGAGGATGTCCAACAGGCAGTGAATATGAATGCCGATGGCATTGGCCTCTTTCGAACAGAGCTCTGTTTTATACGGGAACAACACCTTCTGAATGAGCAGGAGCAGTACTCTTTTTATCAAAAGATTATTAAGATAATGGGAGAAAAACCAGTGACCTTCCGCATGTTGGATGTGGGTGGCGATAAGCAACTGGCCTTTCTCAAGTCCTCCAAGCGAACAAATCCCCACTTACAGATGCGTGGATCACGGTTCCTTCTTGCCAATAGGGAGATCTTTGTTACCCAATTACGATCACTGTTGCGTTTGAGCAAACGGTATAAAATGCGTGTGCTTATTCCAATGATCATTGATAGTCTACAAGTTGATAAACTCATCTCAGTTGTCAAGGAAGTGATGGCAACGGTTGAGGCAAAATCAGAAAATCTACGCTTAGGCGTTATGTTTGAGGTACCCAGTGCTTTTTTTGAGGCAGAGGAGATCATAAAAAAAGTTGATTTTGCCAGTATCGGCTCCAATGATTTGATTCAGTATCTCTTTGCGGTTGAGAGAGAAAACGAAATTGAAGCACAGGATTTCAACCCCGAACATCCAGTACTTTGGAAAACCATGAAGATGCTCAGTGATGTAGCAAACAAGTTGGACAAGCCACTATCCATTTGCGGAGAGATGGCCGGTAAAAAAGAGATGGTATCTCGCTTCCTCGATATTGGTCTTACCTCGTTGAGTGTCAGCCCCCGTTTGATCCCTCGCGTAAAGCTGGAGATGGAGAATTATATCAAAATGGGTATGTTTAAATAAGGCCACCTTCTCATCTAGGCACATTTGGCAATAATAATTCTAACAACGTGAACTTAATTATTTATTTACAATAGAAACAGTATTGGAGTAAAACATGAAAGCGGTAAAGATTCGTGACAATATCTACTGGGTAGGAGGCATCGATTGGAAGCTTCGAAATTTTCATGGGTACCTGACCCAACGTGGTTCAACCTACAATGCCTATCTGGTGATCGATGAAAAGATAACCCTCATTGACACAGTAAAACATTATTTGAGTGATGAACTTTTACAGAGGATCTCCTCGGTTGTTGATCCTGCCAAGATCGATTATGTTGTTGTCAATCATGTTGAAATGGATCACTCAGGATCATTGCCAAAAATTATGGAAGCAGCACCTAATGCAAAAATTATCACCAATGCCCATGGTGAGAAGGGGTGCAAATTTCATTATACCGGTGAGTACGATTATCAAGTCATTAAAACAGGAGACTCGCTTAGTTTGGGTAAGCGAACACTCTCATTTTTGCAGACACCCATGGTACATTGGCCAGACAACATGGTCAGTTATATGCCTGAAGAGAAAATCCTTTTTTCCAATGACGCCTTTGGTCAGCATATTGCTTCCTCAGAGCGCTTTGACGACGAACTATCGTTAGATCTCATATTGGAAGAGGCACGTAAATACTATGCAAATATTGTGTTACCCTATTCAAAACAGGTACAAAAGGCGCTTGATGCTGCTTCAAAGTTAGATATTGAATTCATTGCACCCAGTCATGGACTGATGTGGCGCAAAAATCTTGGTGCTCTCTTAGAGGCTTACCAAAAATGGTCAACCAACACCACTGAGAAAAAGGCGGTCATCGTTTACGATACCATGTGGGGATCAACTGAAAAGATCGCTACAACTATTTACAAGGCCTTTCAGGACAAGGGCTATTCAAGTCACTTAATGAATTTGCAGCATGACCATATCTCTGATATCATGACTCAGATCATTCTTGCCGAATATATCTGTGTGGGCTCACCAACACTTAATAAAAATTTGCTTCCCACAGTTGCCTCCTTTCTTACCTATATGAAGGGCTTGGAACCCAGAGGACGCAAAGGATTCGTCTTTGGATCCCATGGATGGGGAAGTGCCGCGGTCAAACAGATCAACCAATACTTGGCTGACACAAAAATCGAAGTGTTAGAAAGTTTTGACTCTCGTTATATTCCCACCAATGAGTTTTTGGACCAGGTGAGAGCCAAAGTAAAAGAGTTGGTTTAATAAATTATTTCATAATTTGATAGTATCCGGGCTAACCTATCCCGGATACATAACTTCTCTCTTAAGCACGTTTCCATCTAAAGATTGCACCAATTTTGCAAAAATGGAGGCTTCCTTTTTATATATCATTACCCTATTCTAAGAGATTTTTAACTAATCACAGTAACTAGAGTGCATAGACGCAATATATTTTACATCCCCTTTTCATCATTTATATGAAAAATTACTGTTATTAAATTATTTCTCGGTATTTAAACATAGAAATTTTTCCCCTTGGGGGAAGCGGCACGAAGTGCCGAGGGGGTTATAATATGCATTTTCCTTGCCGGGTTTTAAGGGCCGGAGAGGCCCTTCCAATAAAAGTTTTATAATGTCAGTATGTAAAAAAGTATAAAGGTAGCAATGAATAGAGAACAGATTAGAAATGTGGCGATTATAGCCCATGTAGACCATGGAAAAACAACTTTGGTAGATAAACTCTTTGATCAGAGTGGGATGTTTCATGAGCGGGAGACCCGGGTAAAGCGACTTATGGACTCCATGGATCTGGAACGTGAGCGGGGAATCACCATTGCCTCTAAAAATGGATCCTTTCAATACAAAGATTATTGGATCAACATCATTGATACACCAGGTCATGCTGATTTTGGTGGTCAGGTCGAACGGGTATTACGCATGGCTGATGGTGCGGTGCTGTTGGTTGACGCCCAAGAAGGGCCCATGCCTCAGACCTTTTTTGTGTTAAAAAAGGCTTTGGCTTTGCATCTTCCCATTGTCGTGGTAATCAATAAAATTGATAAACCGGCAGCTCGCTGTGAGTGGGTGATTGATCAAGTCTTTGATCTCTTTGTCAAGCTCAATGCACCAGATGATATCCTTGACTTTCCCGTTGTATATGCATCGGCAAAACAGGGCTATGCTATGGACGATCTCTCTGAGAAGGGCGAAACAATCGAACCGGTCATAAAAAAAATCATATCCCATGTGCCACCGCCACAGGGTGATGAGAATGGCTCATTACAAGTTTTAGTCAGTTCCATAGATTATTCTCCCTATTTAGGGCGTCTGGGTATTGGCAAGATAACCTCGGGTTCCTTAAACATTAACAAGGACATTGTGGTATCCTTGCGGGATGGCTCATTAAAACCTGCTCGGGTTACCAAGGTGTATCGTTTTGTTAAAAACGAAAAAGTCCCCACTGAAACAGCGGGTATTGGCGAGATCGTGGCTATTGCTGGTATGGATGATGTCACGGTTGGGGTTACCTATACCTCTGCAGAAAATCCTATTCCGCTTCCACCAATAAAGATTGATCCACCAACTATCTCAATGAACTTTATCCCCAATGACTCGCCCTTTGCCGGTACAGAAGGGGAATTTGTAACCTCCCGTCATATTGATGAACGCCTTAAGAGAGAAACCCTCTCTGATGTTGCCTTAGTTGTTGAGGAGCTTTCCGACCGCGTCGGTAACAAGGTCTCCGGTAGGGGAGAGTTGCACCTGTCAATATTAATTGAGCGCATGCGCAGAGAGGGCTATGAATTCCAGGTGAGTAGTCCCCAGGTGATCATTCGTGAAGAGAATGGCAAAAAGCTTGAGCCCTATGAGGAGTTGACCATAGATGTCAATGAAGAGTATATGGGTGTTGTCATAGAAAAACTAGGTGAACGTAAAGGGCTCATGCAAGAGATGACTCAAAATAATGGCATGGTAAAGCTTGTCTTTCACATTCCTACCCGCGGATTGTTGGGATATAAATCGGAGTTTCTTACTGATACCAAAGGTATGGGGGTCATGAACTATATCTTCCATAAATATGATACCTATGCAGGCGAGATTAAAAACCGGACCAATGGTGTTCTTGTGGTAAAGGAACCCTGCACCTCTGTTGCCTATGCACTTAATAATTTGCAGGAACGGGGTACGCTTTTTATCGGGCCACAGGTAAAACTCTATACAGGACAGATTATTGGTGAGGGGAATAGAGATGGTGATCTTGTTGTTAATCCAGCTAAGGGAAAGAAGCTTACCAATATGCGTGCCGCAGGATCCGATGATGCAGTGGTGCTAACACCACCAAAAAAGATGACCCTTGAGGATTATCTTGCCTTTGTCAACAGTGACGAGCTTGTTGAAGTAACACCGCAAAGTATTAGATTAAGAAAAGCCTCTTAAGGATTTACATTAAAGATTAGTGTGTCGATGTTATTTGTTTCTATCCCTTCCTTTACACTGTTGGCAATGTCAATGTGAATACTTGCTGAGTAATTTCCAGGAGTGGTTAGTTCGTTAAAAACATCTTCCCAGTAAATAGAGAAAGTATCACCAGCAGGTACCGGCGCTAATTCATAAAAAGCAGTTGGCATGACATCATATACCTTAATACGGGCAGTACAGGTGTCCGGATCTGACATACCGGCATTCCTAAGACGAGCATACACTCTAATACTATCCCGAGTGGTAGGATTAGCCGGTTTAATATAAAAGGAGTCTACCAAGTAATCGGGAAGTGTAGAGGTATACACAGTAATGGGAAGAGTTTCTACATTATTGTTCTCATTGCTTTCGGGAATGCTGTCATGAGAATCGGCAAAGGCTTTTATATACAAATCTCCAAACTCACTCGAATCGGGGGTAAAGGCTTTACTTGCAATAGTATATGTTTGATTTACAGCCAGGGGAGGAGTCTTCATATTCCAAAAGGTCTTTAGAAAATTGACATAGGAGTTACAGGAGTCCACTGTAGCAAGAGTACCTACATTTTTAATAGTAGCATTTACATAGAAGGTTGCCTTAGTAAAGAGCGTGTCCGGTTTGTATTCTAAGGATTGTACAATCAAATCTGGTTTTTTAGCAGACAAAATAGTGATTATTAGCGTATCCTTGTTGTTGTTCTCATTTTGCTCTGGTATACTATCATGTGAGTCAGCCACCCCTCTGATGTAGAACATTCCTGTATCCGCTTCAGCTGGCGTGCATGCATGGAAGCCTAAATCATATGTTTCACCCACAGCTAGGGGCGGCATTTTCATATTCCAATAGGTTTTCTTGAAGTTTACAAAGGATGTACAGGTGTCTGTCGATGGCGCGTTTCCAACGTTTCTCATTATGGCCCGGAGATAAAATTTTTCTGTGGCGTAAATCGTATCAGGTGTTACCATAACAGAGTCCACCACAAAGTCCGGTTTTTTCTTAGGCAAAATAGTGATTATTAGCGTATCCTTGTTGTTGTTCTCATTTTGCTCTGGTATACTATCATGTGAGTCTGCCACCCCTCTGATATAGAACATTCCTGTATCAGCTTCACCAGGCGTGCATGCATGGAAGCCTAAATCATAGGTCTCACCTACAGCTAAGGGCGGCATTTTCATATTCCAGTAGGTTTTCTTGAAGTTTACAAAGGATGTACAGGTGTCCAAGGATGGCGCATTACCAACGTTTCTCATTATGGCCCGGAGATAAAATTTTTCTGTTGCA
>JANQEN010000104.1 GCA_028278335.1 Chitinivibrionales bacterium | reverse complement strand
ATCAATAGTTCGTTAAATATTCAAGCTGCAATCTTGCCATAATTCCGTATTTGCATAAATCGCTTGTCATTTTCTATCAACTTTGGGGGAAAACCATAGATGGAAAATATTCTACGAGTCAGGGCTACATTATATAGTTCCGTCTTAACATCCTGAACAGATAGAACGTATTCTTCTTCTTTGTTGGCTCCATATCTTGCAATAGATTTTGCAACTGAAACACTTGTCAGGGATGCATTAAAATGGAAATGTAGCTTGTGAGAAGACCTGGCCTGGCAGTGCTCCAATCCCGCATATTGCTTTGCATCCCTGAACACAAATTCCATTTGATATCTGCTCCGGTAAAAGCTTACTATCTCTTCTCCTGATCTGTCAAGATTGGTGCTAAAGAAAATTTTATGGCACACCTTTTTACCAGAGGTATTAAAAAACAGGGTATAGGCTATTTTGATCTTTCGTTGCAATCCAACACTGTAAATTACACCTTCATAAATCTTCATTGAGCAATCCTCATAGCTTATCTGCAACCGTCTTCTATCTATGTTTAACACATCGACCTTACCCGCATAAAGCTTTGGTCGTCCACGAGTCGTTTTATTTTTTTCTCTGTTCAGATACTTCATATTGGCATCATCCCGTAATCTACAGATGATCTCTAATGATGTATTCTCCACAACAGTGTTGACAAACTTCTTTTTTGCAAAGTAACCATCCACAGCCAATACACGGCTTAGATGTTCTACCTTTTCTGCCACATTGACGATGCATCCGGCATAATGGTCTATCAGAGTTTTACCTGCTTCCATTTCATCTTTGCGGGCAGAAGGACTCTGTACTGCATGGATATGGTATGCTGTATTCTGTTTCAAATCGATAGCGCATAAATTGCCTATCTCCAATCCTCGTTTATATCTGCTTTCCACACCTGAATAATAATAACCCAGGCCCGGAGTCTTCTTGCCGCTTTTTGATATGTAGCTGGGATCAAACCCCAATATCAGATCTCCACTGCTATGATCTTCAATCAGCCGACTATTGAACTGTACAAAATCGAATCCTTTCTCAAAATTTTGCCTGTAGCTTTGTTCTCCCATTGCTCCATAACGACCCATTTGTAAAAAATTGACCCGATTTGGTACTGTTAGCATCAGCAACAGGATCTCCTTGATGAATCCCTTCTGACATTTTCCCACTCGTGTCATTCTTTCTATTACTTTTGTTATAAGGCTTCGGCCCAGCGTAAATGCGTTCTCAGCAATCATTTTGGTAGTGCTTAATGAACACTGTTTTGGGAGGTAACTCCCAATATACGTATTTACGCTTTTTTTAATGTGTCTTCGGCTTGATGGTCAATTATTTACCGAACTATTG
>JANQEN010000295.1 GCA_028278335.1 Chitinivibrionales bacterium | reverse complement strand
TGCTAACATTAACAATAACCTATACTGTTTTGATACCAGAGGCGAGCAATTCACTTATCGTCAGACTTTGGTAAAATCATTCAGGTTTTACATATATTTTACAGATTGTTTTAAACCGGTGTCGCAATGGCATAAAAACCTGGAAATGGTTCTTTTACAGAACAATTTGCCAAAAATGGATAGGATGATGCATAAGTTCTTTGCCTTACTGTCCAGAAATGAAGAAAAAGAGTTTAAGACACATGAAATTCCGGCATTGTTAAACAAATTAGAAGAGAGAAAACAAGAACCACAATATCAACAACTTTACATGAATATGATTAATTTTATCAAAGATTTAGGCATAAAAGAGGTTGTTACACCAATTAGAAGGGTTACAGAGTCAGTTACGGGTGACTTTATCATTCCGGATCCTCAATTCATGGCCACAATCAGAAATGCCTTTGAAATGCTAGACCGTGAAGACAAAATAATAAACAATGTCCCAATCGGTGCAAAAACAGCCTGGTTGAAATGGTTAGCACTACTTCTAATTATTGCCTTGACTGCAACCCTTGGTTACATGGGTTACGCCTTTGGATGGTTTGATGCCTTTACAGGTTTCATTCCTGACCTTAGTGGCGGTGGTGGTGGTGGCTTAGGTGTACCTGGATTTGGTGGTATGACAGTACAGGATCAAGAGTTTATGAATAGATACCCCACAACGGCAAGTGCTAGGGCTGCCTTAGATGCTGGTAAGATTACAGTTGATGAAATACCACCAAGTATCCGTCAGAATGTTTTAGACTTAAAACCACCCAAAGCCTCGCCTTAGAAAAGTACAACTAGGAGTGGTTTGTATGAAAAACCAATGGTGTCAGTGCATGCCTTAGTTGTACTTGCGATTCTATCTCTAATTCCAATCACACTGACACCAGGCGCTTTTGCTCAGGAAATCATTATTTTAAACCAAACAACCCCTTGTTTTCTTAATTTCAGTGCTGGTGCTGAGATGTGGAGAAATTGTCAGGCTGATGGTGACTTTTTAGACTTTAGTGTTCAGGGCTTTATGTGGGTTACTGGTGGCTATTTTAGTATAATTTTGGTATCTGTTTTAATCGGATTTACATATGTAAAGTATCACAAAGCCATTTATCCACTCTTAATCGGGGTATTCTTCATACCAATGTCGCTTGCATTATTCCCAGACTTGTTTGTAACAACTGCGTTCATGCTAGCCGGTGCGGTAATCTTCATACTGATTTGGTACACCTTTATTAAACAGACTAAGGAGTATTGAGCATTGGGAATTAGGAACCCTAACGATACAGTCCTAAAAGGGACTTGCATGCCTAGGTGGGTAAAAGATTGGTTTTCTGATAGGAGAAGTATTAATTATTCTGGTCTAGTCCAAGAGACTTTGATTAAAGTAATCAAGGAAAAGGATCCAGAATATTTTGAGAAACATAAACATCTTTTACCAGACATTAAGAGAAAAGAAACAACCCCAACTCTCACTATATAATATTATATATTATTACAATGGTTAAATGCCAAAAATATTGTGTGAGAATTAATGAATAATATCATGCAAATGCTCTCCGCATTCGCTGGTGTCTCAATTGTAATTGGAATTATAATTGTCATACTTGCCAATGCAGTGAGTGATTGTACTACACTGCCAGGCTGGAATACCACAGCGGTAACAGCCGGCGATGCCCAGACCGATGGTTGGGTGTTGCAATGTCAGTCTAATAACACGCAGACACAATCTGCAATGGGCCTCTTAATAGTGGTCGAGGTTGTGATAGCAGCGGTTATTATAATTTCGGTGGTCAAGTTAATCTAATCCTAACTTGCCATTCCTTCCTTTTTTTTCAACCAATAAGCAAAAATAGTAAGACTTTCTTGACTAAGTTGTATGTCGAGTCTGTTATTCTTGGGCCTCAACGTAATTGTCTTCTTTTTAGTTTATGGTATCGCTTGGACTATTGTTCCAATGGTTCTTGGTGCTTTCTTTTCAATTAATCTGGCCCAATTCATTACAGATTCAGGGTGGCTGGCAACATATAACGAGTCAGAGACAGTTGTTCAATGGATTATACCAATCATACCAACCATTGGTATCTTCTTGGCAGTTTTGAAGATAATGATGGTGGCCACAGCCAAAGGTCGTGATTAGTTGAACTATATTTTTTTTTTAACAATAATTCCACTATTCTTTATTATTCCTAGTGCTTTCGCAGAACCAACTCTTTATGAGAATTATGAGTTAGAAGAGTTAGGAGAAAACCCAGACGGTACTAAGAGTTTCAAATGGACACAAACAGTTGGTACAACTAGAATCTTAGATGGTGATACCTATCAAGATTTTATCTTTACAGATAATCCTGACAATCTCCAGGTTGAAACAATGTTTGCAAGTGTCAGACTTGATAAAAATACCTGTGAATTTTCATATTATAATGAGGGAATAATTGGTGGAAGGTCGCCACTATTTGTTGATGATATTATTCCTTATCAGACTGTAACCGGTCAGGATAATTGGAACCTTATTCCAACCCTAGACTCTGCAGCATGTACGGCAACCTGGGATGGTGTGGAATTAAAGGCCACCAAAACGGTTCCGGCTTTGGGTACAGTTGAATATGTTTACATGTTTCAAAACTACAAATGGAAGACTGAACTTAGAGCCACAAATGATTCTGGTTTAAACAATAGGGAGTTTGGATTTGAACAAGTCTTTAACCTAAACAGTGATACAATCAGATACGGTGGCGCACAAAGAAACCTAGATAACTTTGATGGCCAGACTTTTGATAGAACCTGGTTAGAAAATAATGAGGGCAAAGTCATCAATCTTTTGAATGGTTATAACTTTGATTTTGACCTGGGGTTTGAAAAACTAGATAGTGTTTCTATTACAGACACCGGTGCCGATTCTTCTCAGTTAGTTTTTGCTTATTTCTTTAATCAAACAGTGGTGCCAGACGGTACGACTTTGATAATTGACCCAACCTTTTCAGATAGTGATGCTACTGATTTAAGATTAAGTGATCAAAACTGTAACGGCTCAGTTGATTCCACGGCTGCAACTCTGTTTGCTGGCCATGAGGCTGCGTCTTCTTGGTGTTATCGTTCTTGGGTAGAATGGGACATCTCAGCAATTCCTGACACAGCAACAATTGATGATACATTATTCAAGTTTGATGTATTTCAGGTATGGGGTGGCGGTGTTCAATGTGATATTTATGCCATGGATTTTCAACCAAGCACTAGAACTGATGCACAAAATTGGGCCGACATTAGAGACGGTACAGAATACGTTGATAAAACCACAGAGTGTCAAACCGCTGGAAATAACAAAAGCGTGGACTTGGGAGCAACAGCAGATAGTGATTTAGAAACTCTTCTAACCGGTGGTGATTATTTCGCAATTGGTTTATCTAAGGAAACCGTAACAGCCTCACAAATTCTAACCAGGATTGAACAAGATGGTGCTGGTGGTACACCTGAACCAACACTTGAAGTCGAGTATTCAACAACCGGCAATGCCTGGAGTCCAGGCCCACCAATTAATCCAAGTACTACGGATTTACTTAATGCAATCAACTTTACCTGGACACCAGACAACGCCACAGATGTTACTGGTTATGCAGTATGGAACTCCTCAACTAATTCGACTAATGATTGGGAGTGGGATTGGTTGGCAAACACAGCCAACTTTACTGGCTCAACTGGTTTCTATCATGACAACGGATCCCTCTGGGCCTGTAAAGAAATGTATTACAAAGTCTCTGCCTTTAGTGCTAACAACGGAACCAATTCATCAACTGCCAAAGGAACTGCCTTTGGATTACCAAATGCCGTTGAGGATTTGACAGTAACAGACACAACCTTTACTGGTGCTGATTTGGATTGGGGACCCCCAAACCTTAGATGTGGTACCCTTTCAGGATACCAGATTAATTATACAACTCCTTATGGCTCACCTGAAACATTAATCACAAATGATACAAAGACAGCAACAACCGAGTCAACCGTCTCTGGTTTATCAGTAGCCACCCAATATTCCTTTAGAGTTTCACCATGGACACAGGCCGGTAATAATGCCAGTGGTAACATAGCAAACACCACAACCCTTGGCGGTGCAGTGGCCTTTGGCAATGTAACCCTTAACCAGACTAACCCAAACACTGTCCAAATGTTATTTGAGAGACAAGACATTAACGACACCCATTCATTTGTGAATGTAACATACAGCAATACCTTTGATTTGAATTGTCAGTTATCCTATGAGTTGGCTTTGGTTGATAAGAATTACACAAACCTGGATAGTGTGGCTTTGAATACTGCATTTAATGAAACGTCATTCTTGTTTGTAAACCAGACTGATGATATTGTAACCATCTATTGTTGGGATACTATCACAAACTATGATGGAAGTTATATCTTACAGTGGTCAGGTTTCCCACTCCTTGACCAGTTCAATGCATTTAGAGATGGTGACTATGGAACCGACGGTTACATCGGAGCCTTGGATTTACTTACAGTATTAATCATAATCGGATCCATGATTGGTTTCAATAGATTTAACGAGTCAGTCGGTGTCATTGTTTCAGTGGCCATCATGGGCTTTGCAGCGTTCCTGCAGTTAATTGAATGGCCAACTGTTCTTACAGGAATAATCGCCATAATTGTTATAGTGACGGTCACGTCAACGAGGAAGGACTGATGATAGAAAAAGCCCTGATTATTCTAATCTTCATGTATATTGCGTCATTCACATTATTAGGAATACAATACTCTTTGGCCGATGTCTTTGGGGTAACCATGGTTGATGTTAATGGAAACCCAATCCAGTCGGACCTTCTGATATTAATCAACGTTGACCAACTCAATGAGATGTCTTCAGATATTATTGGAGATACAAACAAGACTGGCACGGTTGCGGATCCAGTGGCCAACGTGGCCTCGATTGCCTTTGAGTTCTTCCAGTTGTTCACGGGTACTTACATATTCAATGTAATGTCCTTCTTTGGAGTAGATACAATCTGGATTGCTGGCTTTGTAATAGTATATCTTATCTTAGTATGGAGAGCCTTAATAGCCTACATTAGAGGTATTTAGATTATGGATAAGTTAGCATTGCTTTTAACGGGAGTAGCGGTGGTGATAGCCTGTGTTATAATGATGCCTAATGAAGTTCTAATGGTGGCCGATGCCCTTTATGCAATACCACCGACTCCAGCATGGCAGACAATAATTATTGATAATAATCAAACTGTACCAACTAATTCAGAAATATCTATCCAGGCTAGAAATAGTTCTGATACATTAGCCATAGTAAGCGATGGTTCGATATTGATAAATATTACCCAATTCACACCTTAAGTATTGGATACTGTCACTAAACCATTATTTGTTGCTTTAATTGTTGCAGTAGCCGGGTTTGGTTTTGTAACGGCTATGGTATTAACTCAAGACCAACCACTAGAAGCCCAGGCCGATGAGGTGGCCTTGGAGAATACAAAGATTACAGTAACAGTTCGAGATTCAATGGGTGGCGTTACTGACCAAAAGACTGGTCAAAATGCCGTTGTTAATACTGGAGATAATTGTATTGCCAAGATGCTTTGGCATGACCCAACAACTGCAGGTGACCAAACCTGTGAGGGTGCAACCAATGACCCATGGAGATACTTTTGTTTAGACCAGGATGCACAAGTCCTAGTCGTTGATAAGGACTTAAGAAACCCTTCAGCCTCAGCCGGTTTGTCTGGTTGTCAAAAGGCTGAGATAACATGGAACCAAAACAGCACAGGTTCAACTGATGCCTTGTCAAAGGTTGATGTTCAATTAGCATATACTTTTACCAACACTGGAGCCGATGACGAAATCTGTTCAGTTGGTACGTTTAACGGATCCTCTCAAGCAACCAGGTCAATGATGTCCAAAGGCAATTTCACCGGTGGTTGTGTGACTGTTACGACTTCATCAACACTAGAAGTTCTTTACGATTTTGAATATGGTGGCGGTACTGTACCATGATAAAAAAAAAGTTCTGCCTTTATTCGCATTACCGCTTTTATTAATTCCTTTTTTAGTCAATACGGAAGCGCAGATTTTAACCGATGATCAGGATCTAAAATATCAAAGAGTACAGTATTATATTGTCTATGATTCAACCAAACAAACAACCGCCGATTTATTAGTTCTAGAATCAAATCGAGAAATAGCAAAATATAGTTTTAAGGACAAACAAGATCCTGAAAGAAAAACATTAACTGAAAAAGGAACAATACAATATGAAGTTCAGGGTTATCTTACTTTTACAAACGAACGAGATGCACAGGCATATTATAATAAAATAATTCCCATGATAAAAAATGATGATGTGGTTTATGCGTTAATCTATCTTTTAGAAAATAATCATCATAAAGAAAATCCTGATCCTGATGTTGTAATTGAAAAAATAGAGTATGGTAATTATGAAAACGTTAATGAGTTTGGTGTTCGTAACTAGTCTTATCTCATTCACTCCGTTAGCGTTTGGATGGTATGATACTGATTGGAGTTTTGCCAAAAAGATAACATTAGATGACACTTATGTCGGCACAAATCAAAACAACTTCCCGCTTTTAATTAACATCACAGATGCGGATTTGGCAGCCGAAGCGCTGGCGAACGGTAACGATATAGTTTTTATTCATAATGATAACAGTACAGTTCTTAAACATGAAATAGAGGAATGGGATTCAGGAAGCGGTTATCTTGTGGCATGGGTTAAGGTAAACGCAACCGCTTCAAGTGACTATGAGTTCTATATGTATTATGGAAATTCAGGTGCTAGTAATTCAGAAAAGCCTGAAAATCTTTGGAAGGATTATGAATCTGTTCATCACTTGCATGATGATTTTTTAGACTCGACTGCTAATAATCACGATGGTACAAATAGCGGATCAACTGATCAGGCGTGTTCTATTGGTGATTGTCAGTCGTTTGATGGAATAAACGATGATATAGATTTGGATGCCTATACGACACTTGATGATAATATATCTGATCTTACAATATACGCATGGGTGGATTGGAACAATGTAGGCGGGGCTAGCGAATCACTAATGGGACAATATGCAGCAAGTCAAGCGAGTTTTATATGTAGAATTGGAACATCAGGAGATATTGAATTATATTATATCGCCGAGCCTAACGACGCCGAATCAATATCGGCTGGTGGTGATATTGTAACGACTAATGATTGGGAATTAATGACTTGTCAGGTTGAGTTAGGAACAGCAGATGATGAAAGGGTTTGGGTTGATAAATCGAAAAACACACAAGGATCAAGTAGAACAGAATTTGATAACACTCAAAACAATAATGCGAATGTGATAGGAAACAGACATCTCTCAAGCGATTGGTTTAGTGGTGAAATTGACGAAGTACAAATCGCTTATGTTGCATTTCCTGATGATTGGACAGAATTAAAACACGATTGTGAAGACCCAAATAATTATGATACAGCAAACCAAGAAAATCAATGTATTGATGTAGGTGCAGAAGAAGAAAATACAGGTGGAAGTTCGGTAACAACCTCAGATGAGATTGCATTAGAGGATGGCGGTGTTTCTTACATTTATGACCACAGCGTTTCTAGTTCTGATGAGATTGCGTTAGAGGATCAAGGAGCCACCGGTTCAAGTGTTGGTGCTGGTACCGGTCTAGTCTCTGATGAGATAGCCTTAGAGGATGGCGGTGTCACTGGAATGACTAATACAGTTTCAACTTCAGATGAGATTGCCTTAGAAGATGGTGGGTCATATATTCCTGGATTTGTAACCCCAACCTATAATGCAATTATCTTATCTTTGAACAGCCCAACAGATACCAGGTTGGGTGGAGTATTCAACCAGACATGTGCTGATGGATTTTACATGTATGGTATTGGTTCAGATGGTAATCTCTTATGTAGAGCCTTACCGCCTTAGAAGATTATTCTTTTAATGCTATTAATTCAATTGCATTTATCACAACATACAGTGTGTAGATGATAAACATGATTCCGTTGAATGTTACCCATAATGGGTTTTGAAGGGTAATGACTGATTCAGTGGCTATGGTTTCAGTATGAGTTTCAGTCGTATTGACATTAAAGATTGTATTGTTTATGGTATCTTCCTGGACAATAACATCAAACCCACCCACAGAAATCAGCATGATAATACCAGCCATTCCAGGCATGACATAAACTATTCTCATAATACTGTTTGAACGGGTTGCAACCTTGTCTGTGAGTATATAACCCAATAGAAAAATCATAGGGCTGTATCCTATCACGGCGTAAACGATGAATTCTAGGATTGATAGGTCAGCCATAATCTATAACTAAAAGTACTATATTAAAAAGACTATGGGTATTCGTAAGGGATCCAAGACAAGAAGTCCAACAAAAAGACGATCCAGCGGTGGTACTAGTTCTACTAAATATTCTCAGAAAAAAACATTACAGGTTACCAGCCCACCCAAGAGTGTAACATCTCAGGCCCAGGCAGCCAAAGAACGTGCTGAAGGTGCAGCCCGTGGTGCTGCAGCCAGAGCAGCCAGACGAGGAGATGATGAAGAGGCAAAAAGAATTAGGGCTTCAATTGAAGAAGTCGGCCAAGCAGCATACAACACAGAATTAACCAAAGCCCAAAAAGTTTGGGATGTTGCTTTTGAGGCTGAACGAAAACATAAGGTTGAATCTTCCAGGACAACTGCAAAGAGTGAAGCAATCAAAGCCCAGGATTTGAATGAATTAAGAAAAGAAAACCTAGAACAACAAAAAGGAAAATTAGATCCTAAAACTGGTGGAGTTATTTATGATGTTAAATTACAGGATTCCGTTAAAATTTCAGACAGTGTTAAAACTTCAGGTGGCGGTAAGACTTTCAAAAGAAATATTTCTGATAGTGTTTCAGCCGGTGACGGTACAAAGGAAAGAGCCAGAAAACCAAGTGGTAAGATTGTTTTACCTAGCCAAGTAGAGTCTGCAAGTTATCAGGTCATGGTTGGGAGTCCAAATGTTCAGGCCCAATTATTACTCAAACCTCAGGAGAAAGTAAAATCAATTGGGACAATCCCATTAGAATTTGACCAGCCAATCAGCCCTCCAAAATATCAACCTGGAGAAGCCACACTAAATGTATTCAAAGAATATGCTTTGGTTGGAATGGATCCAACACCAATTAAGAAAAGAATACTTAGAATGTATGACGCAGAATTACCAGACAGAATAACAGAAAGTAATATCAAAAGATTAGGTGGGGTTGGGCCAACTCTTCTTAGTTCAACGATAACTCAATTACTAAAAGGTGAGGAATTGAAAGGTACTGGCCGAGGGCCACTTTATGATATAGAATCAGCAACAGCCGAAGCAGCATTGGTTTTGGTACCAACCAGAAAAATACCCCTCAAGTATTCAAAGTTTGATGTACCTGGGGTTAAGTTAGTTTCTGAAGGTAAGAACATTGTACCAAAATCATTAGAAATTGGTTTTGGTACAAAGAAGAAACCAGTCATAACAAAAGAAGGCTCTTCAATTTCTCTGGGTGGACCTAAATTAAAGAAAGTGGAAGCGGTCACCATAGAGCCAATCACACCAAAACAAAAACAGAGAGGTGTTAAACTGGCTGCAGACTCTACACAATTTGAACAAAAGGTTACAACAAATGTTAAACTTTTAGAAAAGGTTGAGGGCCTGCCAAAAGCCGAAGTTAAGAAAGCAGAGAATGTTTTAGAGATAATTAAGATTGGTTCTAAATCAAAGGATCCAGTTAGAACCAAAAGGTTTGAGGATCCCGTTGGGCCTCTAACTATGGAAGAAACAAAGAAGTTTGCCAAATCTGTGAAAGGACAACAAACAAGTATTAAAGGAAAATTAACCGGTGGCCGGTTATCACCTTATGAGGGTTCAGCCTCACAGATGTTTTTTATTGCTGACAAATACAAAAGGTCACCAGGTGACTTTGACTTTCATGTAAAGTCTTTTGAGTTAGGTAAGGCCAGAGTTAAGCAAACCGTTAGAGAGGTTGGTTATCCACTGGCTGCAGAAATTAGTGAGAAGAATAAATCAACAAAAATTAGTAAGGAAAACAAAAAGGTTGCAGAGTTTCTCAATCCTAAAGAGACAGACAAATCTGGGGTTTTACAAATGGTGGAAGGTGATACCTTATTCACCCAGAAAATACCTAGTAAAACATACAAAGTCGATGAGGGAGTAACCTTTGATTTACAGAGACAGTTCTTAAAGAAGGGTGAAAGTGTATTTTCATATCAGCCAGGCGGAACCATCGGCCCTGTATCTTTTAGAGCGCAAAAAGACTTGGCTGATTTTTGGGCCATCGGAAAAACAAAGGCTGAGAATCTAGCAGCCGAAGGTAAAACCTTTGAGGCTGCAGAATTAGAAAAAAGATTAGCACAATTACAAAAAGATTATCCAATTGATTATGAGGGTTTCTTTAAGAAACCTGAAACCGACACGGTTGTTTTAGGAAAGGAAAAATCTCTAGCCAGTATGGCTGCAGATGTCTCAAAGGATCCTTTATTGGGTTCTGCGTCTGCCAGTGTAACAAAATCAAAACTACCTGGTGATGTTGATACTAAATCAGTAACCTTTGAAAAATCATTATCCTCACCATTTAAGAAAGCCACAACAAAAAGTGCAGTCTCACCACTTCAGGCAAAGTCGGCAACATCTACCCCAGGTAAATCAATTAGAAATAGTATTCTAATTCAAGAATCAAATGTTTTAGAGTATTCAAAATCAACTGGTAAATCTTCAAGCAAGTCTTCGATTTCTAGTCCTGGAAGTAAATCAACTCTAAGTCTAGATAGTCCAGGCTCACCTTCCATTGGTAGCCCACTCTCTCCGGGGTCCCCCGGCTCACCAAGTGTTGGTAGTCCAGGCTCACCTGGTAGCCCTGGAAGAAGTCCAGGCGGTTCTATATTATCAATTAGATCACCGGCCACCAAAGTTACTTCGTTTGGAGAAAAGAAACCAATTGTGGTTATTGGTGGTATTTGGTGGAAGACAAAGAAATCAAAAGGAGTTAGAAAAGAGCCAAAGAAACTCTATCCTTTCATTGGCAACGTTCCACTAGAAGAAGTGGTTGGAGTTTATGGTAAGAAGAGAGAAATAAAATACGGTCAAAAATCAGTTGATGCCTTTGAGAAATTTGACATTAAAGAAACTAAGAAAAGAAAATCATCTAAGGTCAAGAACTTTCTTAGTCTTTGATTGTTTTCTATATTTCCAGACTTTGTAAATACCAAATAATATTCCTGGTATTATCAATTGAGCCAATGCCGATTCTAAATTATAAAAGAACCCTTGAGCAGTTGGGTCATAAGTATAACTCATTAGACTCCAAAATATTACCCAACCTGCAAAAGCACTGATTACAATTGAATCAGTTTTATCCATGGTTTTATTGAAATTAAATATTAATTAAGTATTTGTTCGTACTCTTGAACAAAATGTCTCCAGAATATATCCAGGAGTTACTATTGTGGTTTGCTGTTCTAGGAGTAAATTGTATGATGTTTGCAGTTGTGTGTGAAGCCATTGATAAAAAGGGTGAAAAGATTTTACATAAAATTTTAAAGAAGGTGAGAAATTGAGAAAGCCAAATTTAGAAAAAAGAGAGAATGAAAATTTTCAAGAGTTTGTTAAGAAACATTACAATAGGAAAAGCCAGCCTCGCGAGGAGTGATAGGGGAGTCTTCTCACGAGGCGTGGATCCTGGTTGGACTTTACCGGTATTTTATTTAGAATTTTCATGTACTTATATTTAAACTTTTGATACAGTTAATACACTTTTTTCTCAACACTTTTTTTCTATAACTTCACCAAATACTTTTACAGAAAAAACTGTAACAAGTGTATCAAATCTTTAAATACTAGTGTGTGTTTATCCTAGGGGTTGGACATATGGGATTATTTCGAGTATCAAGAAGGAACCTCGACAAAACGTAAAAGGAGAATGGGGAAATTTGGGTTACAAAGCCAGGTTTGATCCTCAGTCGATGGCCGAGGAGTTGTTGGGTGGTATTCCAATTGTTACAGTAGGAGATCCGCCTAGGTATTGGTATCTTGATAATAAGAATATGGTTTGGGTTCCTGATGGTAAACTCTACCTTCTAAAAACTTTCAAAGATAAATTCCCTGAAGGCACATCATCAAATTTTACTGAAACCCTTTTTGAGATTCAGGCTTTAACGGTTTTACGAGATAAGCAATTCCAACCAAACCCAATGAGATTACAATGCAAATACAAGGAACCAATAGATGGAAAGTATTTTGATTCAGCAATTAACCTGGAAACCCTCAACAAAATTTATCCAAACCCAGAGGATTACATGACTAAGAAATTAGACGTGGAATTAGATTTGGATTCTCCACCACCCAAAGTATTCTTATCAGCATTGAAAAAAACCCTGCCTGATCCAGGCCAGATGTATCTAATGCTTCAGGCGTTTGCTAGTCTCCTATTAGTTCGGACCCAAGACATTGATAAGATATTCTTACTGGTAGGCTCTGGTCAGAATGGCAAGTCAACTATTTTACATGTTATCAATAAACTCTTTGAGCCATATGTGGCTGCAGTCTCCATGCATGATTTAATCAATAACCGTTTTGCCTTATCCCAATTAGATGACAAGTTGGCTAATGTTTATGCAGATATTTCTGGATTGAAAATCAGAGATGCCAATGTCTTGAAGTTATTGACCAGTGGAGATTTAATTAACATTGACCAGAAATATGAGAAGATGAGAACCACCAGGATTAATCTAATACAATTCTATTCAGCCAATAAACTACCAGAGATTGAAGATAAGACTTTGGGTATTGCAAGAAGGATGGTGGTGATTGAATTTAACGAGAAGATAAAGATTACAGATAATCAAATCAAAAAGAAACTGACCAGCCCAGAGGAATTAAAAAGGACTCTGGCCATGTTGGTTAGGATTGCTAAGAATATTAAACAGCATGGGTTTGTTGGTATGCCTTCACCTCAAGAAGTCTTAGATATACTTGAAGAGAAAGGAAATAACGCAGTACAGTTTTTGAACCACTCTGGTTTGGTCAGAGCAAACTCTGAAGCCAGGTCAGAAAAGGATCTGGTTTATTCTCTCTACGTAAAGTATTGTGCTGACCGTGACTTTATCCCTAAAACAAAAACGGCCTTTACACAATTTCTGAATAAGAAAGGATTCATTGAAGAACGTTCTGGTAACAAAAGAATATGGGCCGGCCTGGAAGCCAACCAACCAATGTTAAAGAAGAAGAGTGAAGGCCAAACAAGTTTAGACTTATCAAAAGGTAAGAGGGGGTGATTGAATGGGTCAAAAAAGCGTTTCCGATTATGCAACAGCCGGCGATTCAAAAAGCCTAACTGCAATTGATGGAAAAGTGTTTAACATTGTCGCGGTGGAAGATTCCAACTATGACGAAACCCCAGGTGTTAAGATAACAACCAAGGAAGAGTTTGAAGTTGATGGAGAAAAATTTAACAAATTCCATACTACCAGACATGCCATAACTAAATTCTTCTCCGAGGCTGTACGGAATGACTTGAAATCCGGTGAAACCATCGGGCCAGTCAAGACTGAAAAAGTCAAAGCCAAAACCAGAGGTGTAAATGATTACTATGTTCTAGTAGATGCATAGTAAAAAACACCCCTTTATTTTTTTTCTTTATATATAAAATCCATAACAGTTATATACATAACTGTGATAACTATAACAGAATGACCACGGTGAAAAAACAATCTTCATTACCTGTTCAGAAGAGACGTTTAGTGAAATGCCCTCACTGTGGTTATTCTTTTCATACTATGAAACCCAAAGGCAAAAAGCCCTGGTATCAAAAGGTACAGTGTGGAAGTTGTGGGGAGAGGTTCGATTGAATAAGAAACTTATCTTGCCAATAGTTACTTTGGCTTTACTTGTTGTGATAATAATACCTTCAGCATATATCTTTGTGGTTATCGGTTTGGATATACCTGAAGAAGTTTGGGAGACTGAAACAATCGAATTACCAATGAGTTTTGCCTATATCATCTTAGGTTTGACAATGGTAATTGTGTTTGGTTGGTTATTAACAATTAACGCTGAAATGTTTTACGATGCAATTAAACCAAAGGAGAAGAAAGTAAATTGAATGATTATATTAAAGATGTAGTTCTTTGGCCACCCGTGTTAGTTATTATTATAATGAATGTTGTGGTGGTTGCGCTGTTTGTCAATAATTGGATTAACCCACCACCACCAGGAAACTTTGAATTAATCCTGGATAGTTTATCATGTGATGAATTAAAGGAGTGGATCAAATACAAGTCTTCCAAGTTGGCTGAAGCCAAATATGTTGAGGGGTGCTTATGAATTACTTAGCCATGTTTGAACGATTGTTAGAATTAACTCGTAGTGATTCTGACGAACAAGTTGGGTTAACTGAAAAAGAGTCTGCAGAAATGGAAGCACTTAAAGCATTTTTCAAAGGTTATCTTGAAGCAATTACACCGGGGTTGAGTGGTAAAGATTGAACCGTTGTAAAGATTGTGACCACCCAATGCAAAGCCACTTCTTTAATGAAGAAGAAATGGATGTAATAACTTTGGATTGTATTTATTGCAAGTGTTCTAAGAAGATAAGTGACCTGGATAAAAAAATATTCGGAGAGTTGAGAAAGTAAATGGACTATGATGATTATTGTTTAATCGGTGTGTTGATTGGTATTGTCTTTGTATTGATTGGTGGTGTTAGTGGAAGTTGGGCTTTAATGATGTCTGGCGCATTTATGGCTGGATTTAGTGGGCTAATGTTTATTTGGAGACTTGGTGAGGTTGAAGAAGAAAATGAGTGATATAGAAGAGATTGAAGAACGGGCCGTTGAATTACAAATGGAATATATTTATTTAAAATCAATGGATTGGTTCAAAGATAACAAGGATAAGGATAGAACGGAATGGGGTTTTGAAAAATGAATGACTCTAAAAAACTTGGTTATGCTATGGTAATACTTTCAATAATTACTGTGGGTATGGTTTACACTGCTCAGGGTATTAACATTGATGAACGTACTTGGTGTCAAGAAACATTAGAAGGTGGTTGGGTTGATCAGTGTTTAAAACATACTGTACCACCAGGTAATTATTTCTGGGCTTATCTATTTGTCGGTGCAATCTTTATTGGTGGTTTAGTAGTATTAACAATCGAGCCATTAGACTTGAGGGAGAAAAAAGAAAATGAATAACCGTCAGCGAATGTATTTCTCAAATCAAAAGGCGAGGGCTTATTTACTTAACACTGTAAAGTGTACAGATGTTTGGTTTAAGCGTCACACAAGGAGAAAAGATAAGACTTTCACTCCCAATGGTTATTACCCTAGTACTGACCTCTTTAATCTGTTTGATGGCATTGCCCTCTCACCTCAGAAGGGCATAATCTATTTCCAGGTTAAGACTAATGCATGGCCAAAGACAGAGCCATTGCTAGACTTTGCTAGAAAGTATAAGGCAGTAGTAATTAGTATCAATATTTACAAACGAGATGGCGTGTGGTTATGTAGGGTGAGATCCTATGAATAGAAAGTATAGGTGTATTAGTTGCAATAAGGGTTGGAACCCCAGGCCAGACGAACAATGTCTAAAATGTAATCCTAGAACCTGCCTAGTCTGTGGTAAAACAGTTAACGCTGTGATCCCAACTAGAAAATTTTATTGTTCAGAGAAATGCAAAGACAAGACTGTAAGTATGACAACCTTTCTTATCAATGTGAGAAAAAGAATGTTTAACCCAATATTCCAGGCGAGACAATTAGGATTAATACATTTGTACTGGAAGAAAACAAAACAACCTGTGGTGATGTATCATGGGATCTAGATTTTCTAAATGCTTTTCATGTGCTTGCAATGTTCATAAGGAATGTTCAGGTGGAGATTGTGAGTGTATAGAGTGCGAGATGTCAGACCATGACGGAGAGGAATTAAATGATTCTTAGTGAATTTATTATGAAGTATGGAGATGTTATCGGTTGGGGTTCTATCGTTGTAGGTGCTGGCCTCTTAGTTTTTGCCCTAGTCGCTGATGCAGACGCAACAACCCTGGGGTCCCGTAGTGTTGGTGTTGTATTATCAAACACTTGTTTGGTTATGATTGACGCTGGAATAAATCACACATGTCCCACTTATGCAGATGTAAAACAGTTGGATAACTCCAATCAGGCGGTATCTGGTATCCTAAAAGATTCAGGCCGAGAGAAACCAATGTTACAGAACTCCTGGCGATGGTACGACTTTGATGAAGAGTATATTGTTTTTGTGGATCCACCGGCTGGTTATTCTCAAAGAATACCAAACATAATGCTTCACCCAAACTTTGACACATATTTCCTAAGAGATTCAAAACTTACCATGATTAATGATACCCAATACTTGGTGCAGTATCATGACCGTTATGTAGATGATAAATGTATGATGGCTACAATTAATGCAGATAAATGGAAACTCCTGGTGGGTGATACCATTCATTATATGCGTAATAATTGTGATGATTCATTTACCATGTTTAATCACGTTGAACATATTCCAATCAATAAAACAGAACATGACATATCTTCTTCACAAGATTGGCAACATAAACAATTCATAAAAGATGTAAAGGAGCATTGTATTCACAAGTATAGGGAGTGTACAGATTGACGTTATACTATATAGGAATGTTAATGATTGTTTCTGCAATTGCTTTAATCGTAATAGGATATGCTGAAGGCAGTATTTTTTTGGCTGTGATTGTTTCATCACCATTATGTATTGTTGGAGCCTGGCTGGCTCAAAAGTATGCTGGCGATGATATAATGATTGGTAGAGGTGGGCCTAATGACATTTAATTACGGTAACAGACGATTAATCTTTGTATCAAAAGAACAAGAGGCCCAGGGGTGGGAGAGAAACCGACACCACCCAAACAAAAGAAAGGTTTTACGGTTCACTGTAAAACAATGGGCCAAGTTTGATGAAGACAAACAAACCTGGTTATGTAAAATCTATCATGTGAAATTAACTGACCATAAAACAACCAATGAGAAACTAACTAATTTTGTTAAAAAGTTTAACCTCAAGAATTTCCAGAAAGGAACCAAGGCTGTGTCAAGTGGTATTGATGACTTTTCAAAAGCCATGAAGGAGTTTCATGTATTGGCTGGAGATAAAAAAGACATGACCTTTCTGGGTGTCAACGGTAAAGAACAAAAAAAGAATTACGACTTTCTAACGGGTGGTAAGAAATAATGCAAGAATATGTTAAAAGAAATTATTTATGGATTGTATTTCTTATTGGGTTAACCTTTGCTTTCATTGGGCTTTATGCTGCAAATGAACTTGCAATGATAAACGCTCAAAGAAATTGTGATGTATTGATAAAATCTGAACGTATCTTAATGGAAGACAACCCAGAATTTGATTGGCGCTCTGATGCTTATTTTCTTAAGATGTGGGACAGTCTAAAATATCAATGTGATTTGTTTTATGATATTGAAGAAACTATGGGGTCATGGGATAGGATCCAGAGGTATGAATAATGACTCGTAAAGGTGCAGCAAACAAACCGGCATACAAAAGATACCTTGGCGGTATTGTTGGCCTAGCCATTGCAATACCAATTGGTATTGGTTTGGTTTACCTGGCAACTGACCACGAAGAGTTTTTCTTTGAAGACTTTGCGTGTAATGAATTACTTTACCTGGAGATGACACAGGATAATTATGATTATGTTACTGACGCCCAAAAGCAACGGGTGGCTGAATTAATTGAAGAAAAGGAGTGCGACGATTGGACTATACAAAACTAGAAAAGTTTTCAAAGCGTATGGAGTTTTGGCATAACCGTTTTTATAAATGGGGTGCAGTTGCATTTACCATTTACATTACTTCAGTAATTCCCATCAATGATTGGTATTCCTTTGGTTCGATAATCGCCGTCGGTGCGTTTGTTTGTTATTCCATTTTGTTTACAACGTTTCAGTTTCCAATCAAGTTTGGTGGAAGAGGTAAGGGTATTAAGTTAGGGCCGATGAAATAATGCCTAATCCTAATCCATATCTAACAAAGTCTTACTATTCACACTGTGGCGAGTGGCATCCAAAACAAAAACTTTGCCCTGATTGTAATTATCGCATGAGACAAGTAAGGAGAAACAAAAATTGAATCTTAATTGGGATGACTGTCTTAGAGCCTGTGTATTCTGTCACTATGGCCGACATAAAGAATGTAACGACTCTGCATGTAAATGCAAACTGAAGGATGTGTAAGTATCATGAAATACTTACGCCTTAAAATACAGAATTTATTATGTAGTTGTGATTGCCATAATAAAAAATTAAAAGACCCATGTGCATGGTGTTTTTTTAATCATAAGGGTAGGTATTGACTGATAATTATGAAAATAGGCGTTCAGATTTCAGGTGAAAATATGTCAATGGAAGAACTATTAAAATTAAAAGCACGTTGCCCAAATTGTGAAAGAGTTTTGAAACAAGATAAAAACGACCCTGACAAACTCATTTGTACTAAGAAATGTGGTTACGAATGGATTGTAGCGTAGGTATAAGGTAATACTTGGTATGAACTGCGAACAAGCAATAGACTACGCATTGAAAAAGATTGAATTAGAACTAATGGATTTAATGAATCCTGAATTACCACTTCCACAAATCTATAAAATGTTAGGCGAGGATTTTTGTGAAGAAAGAATTGAATATCTAGAAGGATTACAAAGCAAATTGAAAGCCCTAAAGGAAGGGCATAAAATCCAAGTATAGGTGAATACTTGAACACAAAAGAGATTGACATCTACCAAAGCAATTGGTCTTGGGGTCCGACAATGGATAAACACCTCAAAGAGTTTACTCATGGATTATTTACTTTGAATTTTCCATGTGGTAAAAGTACAGTCGGTGATGTCCGAGTTGACATTTTACCAGAACTAAAACCAGATGTTATTGCAGATTTGAAACACCCACCATTTAGACCTGGGGTGTTTGAAGTCGTCATATGTGACCCACCATTTTCAATCTTTAACCGGTTCCGATGGCTCTTAGACTTGAAGGACTTGACATCAAAATACTTTCTTTTATCTACTCCCAAACTGTCTCCTAGATTCAAAGGTTTTACCAGGAAAGTAATTTGGACTAGTGTTAAGGATAAACTATTTTTTAGGCCATGGATCCTCTATACCAGAAAAAAGAATCTACCCTTTTTATTTAGAAGAGGCCGACAAGAAAAACTAAATACAACTTGATTCTAGAATTATCATGCCTCATGGTGTTGGTTACGGTACCAAAAAACGATGTATGAATTGCGGTAAAAAGAACTGCGTATGTCGTGGATTAATTACCGGAATGAAATATTAATTACCAAACTTCTTTGGTAGCCTCTATGGAGAGTTTCAAATAATTACTAAATAATACGCTAGTGTTTTTATGCCTGGATTGTCCTGATATAATTACGGGATCCAACTTTTCGCCATATGTCCCTAAATACATGTCCTTTAAGTTGGATTTCCTAAAAATATGACCCTTGGTTTTTTCACCGGTTTCTGACTCTAATTCAGTCCAGGCCTTTATCCCTAATCTATGACCCAATTTTCTGACCCATGGGTAAAATGTATTGTATGATAAACCTGGAAATAATCGGCCCTCTTTTTTGGTTGCCAGATATTGTCTGAGTGGCTCGACAAATAATTTTGGGATTGGTGCCTTGTCTCCCTTCATTGTCTTGGTTTTCCCTAGGTAAACTTCTCTATCTTCTAAATTGAAATCCTCGGTTCTAAGTCTGATACCCTCAGAAGGCCGTAAAGCCAGCCAATATAATATTTTGAATAACCATTGAATGTCTCTATCATACCATTTTCTTATGTTAAGGTGGGGTATTTCCTCTAATATTTTCTGGAAATCCTCGGGGTTAATGTAGTTAATTTGGCTCTGCAATCTACCTTAACTAAAGTCTAGAGGTCTAATAAAGGTTTTATAGATAACATTGATTAGGCATAATCTAGTCACGGAATTAAGGTTATGAATGACAGACAATAGAAAAAAGATATTCCTCTACTCAGTAAGTTAAAAAATCCTTTAAATATGTACGTCGTAATGTGTTCATTATGCAATCATTACTGATTGACATCAACACCTCAGCCATAACATACCGTAGAGAGTGTCTCATTGCATTAAAACAGAAACAATATGCTTCTTGTTATGGTTCCATTAAAGCCATGAATGGTTTGTTACCAGCCGATGAAGAAGGCAAGTCATACAGACTACGATTTGATACAATAGAATATGATGAGAAGGTACATGGTGACACTATGATTGAGTGTATGCATTGCGAGAAGCAACAGCCAAGAGATAAGATTGATGTATTTGATGTTAGGCTAGACCAAATGGCAGCACTGACAGTTGGTTATAATAATGAGAAAATATGGATTTGTAAACTCTGTAAGAAGGATAACGTTCTGAAGGATAGCCGTGTATATGAGAATGTAATCCAACAGCCATTTTATAGCCAAGTATTACCAGAGCCACCAGAGAATCACGGCGGTTTACTAGACCAGATGAATTACCATAAACTGGTAACTGAATGGGTTTGGCTTTGTTTGGATAACTTGGAAGAATCATTTACGAGATACAGAAAGGATTACGAACCAAAGGGTCAGGCTGGAATGTATGGTGATGACGTTGACACGAGTTTGGATGATATGCAGAAATGACGATTATTAGACAAACCCAGAAAACTGAAACCGTAAGGGCTGGAAGGCAGATCCCCAAAGTCATCAAATGGAAGGGAGTTAACATGGTTAGGAACCATAGTTTTCTGGCCACCATTAAGGAGATTATCGATTATTCTGAAGAAATGGATGTAACCAGAGTTGGTATTATTGGAGACATGCACAGTGGAAAATCAACCATGGCCCAGGCCATTGGCCATGCCGTTCATGCTTTTGCGAAAATACCATACAGTGTGAGAATTTTCTACAAAAAGGATTTAATCAATTTTAAGGAAACAATCGCACAATTGGAACCAACTAACTATGTGCTGGTTTTCGATGATGTGTCCTTTCTAAAGGCAACTGCAACAGCCAAACAAATCAACATGATTGAGGAAGCCGTTACAACCATCCGACACATGCAAGGCGGTCAAGATGTCAAAATTATTACAATTTTTAATTATCACTACCAAAAGGCTTTACCACCATTTTTGAGAGAAGCACAGTTCAAATACATTACTTCAATTGGTGATGCTAATGATATTCAATTAGCAGACACTTATGGCAAACATAATCTAAATTTGGTTAAACAACTAAAAATTATTAGAAAAAATGCAATTAAAAGAAAATTCTGGCTTATGAAAATTGGACCCAAAGAACCAATCAAATACCTATGGAGAAACCCGTTTATCCCTGCATTGTTCTGGAATGAAGAAAGTTTACGGTTTATCGTCTCACCAACTAGGTTCTTTATCCAGGGTGATGAAATCTGTTCTAAATGTGAAGAGGCAGCCGGTAACCCACTAAGTGACATGTCAATTGATGAAATCTGCCAAAAAGGTGAAGATAATTTTGGCCCAGGTAATTTCAAAGCAGCAATCAAACTGGATTGTTATGTTGAGGGAAAAACCGTTTATGGTAAGAAAGTTATCCAGGCCTTGAGATGGTGGCATAAAATAAGACGTTCTAAGATGGTTACGTTAGACTCTGCAGCAAATCACTATGGTTTGCAAATTACTAAAACAAAATTAAAAAAACCAATTAACGTCTAATCTTCATCTTCTTTTTTACTGCCAAACATACCTTCAAACATACCTCGTTTGGCGTCATCCTTTAGGCTAACCACACGTTCTTGTTTATTCTTCAAGTATTTGTCAACTAGACTGGTTTGGCTGGTATTCTTATCCTTCATAGTTTCAGATGACTTTGCGTCAATTCCTTTCATGTAATGGTCACCAATGTTTAGGATCTGTTCTTTTAGTACGGTAGCCCATTCTATATTCAAATGATTCTTAGTGTCTTCACCGATACCCAAAAAATGCTCTAAAATTGTAGCCATACGGCCAAACCTAGGGCTGGCAACATGATGAGTCTTCCACCATGCTGACCTTTCATCGACTGTCTGCATTAATTCTTTGGTGCCATCGGCTTTGTCAATGTACACTTTTTTTTGCATACCGTCTTTGAGAATGGCCGTTATGTCTCTATGTGCTACCTCAAACTCTGGATTTTCCAACAAATTAATTTACTTGGGGTGGTTTTTAATAATTACTATGGGTGGTAAGTTTGGTAAGAAATACCATAAGAAGAAAAACAAGGAAAATTATGATTTGAATAAAAAACTGTCAAAGTTGTATCAATCAGAAGGCACGACTGAACCATGGTCAAAATGGAAGAAAAAACATAAGAAGACGCTGTTTTAACTATAAACCAAGGTGCAGCACTCCCGGCTAAACCTTCGCCTGTCGTCTCCTTGCAAAAGGAGCAGGCGTTATCTTTTTAAACATCAATTTTAACCCATTATATAATGGGAGTGCTACATGGCCGGGATTTACTTAGTACAAAATACATTACAGCAATAATTATTGACAGTTTGTCTGGTGCGCACTTTGTACCAATCAAACATGAAATTGGAAACTATTTTTTTGCTAACATTAACAATAACCTATACTGTTTTGATACCAGAGGCGAGCAATTCACTTATCGTCAGACTTTGGTAAAATCATTCAGGTTTTACATATATTT
>JANQEN010000293.1 GCA_028278335.1 Chitinivibrionales bacterium | reverse complement strand
GGACTACATCAGGATTAACCTCTGCTCCAGCTGCTATTCCTGAAAGTTTAGTTTGCTCAGCATCGGTAAAAGCATTTGTATCGGCATTATTTTCATAGGCTGTTTTAATCTCAGCATCACTTTGGTCAGCAGTAGCTCCTGATTCTATTCCTGTAAGCTTAGTTTGCTCAGCGTCTGTGAAGGGGTTAGTGTTTGCATTAGATTCATAAAGAGTTTTTATTTCACCTGCAGTTTGATCAGCCGTTGCTCCTGACTCAATACCATCAAGCTTTGTGCCATCGGCTGCCATATCTCTTCCATTAACAACTGCACCTGAGGTACTAAAAGATCCATTAGTATATTTTCCTCCAGCAGCAATCCATTTTCCGCCAGAGCCAGCTACAATGTAAGGAGAGTTATTTCCTGCTGTTACACTAGAATCAAAAACATAGAGAGTGCTTTCGGCTGGGTCACCATCTTCGTAAACCACCATCAGATCCCCAGTGACTCCGCCTATGGAGGCAAGCTCAGAACTTGGGTCATCGATGTCAGCCACAGCTTGTTTCATGGCTGAGCCAGCAGGTCCTTGTGGGCCTGTAGGACCAGTATCCCCTTGGGGACCTTGAGGGCCTACAAAATCAAAAACATTACCAGATGAATCAATGGCTCTTACAACAGTGGCGCCTGCATTATCAAAGGCAAATAAACGTAAAGTCTTTTTTGTTTCATCAGTGGCTGGCTGTGGAGGAGCGCTTGATTGTTCTGTAAGCCTAATGAATGACATGGACTAATCCTCCATGATGAGGCTTGCCTCATCTTCAACTATAAGTTCACCCGTATTTAGAATATCTACTTGCCCTTTTAGTCTATGCTGTCCCATTGAAACGAATTCCGTTTCTCCAGCTTTTATAAGATCTCTAATAGGTGTAAGTATTTCAAATTCTATGCTCATAATTTAATTAAACAAAGGATAAGTAGGCTTGATAGCAGTTATGAAATCACTTCGATAATTAACTGGCCGTATTCTGATGAAGGCATTATATTTTATGGCATCTTCCATGGTTTTTACATGCCTACCGCCTCCACCTGCTTCAATCATCCTCTTATTATCTATCATAAAGCCAATGTGAGTAATTTTGGACTTTGATTTGCCAAAAAAAGCCAAAGCCCCAAGTCCTTTGGAATTATGCACCCCTGATTTCTCAAAGAGATTAAAGAGCCCTTGGGCTGTAGTGTCAAATTTATGAGGCAAAACACCGCACCCCTGTAAAAGCTCAATGACTAAACCTGAGCAATCAAATCCTGAGGGATCATCTCCCCCCCATCGATACGGTTGTCCTATAAAGCTAAAGGCATGGTGTTTAAGGATTTCCATCTTCGCTCCTCTGAAGACGACTTCTTTGCAGCTTAAGGTCCACAAGTTGTTCTCTGTCGGATTTGTTGAGCCTGACACTAACAAGCCCATCACGCTCCAAAGCGTCAACAAATAGTAAAAACCTTTCCTTTGAGACCACATCACTTTTTTGCTTCTCAAAGAATTTGTTTAAAATCCATACGCCTAGCGGCAATAATAATTGAGTAATTGCGGCTCCCATTAGTCCTCCCGTATGAGAATTTTCTCATACCCTATAGTGGTTAATCTATGCCATTTTTCCTCTCCAGTCCTAGTGAAGAATCTGAAAGTACATTGCTTCTTTGGCACAATAAATCGAAACACTTTATTATCATTACTGACCAGGTTAACGCATAACCCCTTTTTTGGCCACAAAACGGGCTCAGGAAATACGATCTCCATCATCAATCCAGCCTTGGTCTGGCATACAGATACCCCTCTAGAATTGTATTGTGATCCATTACAGCTCACTAAAGCAGGAAGGGTAAGGCTAGGGTGCTCGAAGTCTACAAATCCCCAAGAGTGGCGGCCTTTGATCTTTTCATAGCCACCAAGCCTTGCAGGACAGGAGATTCCTTCGGCCTCAATCTTAGCTGGAGTGTAGTTAAATTGACGCTTCTTATCACTTTTAAACCACCCCTTTTCACCGGCATTTTCTTTGGTCTGCTCCCTATGGCAGGTGGTGAAAGTAAATAAATCAAGATCCCCTTGAGCTTTGATTTTAAACTCATAGGATTCAGAATGAGGCACCACTAGGGCACCTTCGGCCTGATGGCCATTGACTTTAAGATTCATGTCTCTTTTATAAAAGATTCCTGATTCAAGCTTTTGCTGAACAGATGTACAAGAAAAGAGAAAAATAGAGAAAAATAGAGAAAATTTCATTGATACCTCATAAAAAAGGGGACCTCTGATCTCTCAAAAGCCCCCCCTTATAGTGCTTGGTTTAGGTGGAATTCTTATCCGACTTTGCCATCGATTTTATCGATCTCTTTCATCACTACGGAATCAAGAGTATCAGCAAAGCTCATTGCAAGATCATCAAATGGAGTAGAGGAAATCTTTGCAGATTCCTTAAGCCATTTCATAGTAGCTTTATACATTCTCTCAGCGCCGTCTTCGGCAAGTTCAAGGCCTTCTTGCTTGGCATATTCACCAAGGCGCTTAAAATCATAAGCCTTCATAGGAGCTTCAGCGGCTGGCGCTTCGGCTACAGGAGTTTCAGCCACGGGTGTAGTTGCATTGTTTTCTTCAGTCATTTTTTCACCTTTCTGATTTGTGTTTAAGAACAGCCTGCCAGACTTTAGAGTCTAAACTTTTAACCTGCTCTTTTGTTTCATGAACACCATCTTTGATTGCTTGCAAATTTTCAAGTATTTTTGTTTGGGAAACTAAAATAGTAGTGACGTGCTTTCTATTTTCTTGAATTTGAACCATGGCTTCCTTATGCTTTGCTTCAACATAGTCAGTTAACACATAGCTTCCTCCAGCTAGAGTGCCTCCTATGCCTAATACAGCAGCAGGATACTTCTTTTTTTCTTTACAAAAAGAAAAAACTGAAGCAAAGATGGTGCCTAAAAATTTGATAAAAAGCATTTATTGCCCCATACAGTGAATATGAATAGATCCATCATCTGTTGCTGTTCCCGTACTGGCTACAAAATTAGAAAACCGCATTGCCGTAGCATTTGGTTCCACATCATCAGTAACAAAACAAGCTTTGAATCCTGTAGCATTATCTTGTGAAGTACAAGTACACGTTGGAGAAACGGTCCAGGTGTTTGTAATAAAATTTAATTGAACGACCCCAACCCCGATGTCAGTTATTGAATCAACCCAACTGCCAACCTCTGCAATCAAAGAAGGTGTTCCACCCGTAAATTCTACTTCAGCTGCAAAGATTTTAGTGGGAGCTGTATTTCCTGGATTAATTATAGACTCACCTATCACAGCAGCAGAAGTATCTTGAGTCCAAGGCCTTACAGTAACGTGAATATCACGCTGACCGAATGTAGCACTTCTATCAGCTGCAATGGCATTACTATTTGGAACGTTAACCACGTTTTGCTCATACATGAGTCTAACCATTTTAGGCTCAACACTATTAAATAAAAACAATCCGCAAACAGTGACGGGCCAAGCTACAAACTCGTTATTACTAGTCGTATCTTTTCTATACCTAGTTCCAATTCTTGTGTTTCCCTCATTTGAAATAGTTTGGGCAGCAAGCGGAGTTTCAACTACTTGAAAAACTGCTTCTACATCTGATCCCCCAGTATCATTTGGTGAAGTTGCATGGATAAAAGAAAAGCATGCTTCATACTTACCTGCTTTAAGCGGAGTAAACGATACTGAAATTGATTCATCTCCAGAAGAACAAGTAGTGGTTCCTGGACTATTCGTGCCTGAGCACCCAATCACCGCTGGTTTAGATCCAGGATTTACAACCATATCTAAGCCAGAATTCTCAATGCCAGTATATGAAGTAACAGAAGCAGTGCCTAAACTAGGATTGGCACCACCAATATTTGCATCAATATGCCAGCCAATAGTATCAATTGTCTGAGCTGTTTCTGATTCCAGAGGGAATCTCTCAATGATAAACTCCAGTTTTTCTTCTGCGACAGTCGAAGAGTCCCTTATCTCACATGTGCCGGTTCCTGCTGTTCTGTTAACTTGAATGTCTATTTCAACATCAGTCCTAGTTGTCGATACTTCTAAAACACCAGCTAATCCTGTATTATTGGCTCCTTGACCTCCGTTATCACCGATCCTAAGAGCATTTCCAAACCTACCAGATCCAGCTGCATCATTTAATCTATAAAAACAAGTAGTGTCATTACTTATTCCATCGGTAAAGTAAACGCCATTAGCAGATATTTTATATCTACCTGGAGGCATGACAGGTATCTTTACTGCTGGAATCAAAGTGTCTGGAGCCGCTACTCTACCAATAACTGTTTGACTAGTACATTGAGCATCAACTGCAAATGAAGCGTAACTACCAGACGTAGATGTCCAGATACAGTTTGTAACTGCATCATGTGTCAAAACCCCAAAAACTTCACTACTTGCAACTTCTACTTTTCTAATATTAGAACCATTATGAGCATCATCAAGGTCAATGGCAGCTGCATCGGCTGTGGAAGCAAGTCTTAGAGCCACTGTATCTGTAGCATTACTAGGGCACGTATAAACAATAAAGCCAGGTAAAGGGACTCCTTGTGTAACTGTTAGATCTACTTCTTTAAGAACATTTAAAGATCCATCAATTGCTTGAAGTTTAATGTGCCCAGCTGTACCTGACTCCCAAAGATACTTCCCGAATTGAGCAAGGCACTGACCACCGCGAAGCCCTTTTACTTCAAACTGTCTTGATGTAAGGAATTCACCATTTGCTGAAGCATCCCATCTTCCAGAAAGTTTTCCATTTAAGGCATTGTTTCCTGTAAGCATTACTAGAGTGGATGAGCCCGATGGAGTCCAGCCAGCTTTTCTTGCTTCAAAACCTGGGTTATCTAAAAGCTGAGTTTCAGAAGTAATTTTAGCCCTATCCTGAGTGCTAATGGCTCCAACAGCAAATGTTGAAATTAAAACAAAACTGAGTAAAAATCCTAATTTCCTAATCATCCGAACTTAACCTCCGTAGTAGATGGCATAAATCTTACATCATCAGCATTCTCTGATCCAGCTGGAGCTATTCTTTCTAATTCCAATCGAATCATATCACCTGGGGAAACTGCAAAACCGTTAATCTGTCCTGTAGCGTCACTTACATCTATAGTAAGCTCTCTAAATTCATTTGCTTGATCAAGTAAAATATCACCTGAGTTATTCACTTCCTGATTTGTAGTCGAATCAACAGTGTCCTGGCCTTTTCTTACTAGACTTGCAGTTATCTGCATTCTAATATTATCGGCTGCTCCAGAAGAGAAGTGCCCTAAGAAAGTTTGAATCTGTCTACCAGCAATATAAGCTGATGGAACTTTTACAAATAATGTAAGGACAGCTGAGCCACCTTGTTCAAATTTCCATACTTTTTCACCAAACTCTTCGTCTTCAAGAGCATCACCAAGCCAATTGGCTCCGCCTCCTCCACCGCCTCCGCCTGATCCTACAGGAGTAACGGCTCCAGAGTTTTCTCTGATAAAAAGTAATCCGCCTTTATTATAAAGTCGCACGTTGTTTACAGCAGGAGCTGCTGGGTCAGTCACTAAATCTAAAAAGTCATTTCTATCTAATGATCCATTTTGTAAAAATCCATCAGTCTCAGTTAAGGCTTGCTGTAAAGTTAAAGCAGCCGATTGTGTAAGACGATTAAAAGTAAGAGAATTAATTGTTGCAGATCCACCTACAGGCATTAGTGATCTAGTATCAGTAAGTGCTCCTGAGGCAGGTATACCTGTAACGGCTTCAACTAGGACTTCGGCTACTTTGATAAATCCAGAAGGAGTTGAAGGAGCAGATGGAGATCCAGCTGGAGTGCCATCTACAATTTGAACTGTTGCTTGCCAGTCATCAGTGGTGATTAAATTCTCATTGGTAATGACATCTGAAACAGCATTTTTAAATTTACGAGATTCTGTAGGACCATCTGCTCTATTGTGCTGAACAACCACAATATCAATTCGATCATTGACTAAATCTGGAGCAGTGATATTTAAAGGAACAGCTGCTGCTCTATGAAGTAATCTTTGCACTGGTTCTTCAGCACTTACAGTTAAATCTTCCTGAAAACCCGATCCAGGATTTACTGAAAGTTGTGTGGCCGATACTCGACTGACAATAAAGGAGTCATCAAAGAAAGCATTTTTTGCTCGCTGGAGCATTTCAAGAACCACTCTGTCATACATTTCCTGCTCTCTTCGAGCTTGCATGGCATTGAGATCTTCAAAAACTAACTCTTGTCCGTCATTGTATCTTTGTCTTGTCATATTTTACCCTGCCCGTTCAATTAACCTGTAACGTGTTCCACAAGCCTTGTTTTTATTAATTTGATCAACTATCAATTGAAACAATTCTAAGCTTGATTCCTGTCTTCCTATAAAGTCTTCTCTGTTCAAGAAATGCTCTCTATTTAAAAAAGATAACGGAGCATGTACTTGATTGTCTACTACGATCGAAAACACATTTTCAATCGGGTCTACCATGATCTCTCCACGGTTCATGAAGCTTTCACGGTTTAAGAAAATTGTTTGTGCTCCATCTTCAACTATAGTCGATTCTCCTACTTGAAGCAGTGCATCCACTACATCTTTTATGACAGGGCAACTTGTGGTATTAGAAATATTTTTGATGCGGTCAGCAAAATTAGCATTGATTTCCCCCGTTGTTCGGGTAAGATTGCGCTCTAGGCCATGTTCATCTAAATAGCCACCTTCAGCCTGACAAATAAATGTCTCTTTGATGTGCTCATCAAGGGCAAGAGAAACCCTTTCCATTACTGCTGCAATGCCAAAAAAATAAGCTTCATTTACACCGCCCTGCTGTCCCTCAAAGAACCAACATGGAACAAAGCTTTTTAATCTGTCGAAAATTTCTTGCTTAGTTGCCATTAAGAAGCACTCACCGTTCCAGGTACAAGTTTATCCGTAACCGTAGCAGCAATATTCCCAGTAGGGATATTGGTTGTGAAATCTGTAAGATCATCTGAACCACCGCCTGCTGTTGGTCCCCAGATATCTAAAATAGCTTGCCTAGCTAGTCCTCTATCAAAACCAGTGCCGATAGGAAGATCTCTAATGTATTGAGACATAGAATCAATGATAGGTTGTAAGGAAGTGCTGAGGCTTGCAAAGTTTGGCCCTGCTGGGTTTAAGGTGACAGAAGCATCCCAATCCACAGAAATGGCTGTAGCAGCAAGTACTTGTTTCACCACTCCACAAGCCTTTACATCAAAAATGGCTTCAGCCACATCATCTAATAATGCTTGAGAGGCAGTTCCATTGACATCTGCAATAAATAATCTTGTTCTTACAATTTGAAAAATATCTACAGGAGTGACAGGAACTCCATCAGCAGGATTAACTTCTCTTACCGATAGGATATCTTCAATTAACGTGGCTGTGACAACACCTGGAACATTGCTAGCAGCCGATTCCACCGCTGCCTTAGTTGCTCCGCGTATTTCTTCCACTTTATTTCTAATGAATTCCCTATAGTCCGCATCATCTAATGGTCCTTCTCCACCTGTAAAAGCTAATGTATTATCCACGGTTACTGTAGCATCTGTCAAAGTGGATTCAATTACAGTAACCGTACTTGCTCCGACATTCCATTCAGGCCCATTGGTGTCAGCCGTTACTGAAGCATTAATAGTAAGCCCTATCAAAGTTACTTCAGAATCAACAGTAAACCTTCTTTCCACTCCATCAGCATCTTTTGCTGTTTTTACAATGGTCCCTGCTGCTATCGTAACATTGCCTGCACCCGTTGTAGGCCTAGAAAAAGTAACTGTCCCGACAGCAGGAGAGCCTTGAGGCCTAGAAAAAGTAGATCCAAAATGATCAGTCGCAAGTAATTGTAGATCATCTGTGCTCCCTGTGAATTCTATACCTTGAGCAGTTTCAATAAACGTTTTATTGAATTTTTCAATAATTAATTTTACAATTTCTTGACCCATTACAGAAGTTGCTCCTGCTATGGAATCGTTAATAGAGCCATCTTCAAAGTCTGTAAGATCTGGTCTTTTGTTTTGAACCTCTGTTTTAAAAATCTCCAATAGATCTTGTTGACTAGGTACTTGAGTTGCCATTAATTAGTAGCCTCCTGAAACGTCTTGAAGTTAAAAGACACATCCTCATCCACGCCTTCAAGACGCACTCGTACAATATATTTAATAAGCTCTGGAGTTTCAGGACTATTTTGGATTTGAACTCCGACAACTTCCTCTACTCTAAAATCAAGTTCAAATTGATCTTTAATTCTTTTTGCAATTAATCTTTGATTGTCAATACTGTTAGGTGCATTTTGAAATTGCTTAATGCCTACACCATAATTTGGTCTGTGAACTAATGCTCCTGGCACAGTCATGAGTCTATTGAATAATGCTCTACGAATATTATTTAAACCTGTCACAGTTTGGACATCCCCATTGGGAGAAACAAGCAGATCTCCATCATGGGCTAGGTCTTTTAAATAAAATTCATCTAATAAAGCCATCAAGTCACCGTTGTCGTTCCAGTTACAGGGCCTCCACCTACAGGAGCAGTTAAGCTACCTGCTGGCACAACTGCATTAGTCGTGATCTCATCTACTACAGCCTGAGCAATAGCATCAGCAAAATCTTTTAGTTTTGAAGCATCATCAGCTGCTCCATACAAAGCTATGATCTCTGTTTGTATTTTAGTCGATAAAGAGGCTTTAGTTAAGGGCATAGTCATTTCTCCGTAAATGCTATATCACTGAGCATAGCAGAATCATCCACAGGGGATGATTTTAAATTGACGTAATCGGCTGCCTGTGTCGGAGGACTTGTGTTGTACCCCATATTTCCTAAGTGATCATGCGTTGAGTCAATATCTAAATGCTCAGAGTAAGCTGTTTTAAATACTTGGCCAAGGACAAGATTTTCTGTTCCCTCCGATGCATTTGTTAAATGAATAGCGGTATCAGATTGTACAAAAGTTTTTGTTCCAGTCCTAGCCCTCATAACAAGATGACCATTCACTGCTTGAACTGGAATTTTCTCAACACCCGTGGTGAGTCTTTTTATTACGTAAGCTTCATCTTCACTATCTTCACAAAAAGCTACTAAAACCACATCATCTTTTGATGGAAACTGAAAAAGCCCTGCGTCTGGTCCCACTAATTCCCATGACATTCTGGCGACCATATCAATTTCTTCTGGCATGATCCTTACAGTAACCCTTAAAACAGATCTGTCTTGTGAAACCTCAAGGTCCTGTATCACTCCGCACCGCATGTCGAGTTTATCAGGATTAAGTATTTCTTTTAAGGTTTCTAAATCTGTCCTAGGCATTAAGTAGCACCTGCTAAATTTTGTGGTAGCTCAATAAAGTTTAAGAAATCTATACTAGCACTAAATCCAGTGTCTTGTGATAACTCAAACTCAATGGCTTTCGTAAAGAAAGGAGTATCGAACTTTGTAAGAGCTTTGGCATAGGCCACAGCTATCTCTTCCTGATAGCACCTTTCAATTAAAAACTTCTTAATTCTAGCCTCTCTTTCTTTTACTTTTCCTTTAAATAAACTTGGAAGCCCTCTTAAATCCCCCTGGTCAATATCTATTTCAATAGGCATCCCAATCCTAGCTTTTGCAATATTAAATAAACGCCTTTCATTGCCAGGTCCATTATCTTCACAGACTTGCATTTCTTTTGTGGTAAGTTTGCCTTGGATTTGTTGCCTTCCGACTTCTTCAAAAACTTTTTCACCGATGGAGATAAGTTGTTCTTTGTTAGCAACATCCCGTACTCTAAACGTAATAAACGGAGCGTCCTTCGGTTCGCCCTTCTCTCCATTCGCATTAACTGTTTCAACTTGTATTCTTTTTTTGGGCAAACCCATTTGTGTGAGAAATTCATCCGACGCTTCTTCTGGGATTTTTGCATCAAGCACTTCCTTACGTTCAGGAACCAAGCTCACCACTCGAATGTTAAACCCTTTTTGACGCCCTAGTTTTCTATCGAATTCAAGCTCCTTTAGATTTTCTCCATATACAAATAGCTTTGCTTTTTCCCGTTTATACAAGTTTCTAGGTTTAGATAAGACTAATTTATCAAGTTCTATGTAGGCAATTAGCCCTGCTCGCTCCACTATGGCTTGGATTTGATCCCAGAAGGTCCTCCTGGGTCTGCCATTTTTAGTTCCAGCCTTAGAGCTAAAGTCAGGAGCAAGTTTTGCCAATGTGGGTAGAGGGTCAATGCCTGTTCTATTTTCAACGATAATGCCATTGGGTGAGTTAGCAACTTCTGGAACAAGGTTTACAAGATCTTGAATCACCTGATCTACTGGCTTTGATAGTGGAATAGGCCCACCTGTGTACTCCCTATCAATAAAATAGGAAGTTTGGTCTCTACCTTCCAAGCGAACGGTCCTAGTCTCTTCTGATAATTGGATCTTATCTTCATCAGCAAAGCCCACAAAGATAGCATTGTCAGGATCGGGATTGATTAGGTTTAGCGCATTAGTAGTTTTAAAAAGCTTCTTCTTATCTTCTATATGTACAGTTACGCCTACTGATCTAATGGATCTAGGGTCAAAGGGGAAATTTTTAAAATCTATTTCACAATTAAAAGTATCTGCTTCAGTGTAATCATTGATGCTCACTCGCATTCTACGAGCCACAACAGAAAAGACATGGAGCTTATTTAGCAAAGGGTCAGTAGCATCCCCTAGATTCTCCAAGGTCACTCGCATTGTAATAACACCTTGAGGATAATAAATCGCCACGATAACCCCTAACTAATCCTTGGAATTTCAAGTATCTCACCTATTAATGACTCAAGATTTGTATCTGTAAGCCTATTGTGATCATAAATTTCTTCCCATTGAGTCTGATCTTGATAAAACTTCTGGGCAATAGTTTGTAAAGTATCTCCTGATTTAACTCTATGTCTACCTAAAGGTTCTGTTTCAGCTAAATTTTTCAATCCAGCACTAAGAGAAGCAAGGATCAAAGCCATCCCACCTAAAGAAGATAGGAAAGATCCAAAAAACGCACTATTTATATAGCCAGCTGAAACCCCATTACCTGTATTAATATTCACTTGCCCTAATGGATCAAATGCACCAATCCTTCTACTGGTTGAAGATATAAAAGCTCTGGCATTTTTAATCAACCCTTCGGCCCTGGCTGCTCCGTTACGAACACTGTCAACTTCGGTTAAGACATTATCTACAAAGTCCGTAACCAAAGTTACAACTGATGCCACATCAGAAACGGCATCAGAAATTTGTTCTCCTAAGGATCTAGGTACAGAATCAGGAACAGTTCCAAAATCTTCAAGCAAGGTATCTACAGCAGCAATCAACTCTTTATTGATATCTACAGGAATAGTTTTTGCTCTACCTAAAATTTTACAATCGGAGGGGGGGTTAAAGCCGATAATGGAAAAAGTCAGCTCATAGTCAATATCAGCAAGCGTTTTCATTCTAAAGATTGCTGTCTCTAGAAAACCAAACCTCTGAAAATCCCCCATGGTGATTCTGACTAAATTTCCTCTAATTCTAATAGCTTCTATAAGCTCTTGCTTTTCCCTAGGAATTCGTCTAAAGCTTTCATCTCTTCTCTCAGCAGACTCAGGGTCTTGCCCTAACACATTGGCATTAGTGGGAGATGAGGTAAGGCTTGTAAATCCTTGAGGGATAGTTTTACCAAACCTTTTAGCCTTAAGCCTTCCACGAATAGTGATGTCACCTTCTCTTGCACCCAAAACTTGCACAGTGGGCTCAGTATTTCCTGGATAGAAATCTTTTACGATCTTTTGATCCCCCCCAAACTCAAAGGGAATCTGAGGCATCTGATCACCAAGCAAAATAACTTTTTCATTGTCTAGTAGCTTTCCCTCTTGAAGCTCTATGATTTCAAAGCCTTTAGGAAAATCGTTACGCTCCAAGGCGCCTTTCATTTCGGCTACAGATATTGTTTTTCTGGTAAAAGGAGATGTGATCCTATTAAAGGACTCGTTTAAACCTCCTTTTAAATCAAAATCAAGTAAGCCCATTATCTATTTCCTGCAAAGCCAGGAGCAGCTAATTTTCTACCCGACGCTTGAGTAGGATTAGTTGCCACCTTGTTAAGTTGATCTACCAGTGTAAATGCTAATCTGTCTGGTTCAATTTTTTCTTTAATATCATTTCTTATTTCAACTTTACCAATATTTGTAACGTTCCCTGATACAGTGGCATCATCACCTTGTCTTCCAAAGACTCTATTGAATATGTCCTGTACTCCAGCATCAAAGGCTTCGCCGATTGCTTCTCCTCTAAATCCTCCGCCTGTTACAGCGCTTTTAATTTGATTTATGAATTCTAAAATAGCAAAGGCCAGTCCTTGAAATCCACCTACAGCCAAAGTAATAGTAGTGACTAGGAAATTAATCACTTCAATCATGGCTGTGAATCCAGCAAAAGCTATTTCAAATATAGGGCTAACTGCAATTGCTTCAGCAAGCCTATTAAACCCATCTAAGAAAACAGCAAATAGTCTTGATGCTGTAGCAAAGACTTCTGAGATTCTTTCCATTAATCCAGCAATTCTTTCAGCAGCCTGGATTCTAAATATAGCCACAGCCCTTGACAAAAGCTGGAATACTCCCAGTAACAATACAAGAGGTGCAAAGATTGAGGAGACAATAACAGCTACGCCATTTAGGACTGCTCCCAAACGACCAAAGATTCTAATAAAGCTTGCTCCAAAGCCTGCTCCAATCAAGGTAGTTAAAGAGCCCATAGCAGCTGAGAATCTTACAAGTCCTGCTGTGACAAAAGGAATCTGAACTCCTAATACCCTTAGAATAAAATTAAGCCCTACAAGGACAGTCGATAAAGTCAACACTACCCCAGCTAAATTCAGATCTGAACTCAGTTTGGATAACTGAATCACGTTAATTAAAAATTGCTCTGAAGTTGTAAGTAAGGGATCTAATCCAAAAGCAATGTTTTGAATAGAAGGCCTAATAACCTTATCTAAGAAATTGTTAAAGCGAATCAGTGTATCTGTGGCAAGCCTCTCAAATATCCTTGCCAATGGTGCCACTACAGAAAACATTCCCGATAGATTTTCTCTAAGGAGCCTCATCTGTCCAGAAAGAGACATAGTGACTGCTTCTAAGACCCCAGCATCATTCCCAAACTCTTTAAATGCTTGAGTTAATTTCTCAATACGTTCAGCAAATGGCAGCTGGTTAAACCTCCTGGCTGAGCCTATGAACTCATTGAGAACTTTCGTATCTTGGGTCAAAATATTAAATAATGGGTCTCCTCCTGAGGCCTGACCCAAAGCTGCTCTCTGGAGCTGTCCTACGGCAAGGCTTGGCTCTATCCCTAAAGTGGGAGCTGCTTTTAAGAAAAATCTCCCCAGGTCCGTAGCCCTTCCAAAAGCCTCCTGGGGAGAAAATTCTTGCTTCAGCACAGGGGTTAATATCTTAGTAATTTGGACAAGATCTTTGGTGGGTAAAGCAAATCCCCTAGCAATTCGGTCAATCTTTTCTAGCTCTTGTCTGGCGAATTCCATACGCTCCGCGAAACTTCCAGCGCCGCGCCCTGCCACGTTTGCAAAAGCAATTTGAGATTGGGTTAATTTGTCTGCTTGAAGTATAGAGGCTCCCAGGACACCCAAAATTCCTCCTCCTGGCCCAGAAAGGAATTGCCCTACGATACCTATGCTTGTCTTCTGAAAGTTGATGAGGAGGTCATCAGCGGCATTGCTAATGTTTTGTACAGCACCTTCTAGCTTCTCAGACTGAGCTACAGCAGCACCGATTTCAAAATTAAACTCTGTCAGTACCCTAAATACTGTAGGAGCTGGCGCTACCATTAACCCTCCTTGCCTGACTCTTTATCCAGGATATCTAAAAGAGTCTCACATATAGTGTTCATTTGAAATTGGGTTAAGTCGAGAATGTCTTTTGGTCGAAGGCTGGTATATCTACAGAGCCAGGTTACTGTTCGCCAAAACTGCTCATCTCGAACTCTGCGTTTCCCATTTCAGCTACATCACCTCCGATAATCTTTTGGATAGTTGTAGCTAACTGCATATACTCGCGAACTGAGAAGATATTATCTAAGTTCTCAAGATGAGTGTGGCTTACTCTTTCTGGCTCATTCTCTTTGTCACCAACGGCGACCACCAACATCTTGACCAATTCTTGCTGAATCCCCATGGATAAAACGTGCTTATCATCGGTTTTCAGTCTTCCAGCTGCTGCCTTTGCAGCCATCTCCTGGTCACTGATTTTTGGCTCTCTTACAAGAACGATCTTACCAGTGGCAAGTCTCACTCTATACACATCTAAACTTGGCATAATTTACCTCCGTAACAATTAACTATGCATAACAAATAATACTTAAAGTATTAACTTAATTTTTGTCTACCAGAGCACTTAAACTCAAGACGCTTTGTCATCTTCTCAGTGAGGCCAGCTTGACGTTTAGACATTTTGAAAACCGTATCAAAGTAAACATAGCTTCGAGTGGTTCCATCTGCATATTGCTCAGTAGTCAAAAAAGTATAATCAGAAACACCGATACCATTCAAGTTATCAGTGATCAAGGCATCAATGAGATCATCAATCTCTGGACCCCTTACTTCGGCATCAGCAGAACCAGACCAGCCTTCAATAGATTGATCTTGCTCAGGCAATGGTCTTCCTACAAAAGTGGAACTAATGAAAGTAGAATCCTGAGTGATATCTACACTTGTGATATCGACAATGGCCAAAAGAGCATTGTCTTTAAAAAACTTAAGTTGTCCCTGATGGCCGCGAATTGTAGGTTGTCCCATTTAGTTACCTCCGATATTAAACTTCTGTTACGACAACACTTGTGCCAATTTCTGCTTGAAGCACAATGAAGCGCATTGAACTAAAGATCCTTCGTTTATAAAGGATTCTAAATTGCCCTTGAGCCACAATGTCATCTGTGTTGAGAGACTCAGTGTCTACCAATAAAGGTTCACCGCCTACTACATCCTGTGATCCTGGTAAGATTTGGTCCCTAACCAATCGAGCATCAAATTCTAAAATAGCTCCCTGAACTTCATCACGTTTAGCTTTTGAGTTAACAGCATTTTGAAAGTTCTTTAAGAAAAGAGCAATTGAATCTGTTAAGAAATCTGCCATACGTCTACGAATGACTGGGATCTTACTAGTATCAATGATCTGAGTAGTGACTGAGTTTTTAATCACAAAACCAATATCAAGGTCTTGCTCTAAAGCCATTACCCCAGCTTCATTAAGACTAATGTATCCATTTCGGCCTTCTTTGGATGCAAGATCAGTAATACCAGCCAAAAAGCTAGTATTCCCAGTAAATGAAAGCTCTACGTTTGGAGCTGTCTGAGAAAATACTGAAGCTACCCATGAAGCAGGAGGTGTTAACTCCTGTCCACCTTGAATAGTTGTTTGAACATAAGGCCAAGCCAAAATTATGCGGCCATCGCTGTCCCGTAGCCCAGGAGCTTTGGCAATGATAGCCGCACGATCATCTCCTGAGTCTCCACAGCAAATGACCATCTTATCCTGCGTGGTTGCAGCATGAGTTTTTAAATATCCATTTCGAGTTGTATTGTATTCATCCAAGAAAAGAACATTTCCAGCTCTCTCTTGCTCTGCTTTTGCAATCGCACTTTGATAATCTGTATCAGCGATTGTCCCATCTGATCCACTTGCTAAATTTGTTTCAGCAGTATTAGCAACTTCTGAAGCAGTACTTAAAACTGTCACATCCACAAGTTTAGAGCCTTGGAATGTAGAAGCAGTGATATCAGCAATTTTTATATTATCAAAAATCTCATCTGGTAAAACTGAGCTAGAGTTATTGTCTTTAATAGTGTATTTAGACCCACCCTCTACAGCATCGGCTCCAGCTGTAGTAGTTGCAAAACTAAATGCTGTAGCTGGCTGTCCATTTGCTCCACCTGCTGATCTTGCACCTGCAGGACTATGAGTAACAGTAAATACTGCTGTCGTAGGAACAGGAGCAGAGAATTTAGAATCACCATTGATGGTAGCAGCCATAGCAATAGCTACAGCGATGTCGGTGTCATCTGTCACAACGCCAGTGACTTCTACTGCTCTATCAGCAGCAGAGGCCCATGCAGGAATAGTAGTCCCTGAATTATCAACGTCGATCCAGAAAGCGACTGAACCAGCATCATCTTGTAGAATAATTCCTTCACCATCCAAGTCATCACTTGAATCTGCTCTTGCAGTGATATCTTCCACTTGAGCAACAGCTGCCACATCAGTACTGGCATCTTCTACTGTTACAGAAATGCTGTTACCATAAACACCTTTGTTTTTAGCATCAAAACGAATCTTGGTATCCACTGTTAAAGTAGCTAGGGCTGCATCTGAAGCAAGCGCACGAATAATTTTTAAACGACCAAACCTTTTGTTGGCCAATTGTTTATTACCAGATTTACTTCTATCGTTTCCGTAAACCTCTTGGAACTCTCTAGTTGAACTAATGGGCAAAGATAAAGAATCAGGGCCACGTTCAAATTGTCCTACTAGGATGGCAGTGTTTGCCGAAACTCCACTAATCGCTGGGGGTGGAGCTTGCTCATCAATAATAATTCCATCGATATCATCAAACTCAGTAGGATTATTGGTACGAAAAATTCCCATGCCTTTGCTCCTTAATTGATTGGCTCAGCAGTGTTAAAAAACTCCGCGTCCAGATCTGTATTTTCAATAACAAATTCTTGCCTAGTTTGAATGCTTTTGCAAGAAGCTAAAATTGTCCAGGTCGATCTCCACTCACCGGTTTGACTGCTCTGCTCTGTGTCGCCGTTATTCCTATTGATTACTAAATAATCGCACAGCTGATTAAAATATTCATCTAAATTTAAAACGAGCCCTGATGGGTCAATCTTTGGATTCATTGCGTTAAATACTGCACCGACAAGATCATCACGCTCTTCTTTACTCCCTGCCCAGATATCCAATTGGATAGTGAAATCCCTAAAGCCTACCACCCAATGGACTTGCTGAGGTTCCTGGTCTTCTCCACTCCCTGTAGGTGGACTCGGAGCAACTGGGGGGGTCAAAGGTTGCTTATTAGCTATAGCTCTAAAATCATCAGTGGAGACAATCACACTGACTGAAGGAGTTGTAAAAGCATTATTGGCTGATGGAAATTCGTCATAAAATTCTCGCAACCCAGAGACATTATTTAACAGATACTCTCCCAAAGCTTTAGGAACAATCTCAGCTATTTCATCATTTAGGATTGTGCTATCTGTCGCCATTTAGCTCTCTTTTAATATTTTCAATTATCCCTGGTATTGCATTTCTTAATACATTCTTAGGTTTTATTCCCTCAGCCTGTATTTTATTTCTTACTCCTATAGCTAATGACCAAACTTCTGGAGAAAAATCTGGAGGCTGAGAAGGATCTTGCAAAACCCTTTTTGCCCAAGCCAATAAAGGATCAAGGGGTGGTGTAAACGGCCTAGCTCCCTCTTCAATAATAGGTGCATGAGGAGCAAAGTTTCCTAATATGACTCTTTCTTCTTCGACTGTAAAATCCCAGCTTGAAGCATACAAACCAGTATCCACAGGAGAATTAGCAATCAAATCAGGTAAGCTTTTTAATACCCCATTGACCACTGACTCTTTAGATCGTTCTATTCTCTGAGCATTAGTTTCCTTCAGCTCTTTAGAGAAATTCTCTAAGCGAACAACCTTAGTGGCCAATTAGCGTCCTACTTTTGGCTGAATAGGCTCTTGAGCCAAAGGCATACGGCCACCTTTAACTCTTCGTGGAGTTCTTTGACCTTCACGACTAGGTACAACTTCAGATCCTTTATCAGCTAAATCCCCAGTACCTTGATTGCCAACATTCTTACCAACACGACCGGTTGATTTATTCTCAAATCCCTTTTCGCTTGGTTGTGGTCCTTGCTGTGCCATGTTTACCTCACTTCCGTTCTATCAAAACGAATCTTTCTTATTTGGATATCCCAAGTAATCAGATTCTCTTTTATGTTAACTACATGATAAAAATGCTTTCCAACCTTGTAGACTTTTTCAACCTTTTTATCAGTAGTGTCTGTTCTTAGAACAAGTTCATCTGGGAACGAGTTCCTAGAAACTCCTCTTAAAATTAAATCTCCAGCCTTTACTGCTCCGACATTTGTAATTCTAACATCGTGGCTAAGATCTACAATTTCAGGAGTGGGTTTAACTTCTAAAACCTCATCACTAAAAGTTCCATCTCCTGGTCTTCTGCCACTCCAAGTTCTAGTGATGATTGAAACATCTTTTAACTGGGCTCCGATTTGTTCTCTTATTCCTAGAATTTTATCGGAGCATTTTAAAAGATTTTCTCTTAAATTCCCACTCATGCAATGACCTTAACAGAGCCAAAACCAGATCTCATAATAGGAATATCTAAAATATCAGATAATTCCCTTATCCATCTTTTACGTTCTTTTCTTAGCTCTGAAATTTCATTTTTATTAAGTGTGATTTTATCAACTTGAGAAGCGGTCAATCGACACTTAGCTTCATCCAAACAAGTATCGATATTAATGAGTCTCTCTAAGATATCTCTGACTTCTCTTTCAATGTCTACAGTCAATGGCTTAGAAACATTATTCCCTAGCCTGTCATTCACTACAGAATTGAAATGAGTTGAGTCGGGCACGACCGTGAGGCCTGCCCAACCCAAAAATCTAAGAATCTTCTGTTGCTCCCTGCTCGTCAGCGCCATTATTTTCCTCACCTTCAGAATCAGAGTTTTCAGGCTCTGGATCTGGTTTAGGGTTTGACTTCTGCTTAGAATCAGAAGCATTTTTGGCTGCTGCTTTGGCTAGCTTAGCTCTGGAAGCCTTCAACTCAGCATCACGCTTTTCTTTTAAAGCCTCTTTCTCCTTTGACATTTCCTCAGGAGTTTTTGGCTTTTTCTCACGCATAGCTTTCATATTAGCAGCAATCTCTTTCTGAGAAGCTGCTCTTGCTTCCTTCATGATTTTACCCTCTTTTTCCATGTATTCTTTTCGTGCTTTTTCAGCATCAATCATGGAATCAAGAGAGTTTTTTCTAGCCTTAGCCCTAATAGCTGCTGCTTCTTCTCTTTTTTTAAGCCATTCAGGTTTTTTCGCAGTCTTCTCAGCCTTAGCACGACGGCGAGCCATCATCAAACTCATGTAGGGCTCCTTTAGTCGATTAATTCAAGCTGAAGGATAGCACTATCCAAAGCAGCTCCGGACCCATTAATAGATAAGTCAACCTCCAGATTGTCTCCATCTGCCAACAGCAAATCAGCTTCAGCTGAACTCAGGACAAGAGACTTTCCTTCATTAGCAACCAATCCACCACCGGCCACGTTAGTGGTCAAAGTAGCAACATCGTTTCCGCCCTTCTTGCGAAGAGCCACGACACGGTTATTGGTGTCATTTGCAGTAACGGCGTTTTCATTGATGAGTTTTACACTCTTCACCCTATCTTTGCCCACAGGTGAATAGCCTGGAAGGGTGTTGGAAGCGCCAGCTGCCAGACTTCCTAAAGGGATACATACCATACGAGTATTGTTTTCGTTTGATAAAGACATTTTGATTCTCCTATAAAAATTATTTTAAACGTGGTGGGCCTCCGAAGAGGCCCACCTACGCCATCGCTATTTAACTTAAGTATTAAGTGAAAGTTACCTTTGTAGTTTTAAGATCGTCACTTGCAATCTTAGCGTGGAATGATTTAGCAGCATACCATTGGTTACCTGCCCACACCCATTCACGGGCTAAGATATCGAAGTCAACGTCTAGCTCCATATCTTGTTTGATGATAAAGCCATATGGATCAACTTTATGAATCCAAGCTGTACCAGATGGAGTTTTATCCACTTCAAAAATTGCCATGCCTAGCATACGGCCACGGAATCCAGGAGCATCAATCAACGGATCAGTAGCATCTGCTTTTAGCAATCCAGCAGTGGTATCATTCATCACATCGAGCATGTCGAGTGAATTAATCTGGAGCGCAATGGAATCAGTATGAAGATCCCCAAAACCTTTAACCTTAGCTTCATTCAATGAACGAACTGACTTACCAGTAATGGCAAGAGTAGGCTCAGTGAAATTGCCGACTGCTGAGAATTCAGCAAACAACGTGTCATCCACGTTCTCAGCAATAACTCGACCAATCTGAGCAGTCACCTCTTGGATGATTCTCTCTGTTCGAGCAGCAGAAACTTTAAAAGCTTTCTTCTTCACACCTACAGCTTTACCTACTTCCTTAACGGTAGCACTGAAGCTATCATCTGCTAAATTATCAACAGATAAAGAATCAGTTTCAGCTGGTTCTTCAGCAGGTCCAATTTTAGTGAAGAATGGGAAGTTAATAGTTTCCCCAGGTTGAGCCGTAAGCGTGTCATCTGACATCGCAATGGCACCGAAAACCAATTTATCACGGAAGAAAGCACTTACGTGCTCTTTCCAGACTTTTGGTTCAAACGCAAAATCCGTACTTACGGTAGCGCTCATAATTTAGTCTCCTTTAGAACAATCGTCTTTGACGTTTTAATTCCCTTCTCTTCGTTTCAGACGCTTTCCAAAGTTTATCATATTCAGCTTGACGACCTTTTGCTTTGAGCTTTTGGTAAAGAAGTGATTGCTCACCAATTCCCATTGCTGCAAATTCATCAGGGCTGGGGACATCTGGATCTTGAGCATCAGCAGGATTTGGAGTTTTTCCATTTCCGTTGCCATTACCCTGACCATCACCCCCAGTAGACGTTGAACTATTTGCTGATCGACCCTTAGCCTTTTGAGCTATTTCAGCCAATTTCTCATCAGACAGTTCTTGTCCTTCATCTAACTGGTCCAATTCCTTATTAGCTAAGAAACTGAAAAACTCGAAATCGTCTTTAGACACTCCTTGTTCCCAAGCAGCATCTCGAAGAGCGTTTTCAATTTCAAGAGTTGCATTCTGAGCTTGTACTTTCTCAAGTCTTTGCTCAGGAGTTAACTTATCGTCTTCTCCATCACCGAATAAACTCTTGAGGCCTTTTTCCATCTGAGAAAATCTTCCGCCTAGGGCATCCACCTGAGACTTCAAGTCTTTATTGGTTGTCCTAGCTTTCGCATTTTCTCCACGGAGTTTTTTAATTTCCGCGTTTGCAGCCGCTAAATCATCAAAACCACCATCACCTGGATCTTGATTTTGATTGCTCGGCTTTTTGTCCGATTGTCCTTGAGGGTCCTGCCCTCCTGGATCATCCCCTCCCCCATTGTCCGGACTCTTGTCGGGATCATTATCGGGTGAATTGGGATCAGGTTCCTGACCTGTTTTTTTGACTGTCATAACGACTCCTTAACTTTGAGCACCTGGCTCGATTTACATAACTAAGCTGCAAAAGCAGCGGCTCGTTTGTCCCACTCCTGGCGAAACGGAACGAGTATAGCTCGGTCATTTGGTCTATCAGGTGGAAACATGAATTCACGTCTCTCTGTCCTGATCTCCCCTGACTTAAGCTTTCTCCTAAAAGTAAACACGAAAGGCCTATCAATTGCAACTATAGGATTTTTGGCAGCTAGTTGTTTTGAATCATCCCCTGTCCTACCATCAATCGGATGCATTAATGATTTCTTTAGGTCAGGTATCACTTCTGCTTGCATTCTTTGAAGGCCATTGAGCTTTGAAAAGTTATAAATCCCCTGTAATTCAGTCCTTACAATCCTATTTAATTTAAACTCTTCCCCTAAAAAGAACTTTCCCACAGAGGATCTAAGCTGAGCAACTGTGCGCTCTGAGGTATCTCTAGAAGCCAAAGAGGACACAAGTTGTGTTGTTATTGCGGAGCGTAAATCCTCCCCATAGGCATCAATTGAAGCCTCATGCTTATTGATTAAAAAATTCTGAGAATCTATGGCTACTAAAATTGGGTCAAAAGGAATGGGTTGGACCGAACCCTCAAAGCGTCTTGAGAAACGCGTAATCTCTTGAACCATATCTTGAATCCCTCTTTGTGACAAGATATCGGATGAATCGACCATACCAGTTTTGAGATCACGCTTAATAGCTGCAATCGCAGCCTGAATCTGTACCAAAGTGACATTGAGTTGCTGTTCTGTAAAAGTTCCCTCAGGGATGGTGAGTAAACGATCTGATAAATCCTGCCTGACCTTACGAAATATACGCAAAAGCTTTCTTTGCTGTTGCTCTGACAACTTGTCCACACGCTTAATGTTAGCTTCCACAAGTTCTGATACTGTAGGATCTTCAAAAAACTCTCCAGCCATTACTTAATTTTCAACCTTCGCCTACGCTTGCCGATCCTTTTACCTAATGACTTACCTCTTTGTAAATCAGATTCTGTAAGTTTAAATATAAATTTGTCAGATGGGTTTTTTCTTCTAGCTTTACGTGCCCTTTTTATTTTAACAAACTCTCCTAAATCACTATCTATTTGCTTGGCTTTTCGTATTGGGATTACCCTACCACGAACCCTAATGAAGATAGTCTTTATTCCTTTTGCCATTATTTTACTTTCTTAATAGATTTAAATGCTAGTTTTTGTAAGGGCCTAGGAACTTTTCTTAGAAATGTAGCCGTTAGAATTCCCCCTACAGCCGTAGAAGCAAATGATCCTGCAACATCCCCTGTTTGCTCAGACCCACCGCCTGCCTTAGTTAAATTCTCAAAGCCTCTGCTAGTTAAGAACGTGGCTGCTGTTGCGCCTAAACCAAAAACAGCAGTAGTCTTTCTAAACCTACTTACGTTTTTTACTTGGGCACGAAGTAATTTATTTATGTTTTTTCTAGTCTGAGGCTTCACTCTCGTAGACTTCTTTAAAAGAGCTTTTGCTTTTTTAGTTTCTCTACTGATTACAGCTTGATCTCTACCAATATTTTTTAATCGCTTACCAGTAAAAGCAGCAGTGCCTCCGCCTACTGCTCCAGCTGCACCTAATTGAGTAAAGCCAACGGCTCCTGGATTCTCATCCACTCGAATAGGAATTACCCTACCCTTCACTCTTCTAAATATGACTTTACGTTTTTTCTCAGGCATTATTTTGCTTTTACTTTAATTGGAATTATTCGGCCTTTAATTCGTCTGAAAACAATCTTTGTCCCAATCGTGGCTGCTGCAGATAAGCCTCCTGCCACAATAGCTCCCTCTTTAAGTCCTTCTTTTCTAAGCCCAGGAGGAGCAGATAAGGCACCCACTAAAGCTCCGCCTCCAGCAATGGCTCCCACAGTCTTAGCCTCACCTGAAAACTTCTTAGCGGATTTCTTAAACCCTCTTGCTTTATTAGAAAGAAGTGCTTTTAAACCTTTTATTTTTTTAATTGGCATTAGAATCCTCCGAATGGATTAATAATAGGTTGAGCTGCAATCTTTTTAATTTCTTCCTCTGGATCTTCGATTCCAAAATCCTTAGCGAGCCACTTAGTAAGAGTCTCTCTTGAAATAAGACTTGCAGTAGAAGCACTGGCAGCCACTCCTACCTTCTTTTGTAGATCTTCCATAGTCATAGGGAAGATCTCAGGCCAGGATACTGTTAAGTTTAAAGACTGTGGTCTAAATCCAGGTGGGACAATAACAGGAGTAGGCGCTCCTCTTTGTGACTGAATTAAAACTGTTAAAGTCATCTTCAAGCACAAAGAAACTAAAAACTTTTCTACCATGGGCCTTAGCTCTTCTACCAATTCTACCAATGGCCCATGGAGGATCTCCATTGCCTTAGCAGATTGAGCAGAGCCCACAATCTTTTCAGGATCAAGCATTAATACTCGAACAATGTCCTGAATGTTTTGTCTTACTACTCCTCTAAAGTCCCCTGCTTTCTCGACTCCACTTAAAGTAGTTTCTAGAAATTCCCCTTTACCTTCTTTTCCAAAGTTCCATGCTTTAAAAGAGGATCTGATCAACTGTTCTGTTTCTTCCTCATCCATTCCACTTAAAGCTAATTGAGGATCTTGATTGTATTCAATAGCTGTAGACGATTGAGAAAAGTTATAATTTAATTCATCAAAGAAATCTAAAACGTCTTCAATGAGTGATGGGCCATCAGGACTATTGACCACATCTGCAGTCTTGTACCATTCTCCTTGAACAAAACCTAAATCATGTTCTACTACTTCAGTAACAGTAAACTGAGGATCAGTTCCTTCCTCAAATTCAGGATTGTCATAGGAAGTATCTTTGAAACGATCTAAATCCAGCCTAAACCATTTCTTTTTTGGCATTTGTGTTTTTGGATCTAAATCTTCCTTATCCTCAAAAACAAACTGAATCCTTACTGACATTAGGTTTTGGGCAGCATCAAACTCAGGGAAAGCATGTTTAGATAAAAAGTGTTGAACAAAAAACTGGCCATTAATCAAAGCAAAGCGAACAAACACAGATCCAGAAATCAAACCTCTTCGCATGGGCTCTACAATTATCCCACGAAGTCTAGAGACTTGTTTAATAGTTCTGATTAAATCTTCTGTTTCAGGATCGTCTTCTATTTTTAATTCTGGAAAGGTTCTTTGCCCTACAAGCTTAGCTGCAAGTCTTGATGCAAGAGTCTTTGATAAATTTAAATTAAGTCTGGGCTTTCTTTTTCTTACAGGAATAAAAGAGTCATCGGCTGCTTTATTCTCGTCCCACTCAGGTAAGCCATCATATTGACGTTTCTCATAGTAAGCATCAAATAACTCAAGGTCTTGTCGTCTCAAAGAAGATGTGCCAGGGGTACGTTTAAGAATAATGCCAAGATTATTGGCTGCTCTTAATTGTGTACGAGTTGCCAACCCAGCAAATCTTTTTTGTTCTGCCATTAACGACTCCCCATCAAATTTAAATTTATTGCACTAGGCTTATATCGATTATTCACTAATCCCCATAACATTTCCAGTGAATCGGGCGCATCATCATGATCTGCTTTTGGGAATTCTTCAATCATATTCATATAGTCAATACTTAGAGCCCTATTAAACAAAATATATCCGTTATTGATCTTAGGTTCCAAGGTGAAAATCCTTTTTATTTTGTTCTCCCTATTATCAATCTCATAAAAGGGCACTCTGATTGCCCATTGTTTGACGCCTGTTTTCTTAAGTTCCTTCTCGACGTTCTTTCGCTCTCGTTTTATGTTTTCCATTAACAAGCCGCGATATAAATTCGTCTCCACAGCAAATTTGACAAAGCTCATCATCTGGTGATGCTCAAAGATAGCCCTGATGTACCTAGAAGGCTTTGCCTTTTTTGTAAAATCAGCATGGACAAAGAGCCTACACCCTCCGCCATTTAGAAACTGTTTATAGCCAGAAGATATTGTAGCATAATCGAGTCCTTTACCCTTTTTATTTGAGCCTTCCCCTGTGGCTGGGTCCAAAGCTCCAAAAGCTTCCAAGCTCTCCATGGGGATAAAGCTATTAGTCCTCTCAATTAAAAATCCTTTCACTCCCTTTCTTGTTTCTTCTCGATACCACCATATATTATCAAAGAGTGCTTCATCAGATGGAAGAGGAGCGTTTTGTTTCTCCTTCATGAAAGCCCGTCTGCCTTTTTCTTCCATCTCCAGCATTAAGTCATAGTAGGATTCTTTCTCAGGCCACAGCACTTCTGTATCTTTGAGCATTTCCTTTTTATTCTTTTCAAAAAACTTAAATGCTTTCTCTGCCCTCTTATCATCATCAAGATCATGGTAAATACGTCTCCACTCATCCCATAAATCTTGTCTAGTGGACCATTGAATAACAGCTTTATAGATCCTACTCCTATAGGCTGGATTTCTTGTCAGCCTCATCAACAAAGAATCTCTGTGGAGTACCGTTCCTACTATTTCTATTGAGGTTTCTTTGGTCCCAAGGTTGGCCACGACTTCCATGAGCCAGTTATAGAGGTCTTCTCTGAGTTCTGGGTTGTTGACTTCTTCGGAGTCTTCAACGTCGTCGAGTATAATTTTAGTGGGACGGTATTCTCTAAAACGTAAACCTCTGATTTCCGTACCAGAGGAGACTGTCTGTAAATAGATCGAACCATCTGGCGTCTGAACTTGGAAAGCTTCCGTACCTGGCCTTTTACTTTCAAAACCCAAACCATACACATCACATAAAGCCACGTTATCAAGTATCTCAGCCCGAACATCTTTAAGTTTTTGATTTGATTGGGCCTTAGTCGCAGAGATGAATAAGATGTACTTTTCCAATCCATAGCAGATATCATGGAGAGGCTTAAGTAAGGTCTTGAGTGTTGATTTAGCGTAACCCCGTGGCGCACAATCGACTGATCTAATCGCTCTTTTATGTTCCTGGAAAAAATCAAAAGTGTCCCGATGGAATTTATTAAACTCCAGTGCACAATAGTGCCTAAAGAAAAGCCTGCAAAAAAGCTCAAAATCCTCACTACAGCGTATCTTAATCCACTCATGAGCTGTTTTTCGATCCTTTTTCCATAGCTTCTTCAACTGACTTAAGAAAACGTTCTGATCCATCTTCTGAATCGCTATTCTTGCCTGCTCCTGGTTCACTTAAATAGCCCTCAATTTTAGAAATAGCTTCAAGGTACTTACGTTTTTCTGCATACGTTACTCCTTCTAAAGTATCAACCTTGGCATAGGCTACCTTGGCTAATTCTTTAAGCACACGTTCTCTTGATCTAATAGTCTTTTGTTCAATTTTATCTTGGAATGCTAATATCTTTTTTTGAATATCAGCATTTTTTAGCAGCCTAGAACCATTCACTGCTGCTGTTCTATATGTTTTTACATTACTATAAACATTCCAGTAGGCTGCTGTGGCGTTAAAGCCATTGCTTAAATACTCCTGTACAAATGCTTCCTGTTTTGGATTAAGTTTGGCCAAACTAACCTCCTGGATTAGTAGGCAAGATCGATTACAGCATCAAGGCATTGTCCATATTCGATGTAGGGAGATCGGTCAAATTCTCTTTGTTGCTTTTGCCAATCTTCTTTGGACATTTCAAAGCAATATCTAGCTTTGCCTCTTTCGAGCTTCTTAACATCATCTGGAAAAATCTTTTGTAGCCTAAGGTAAGCCACAAATTTTATATTTCTTGTTTCCTGCATAACTATCTCCGTAACTAGAGATAATTATCCACATCAATCTTGTTTTTTGCAATGATTGAGTCTATGGCAGCTTCCTGGCGGTCAGTCACTCTTTCAAACTTCTCATGATAGTCCTGAACACTTATTACAAAGCTGGTATCAAACCAGTCATTATCAACTGCCCACTCTAAAATAGCTGAAAGTTTTTCGTCTATGGCTCGCTCCATGGGGGTCCCTCCGAAAATAGTAGTTGTTTATTTTGCTATGCCTTACGCTATGCGTACCATGGGTGTGCCAGATGTGCCAGATGATTTGGGATTTTCTATTAATTGTACATTTCACGTATATAACTCCAGGAAGTTCACCGTGTCATGGATTATATTGGAGGACAGATAGTTCCATGTTCTATATATAAATATTATACTAATATTAAAAAAGATCTGGTTATCTGGTACACTAGTATCTAACACAGTAAAATCATTGAAAAAAATGTGTGACTGATCCACCGCATCCATCTGGCACACATCTGGCACGATCTGGCACACCTAAAACGCCATTGACGCACTGGATCTGGCACATCTGGCACACTTTTTTAGATGTCTGATTTAGTCAATTGAACGTCCCAATAGCCTCTTTTAACGAAGCCTTGAAACCTTTTACGAGTGTATCGCTGCTTACCTTCGGTGACAGCGGCCTGGAACAGTCGGCCAAACTCCACAACGCTAACGCTTTGCTTCTTTTCAGTGTCACCTTTACCATGGGCCCACATCAAAAATTCCTGATGCAACTCGTCTGTAGTAGCAAAGTGTTCTCGTCCATTAAGTGGATGCACCGTGACATTTCCAACCTCACTGAGCCAGTATTTCACTATATTATTGTCAGTGGAGTATTCTTCCTTAGCGAGCTCAGCGGCCTTGGCCTTTGAGAATTCTTTCTTTTCGCACAATCTATCATAGCCATTTAGAAAAACATTTAGTATACCTGATAGTTCACGCTTTAATTTCTCAATAATAAACTTATCAGCCTTCTCTCCCACGAACCGTTGGTCAAAATCAATAATAATCATTCTTTCCAAAAACCCAAAGCTCACATCGGTGCTTGAAGGCAACCTATTACATCCAAAGATCAGCTTCGCACGGTTTTCGATAAAATAAGGCTGATGCCACATGAGCTTAACCCTAGTTCCACCGCCAGCGACAAGGTTTTTAAGGATCTTTGTCTCACGCATATCATTGTGGGAAATCTCTTCTGCGACATTGAAGAGTTTACCTTCAAGTAACTGGCGGTTATTTTCACCCCTAAGATCTTCCAGCTCCACATTGGAATAGTTTTTGTCTCCAGCCACCAATTGTAAAGCTTGGATGAGAGTAGATTTTCCATTCCTCCCTTCTCCACTAAGAAGAAGGGCTTTGTGAATCCAACACTTATCGCCTGAAATTGCATAGCCGCAAAACTCTTCGATAATTTTTCTTTTATCATTATCCCCCCCAGTCACCTCATCTAAAAATTTGTCAAACCTTGGAGCCCTGGCACTTGGATCATATTCATATGGAAGACAATATTTAAATCCGTACTCAGGAGAGTGAGGAGTAAGCTTTTTAGTTTTTAGATCTAGAATTCCATTTTTACAATTAAGATAGCCATCAATATTTTCATTAAAGAAACTATTGTCAATGAGATTGGTTCTAGTAACCCACTTTAAAAATTCTTCCACTACTCTTGAAGTGGGCTTAGGATCAAAGTTTTCATGAGCAAATCCTCTAAGTTGATCCTTAGAGATTGGTTGGTAGTAGTTATCTTTCCAAACGAAAACTAGTCCGTTTTCCCCATTGGTTTTGTGGTGATATGATCGATCAAGGTATTGTGCGAGTCCGGCATAGTCCGGTACCATTCCCTTTTTGCTGCGAAAGTAGAAGCCCGTTTTTTTCGTTGCGATGAAATCGTCTGATTTGATCGTGATAGGGGAATTAACTTTACCGTAGTGCTTACACTGTGAACATCCTCCCCAAAGTCCTTGCACGTTTTTGCAAGTTCTGGGACCGCTTGCCTCAAGAGCTTGTTTAACTTTTCTGTCGATCTCTGATGCTGAAAAATTTGCGATTGAAGAATCTGACCCACTACCTTTAATTGCTTCTGCAAGTCTGTGGCATCTTTCCCCTCCTTTTTCCATCCTTGATAAGATAGAAATTGCAGCGTAGTAATGAGGCTCTCGTACTTCTCCTGGGAATTCTTTTGTCCACTTGATAAAGGAACACTCATTGTAAACTGAAACCGCATCAATTTCGGGATGAGTGTTCGAGTTGTAGTCTTGGATATAGTCGTCTTTTTTAAGTTTTTCAATTCCGGACTTTTTATGCCAGTCCCATTCTTGTGGTTCGATATTAGGTTGGATAAGTCTTGCACGTTTGTTCCCCTTCTTAGGTTTTCTGTTTTCTGTATTGGGAAGTCTTAGTAAACGAGCATCACTCCAGACCGCTGGATCAGCAGTCCCAGGGAGTGATGCTTCAGTTATTTTAGCATTAAGATTATCACAGAGGGATCTGTAAAAAACTCGATGCTCCACGAAGTATTGGGCGTTCGTAAAAGGGTTATTTAACTCTATGATAAGCTGGAGCCCATTTCCACTAAAAACAATTCCAGTTTTTTCTCTAGATATTTCTAAGGTCTTACAAACGATATCAATATACTGATCAATTTTTGACTCATCGATCCCGTCAATATCTAGTGGGATTATTTTTTGCGAAGAGAAACAACGGAGCGCACCGCCTGTGATTTCCCGTGGCTTACAGTGTGGCGCTGTGTAGTAAATGTTCCATTGTTCCTCTTTAGGGATAAGCTCCAGCATTTTATCGATATTTTTGAAGAGATTGGGGACTGTGGAGCAGTGGGTAAAATATTTATGACGAACTTTAGGTTTGCCGTCTTTGTCGGTGTAGGGCCTTAGCCCTATGATTTGTATAGTACTTTTAGACTCCATTCCTTATAGATCCTTTTCGTGGGTAATAACTGAGTTCAGAGCCTATCCAGAGATTGGTGGTTCAGTCCAGAGAAAAATCAATGACGATATGCTTCTATCTTTTTTATTTTTTCTCTCTTGCAGATTTGCAAGCAGTATGATTAGTTCACTTTCAGATAGAAACTCACAAAAACAAACGCCTCCTAAGTCTCGTCCGGTTCTGTTGGCTTAGGAGGCACCCTAAAAAGGAAAGATTATGTCAGAAGGAAATATGCTACACCCCGATTCATTTTCACAAATGAAAGATAAGCAATACTTTAGGAATTTAAAAACTCCGCCACACCTTCAAATCTATTGCTCAGTAGTTTTTGTTGATCCAGGAGATCCTGAGGGCAAAGACAAAGAAGCAAGACGTAATAAAGTATGGGAGGCAGGACAGTATTGTGTAGACATTCCTCCGCGCCATGTTTCTAATTTAAAATTATTTCATTTAACAGAAGCCATGAGATCACTCACCCACCAAGTGGTAGGAGTGATTCGTCGTTGTGGTGGATTGAAGGCAGGAGAGTAGGATGAGAAGAAAAAAGAAAGAAGAAATAAAAGAAGATCATTTGGGAGCAAAGGAGATGGCTGCGGCAATTAGAAAGATTGATAAAGCCGTTTCTGATTTAAAAAAATCTGGCTTAAGGAACAGAACCATTATTCTTTTAATTTCTGATGCCAGCGGTGTTGGTAGAGGAACAGTCTCTAAGGTTTTAGAAGGCATGGAAGAAATGAAAGAAAGGTATTTAGTATCATGAGCGATAGATTGATAATTGGACTATTATTAGCACTTAGCTTTCTACAAACTTGTAGGATTACCGCTGTGGAAAAACATAATGAGCTTGAGCATTCACAGATGCTTCAAAGAATTTACAATGTAGAACAGGAGATTCAATAAAAATGAGAATATTAAAATTACTTTCAGGAATAGTCATTGCCCCCTTGGTTCTTATCTTAAGTTTGTTGGTTGGAATAGGCCTTGGTTTACTATTTCCATTTATGATTATTGAACAATGTTGGTCAATGGAAGATTGGGCCTGGGATGTTTTAAAAGAAATGGGTAGTTAATGAGCACTAAATGTTTGAAGTGTGGCTTTGAGAGAAGATTAAAGCTCACTATTGAAGAATTTAAAAAAACTACAAAAGTAGGGGACGTCATCTACGGATACCCTACCAAGATACAGGCTAGGATCACAGCCATTGGAGAACAGAGATTTTTATATATTAATATGCACAGTGGGAAAGAGTGTGTTGGCACAATTACTTCAGATACAGCAAATTGGAGAAGGAATCCGTGAAGGAAATACCACTTAGCAAAGGAAAGGTTGCTCTTGTAGATGATGAAGACTATGAGCGATTGAGCCAGTTTAAGTGGTGTGCTTCCCAGCAAGGTAGAAATGGGCTTAAGTGGTATGCTATCAGGTGGGTTTGTCCTAAAGGAGAAAAGCAATATAAAGTGGCTATGCACAGATTTATTTTAGGAATAGCTCCAAGGATTAAAGATGATCCAAGGGTGGTTGATCATATTGACTGTGATGGCCTTAACAATCAGAAGTCAAATCTTCAAATTATGGATAGCAATCATCAGAATATGCTGAAAGAAAAAGGTTGGAAAAAGAAGAAGGAAGTAGAGTGTTTTTTATGATGGAAATTTTAATTCTTATTTTAATGGCGTTAGCTTTATTCAGTGGATTTTTTATAAAGCATTTTTTCTTAAATAAAGACCATAAAAAGTTAATTCTTACATATGCTGGATTGGAAAAAGCCTACATTGAAAAAGGAAGAGATTTATTTGAGTTAGAACTTAGGAACTCTACACTTGAATCCCAGAATTATGATTTAAAAGAAGCTTTAGCGTTTTACAAAGACGAAGAAAATTATCATATAGCTATTGTGGGCGACAAAGAGCATGTTGATAATGTTCAATTGTCGTTAGGCCCAGCTTGTTTAGATAAAGGGGAGAAAGCAAGAGAGGTGATTTTATGACTTGCCCAGAATGTGAATGCGATTGTAGTAAGTGTACTTGTCCAGAGGAGGATGAATAGCCATGATTCAAACAATTGATAATGTGACAGAAATAGGGGATGTCTTTACAATACAAGTAAAAGGCTTACCAAAAGAAATGAACCAATTTGAAAAAGCTAACTACGGTTTTTTCTTTGCTTTTATGCATATTAAAAAACAGGTGCTCGAATACAAAATAAAAAAGACTAAGGGAAAAGAAAACTTTACTATTGAAGATTTTTCTTTAGATAGTCAGATGAGTGTTTTTGAAGATTTTTACTTCGAGAACCTGTCTCCTAAACCTACGCCAGAATCCGAGAATAATGATGTACACCCTTGAACAAATAGAAGAAGAATTTGCTCCTTATAGGAATCGCTATGGGTTTGTCTCAGCAGGGGGGGATCATGGGCATAATACTCTATTCCATGCCTTTTATGTAAATCTTTTAGATAGGTATAAACTTTTAAACTTAGCCACTACTAAAAAAGAGATTCAGTTATTTAATACTTTGATTGATCCCAAGTATCCTGGAATCCTTCGCTCAGCTCCAGTGGGCTTTCCAAACGCAAATCCCCATTCACACGATAGTTTAAAAGGAGCTTTTTGGCTTTGCCATAAATTAAAAGACTATAGTCGAAGGTTTTACCCAGTAGGCCAAATCAATTTTGCAAAGGATTTTTTAAACCATGGAAGACTTCATAAATGGAATTGGAATCCAAAAGATCCAAACAAGTTTGATCTTCATGGAACATACTGGCGCTTTCCTGGAATGATTGCTCAAGCCCAAGTAGCAGCAGGGGAAACTCCACACCCGTTTAATAAGTATTGGCTTTATGCAGAGCTAGCCCTATCAGCTAAAAAATCAAAGGGCCGTATCGAGCGCATGACTCTTCCATTTTGGATGTGTAAAACTATCAAAGGCATTTCGCCCATGGCTGATATGTTTGTAGGCCACTGGAGAGAAAACGCCTATAGAAAATATCCAGGAGGCATGGGAGAAGTTTTTGAATCCTGGGGTGGTCCTTGGAAGACTCACCCTTTCACCAAACATTACGCAGGACTATTCGATGTATAGATCATATGTAGATAAGGACATAATGAGTAGGTGCTATAGAATAGCACTTTTTAATGAAGAAACTAGTGAGGCTATTACTTTTGAAATCAAAACTTCAAAGGTGGAAGAATCACAGCAGCTTCCAACAACAAATATTCCCTATAGAAATAATGGACTGCTTTTAGCATTGGCTAATGCCCTCAAAGAAGTAGGGGTAATGCCAGGAGGAGATCAGGAACAAGAGCTTAAAGCTACTAAGCATCATTTAGAAGATATGAGAAAAATTGCCATGCATGAGCTTGATAGTTTAAGGAGAGTGTAGTGAAAAAGTTTACTTGTGCTGCAAAAGATTGCCCAGAGGAAATAGAAGTGGATAATTATGCTATTAGGATGTGGTTAGATACTTTTAACCCTATAATATTAGGCACAAGAGCAATGCTTTGTCCAAACCACGGAGCACAGTTTCAAAAGCATACTGAGTTTTACTATACTAGAATGAAAGAGCTAATGGATAAAACAATATTTATAGAGAAGGAAAAATGAACGTATTTTTTAGATCTATATTCTTTGTAATCTTTTGGCTAGTATGGATGGCAATGGCTCCATTTATTTGGCTTGGTGGTCTAAGTGCACATATTTGTAAAAGCTGTTTTGACGAATGGACACCGTGGTTAGATAAAGCGGAGTATTTTGGAGGGAACAGTAATGGCTAACACGTATTCAACTAAATCAACAATTAAGAAAGCGCAGGGAAAGTCAAGTGGGAAAAAGAAAAAAACTAAGTCAAGCGGAGCAAAAAAAGGTAAAAAGAAGGGCAGAAAAGCTCAAAGGAAAAAAGGGAATCGATGAGCCCTTCGCAGTCGCCACAGCGCAGGTCAAAAAAGAAAAGCGCAAAAAGAAAGCGAAAAAGAAAAAGTAAAAAATTTGCTATAAAGCTTCCTACTATTATTAATAAAAATGGCAGGATTTATTTTAATAAGTCTGATCTACCAATCATAAAAGAAAAATCGGGAATCGTAGGACACCTTGAGTTCTATGATTCCCGTAAAAAACTAGAGTATCAGAATGAGGGATGGACACTTTTAGCGCCCACGGTTGAACAAGTTAAAGAATTATTCCCAGAGTTTTTTATGGATGAGCATGACGGTTAGTGACATATATGAGAGGAAACCACATCAAGCCCTATGGATGCTTTGTTTAGAGTGTACGCATAAATGGATTTGCGTTTGCCCGATACCCTCCGCCCTGGGCTTCATGGAATGCCCTAGCTGTGGTCTTGAGAATAGTTTTCCTGGGCTCTGGGTCACTGATGGATATACCCGTCAGGATGTCCTAGAAGAGCTTGAGGAGCAAGGCTTCTTTCCTGGCCCAGAGCAGCAAAGTGAAGAATAATTTTTTCATTTTTTCATTTTTTTGCTTGCATATTTGAAAGCATGAATCTATAACCCTTTCATCGACTGGGAACAGTTAGGCAACGAAAGGGTTAAAAAATGAAAGTATCGAATGCAATTAAGAAATTAAAAAAGAATGGTTTTTCAGTAAAACGTCATGAAGAAAGCAAGCAAATTTCAGGCTGGAGAGGCGAGCACAGAGTTGGTTTTTATGATCAAGACGGTAAAGTAGTTTGTATCTGGACTGATTGTGACTATACCAGAAAAACAAAAGATGTAATCACAGATTACTTTCCTGAAACTTACCACCGCAATATTGCTCAAGCCATTAGTTTTGTTAGTAGACAGTTATTGGTGTCCGTATGAGTAGAAAAAAATATTTTAATGGGAAGAACGATACTTCTAAGATGTACAAACGTAGATATCTAGGGGGGGCTTTACTCACAGCAAATGCCTCCCGTGTGGCTTACCATCTTTGTGAAGCTTTTAATTGTTCTGAGAAAATAGGGGATGGCGATCTCTTTTGTGAAAAACATGGAGAGATGCTTGATGCCTACACCGTAGGAGCATTAGTTCATCATTCCGATGAAGGGGTACCCTTTAAACAGCAATCAAAAGAATTTAGAAGGTGGGTCCACAAAGCCAAAGAAGAGCTTGCCAATAAGGAGAAGTATTAATGGAGCATCCTGTTTTCTTTATCTTTGGCTTACTCATGGGATTTCTGATTACCTGGGCATTTGATGAAAGTGAATGTAAGAGAGTAGAGCAGCCACGTCTTTGCACTTACGTTATAGCAAAAACTTTTGATGAAGAATTTACACTAGGCAGGCATACCGCTTCTTTAAAGTATCCAGGGGCCTATAGTATCTGCACTGATGTAAATGGTCTTGAGATAGAAATGGATAGAAGCAAATGACTATTGAGCAAGTGATTAAAATACTGTGTAAGGCAAGGGGAGAATTGCTCAATGAATCTGAGGAAGAAATGTTCCACAGATTTAAAGCAAAATATGGGGAAGATATAAGTAATAAACTTCCAGAAGCTTTTTTAGGACTAGTCCTTGAGCAGAATAAATACATATTAGATTTAAACTGCTCACAGGAATCTAATTTTCAAAATTTATTACAGAACACTGGCAGAATAGCAAAGCTTGAACAATCCGTGAGAATATCATGATGCATTTCATAGGAGCTTTAATTTTAATCGCACTAATTTTCATAGCATCATTTGTTCCAATACAGGTTTGGGACACACTAGGACTATATACAGTAGCAATAGGTATTTCTGCCCTTTTAGCAATAGCGTTTTACAACGTCTCAGCTCTGATTGGAGAAATTCTTTCATCTATTTTTAGAAGGAATAGAAAATAAATGTACTTAATTAAACCATGGGATCATCAGTTAAAAGCAATCAATACCGCAAAGGATAGGCGATACTTTGCCTTATTTTTTGAAATGGGAACGGGCAAAACCATGACGGCAATTAATATTCTTCGCCACTGGTTTATGCAGGATGGTTACATTAAAAATAGTCTGATCCTTTGCCCACCGATTGTTATTGACCAATGGGCTGAAGAGTTTGAAAAGCATTCAAATATTAGTAGATTTGTTGTACCAGTGAAGGGCACCGGAGCAAAACGACTAAAAATCTTTAAAGAGAGATTAGAAAATAACCCAGCCTCTATTTTTATCACAAACTATGAAACTCTTTCTTGTAAGGGCATTATGCCTCTCTTACTAAGACACAATTGGTTTGCTCAAATTTGCGATGAGTCTCACAAATTAAAAAACCATGCGGCTAAGCGTACCAAACTTGTGACACAGTTAGCTGATCAAACTTTTAGAAAATTAATATTGACAGGTTCTCCTGTTTTAAATAGTCCCATGGACATATTTAGCCAGATTAGAATCATGGATAAAGGAGAGAATTTTGGAAAAAACTTCTACGTCTTCAGAGCCCAGTACTTCTACGACAGAAACGCCAACATGCCAAAAACCAAGTACTTCCCAGACTGGGTGCCCAATCCCAATACCGTACTAGAGTTAGGAAAAAAGTTAGATAGGATTAGCCAAAAGGCATTAAAATCAGAATGTATTGATCTTCCCCCCCTTGTAAAAACTCAAATCCCTGTCGAACTAAATCAGTATCAAAAGATGGCCTATAATGAGATGAAAGACGATCTCATCACCTACCTTGATGGCAAGGCTGCTGTGGCTAATATTGCACTGACTAAAATTTTACGATTGCAGCAGATTATATCTGGATTCGTGGGAGTAGGTGATAAGGGAGAGACTCACTCTTTTAAAGATGTGCCTAGGCTTAAAGCGCTCCATGATTTATTGGAAGAGTTAACCCCAAACCATAAAGTAATCGTATGGGCAGGATTTATTCAAAATTATAAAAAGATAAAGGAGATCTGTGATGCACTCAGCATTAAGTATGTCGAACTCCATGGAGGTATTGGAGCAAAAGAAAAGCAGACAGCTATTACCCAGTTCAGAGAAGACGATAAAATTAGAGTTTGCATTGCCAATCAGAAAAGTGCAGGAGTTGGAGTCAATCTGGTTGAAGCATCCTATGCAATATACTATTCAAGAGGCTATTCACTCGAAGATGATTTGCAGAGTGAAAGTAGAAACTACCGCGGTGGGTCTGAACGCCATAGCAAGATTACTCGCATTGACTTGGTGTCAAAAGGAACGGTAGACGAAATTATTTTAAAAGCGCTTGCAAAAAAGCAATCAATAGCGGATAAGATTTTAGACATAAAGGAGAAGTTATGAATAGTGGGTACACTGAAGTTTCAGGAATGCAGAACACCCTAACTCACATGAACCTGGATTTAAAAATACTTTTAGATTTTGATTTACAAAGATCTGAGTGGCGCGTTGGTTTCCAAGGGCCTAACTTTAATAAATGTGAGCTTCTATCTAAAAATACTGAATTAGGAACTTGTTTTCGAGAGTGGCTTACAGGCCAGATTAAGAACTCTCTTCCATATGAGTCACTTGATAAAATGTACAAAAAAATTTTAGCAGATAAGGATAAAGAGATTCATAGGCTTAAAAAAGAATTAGAAGAATTAGGTAAGTTTAAAAGCTATTATCGATTACAGTACTTGATGCAAAATGGTGAAGAAATTAATTCTATAAATGATTAATAAAGGAGAAACTATGAAAACAAAAAAGAACAAAGTTGGCAGGCCAAAAAAAGTTAAACCATCTAAGAAAGATCAGGAGATTAAAGCGTTAAAGTTTGATCTTACGGACTGGAAAGAATCGCACCAAAATCTCACAAAAGATAACTTAAGATTGAGAGTTACAAACTCTGAACTAGAGGCAAAATTAGTTCAGACTAATCATCAATTTGAGACCTTCAAAGAAAAGCATTTAGTAAAAGTAGGTCAACTTTATTCAATCATTGAGCACTTGTCTGGCGACAACGTAAGCAATGTGGATGATGTTCGTATGAAAATTGAAGAGATTAAATTTCATAAAAGATCTAACTTATCAATGGTCGATGGAACAAATGTATGGAAACGAACAACAGGAGAAGCTAAGAATGAAAGTGTCAGAACTCAATGAGTTTGTTAATAAACTTTATGATAAACGAAAAAAACAAGATGAATTAAAAGCTGAGTTAAAAGAACTTACAGCTGGTATTGAATCAGATAAGCGAATGCTTTTAGAATTCTTTGACCAGGAGGACATGGAAAAATTTGTCCATGAAAGAGGCACTATCTCTGTCATTAATAAGTTCAGTGTGAAAATTCCAAAGGATGAAGAAAGTAAAAAAGCTTTGTTTAATTGGCTAAGGAAGAAAAAGATCCACATGCAGTATTTAACTGTAAGCTCCACTGCTCTTAACTCGCTTTACAAAACGGAGCTTGAGGCAACTGGCCCTGAGTTTAAAATGCCAGGGGTGGCTGAGCCACAACTTTTTCAACAAATATCTATGAGGAGTAAGTGATGAGTTGGGAAGATAGGATATCTGAAGCTGAGCTTTTAGTAAAAATAATAGATGAAGTAGGTAGAACTGAATTGTTAAAAACACGTAAAAACATGTTGGAAACAGGTAAAAAATCTACTTTAATATCCCCTACTAATATCAGATTATTTGGGGGAAACGTTACTATAATTACAGTATTTGAACCCAATAAGGAGTAAGTGATGACAACTACAAGAACAGGTGCAGTAGAGAGCAGATCTGCCATTGCTCCAAAGGACCCCTATAAAACGCGATGCCCCAACTGTGGGCGTCAAGATAAAATTGAGGTGAATGAACGTAAGGGAGAAAAATGCTTTGAATATCAATGCATGGCGTGTTCAAAAATTAAAAAAAGAAAGTTTCCACTCATTACAACATGGGTAGACACTATCGAAAGGGCTCCTCAATATGTGCTTGACAATTTGCAAGCACAAGGAGAAGAGTGATCCATGGATAAAGTACTTGTACAAACCGAAGATGGTAGGATGAATCTTTTGCCCTTACAGAATGCAATCATTACTGAATGGGGTGCCAACACAACAAAGTTTACTTATGGCAACAATTTAGTTGTCATAGTAATGGGCTCTTTTGAGCAAATAGCAAACATGATAACAAATGGAGGAACTAATGAGCAAATCAGTAAAATCAAACAATACAGAAGAGAACAATAAAGTAGCACCCGTAGAGGACCAACTCCCGTCAAGCCTAATCGGTGAAGGTGGGTTTGAGGAAGAGCAGATTGATAATGAAGATCTGTCGCTCCCTACAATTCGTTTAACACAAGCATTGTCAAAATTAGTCCAGGATGGAATTGCTAAACAAGGAGAGTTTAGGCATTCTTTTGACAAGGAAAGAGTCTTAGGTGATTCTAAAACACCCCTTGAGATTATTCCCTTTGGAAAATTTAAAGTGTGGGTAATTAGAAAAAATAAACAATTTGATTCCATTGTCCCAGTTACGCCTGAAAATATTGACTGGGAATGGGAAGAACTTGATTCAGAAGAAAATGTGATTAAGCGTGAGAAGTGGTTTAATGTTTACTGTCTAATTCCTTCTGAGGTAAAGCAAGGAGCAGCTTTCCCAGCTGTACTTTCTTTCAAAGGGAAGAGTTATAAGGCAGTAAAAACTTTTGCCACGATTGTTAAAAAGCTTCAAGGTTTTAAACAGCCAATGGCTTCTCGCGTATTTAAGATTCACTGCGAGCAAGATAAAAATGAGCATGGCACTTTCTACAAAATCAGTGATGTTGAAATGGGTAGAAAGACCACTACTCAAGAAATCAAAGCAGCACTTGATTGGCATAAAAGTCTGAAAGCTCAAAGTGCTGGTTCTGTCTCTGTGGATTATGAAGAGATGGAAGAAAAAGAGGTTGAATCACAGGCCCAAGCATCCCCTTCAACTAATGATCCTAAAGCTGAGGGTGTTGCGGCACAAGCGGTTTAACGGCTCTTAGTCTGTGAGCCTGTAAAGTGGACTTCACCTGGGCATGTGGCTAAACTGTCCACTTTTTTGGGAATGTCGTCTAGTGGTAGGACACCGCATTTTCAGTGCGGCAACGGTGGGTTCGATTCCCCCCATTCCTACCAATTAAAAGGAATTGAGATGAAAATAGAGTCAGGCAAAAAATATTTTAAAGACAAGCACCGTGGTACTGTTATATCAGTTTCCAAAGTTGAAGTGAGTGATGCAGGAGAGGTTAAAATATTTGGAGGTTCTTCCTATGTTAGAAAGCACCCAGACGGTAGAATAGATTTTAGGCCCATAGATAACATGAATCCTGGATCTGAAAATTACCCTGGCCCAAAGCTATGGATTAAGCGCCTTCATGAATGGGAAGAATTTGATCCTAGTAAAGTCTTTAGATGTTCTGTAGAATGCTGCCCATCTTTGAGGAGAGTTAAATAATGAAATACGCAAAGCCTATTCCTTTAGAAAAAAGAAAAGATGTTTTTTATGTACGATGCCAACCAAAAGTTAAAAAACTACTATTACAAAATATGCACCAAGATGGCTTTACTTGCATGTCGGATTGGTTTGAGCAATTCGTATTCTCGGTATTTGATGAGAAGAAGCCTAATACTAGAGGAAAGAAAAAGAGGAAGGTTTCTTAGAAAAGTTGATAAAATTATTCTGGGAACAATTGCTAAACGTATAATGGAAAATTTAAATGATAATATCTTTGGACAATTTCAAAGAAATTCTAAAGGAACTGAATCCAAAAAAATTCCTTTCCATCGATACCGAGACCACAGGACTTAAATGGTTTAATAACGATAGATTATTTTCTCTAGTTATTTCAGATGAAACTGAAGACTATTATTTTAACTTCAACAAAGATCCTGACTATGAGGGAAACCTTCCTCCTTCAAATTTCATTTTACCTAGAGAATGGCTAAAAGAGCTACAGCTTAAACTAAGTGATAAAAACTGCACTTGGTTCATTCACAATGCTAAATTTGATATGGGGATTATATCAAGGGAAGGTCTTATCATTCTTGGAGAAATTCACTGTACAGAAGCAGTGGCTAGGCTTTTAGATGGAAGGCACCCTGCCTACACCTTAGATGATTGTGTTAGAAGAATGTTTAGGCATTTAAGGCAAAAAGGGCCATCAAAAATCGATGAAGTTAAAAAACTTGTTTCAAAAAAGAAACTCTATAAGGAAGTTCACTTAGAGGGAAAAAACCAAGCTAAGAAAGAGCTTCACTATCACAAAGTCCCATTTGATATGATGGCAACTTATGCTTGTATGGATGGTAGGCTCTGCTATCTCCTTGGGACCTATCAGCTTAAAGTATTAGAAAATAGAATTTCTAAAGGGCTTGATGGATTCAAGCAGTCCTACGATCAAGAAAAAAAGATCACTAAAGTTTGTTTTGAGATGGAAAAAGAAGGGATTGACCTAGATATCGATTACACAAACGAGTCCCTTTCCCATTATAGAAGTAATATGAAAGATGCTGAGCAAAGGTTCTATGATATTGCTGGTACTCATATTGTAGATTCAGCCAAAGGATATAAAGAAGTATTCCAAAGGCTTAGCATAGTTCCAGGGCTCACCGCTAAGGGAAACCCAAGCTATGCAGCTGATGTTCTTGAAAAAGTAAAGCACCCTATTGGTAAGGTCATTACTGACTACAGAGAAGCAAGAAAGCTCATGTCAAGTTACTATAGCACCTTTTTATATTTGGTCAGTAAAGAGGGGAAGATTCATTGCTCGATTAAACAGAATGGAGCTTCAAAAACTCAGCGCATGTCCATTGTAGATCCTGCCCTTCAGACAGTCCCAAAAGAGCATGACCCTAATGACCCCTGGAACGTGCGAAGGTGCTTTGTGCCTCCAGAGGACTATTGCTTCTTTGCTCCTGACTATGATCAGATGGAATATAGAATGATGCTTGATCAGGCAGAGGAAATACCTGTTATTAAAAAAATATTAGGTGGGCTAGACGTACACACCGCCACGGCTGAGCAGATGAAAGCTTCCTCAAGGGATGCAGCTAAAACTATTAACTTCCTTCTCTTATATGGAGGTGGCCCTCCAAGGCTTGCTGAAGCTTTGGGCATTTCAGTAAAAGAGGCAGAGAGTCTTTACCATCAGTATTTTTATAATTTGTCAAATGTTCAGAGGTGGAGAAGAAAGATAATGGCCTTTGCGCAGTTCAAGGGCTATATCAAAAACCCCATGGGCACGATTAGTCTTGTGCATCCTAAGGGAGAATATAAAGCTCCTAACTATGCTATTCAAGGTGGCTGTGCTCAAGCCATGAAAAAAGCCATGGCAAAAATAGCTGATAATATGAAGGGCATGAAGAGTAAAATGGTTCTTCAGATCCATGATGAGCTTTTATTTGCCATGCACCGATCTGAACTTGATTATTGCCCTGAAATTGTTGAAGTCATGGAGTCAGTCTATAAATATAAGTACCTACCCCTAACAGTAGGACCAAAGTTCTCATGGCGCTCCTGGGGGGATACTAAAGAAGGGTACCCTACACTTGAAGCAGCCTGAGACTAAATTTAAAGAGAAAGTTTTAAAAAAATTAAGAGAGCTTGATGGGCTTTGGTGTGTAAAGACTCAGTTTGTAAGTATTGCAGGGATTCCTGATATCATCGGCTGTTACAATGGTAGATTTTTTGCCTGGGAACTTAAAACAGACAAAGGCCGTGCCACAAAACTTCAACAATATATACTAAAACAGATAGGAAAAGCAGGAGGCATAACGGCTGTCGTATCACCGAAAACATTTGAAAAAGACCTAAAAAACCTTAGGAAAAAAGCTGCTTTTTGACATTTAGAACACCAATAAATTGAACTTTAGAAATAGCAAAGTCAGGGCCAGCGCCTTCTTTAATACAAAGTTCCATGTTCTGAGCATCCCTTGCTCTAAGTTTTGCTGAGGTCACTTCCGATAAAGTTACTTGAACTTTACCAGCGAGCCCTGCAGCGTTTGATAAAACTTGGAGCTTGCTCGTTTGCTCAATCACATCCAAAGTCAATTCAACGTTTGCGCCATCTCCTGGGAGAATGAGCTTTAGGCCATCCCCAGAGCCACCAACAAAAGCTGATAGATCCTTAGGCTCCTGGGTTAATTTGTCCTTAATGATTAAAGTAAATTGTCTATCAGTACCTTGTACGATGTTGATGGTTTTTACTATTGACATATGATTTCTCCCTCTAAAGAAGCTTCAGAGTCTTCTAACTCACCTTCTAAAGTATCTTGATCTAAAAGCTCTCCACTTAGTTCAATCCCATTTTCTAGTTCACCGACAAGAGAAGTGGGCTCTGTTAGAACTTCGCCTACAAGCTCTTCGCCTGATTCAATGAATCCTTCAATATTTTCAGAAACTCCAGCTCCGCCACCTAAAGAGGTAATGATTGATATTCTTTCAGAATGTATAAAGTTTTTCCATTTAAATTCAACATCCACTTCAGTTTCAGCCTGTGGGGGGGAATCCCATAAAAAAGCATAGAGCGCAGGGGATCTCTCAACCAGGGGGGTTGATGCAAGTAACTCCGAGCCATCGGATATATCAATGGCTCGGACTGTTACACTTTTGCCCGTCTGAGGACGGTTATTTCTTGTCAGGAAAGTAGCTAATTCTATATCTTTCCCTACTTGAACTAGCATTAAACCCAAAACTCCTTATCAGGTAGAGCATCGATAATGTCCTGGCGCTTAGTGGCATCCAAGTTTGATTTATTGTAACTAGCGAAATCTTTTTTGATCCATCCAGGAACACACATTGCTGCAAAGAAATAACGGTTAAGACCCATTTTATAATTGGACATTGTTTTTACATCAGTCTGGATTGTTTTCCTATCAGACCCACTAGACCGTTTAAAAACAATATCGTAAATATTTCCTTCTATTCCTAGCTCTGGCCTGGCGATGACAGAATCAATTTTTGCAGTTCCAACAATAGTTTGGAAGTTTTTAGATTGTTCTTCACCTCCGCCTTGGTCTACTAAAGTATCAGCAAACTCAGCAGAGCCCAGCTGAACTCCGAAAGCTCCGCTGCCACCAAGTAAAGAGGCCATCCGTGCAGCTGCTTCTAATTGCTCAAATGGCACTACGCTAATATCGTTTGTAGTGTCTAGTAAAACATCTTCACCAACCTTATAGCGCTCTTCTCGTTGTATGGTAGTTTGGTCATCTTGTGGCTCTAGCCACTGAACCACTAAAGTTTCATCCTCTGTATCAATATCATCAAAAAAGCACGTAAAAGGTTTTAGTCTTGTAGGCACTTCTTTTTGAGTAGGTGACGGCATATTTATTCTCCTGTTAAGTTGTACGGGTTAAGTTCAGTGCCTGAAAAGCGAAAGCATCGAGATCCAGGTCACTGGCTCCAGACTCCGTAGCGTCTGAATCAATTTTAAAAAGTGGATTTAAAACAGCAGTCGGAATGTTAGTAGTAACCGCTGATCCTTGATCTACGCCATTGATGTTTGCCTGGATGCTAGATCCTGTTTTAGTAATTTTTAAATGAACCCAATTATTATTGACAACTGCAAAGCTAGTATTGTTTCTAGTTTTAGTTCCTGCATTATTAGCAACTATTTGCCAATTGGTGTCTCCTCCTACATATTCAAAATAAATTCCGCTAGCCTGATCACCTACAGAATCATAATTTGTCCCTAGCCCAGCGACAACGCGCTCCTGGTTAGTTAGGTCAATATTTAATCTTAAAATTGATTCCCAAACAAAGTCATCACCTGGATCAATGTGGCCAAGACTTTTTCTAAGAGCGCATCCAGCCCTACCCGATGCTGCTGAGGGTGTACGAAGTCTAAAAATACCAGGATGATTTGCTTCCCCAGCGATGGTTTCAAATAAAGATCCTGAGCCGCCCTTTGAAGTACGCCATCCAAGGGCACCCATTTCATCGGTAGCATCATCACCCATGATGAAATCTTCAAATAATTTTACACTAGAGGCAGATAGATCAAGAGATCCAGCCAGGGCAGCAATAGCTTGAGCCACACGTTGAGCAGTCCAGATTCTTTCAGTAGTGGATGTACCTGCCTCAGCTTCAGCTTGAGGGACTACATCAGGATTAACCTCTGCTCCAGCTGCTATTCCTGAAAGTTTAGTTTGCTCAGCATCGGTAAAAGCATTTGTATCGGCATTATTTTCATAGG
>JANQEN010000205.1 GCA_028278335.1 Chitinivibrionales bacterium | reverse complement strand
CTTTAACAACCGCAACAGTTGGTCTAAGGAGCGATTGACAGACTCTTGGAAGAAATATATCCGAGGGTGGTGCAATTACTTCTCACTTGGTGATGATCGGACGTGGCGTAAGAAGGTGAGCTCTTGGGCTCGACGTCATGTTCGAAAATGGTTCTGGCAACGGTGGCACTGTGCAAAAGGACGAAGAAACAAACTGCGAGAATTAGGCATTTGGCCTAAAAGAATCGCAACAAGTCCTATGACTGGATCAGCGTGGCGAATGGCACGCCATCCAATCATGCAGATAGCCTTGCCAAACCGTTTACTTATTGAATATGGGTTCGCAATGCCATCAGATTTTGCACCATAACGGTGCCGAACTCAACCGCCGGATGCGGAAAACCGCATGTCCGGTGGTGTGGGAGGGGGCGGTAAGAAGCCCGCCCTCCACCCGATTCCACCTGGCTAACCCAAAAAAGTATACCTCGTAAAGCTCAAAAAATTAATGGTATGTAGCCTGGATCTGTGGTTAATATGATTAAAAGAAAAAGAGTCTTTTCTGAGTGTTCATGGAGAAGATTTGGGAGGACCAAGCCACAATCTTCGATCTGGTTTTGGAGTAAGTATCGTTTTAAAGAGCATGCGAATACTTTTAGCTAGACAGTATGATGTGAAATTTATCAATGAGTATATCGATAAGTTGTTTGAGAAAATAGGAGTAGAAATCAGGATTGTTAGAGGTGCGTAGGAAATTATTTTAGTTATAACCTATTAGGCGCTACAATTTATTTATATATCAAAAATTTTAATTCAATTAAATAAATACTAAAGACAGCACTTCTTAATTTTGTTATCTTAATAAAAATACCTTTTTTGACGCTTCTGGAGGGAATGTGCAAAAAGGGGTTCACCGCTTGCATGTAATACCACATTTTTACTGGTCTTTTTTCGCATAAAAGTGGTTAAGCGATTATATTGTTTTGTGAAAAATTGATATTATTGGATAGTGTTTAATGAAATATTGGATCACACCTTCTGCTCTTCATATATACACCTATTTTGCATGCATTTCTGATGTGGGCATCGAACCTCGTTGTTTGTAATTAAAACATTTTTAAGTAGTAGTAGGAGTTTTTTAATGAAAAGATGTATACTTTTTACATTATGCCTCACGCTCTTTTTTGGATGCAAGAATAACCCCGTTGAACCTAAGGATCCCTATCAGTATCCTCCGATCACCGCAAGAGATCCTCTGTTTGAACCCACCATTGATAAGAAATTGCTCATTATGGGTCAAGATCTCGATGCTGTTGGTGGGATGCCAGAGAAGTATACCGAAGGCTACATGGACGATAACACACTTCCAGTACCTTCTGGATTTACCACCTATACCTCGTTAACAAGCCGGTCCAGTAATCGTGGTTTAACAACGGTATTAAACGATGGTGCCGGTGAAAAATGTGCTGATTCTCTGGTAAACCATCCTAATGCTTCCTTTAATGAAGGAAAGCCAATTATTGCTATTGGCCTTTATATGGTGGGAAGCGAACAGGCTATTGCCGACGGGAAACTTGATTCAAAGATTGAAGATTTAGGTGATTGGATCAAAGGGAGTGGTGCTCCAGTATTATTGCGAATAGGGTACGAGTTTGATGGTGATTGGAACCATTATATTGCACGATATTATAAAATCGCTTTCCGTCGTATTGCCAGCAAGTTCGAAGAGATGGGTGTTAAAAATTGTGCCTATGTGTGGCAATCCGATGGTTTTAATGATGGCCCCAACAACTTAAGCTGGTATCCCGGTGATGAGTATGTTGATTGGATTGGGTATTCCCACTTTACTGCCAATGGTGCCTGGATGGTACAGTTTGCCCGTGAAAAGGGTAAGCCAGTTCTTATTAGTGAGGCCACACCCAATTATCATGATTTAGTGAAGCAGAACAGTGTAGATGAATGGAATGCCTGGTTCAAGCCTCTTTTTAATTACATCAATCAAAATAAGGATGTGATTAAGGGTCTTTGCTACATTAATCAGCAATGGTATACACAACCAATGTGGAAAACTAACGAATATTTTAATACATGTGACTCGCGGATCCAATATGCCTCCGATGCCAGCTTAAAAGCAAATTGGATCAATGAAATGAAAACCAATAATTGGTTTGAGGGTTCCGAGGCATTGAAATATCTACGAGGATGGAATTAATTTTCCGTCTATACGTGTAGTTTATATATATAATGTATATTATATATAAGGGGAATAGTTGTAACAATCTCTACATGGGGAATAGCTATGAAAAAGGCATGGAGTACGCTCCGTAAAAATTGTTCTTTTATTGTTTTACTTGTAATCGGTAGCATGCAACTACCGCTCTTTAGTGATGGTCTGCCCAGTGAACACTATGTAACCCAACGGTGGCGCGACTTTTTCGCAAGTCACTCACCGGCCACCAATCCTGCGTTTATGACTGAGGAGAACTATGTTTCTACTCGGGTGGCTCTTTGTCCAACTTTGCAGAATACTTTTTTTCTCATGGAGCTGGGCACCATAGTGCCCATTGGCCTTTATCAATCCTTGGGTGCCTCCTATATTAGCTTGCATCTGGGCGAGAAGATTCAACGAACTGAATATCGAGAAGGCCCTAATGGAGGGGATTTGGTTGCTTTAGATGAATGGATCGACGGCAGCCAAAATCTCTTTATGCTCTCCTATGCTATAAACCCGGTGGCACGTCTCAGTATTGGGGCTAATGTTAATTTATTCCATAAGAATAATTTTAATTCTACCGATATAGCTATTGGTGTTGATTTGGGTTTGAGCTATCGCCTCTTTATGCACCCACTTTTAGGTGACCATGTATTTGGTGCAACTTTTCAGAACCTGGTAACTCCCGACCTTGACTTCCAATCTTTTACTAACGAGGCTGCCAACCTCAAACTTTCCTGGCTTGCCAAATTGTGGGAAAAGAGAATTGAAGTCGGTGTTGATGTTGACATTAAAGACTTTATGTCCCAGGCTGATGATTTTGCCAAGAGTGAGATTCTTGGTGGCGGTTCAGAGCCAAAGGAGATCGAGTTTGATGTAAATGGACGTTTAAGTTTATGGTTATTGGATATTATCAATATTTCAGTTCAGGCAGGATCTGAATATATCGGTGTTTGTCCGGGACTCAATGTTCCCTCGCTCAATACCGGTCGTGATTTGCAGGTTGCCTATCAGTTTATGTCAATTCTTGATAAGATTGACCTAACTTCAACCCATACCTTCTATTTTCGCGGAGATTTTGGTAAGCATCGTGAAGAGGTGTATGCCCGCAGAATGGCGCGCGCAGCCAGTGTTGGACCAACCCAACTCTATAACCGTGCTCGTACCCTCTATTCCAATGGTAACTATTGGGATGCCTTCTTTATCTTTGGAAAAATATTGGTTGAGTATCCTGACTTCTTTAAAAATGATTGGGTTCAACTTCATATGGGACTCTGTCAGGAGAATTTGGATATGCGGGAGTTTTCCACGGAGAATTACATGCAATCTAAAAAGGCCTTTCCCCGCAGTGTGACCAGGTTTCATGCAGACCTTGGTCTACTACGTCTTCACTACAGAGACAACAACACCTTGGGTGTATCCAATCAGTTTGCCAAACTCAATACACCAGAGGCGCCGGATTCTCTCAAGTACCATGCCTGCTATTACATGGGATTGCAGCATCAACGGGATGGCCAGCACAACAAAGCGGTCCAGCTCTTTACATTGATTCCCCAGAATCATGTTGAGTATCCCTTTGCGCAGTTCTCCTTAGCAGTTGCCTATGCAAATCAGAATAGCATGGATCAAACCATCGAGGCTTTGAACAATGTCATTAATACAATACCTCGAAATGACGAACAGAAAGAGATTGCTAATAGAGCTTACACCCTTTTGGGATACATATTCTATGAAGGTATCGGCGGTATTGAGGCCTCCCTTTCACAGGCAGTTGCTGCACTGCGTAAGATACCAGTAACCAGCTACTATTACGAAGATGCACAGATCGGCCTTGCCTGGGCAGCATTTAAGGCGCAGCAATGGGCTGACTGCAACAGGGCCTGTGACGAGATTATCCGGGTGAGCAAAAAAGAGGTGCTTCAGGGTGAAGCGCTTTTGCTTAAGGGTTATAGCGCCATGACCAACAAGCGTTATCAGGAAGCTGTGGACAACCTCTCCTTAGCTGCGGACAAAATTAATAATTTCTCCGGCCCCAGCCAGAGTGAAATGGAATCACAAACCCAGGATTATAATGATAATCGTGGTAGCTACTATGATGTAGCCTCAGTCATGAATGAGCTTGGCTACACTGGTCAATCCTCTTATATCCTTGGAAAGATTGATAGCCTTCATGTTCCGCAGGTACAATACGAAGAGAAACTTCGCGATTTTTACAAGTTTAGCGATGAGTTCTCCCGTCGTCTCTACTTTGCCAGACCCGTGGAAAAGCTACGTGACGATATAGAATATGCTCTTGCCAAGGCAGAGAAGATGGCCGGAGAAGGCAAGGAGATCAAGATTAAGAGTAGCGCTGGTGAAGAGATCGAGAAGATCGAAGATGAGATGGAAAAACTGCAGAGAGAGCTACAGGAGATTGAAGGCCAGTAGAATCTGCTAGCATAAATACATAAAAGATCGCCCCTATTGCTGGATGCTTTGATAAACAACAGGCGCATTAGGGGTGATTTTTTTAGTTCATCGGTTCCATTATTTTTGACCCAGATTATGTATTAGAAAAATCATTCAGGGGGAATTCCCCCTGCAGCAAGGTTATTCCTCGCAATGCTCGTCACCGAGCCCCTCGCCCCTTTTAACTGCTTGCACCCACAAATTCAGTTTCACCTA
>JANQEN010000195.1 GCA_028278335.1 Chitinivibrionales bacterium | reverse complement strand
CTTTAAAAAATGCTAGATTTTCTCAATTATTTGTGTAATACTCCTCTCATAAGCAGAGAGGAGGACTAAATGCCAAGAGGACGACCTAAACAACCGCTTACAATTACAGACGATGTTAAGAACCAACTGGAATCAATGGCTAATTCGCGCTCACTTCCATACAGCTTAGTTCGCCGTGCCCAAATCATTCTCATGTCAGATGATGGAATGACTAATAGCGCCATCGCTTCGAAAATCGGAGTATCCGGATTTACGGTTGGTCACTGGCGTAAGCGATTTATTAAGCAGGGCTTAATGGGCCTTTATGATGAACCCAAGCCAGGAGGACCACGATCAATAAGCGATGATCAGGTAGCTGCCTTAATAAGGCAAACGTTAGAAAGCAAACCGCCAAATGCAACCCACTGGACTTGTCGATCAATTGCTAAAGAAACCAATTTGTCAAAATCAACTGTTCATAGGATTTGGAGTACATTTGGTATTAAGCCACACCGACAAAAGCACTTTACACTTTCTACAGATCCTTATTTTGTTGAGAAGGTGCGTGATATCGTCGGCCTTTATCTAAATCCTCCTGATAATGCCATGGTGCTGTGTGTAGATGAAAAAAGCCAGATTCAAGCTCTCGATCGCACTCAACCCGTCTTACCAATGGGTTTAGGTTATCTTGAAGGCGTCACACATCAATATATTAGGAGTGGGACGGTTACTCTTTTTGCCGCTTTAGACCTTGCTACAGGGGAAGTATTGGCAAAATGTAAAAAGCGTCATCGCCACCAAGAATTTTTACAATTTCTCAATCATATCGATGCCAATGTGCCAAAAGATTTAGATATTCATATAGTCGTCGATAACTACGCAACACATAAACATCAAAAAGTTCGAAACTGGCTGGCTAAACGTCCAAGATACCACATCCACTATACTCCAACATACTCGTCCTGGCTTAACCAGGTTGAAATTTGGTTCAACATAATTACACAAAAGGCAATTCGTCGAGGTTCGTTTCGAAGTGTCAAGCAATTAACCTCTAAAATAAATCAGTTCGTTAAAAACTATAATTCAGATTCTAACCCTTTTACATGGACAGCAACTGCTGATTCCATATTACAGAAAATTAATCGACTTTTAAAAGCTTTACATGGGACACAACACTAG
>JANQEN010000191.1 GCA_028278335.1 Chitinivibrionales bacterium | reverse complement strand
TTAAGTTTTGTGAGAATAAAATAGTTGATGAATTTACTTTGCTTTTCTGCTTCCTTTTTATTCTCTATCGAAAACTTGACTGGCTCTATACTAAGTATTACAGTAGGTTTACAAATTGATTTGTTGCTGAAAAGGAACACTATAGCTATTGTAAGTGTTAAATATTTAATGTTGCCCATAATGCCTTACTCCATTGATAAAACATATGTACCTGAATTTGTAGAAGATTCTTTTCGCTATCTTAGTGAGACCAATTAATAAAACTAATGCTGTAACCATATTAAAACAAATAAATTACATTTGCTGGCTTTGAGTTTACTTATAAGTCAAAATGAAGATGTGAATTCCTTATAAAATTGGACTACCTCACATAACCATTTTGATAGTATATTGCCATATGTATAAATCTTTGGAGGGTTGTCATGATACATAGGAAGTCTTTATTCATTACACTTTGGATACTTACTGCTACATGGTTATCACCATTTGACAACATAGGTTGTGAAAAAAAAACATATATTAAAATATGCTGATAGCGATCGACATCCCAGCTCAGGAAAAGAGATCTTATATTAATTTAAGAGAATATAACAATAAAAAGACGTTAGAATGTATCGGGAAATTTATAGCGTTTTAAAATTGTAGAATAATTTATTATTCTATCCAAGAAAAAGTGAGATAAAGAGTTGTAGCCAGCTGATGCAAATACTTTTTGGGAGGGTATCAATGTCAAAAGGTAGAAATAATCGTGTTTTTCTTAGCTATGCCAGTGAGGATTTACCAAAGGTGAAACAGGTATATGAAGGTTTTATCAAACGTGGTTTGGATGTCTGGTTTGATAAAAAGCATTTGAAAATGGGCAAATGGAAACCTCAGATTACAAAAGCAATTGCAAAGAGCCGGTATTTCATCATTTGCCTAAGCAATGCTGCTATTCGAAAAACTGGTGATGAGCCCGGATTTCAAGACGTTGAGCTCAATGAAGCTTACGAAATAGCTAAGAATCAACCTGAGAATGAGTTTACCATTGTTCCAGCTAGGCTTGAAGACTGTGACCGTGGAGACCATCGATTAACTCTTCACCAGCAATATGATATTTTCGAGGATTTCGATAAGGTATTAGACAAATTAGCCATTGAAATGGGAGGAAATTCTTTATCAGATCCAGATGCGAGAGACGAAAGAACAGATTCTGAAAAATTCATAGACACACTTCATTCTAAAGCCGAAGCTGAATACTATGCAGGAAAAATCAAAGAGTCAATTGCTTTACTTGATGCAATTTTGGCAATAGACACCTATGATTCCCTTGCCTGGAAGAAAAAAGGATTTTCTTTATTTCTTTTAAAAAGGTACTCAGAGGCCATTGAGGCTTTAAACAAAGTCTTGCATATTGATACCGCCGATAAGCATGCTTGGATTGCCAAAGGGCTTGCTCTTGGTTTGCTTGGTAATGAAAAGGGGGCTATTAATGCTTTTGACAAGGCCCTATTTATTGATCCTGATAATGCTAGTGTTTGGATGAGCAAAGGAGTATCTCTTTATAATTTAGGTGAGAACAATAATGCCATTGAAGCTTATAACAAAGCCTTACGAATTGATCAAAATGATGCCCATATTTGGCTCAATAAAGGACATGCTCTCAAGAAACTATATAAATTTGATGATGCTCTGAAAGCCTATATTAAAGCATTGCAGATCAATCCTAACGATGCCAGTATATGGAGACATAAAGGGCACCTTCTTCAAAGAGAAAACAGTTTTCCAGAAGCAATTGAAGCTTATAATAAGTCCTTGCAAATTGAACCAAACAATGCTTTAACTTGGGTAGAAATTGGATTTGTGTTTGGAATGTCTAGCATGCTTAAAAGGTCACTTAATGCATTTGACAAGGCTTTGCAAATTAATCCTACTCTGTTAACGGCTTGGGAAAGCAAAGGTGACGTGTTATTGAATTATGGTCAATACGAACCAGCTTTGAAGGCTTATGAAATGGTATTAAAAATTGACCCTAAAAATTCTGTTGTATTGGGTAGAATAGGATATGCTCTGGGTAAATTAAATCGAAATAACGAAGCATTAATTGCTTTAAATAAAGCTCTGGCCCTTAATCCTAATTTTAAAGAAGCTTTAGATTTAAAAAAATACTTGATAAGCACTCGGGAAAAGGAAAAATTTTAATAACCAAAACAAGGTAATTTTTCCTGGTGTTCTCCGTAGCTGATAGTTGATATGTATGTTGTTTATATGAAAATGGAAAAATTCAAATCGAGATGGATTATGCTGGCAGCCGTGAGAAAGCCTCGTACTAAAAATACAACTAACATTAGTTAACGGTAAAAGCTCAGGAACGACCCTGAATACCATTAGTAATTATTTTATTTATGGAATAAGGAAGAATATAACTAATTATTACAATTAAACGCTTTGGCATAGAATTGATGAATACCTCAACAGAATATATCGTTGAAATAATTTTAAAATGGAAACCTTTAGCTTTGGTGAATTTGCCCATTTCGAGAGCTATTATAGGAATTTGACAGCGGGCAACCAAGAGGTGCATTGATGTCATTAAAACGGCCTCACATGCGCCCACCGTTGAGGCTGTAGAATAAGTCCCCTCTGTGCAAAATTACTTTTTTGAGGGTGAAATAATTCGGGAGGGGGGGACTCTGGTTAATATTGATTATGAGATTCTCAGGCACTTTAAAAATCTGTTTTTTATTAAAGTGGAGTTATTTTACAGGCTCGTTGGTTGCAATAGCCAGCCACCCCATTTATTAATTTAATTGATAGAAAAAGTCAAAGTGCGCACAATTGGAATGAACAAAATGGCAATAATTCTATTAGGAAAAACCGAATGCAAATTATGTGAAATTTGCGAATTATATTCCCAAAATGGGTTTTGACATGACCAAATTAAAAAATCCATAATTGAAATTGGAATAACAATCCTGAAACATTTTCCATCTGTATTTGGCCAATAATACATTAAACCATTTTCAAAGTTTTGTAAAACTTTAAAATCATTAAATTTTTTTGGAGCAAGTTTACAAATTGAATCGGGGTAGATTTGGTCATCGTTTTTATATTCAGTCAATGCTTTATGTAAAATGGGACCACTTTGTTTTTAGCCGAGTTCCTTTATAGGCACTCTAATTGAAATATTTCGGATAGATGATCAATTATTTATCGATTATTGCATCTATAAGAGCTTAAATATCACCATTTAGTATGGTAGATGAGACCATCTATATAAAAGAGTCTGAGAAAATCTTTTTATTAAAAGCAAAATAGCTTGCAAAGAGTTAGAATTGATGCTATATTTAAACATAATAAAATATTATATTAAATTATATTTAATTATATTAAATAATATTATATTTAATTAAAACCACACAATACTATAAGCAAGGAGGGTTAAAACTGATGTTAATAAATCATAAGAGGAAAAATGCTAAGCTCACTTCCTATGTCAATGGTGAATTAGCTGCATTTGTGATTGCGGAAAGGAAAAACGAAGATCAATCAGAGTCTGGATATATACGAAAGCTTATCATCAACGAAAAAAAGCGAAAGGAACGGAAACATGAAAAATCACAAAATTAGACTCCTAAAGATTGCACTAGTATCTGTTTTAGTGCTTTGTATGTCCTCCTTTGCCCAACCCAGTGAGGTGGCCTTTGGTAACTCCCTTGGATCAAATATTGCCTTAGCATTTAAATACATTAAACTTGCTGTCCAGATAGGTCTATTTATTTGGTTTGTTATTACAGTAATCCAAGGGATTATTGGTCGTGATAAGGAGACCAACTGGTGGAAAGCAATCGGAATTATGGGAGCAATTGCTTTCTTAAGTGCAGCCATGGCTATATATAATGTAATAGCTGATACTGGATCATATATAAAATGAAACGTATCATTCCTATTCAATCAGGAAATACAAAGTATTTAGGACTTTCCGTTCCGGAGTGGTGCGTAGCACTGACACCATCTGGATTGTATATAATACTATTAACGGGAAAACTTCTTTTAATTGCCATAGTAATCCATTTGATCATAATTGCTGTATATGTAGTAGTCTTAAGCAAGCTAGAAGAAAACATATTCAATGTCCTTCTAAATAATTATAGAATACCTCCAATTTTACAGGGCTATTACATAAACCCTCTCCCTATAAGCAAAAATGATAATACTCAATTACACATCACCGGGGAACAAGAGAAGTGCTCATAAATAAAGATTTACCTAATTCAAAAATCAATTCCAAACCATTTAGTTTTAAATTAATCAAACATGATTCATATGATCTGTACTCGGATGGCTCCATTGCTAAAACAGTCAAAGTAACCAATAAAAGCCTTCCAAAAATCATTGGCATGATTGATCGAAGTGGCTTTGGCACCCAGATTCAAGTGTATAGGACAAATGAGACAGACCTGTACGTATCTGTCTTATTAGAGATTGAGTATAACCTGAAAATGCCCTGGAAGGGGATAGGTAAGAGTAAATCAAAGGTGCTAGCTCAAACTACAGAAAAAACGCAAAACGCTCTAAAGAAAATCGATTCAATTCTATCCTTTCCTCACAGTAGGCATATGTATGATCAAACAGAATTACATAAAAATCTCTATGTCTCTATAGAGCCTCTATCAAATTTATCACTTATTAAAACTGGTAAGAATAGAGTCAGTACCATTGTAAGCATAAATAATATTGCCTGCCTAAAGCTTAATGAGTTTTTTAAAAAAGACTCTAATACCATGACAGTCATTTCCCTTATCAAGCCAAGCATTGAGCATAACCAAAAGATCTCAGAAACGACTACTCAAAATGTAAAATTGATCAGTGGTATAAATAGGAAAGCTGATACAGACACAGTAAGAAAAGTGCATACCATTGATACAAAAGCTGAAGACACCCTATTGAAGTACTTAAATGATAACTGGTTTATCAATGTGTCTATTGTGATTCATTCAGATGATTATGGAAGACTTAAAGCAAAGAGTGATAGCCTAAAAAAGGAGTTTATTAAAAGGGGTATTATTCTTTATCATCATACAAATTCAACATTCAATCAATACATGTCTCTATTCAACGGGCAGGCAGCCTTTGGTGAGCACTTTCATATTTGCCTTTCCGGGTTTGCAAAAAGAGTACTGTTTACCTGGATGACCTATTAAATCTATGCAGACGATAACAAATATTCTACCCTACACCTGTATTACCAATGATGTCATCATAGGTAATACTAAACAGAGAAAAACAGTAACCGCAGTACTGGAAATTAATATTTCAGAGATTAATAGTGAAGAGGTTGTATCAACAAGGCATCAAAGAATAATTGATTTAGTTGGAGAGTTTCCTGATGATTCATATGTGACTTTTTACTACATAAAAACATTTAAGAAAGTCACTGTTCCCTATGTGGAAGGTAGCAGTAGTGACATTGTTAACTACCTTCAAAGAATTCATATTAATTCCTTTGAAAGTAAAAAGACTCCTGAGTACAAAAACTTCATGGCCATTACAATAAATGCTCATAAAAAGTTAGAGGATACTGTTTCACTAATAAATAAGGTTGGAAAAAACAAAGGACTCTGTGATGTTAAGATGTTTCGAAAGGCCATGGATCGACTAAGTAATATTATAAAACAGTTTAAATCCGCAGCTGATGGGGGAGTGTTTAGGCTTGATAGCTCTCAGATTACACAGTTTCTATCTCTTCTGATAAACAAAGAGTATATGGAGTACTATTCTGAAATGTCAAGCCTATTTACCTCTGATTTTAACTACTCCTCAAATAAGTTTTTTGATAAATCAAAAGGCGCATACATCTACTATGGGGGAAATTATCACTCGGTCCTCTCTCAGAGAACTAATGATCCAGATTCAAAGATGCCTGAGAACTCCAGTGCCTTAATGAACAACATATTCCATCATAAAGATCTTGTTGATATAGAATTTATCATTCAACACACTATTAAGATTCTATCCAAGCGAGGAGGAATTGATCTAGCAAAAAAGAAGATGAATATGATAGCCAGGCAGGGTATGCTGGCCAGTAAATTAGCTTGTTTTGCAAAAACACCTGAGGGCTTACCACCGGATCAACTCAAGGAGCTTATTAAAGAATCAATAGAAGTTATAGAATCCTCAAATCAAAAGTTTCTCATTCAGTCTTTTCAAGTTCACCTCTGGGCTGATACCTTGGAAAAATTAGATGAAACCTATGAAAACTTTAGCTCTGTTGTGTATAATCAATACCCTTTAAAACGTGAGAAATACAATCTAAGAGCAGCATTCTTTTCACTATTTCCTGGATTTGAATTTGTTAATCCAATAAACACCTGCCTTGCCAGTTACAATGTGGCAGATTTTCTTCCTATTGATCTTCCAAGGCAAAACTATCCTATAAAAAAGGATAACAATTTCATTTATTTCTACACAGAAGAAGACCAATTCTTTCGTTATGATATGTTTTCAAAGAGTGCTGATAATTGGAATGCCATGATAATAGGTGGATCCGGGTCTGGAAAGTCGTTCTTAACAAATAATATTCTTTATCAATTTGCCATTTATAATCCCCAAATAGCAATTGTTGACTATGGAGGTGAGGGAGCAGGATCGTATAGAAACTTTGTTATTAATCAAAGGGGGACCTACCTTGAGATATCACTGGAAAGCAACAACTTTTCTATAAACCCCTTTGATGGAAAGCTATTTAATGACAAGGGAGAGCTAAATAAACAAAAATTTACCTCGCTTCTATCCACCATTGAACGAATGATTACCTCAAAAAATAGTGACGTTTTAGATAATTCCTTACGCTTCAATCTACAACAATCCCTTAGGCAATACTACAAGGATACAAACAACAACGCACAAGGGGAGTGTTGCATTGATGAGTTTACAAAGAAGTATCTCAACAATGATTCCTTAAGAATTTTATTTCAAAGCTTATTTGCCTTTATAGGCATAGGTGAGGATGCAGGGCCCTATGCACACTTTTTCAGATCGTCAAAGGAGATTAAATCAAAGGATATTGTGGCCTTTGATATGGCAGGGCTTAAGGGGCATGAGGAACTGAAAAATGTATTAGTTCCAGCACTGCTTGATATGATAGCGACCAATATTCTTGGTGCCAAGGGGGAAGAAGAGCGTAAAAAGCTTCTTATTATGGATGAGGCCTGGCAAGACCTCAAAGGGGGTTCCATGCGTGACTTTATGGAAGAGATGTTTCGCACAATAAGGAAGTTAAACGGGCAGATATCAATAATCACACAGAGATTTTCCGATATTTTAGGATCTGAAATAGGCGAGGCCCTTTTAGCCAACACTTCATTTTTCTATTTCGTTGGAAACAACCATGACCCGGAACCCTTGATGAGAGCACAGGCTTCCTCTTCACAGGGTGCAATATCTCTTTCTGAATTTGATATTCATAAAATTGTTACGTGTAAGTCAAAGAGTGACTTTTTCCTCTTAACCCCGTTCTTTTCTGGATTACTAAAGCTCTATCCTACAAAGGAGTTTTGCATGCTATCAACCACTGATCCAGATCATAAGAACATCTTGAGAAAACATATGAAAAAGCTGGGGGCCTCCTGTGTTACTCCAGAAGTCATTGAAAGTGCAAGGTCGGAGTTTTAATGCAGATACTATTACGGATTAACATACCGGTCATAATGCTGTTATTTATAGCAAAGATCTACACCATTTTTGGAGAGAAGCTCCCTGAAATTGTTGATTATAAGTTTACAGAGGTTGAAACACACCAATTCTTACATGACACAGTGAATTTCATAATCTCAGATGTGTTAAAAGAGAATACTGATAAGACAATACATGCAAATGGTAGAAGCTACGCAGGATTTAAGAGTCTCTATGGAGGTTTTGCTCTATTACTGCTAAACTTAGACAATACAGCTGGTGGAGCATCAAAAATCCTTGGGATGTCTGAAAAGAGATTGTTCTATACATTGAGGACAAGGGATGCAATACGCTTAATACAGGCAAGCAAAAACACCCTATTTCCCAAGGTTACCCTATCTGATTGTCTTATAGAGCCAGCTAAAGATATAAGTGAACATCAAAGATGTATGGTGGAATTAACAAAAGAGTACCTTGAAGGTATTCTGTTTAAACATGATGCAATCATGTCTGTCTATAGTAAAGACTTTGGAAAAGATATCATTGCAGTGGTTGTGCAATATGGATTTGAAAAGCTTCTATATGCGGTGTATGGTGTATGGGAGGATGAAAAAGAGGCTCAAAAGTATGGGTACAAAGCAGGTGAGCGTATATACATGAGTAAACCTAAGCCTTTAATAAGGATTCAGGATCCACAGGGAGTTGTCGCTGCAATTATAAACTTAGGGAAAATGGAAAAGAAGGATGGTGGGTTTGTTAACATACTGCCATCCATGGTATCAGGGGAAAAGCACTGGAGCTATGATCAAGTTTTAGCACATAGTGAAGAGATATTCCCACAATTGACCTGGTGTGACTACCCACTAAATTCTACTATGCCGGTTGAATATGATGAGCATGGCGTTGCTAAAAGAGATAATAATGGTCTCATTCCACCACCAGGGCCTGACAAATACTCTCTATCAACCAATCCACCACCAACAAACTCCTGCCCTGATATGGAAACCTATTTTGATTTGTACTGTGAATGTGCAAAACCAATGCTTTTAGGTGACTATGATGAAGCTAAGAGCAGCGCCTCTTCGTACATGTATTATAAGGATTATTTGAATAAAAGCATGATGGAAGAGGATTGGGATGGCACTGTTTATAGTAAAGACGGCCTTATTTCAACTCAAGAGGCAAGTACAGAATATCAACCAGAAGAGCCATACCTATTCGACAATGACGGTAATCTCCTTAATAAGGGACTTCAAAAAATTTATGACCCCTTTAAAAACGAACTTGGACTTATAAACGTAAAATGGGGGCGCTATGGCAATATCTTTCAGTGGGGACACATCGTTCATACCTGGTATCTAACTGACAAAATAAGACCTATATTATATGAGGTTGTTGATTTTTATCGTACCTATTTAAAAGATGATCCAACGAGTTTACTAAATAGACCTCATACATATGCTTCAATTACCATGTATAACCGGGAGTATATGGATGAAGACTTCTATATCGGTAATCCAGCTGATAAATATAGAGCCTATGAGAAGGATGAGCAGGTAGTTCTCTTTGACGAATACTTTATAGAAACAGGGCATGTCCTAAAAACAGAGGTCAAATATGAGACTGGTGACCACCATATTCATGCTGATAATGACAAAAAGGAGTGGTTTCTCATATGGCGGTGGCCTGTGGTGTTTAAGGATAAGGTTGGTATTAAGAAAAGAGTTGGCTCCGTAACGTATAAAAGAAAATTCCTTACAGAAAAGGGGAAGCTAGAGCGTCGAGGGCAAAAGCTTGGGCTTGACTATTTCAAAGATAGAGCAACTGAACATGTTATTGGTAAAGGTAGTCATCGGTGTAATCAAAGGGTCTATGTATTAGGAATGGGCGATAAAAGCCTCCAACAGATGGCTGGGTATAACAAAAAATCTAAGGACTACTATACTGATCAGAAAGATGTGGCTGACAGAGATGAAGAGATTGAGAAGGGGGAAGGGATAAATGAGATAATCCTTAAGATTGTTGTTGCTGAAGCTCTTAATCTAACCATGAAGGGGTTATATAAAATAGCAGAAAAAAAGGAGCAGGCCATTCCTCTGTATGAAGTTGCAAAAAGATTAGAGAATCGTCTCACCCAGGCAAGAACCTATAAAATGGCAAAGGAGCTTTACAAAGTTTATTGCATCTGGAAAACAACTATGGACCTTCTCAAGGATGCAAAAGACACGTATAGGTCCATAAGCCAAGCCTGGGATGGCCTTATGTATGCGGTGACAAACTTTGGTGAATATTATAAAAATTTAGATTTTAAAAGCATACGGCTGACCAACATAGCCACTATTCTCCCTATAAATCATCTAAAGATGGTTGATACGCAACTGTACTCTCTTCAAGCAAGTATTAATGATTTTGAACTAGCTTTAGATGCACTGGCATTTCAGTCAGATAAGATTACCAAAGGGCATTATGGACCAATAAAACCATTAGTATTTACCGTAACAAGGAGCTTAAGGGATATAAAGCTCTCCTCTGGGGAAAATACCACCAGAATAATAGAGGAAAACTCAAAAAGGCTTGATAAACTCACTGGTAAAACAGGCACTACAGCATCACAAGCCTGCTATTTATCAAATATTACCGCCACAATTCAGACAGTAACCTCAGTGCATCGAGAGCCACTGTATAATGATCGCATAAAAGCTTTGGGAACTGCATTAATGGTTACCGAAACCGAGACTAAGGATTGGATTGAGTATGCCAATTTCATGTATTCAATACCCGGGAAGTTCTCGAGGGATTTTTCCAATGGAGAATGGCAAAAAGCACCTCTTACCTGTATAGTTCAAAACCTCTATCATCGAAAGCTCTTTAGTAAAGAGAACGAACTCATTCTAAAGGACAACTTTACTCAATGAGAGATAACTTTATTAAATTCATGTTAATAGCAGTGTTGACTATTCAGCTTTGCAGTGCGAGAAACTCAAGGATATTAGGTAAGCTTAAGGAGTTTCTTCCTAACTTTACAGAGATTGGAATGGTTACAAACATCATTAATGTTTACTTTCAGGTGAGTCAGTTTGTAAGATCTACAAACCAAATCATCAGTAATATGAAAGCTGTTAAGAGTGATATAGAACTTGCGAGAAAAGAGATTCTTCAGATTTATTCAACCTGTAAAAGTTTAAAAGAGATAAGCCTCTATGATATGGATACCTGGTCAACGACCATTAGAAATCTCAATTGGGTGGTATCTCATGAGATATATGATGTGATTGGAGCCTTTGGTCTTCTGGAATATCACACCGTAGATGCTACCGTTGATTATCTCGATGAGTTACATAGCATAAAAGAATTTGACATGCGCAAAAGGAAAACAGAACAGGCTCTGGATAACATATTCCTTGATGAGCGGTATGTCGATGCATTGGGAGCCTTTAATATAGGCAGAAAAGAGTACTATAGTATTACTTTAGCCACTTTACAAAACACATTAGTACAAAAGCAGTTAGAATATGTCCAGACTGGTAATGAGGAGATAAAGGAGGAGTTGGGCATACTGACAAAACGGATTAAGTCAATTGAAAAACGTTTAGAGTATTCCTTAGTAAATGTAGAGCGAATTAAGCTGGACACGCTTATTGAGGAAGCAAAACAGCTGATTGCAGTCAATCTTATTGAAGTCCAAGAGATGGAAAAACAGGTTGTAAAGTATGAAGAGGCATCAGCCAATTTAATTGATGCATATAACAAGCTAAATAACAATCAGGTGTCAACCTGGGAAAATAGAGATAGTATCATTACTGAGTTTAAAAAAAATGGAGAGTATAGCAATCATCCTAATCAGGTAGAGGAGCCTGAGACTCCAGAGGAGTTGCCCTATAATAAAACACCAAAAAAGGATGCCTCATCACAGGACATACTATCACTGCAAAATGGAATAGCTTTTCTTCTTTATAAACAGGAATGTCTCATAAGAGATATATCTGGAATGAAGTGTAATACAATGGCATTTATCCTTTCACTTGAAGCTTTCCTTCAAGATATGGAAGAGACCCAAGGGGTAGTTGTAGCAACACACTCCAAAGCATTATCAACCATGTTAGAGAGTATTAAATAATGGGTGGAAATAGAGTGCGAAAAGTCATACTCATATTACTAATGTCAATTTTTACTGCTCTAGGATCTAAATATCAACAACCGGATGGATCATATGAATTTCAGGATGATGTTGAGGTAGATCAAAAAAGACGGGATAAAAAAATATGGAAAAATCTAGTCCAAACATACCTTGGTTTTAGACAAATTGCTCAGAATTCATTGTCAATTTTGGAAAGAGTTGTTGATTGGGCCTGGTCTGCAGAAAAATACCTCAGCGCTGTTGAAAATCTAGCCGGTACTGCAAGCTATGTTTACCAGAATATAAAGGAGACAGGGAATTTCAAATGGTATGACTTTGTATCTATTATTGAACATTTAGAGGAAGAGGTGTTTCAGTATACGGACTACTTGCTTAATGACGGTATAGAAGAGTTAAAGAGCTCAAGATATCGACTAAATCAGAGTAGAAAGCTTCTGTTTTCAAATCCATTTAAGGCAAAAGAGAACATGAAAAGGGCTATTAAAAATGATAAAAGTTATGGCCTCTATTATGCTGAAATGCTTGGCTGTGGCGTGCATCAGGGTGTAACTGAAAAGTATCGCTATAGATCTGATGTAAAGAGAAATTTGCTTATCACTCATACCGCAGCTGAGGCTGTTGCAGGATGTGACATCCGCAATATGCAGGCAGGAAATAAGGCTGTAATTATTGAAAACACGCTTCAAAAGAATGCCAAAAGAGATGGAAAAATATCTATGGTTGCACAAGCTGAAGCAAATGCTGTAAACAGTCGAAATAAACTCTATTCGGAAGTATCCATAAATGAACAAATAAGAGATGCCATAAGAGTGCAGTCAATGATGGTTATTCAAAGAGCATCAATGATTGATAGAATGCTCCTTAACAGAGCTGGATTAGTTTGGTCTATGGAAAGACTGAGTGAAGAGCTAAAAAGGCAACAAAATAGGGATTAATTAATAATGAAAAAGCTTCCTAAAGTGGTTACTTGCTTAATGATCATAATACTCCCTCTATTAGCAGAAGATACCGGGGCGTTGACTATTGATGATGAAGACAAAGTCAGCTCAAAGTATTCTGATATGTATGATGACTTTGAAACTGTTGAAAATGCAGTCTCTGCTGCTAAAGGCACTGTGGGTACTGTTAAGACAGGGAAAAAGTATGTAAAAGAGCTAAAAGCTGACAAATTTAATCCAATTGAAAAGACAAAAGGTGCTCTAAAGGGTCTGGTTGTTAAATACAAGTCTGCAAAAATGGGTCCCTTGGCACTTCTAAAGCAGGTGAGTGATAAGATCTCCACTGTTTTAAAGAGAGTTGACAATAGAATTAATATGTGGAGAACCACCCTTCCCACCCTTAAGGCATATGCGAAATCCTCAAAGTTAATTGCCAATAACACAGTGAAGGTTTTTAAAGAGTTTAGGATTAAAGACATTTGGGATATAGAAAGGACCTGGAGTAGAAAGCTTGAATCTTCCATACTTTCGAACTATCGATGTTTCTACTCTTTTGGCACATGGATGTCTCATAAGTATTACCACGCTAACAGGGAAGATATTCTTAAAAACAGTATGCGAAAGTATGATGTTTTGATGTACTCAGATGAGGCATTACAACAGGGGATTTGCTACAATGAGGCTGCCTTAACCAGTAATCTCTTAGTGCTTCATACTATGAATACATTCAATTACCTTCCAAAAACCACCCTCATGAATGCAGCAGAGGCCCTTTGTTTAACTGAAAAAATTCTGTCGAGGTCCCACGACTATACTACAAAAGGTGTCTCACATCAGCAGGCGATAAATGATTCAATAGCCAACTATTTACAAATGGATAAAAAGACCTTTGTTGATGATCAAAACATCAGTGCCTTTATAGCCCATAAAAGAGCAGAGGTTGAGATTCAGAGCACAGAATTAGAGCAGATTCTTACTAATCTATCAGTACAATACAGCAGGCTCCTTTTAAGACAGAAGGAACAGCAAGCCTTGGGAGATGACAAATTCAATAATGACTTAAAGAGATTAATCAACCACAAGCGGCTTAAAAGCTATAAAGAGCATAGAAAACAGGTTTTTAGGGAGCTATCATGAGTAGATCAGATACCTTTGCAGGCCTCAGACTGTTTCAAAGCTTACTATCCATCGAAGATATGTACAGGAACATAATGTCAAGCCCTGTTATGGGGAACATATGCCTAGCTGGTGCACTTTTGCTCTTTCTATTCACCATGGTCACCATTCTTAGGAAAGTGTACTTGAATGAATTAACCAGAAAAGAGTCTCTTTCTCTCTTTTTAAAAACAGCCATAATTTTAGCGATATTTGGGAACATATTCGTGTATAAAGCCTTTGCTGATTTGATTTATGGCCTTACAGAGGCACTAAATCAGTTGTTTAGTATTGAGTTGATAAAGATGAAAGTACATTTAGAGTTTTTATATCATGAGATGCTCAATAAGAGACTGGATAAAATTAACATTGTCAATCCACTGACCTGGGTTGCTCCAGCAGATGTTCTGCTATCTTCGTTATTTCTATACTTTTTCTTAATGACTATGTATGCTTTGCTGACAATCCCCTCAATACTTTTTTGCCTAGCCATTGTTACAGGCCCTATTATGGCAGCGTTTTCATTTGCGGATTTTCAATTTTTTAAGAATTGGATGAACATCCTAGCTGTCTCTATGTTTTTAACCTTAATCATAGACATCATTTGTAAAGTAATTGAGAATACTGATATGCTTGTCCTTCTCAGTGAAACAATTCATAGGGATAACCCAATTGTAATAATTACCATATGTGTAATCTACTCTGCCTTTGTTGTATATGCTCTTGCTATTGCAGGGTATCTTTTCCGGGCACGAATCATTGGACTATTTAGAATAATATTTCCTATAGCGATGCTTGAGTGTTGTGTATCACAATGCTTACTAGTTCAAATGGCAAAAAGATATTACCGTAGATAGATGAAAGGAAGAAACCTATGTCTCCAGTGAATAATCTTGTTAAAAAAACCTTTGGTGAAGGGTTATGGAACTTCACGGTGATCTTTGAAGGGAGTATGGAAGGTCTTAGCTCAATTGCAACCTATGCTTTAATCTTTGGATTTCTTTTATGGGCTGTACAGATAAGCATAGATGTTTTTAGGGGCATGGAATCAGAGCAAAATATCTGGATGAAAAAGGCTGTATCTAATCTTATCTGGCTTATTATTCTCGTTGCTCTATTAAAAACACCTGCCTATAAAACAGTAGTAAAAACGGCCATTGCAAAGCCTGCAGAAATTTGTGCAGTCTCGCTCTCACTCAACTATATAGATAAATTTAATAAGGCTACTCAAGAAGTATTAGCGGTATATGGTAATTCAAAGAATAAGGCCTGGTCATTTCTTACAGCAACAGTCAAAGGTGCTCTACTGACACAGCTCCTTGCTGGTTTAGTGTATGTGGTTACTTCTGCATTCATTTTTATTACACCGGTTTTACAAATTAGACTCTTTGAATTCATGGTGTACATCGGTCCCATGTGCCTAGTGTTCTCTCTTTGTGAATGGACCAGAGGGATTGCAAAAAGTTGGTTAAATCTAACGCTTGCCATTGCATGGCTTGCTTTTTTTGGATCAGTGTCACTGTTTCTTTTTGTTAATTCTGGGTTACTAGAAAATATTGCAGTTTCAGCAACCTGGGAGGACATTATACCAGTATTAGTCTATGGCATATTATGCATACTTATGCTTTTAATGGCATTTCCCTTTACGATCTATCTCTTCAATGCCGCAGGGTCAGGGCTGGAGAGGGTTGCCAGTGGGGGAGGTGCGGTTACTTCTGCTGCAGGGGTTGTTAGCACAGGGCTTGTTGGCGGTGCTGCTGTTGGCACAGCCATGGGTGCAGTTATGATGAATTCATCAAATAAGACCATTAGCCAAGCTGGAAAATGGATGTCCACACTGTCAAAAACAGCAACCAGTGCAGGTATGCGATATGGGACCGCATCGGGAGGAATAGCTGAATGGGCAAATACATTTGCAAAAAGACAATCGGATAAACATTCTCAAAGTGAGGGGAGTGTTCCTAAGGGATCTGTTGGCAATGGACAAAACTCATCAAGTGTACCTGGAAAGGATGCCTAATGAATAGAAAACGTACCATAGACATTTCAAAGCCTTTAAGGCCTGATGAATCCTATTTAAAGGACCTTATTTCTGGTGTTATAAATTCAAGAATCGCAGTAATCACTTTAAGTGTAGTCATTCTGGCTCTTTTGGTGATAGTGTTCTTTCTATCAACCCAATCCAAGTTGGTTGCAATCATTAATAAAAACAGTGGTGAAACCTATGTGGCAAAGACATCAAAGATCACCCAAGATGTTTTAGAAAGGCAAATTGTCTATTACTCAAAAAAACTATGTGAAGATTATCTCAATCTGGACTATATGACGGTCGTTGAAAGTCGTAAAAGGGCTTTAGAACTTATGCATCCCAGTATGAAAGAGGAGCTTGGGGCAGAGAAGTATTGGCAGACAAAAAAGGTACTCACAGCAATGAAGGAGAAGTATTCCTGCGATTATAAATGGCTAATGTATCCAAAAATTACTGAACGAAGTCATCCACACTACATTGTGTTCTGTCAATTCATGCGAGTAATCCGAAAAAAAGGGTATAAACCAATGGAGGAGACTTTTACCATACGGCTAGATTGGGTACGCCTATTAAAAAATCCATCACCCTTTGAAAGGCCCCATGACTTGCTATTAACAAGGGTTTGGGAGATTCAGAAAGACTCAGATGAAATGAAAAACCAATTAAAACTCTATTATAAAAGCTAAAGGAGGAACCCATGCTTAAAAAGGGCATGATTATACTAGTAATGGTAATTACAAGCTTAGTTGCAAAGGATCACAAAGAGGTGATATTACGAAAGAAGCGAGGCACCTATCAACTAAATTTTAACTCAACCTATGTCACTTACGTCAATTTAGATATTGAATTGATGATATCGCTACCTACAGGCTACACCTTTTCAGCTGCAATACCAGGCAGTAAAGACTTTATCCATGCAAGCCCAATCCAAAACACCATGTATATAACAAAGACCTGTGAGGGTTATTTCAACACGAATCTATCCATGCATATCATAACTCCTGAAGGTATAGAGGAGAAATTAATATTTAGGCTAGTTTCAAGAAGTAGAGCACCAAAGGTGTTAGCCATTCACTTTTCTCGTCCAAACTCTTCAGAAATGAATAGAACTATTGAGAAGGTAAAAGCACGCTATGGCGAACAACTAAAAAAAGCCTTGTTTGAGCAGGAAAAAGTCCTCAATCAAGCGATTTTTGAGGATGCCATGAGTAAAGGAATGGCTTGGTTTATTCAAAAGAGACGAGGGGCTCTAAGGGTCGATTACAAAGGGGCTGAAGTTGTATTCAATGGCATGTTCAATTCTCGAGGAGAAACATACCTGTATGTAAAAAGTAAAATAAGCAGAGATGAATGTCATTTGATTGATGTGAAAAAGGCCGGCACTCAGAAAAATGTTGTTGAAACAGAGTTTGTCTGTGCCTATGAAGATGATAATGGGGAGTGGATTTATGTGTTTAAAATCCCCGAGATATCAGTAAAAACCAAGAAAAATAGAGTGAGAAAGCAGAAGTTTCATATCATCTATAAAATCTGGTCCGAAGAGTTTAAACAGACATTTAGGATATCCTAAGGAGGTAAAATACCATGAATGAAAAGGGAAATGAAAACAGTAATTTGGATGAACACTTTGAAGAAGTGCACATAGACAACAGGGAGTTAAAGAAAAAGAGGATTGTCGGCATTACATTATTAGCTGTTTTTTCTATTCTATTTATAATCCTTATAGTGCCAAAGGGCAAAAAGGAGCCACAGGTTGCGGATACCACTATTGAAGCTACTGTATCTCAGGCAGTACCAATAGAGAATAAAAACTTTGAAAAGCTTCAGCCAGAGCCCCAAGAGCTTACAGAGTTAGAAAAAAATCAGATATTAAATGAGCTTAGAGAAGACTCACTTAATAGGGTTTACTCTGGGCCAGAAAACGTATCAAATCTATCTGAAATAGAGCATAGAAAAGCCTCACCGCAAAAGGAGCGTGGTCATATACATAGCTTTATACATGAAACAAAATCCATTAATGAGCCTCCAAAGCCCTATAAATACACGCCCTCCAATAGAATGAAAAAGCGCATGGATTCCGATTATCAATCCATTGTACGAGCGTTTAAGGGAAATTTAGAGCAAAATTCCTGGCAAATGAATAGTTCAGAGTATAGAAGGATTCTGGAAAGTGTTGACTCTCTCAGTCAAGTAGAAAAGCCCCTGAAAGATCTTTTTAAAGGTGCTGATAAGATAGCTATTGATAATAAGCTGATACTCGGTGTTGGAACGAGGCTTTCTGCAATAACGGAACAGACGGTAAATAGTGATCATCCCTCTCTGTTTACTGCCAGAGTTGTAAGGCCAATTGAGGCTAAAGGTATGAAGCTTCTTTGTGAAAGTGGTGAGAACATACGTGGTAGAGTCCCCTGTAAAATTGTCAAGCTTGTTGATAAAAAGCAACAGGAATATACTGTGTCCGGTCAAGTTGAAATGAACGGTATTGTTGGAATGAAAGGGAGAATCAGGAATAATTGGCATAAAAGGTTAGGACCAAGCCTTATTAATGCAGCAATTGGCGGTGGTTTTATTGCTTGGCAAATGAATAATGAGGTGGATTCAGTAAGGATAGACTCAAGAGATGCCGTATATGGCCCTATAATACAGCAAAGTACCGAGGGGCTGCAATCGGAAATCTCTCGTTTGGGTGGTGATTATCCTAATACTGTAGTAATCCCAAAGGGGAAGGAGTTTGCCATTCTTCTCAGTAATACTTTAACCATTAGTATCTAAGAAGAGGGGTTCTGAATGGATACAGTAAATGTAATTAACAAAATGATAGATAAAAATGTCGTCATGGAACATGCCCAGCGGTTATATGACCTTTTAAATGCGCTGGTGTTCTGTAAAAAGGCTCTCTCTTTAACGTGGTTCTTGGGAAATGTTTCCATAATCGTCTTATTGACACTTGGCATATTACTTTACATAGCAGCAAATAGTAGCTTTAAAATTAAGGGGTTAAAAAGAGCTCAATTGTCAACAATAACTCTATACGGCTTTGCAGTGGTCTATCTCATTTGTGCTGTGCTAGCTAAAGTTCTCTCAGGAAATTTGGTGGTCATTCTAGTCACGATGATTTTTGGACTAGCTGCATTTGTGTTTTGGAAATGGGAGTTTCTTTTTTCAATAAAGAAAGGAAAGACATTGCCCTTTGGTTTTCTAATCATGTTAATAGCCGTAGGTATTATTCAACTTTTTGTTTTTAACACATTCCCACAATTGATCAAGGTGGACGAACATGCGAATAATTTTCTTCATTCAGTTAACAGTGATATGCTTAATGACAACATCCTGTCTGAAAATGAGTGAGAATCCATCGACTGAGCAAAAAATGGAATTGGATACAACCATAGTTGTAGTTGATTTTGTAGAGAAAAGTGAAGAATCAATAATTGAAAGGTCTTTGAAGACAGCACCAAAAAAAACTAATGCTATTGATAGAAAAGTTGGAAATAGGGGTAAAATCAAGAAAGTTAACCCCTCTCAGATTAAAAAATCAGAGTCCCTATCGACTATTGATACAATTATTGCCTCAAAATTGACTCAAAAAAAAGAAGCCTCAATTGAGTTTGTAAATTTACTCAATTGTACTCCTAAAACAGGGAGTGAGGCAAAAAAGATTGCAATGAAGATTAATCAGTATTGCAGAAAGTTTCTTTTAAGTAAAAATCACCCAGACAGTCTCTCTATATATAGTAGTAAAGGTCTATCTCTCTATGAAAACAGCTCACTTTTCTTCCTAAAGGCTCTCTCCTTGGAACAAAGAGGTAGGGATAGTGAGGCTATTGAAGCAGGAGAAATAGCACTGGCACGATTAGATTTTTGGATTCCAATGGATAAAGAGAGGTGTGTAAGAACAGTTTTAAAATCCTTAGAGGATTTACATAAGAAATACCCTTCCAGAAGATTGATGGAAAAAATAGAGGGTTTTAGGAGAACATATGAATAAGCGTATAATTTTAGGTATGGTACTGTTACTTGCTTTCTGTTTTATTCCTCAAGCGCATGGAAAATACGCACGAATGAGTAGAAAGGAGATTAAACAATACAAAATCACCTATGGTGATCTTATATTGGCCTTTTCCGAAAAAAACTTTACAGGGTTTAAAATTCATGGAGAAAAGTTTATACAGGATTATGAAAATGTGCTATTGGATCCTTCATCAGTTGATTTACGAGAAGATTATTATAACATATCAAGTTTATTAAAAGGCCTTGAGAAAACTATCACATTAGACCGTCATTTAAGTGCTATTGACTCAGTAAGAGGCTGCTCTCCGTCAATAGAAATGCTTCATATATACGAGCATGCATTAACTTTTCTTCTAAACGTTGGCCTGGATTCCCTGTATAATACAGTGCAAAAGGCTTATCTTGCCAAGGTAGAGATTACTTACTCCTTCTTAGGAAAAAGCATTGAAGCCTTTGAAAGCCTAAGTTTGCTCAAACATATCCCTTCTGAGTATTTCAAAGCAGAGGGAAAACAACTTGAAGAGAGTATGCGGGCCGAGTTCATTAAACTTACAGCAGGTATGGATATTACTGCAATAAGAGAGTTTAAGCATAAATACAAAGGAATCTTTACTGAGGAAATTTACAACCTCGAGGAGAGGTGTAGGACTAAAGATCGATTATCTCTGTTAAGAAATGATGGTGCCACTTTAGAGGGAGTTAATAAATATATGGAGTTGTATCCAAAAAAAGATCTCTATTTCGAGAATAAAATTAGGGAGCAATATGCTAATAAAATAAAGAAGTCTGGATATGCACTAACTGTTTTTTCAGAGTATAAAATCCTATTTCCAGATTATGACCAGGTGCATCAGAAAATGGAAGAGGTTCTTGTTAAAAGAGCAATTAATGGTAGAGCAAAGGACTGTGAAAACTATTTACGGTTGTTTCCAAAGGGGAGATGGGCTGCAGATGTTCAATCATGGCTAAGGACAGTATATTATGCGACATTTGAGAATAATAATGCTTATTAGTGCTTTTTGTACATATGCCAGTATAGATTTAACCATTCAAAATAAGTGGGATGAAAAGTTTTTGATTTCTGCAGCATACATGAAGAGGCTCTCAAAAAGCAAACAGTACCTACTATTAGGCATAAACACTTTTCCATCAAAGACCAAAAGGTTTATTAAAAGTGAAACAGTTAGAACACTGTACAAATTTGACTCCTATTATGGGCTATTTACTGGATATTATTATGGATTTCACCCCTTATTTAGACCGGGGATCCACATTGGATCAGGCTTTAAAAGAGAGAAAGAGTATACCCGCCACGGATTAAATGGCTACACAGACTTTCGATTGTGTCCCTATTATGGTATAGGTTTACAATCAGGTATTATAAGCTTGATTATATCAAATGAAGGTATAGGTGGAGGTATTAACATCGTCTTTAGAAGGAGATAATCAAACTCTATGAAGAAATATATAGCGTTAATTTGTGCCAGTTTTATTACCTTCAGCTATACAAATCAATTGTCAACCTTTCCTTTGTGGGGCTCAACTTGGGTTGTTGCACAGGATATAAACCTTAGATTGTTTCCCTCTGTCACAAAATTAGCCCCTAAAAAGGTAGCAAAATTAACCTTTTCAAAAAACTTAGACTCCGTTCATATTGCTTATGCAAACATGCAGACCTATAGGGATTATAAAGGGACCTATGACATTCTAAAGGAGATATTAAGACAATTTAAGCAAAATCAGATTAGTGTACCCACTGACTCAATTAATATGAAAACAGGAGTCCTTGATATACAGTATCAACCCTATGATGATTCTGTTTTTACTCTTCATAAGAAGATGATTGAGCGATTTGAAAGTGGAGGAGCATATGAGTGTTTCATAAGACAAGGAGGGAATGAAATACGATATTTCGGCAATACTGGTCTTAATATGCTTTATAAAGAGCTTAAAGAGGGCTCATGCTATTCCAAAGAGAAACCACAGGGATACTATGTTAAAAGAGCAACATCAGAGGACTTCAAGGCTTATACTATTGGTGTTGAGATGAATTTAGCTGGGAAAAAGAGTACTGTTTACCTTAAATCAAAAAAAGGAACGGAAAATCAAATACACTATAATAAAGATGTTCCAGTTCAAGATTATCTGGTCAAAGAAACCAGTTCTGTACACACCTACATCTGGGAATATGATTATAAAACTGACAATGTGGGATACTGGCAGATTCATATTCATCCTGAGGTGTGGTGTTTTCCTAGAGATATTGAGACAGGCACTCCCATTCTGGATTCCTCTGTAAAGATGACCTTTAAGCAAGCTTTAATAAAGAAATCAGAAAGCCTTAATGATAAAGATAATGTTCAATTGTCGTATTATAGAGACCCATATATTTCTGATTCTGCCTCAGTAATGCTCTCCTTTTCCTTTGTGTCAGAAGGAATAAGCTCAAAAAGCATGAATCATATCTCATTAAGCTCTGCTGAGACTGGCTCAGAAATCGATTATGAGCACATTCCACATCGTATGTACCGAGTTAAAAAGGATACGGAATATGCAACAAAAGTAGCTTTACTCCAGCTCTATTCTGAAAGTGAACAAGAGGAGTATTTGGCAAGGACCTTGTATGATCGCTGTCCCAACTGGGAGTTTATTGATGAATTAAATGGTAATATTTTGTTCAAGCCTGTAGGGACTAAGGGAAGGCTTAAACGTGATCCCTATATTGATGATGCCATATTTACTTATAATGACTGTCCCTGCCGAAGGCTTGGTGATTTTGATAATTTGACAAAATCGCAACTCACTCGATTTATATATATGCCACCTCCCACATGCAGATTAAGTGAGCTGACAAAGGCATATGAGTTTTACAGCAAATTGATGCACTATCTATCAAAAAAAGAGGATCAAATCTTTATTCAGAAAAAGATTCAAACTATTGTAAAAATCCTAAAGAAAAAGAAGCTCTTTTATGATGAGCACCCTGAGCATAGGGCAAAGCTTACCACATATGAGCAGCACTGCCCAGACAGCTGGATCACCAGCCTGAACTTCAATTAAGGATGAATTTGAATTGCTAAAAAGAAAGCTTATTTCTCTTATAATAATTGCTGCAATACCAATAGCAATTTTTAGTGAAGTTGTTATTGATGATAGGGAAGTATTAATCAAAGAAGACATACATATTATAGATAAGCCAAAAGAGGATTGTGAGAAGACGGAAGGGGAGAAGGGTATACTTTCAACACTGATTCTCATTTACACCAAAACAAGGAATGCTGTAAAAGTTGCCTATGATGAAATCCAGTATTGGAAGGGGTTAGGAAACACATACAAACAATTAAAGAGTTGGTTTTCAAACCAGGCAAACTATTTAAATCAAGTGAGGAATATTGCCACAGAGATATTTACAGGTAAAGAAGACCTGTTTGTTAAGCTTGAAAAAGCAGAAAACATTTTTGATCTCATAGATCATGTTGCACTCAATGAATCAAAGAGGTTGGATCAATTGTTTTGTAATATTGAATATATGCATGATCAAAGTGTTTTAATACCCAACACAGACAATATTATAGAAGGTATGAACAGATTATTTAATTCAGGGACTTCAACTGATTTATTAGATCCTGTACCTAACGGACTAAGTGACAATGAGAAACAAGAGTACAGGGAGAGCCAAAAACAATATCTTGAAAGCAAGAACCAGTTAAGGGACCTGCAATTAGATAAATACCCTGAATTTAAATTAGTTGAAGCAGCAAAGGTGTTGTCTTCATCCAGCATTGCAAATTCACAAGTTTACTTTCAGTGGGCAGTAAATTCTATTGGTCATTATAACACAATTGAAGAAGAGACAAAAAACCTGGATAATGTAAACGAGATCAACCTGTATGCATCCTGGCTTTCCCTAGAGCAGGTGAATGCCTATAATAAAAAAATCAGACATCTGGCCGAAGAGTTAAAGCTTTACAACAGCATTCTTGCCTTTGATATGTGGGAGGCCTCATTAAAGAGGAGTATAGAAATTACTCAGGAGGAGAGCTTTGAGAGGGTGGGGGTGGAGTTGCATAAATAAATTTTAATACTGTGATTTTTTAAATTATTCCCGAAAATGCCTCAGTAATTTTTAATCTATTCATGTTTGAAGAGCTTTATCTTGATTAGATGAAAGCGGGTGTTTATATTAATTAATGAAGTCAAATTTCCTATCAGGTAGAACATTGAATATGAAGCAAATAATAAATCTAGTCGGTATATTTATTTGCGTAACTATATACCCTATTCATACCAAGCCTTTAGAAGATTCCCTTACTAGTGAACAAAACATTTCATCAGATACCACTTTTAAGATCAATATATTTACTGATATAACATTACCTTCAATAATTTACGACTGGGGACCTACAATTCAATCTTTTCATCGGGGTGGCACTTTAGGGTTACCCCGTTCTTATACACCACTATGGGAGAGAGATAGTGAACTGGATTTTCTAATAACAAAGAGTTATGTGTTGCCTGACTATAAAGCGATCTCCTTGTTTTTAAAGGACATGTGGTTTGTTAAATTAAAAACTAAAAAAGGTCTTAATTTAGCCTTAGCTGGTGGTTCTAGTATTAGGGCTAATACCTGGAAAACTAACGATAAAATCTTAGATGGTTTTGATATGATAAATGCAGATATTGAAACTGATTTGGGTATTGAAATTAATACCTTTTATGAAGAGATGAAAGATACATTTTACCTTTGGAATAAAAAAAACTCACACTCATATGAAAAAAAACACGAATATTTTAATTTTTACTTATCTAAATCTTTAAAAGATAAAACGTCCTTTGGAATGATGTTACGCCCTTTTTATTACAGTCGAGGCACTAGGTCGTATTATAGCCTTTTAAAAAGAGTTGCATATGATACCACACTAAATCTGTATAATGATTTTAAATTAATGTCATTATTAACAGATTTTGATGATTTAAAGGCTGGGATTGACTTTGATTTTTCATTTTCCTATAGTTTTTCTCAGTTTTTAAGTTTGTATATCAGGAATTCTCTAAGCTACAATTTTCTACAAAATAAAGTTGCTGGTCAAACCAATAATAGATCACTTTTTTTAGATAGAAAATATGATTGGGGTAGAAATAGAGGCCTTTTTTGTAAGTCACATCGTATTAAAGCTGGGCATTACTTGGGATTAACTAAGACTTCAGATGCTAATATGCCATGGAAGTTCATGTTTCTTCCTTTTTATGGACAGTTTACAACAGCAGAATTGGGATTTAAATATCACTATGATGATATGTATTCAAAAGTCACGGAAAAGGAATTGAGTATATCTTATAAGACATATCAAAAAATCAAATTTAATAATAAATTCTTTTCTGGTTTTGACAATATACTTTATTATAATCAGTCTTTATTTATGTCCGAAAATGAAACTGAATTTTACAATACGCTATCATATTCTCCTCGAATAGAGATTTTTAATAATTTCTTTGTGGATTTCTTTAATTTTGTATTTAATATTAGTTTACGCAAAAATAATTATGGTAATTATACACGTGAGTTGTTGTATACGCATCTGTATTTACTTGTGGGGTATAGATATTTTAAGCAAAACTGGGGATTAAGTGTTAGTGTTGGAATGACAGATGATAATTATCTTGATAATTTAAATTTCCTTATATGGCGAAAGTGGTAGCAATTATCAAAAGTGTATGGCGGGGTGCCCTGTGTGAAAATCAAACTTACCTTTCACTTGTGGCACGATCGCCCTCGATCGTGTAATCAAGTCTGTCCCCTGGACAGTGTCAACCTCTTCCATCTCAGAAAGTGCAATCTAATATCCAAATCCAAGTACACTATTCAATTGAAAATCAAATAACGGTGCTTTTTATTATATTTTCTATGACATCTACAATTAAAAAATTAAAACATTATAATACAACTGGTCATGTTCAAGAGATAACATGCTCTTGCTATAGGAGAAGGCATTATTTCAAAGATTCAATTGCTTGTCAATTATCTATAGAAGAATTAGGAAAATCAAGATCAATATATGAT
>JANQEN010000189.1 GCA_028278335.1 Chitinivibrionales bacterium | reverse complement strand
GAAAAATCTCTTCACTCTTCCCAAGTTAGTGGATAAAGTTGACCATTAAAACGGATAACATCGCAAGCGGTAGAAAGCACATGGATCGTCACGGGCAGTTAAGGGCGGCTCGGAGGCGAATGGGTTAAGAGAACAATCTCTGAAAATTATCATGTCCTGGATTGAGGGAACAGCCTCTGAGAGGTTAAGGTTATAGTTTCCTTTTTTGGGATAGGACAAGGTCTTGTAGCACTTGAATTATCGTGTCCTGGATTAAGGGACCAACCTCAAAGAGGTTAGGTTTTGTTGTTAGAGGAGGGAGATGTGTAATAACAGTGTAATTACCGTGTTCCGGATTGAGGGAACGTCCTCTGAGAGGTTAGGTTTTGTTGTTGGGGAGGGAGATGTATTATAACTCTTATTATCATGTCCCGGATTGAGGGAACAACCTATTAGAGGTTAGGGTTTGTTGTTGGGGAGGGAGATGTGTTATATCTCTTATTATCATATCGAGGGAACGTCCTCTGAGAGGTCAGGTTTGGTTGCTGGGGAGGGAGACGTGTTATAACTCTTATTTTCATGTTCCGGATTGAAGGAACGACCTCTGGGAGGTTAGGTTTTGTTGTTGGGGGAGGAAGATGTGTTATAACTCTTCAAATGCCTTGTCTGGTATTGGTAGAACAACCTGAAAGATAAGGTTTTGTTGTAGGAGGAGGGGAAGGTGTTTCAACACTGGAGTCATGATGTTTCGTATTGGGGAACGAACTCAGAGAGGTTAGCAAGGGCGTTGCCGCGATGGGAGCAAAACATTATAATACTATTGGTTGAACTTATTTATTCATACTTTTTTTTCTCAGCCTCTCAAACTTGAGGAAATGATAGTTTTGTTCTACATCCGGGGCGTTGGGAACAAAGAAAAAAAGGAAGCTGCTCGGTGGATTTACATGTAGTCTGTTTATACTTTGTTTTCTTGTTACCTCAAACTTCATCTTTATTTTCAGCCCTTCGTGCAATACAGTTATATTTTTTATGACCACCTGTATTTTACCTCGCGCCGTCAAAAGGAGTTTTTCATCTTTCTGAAGACGTTAAGTATGGAGCGCTGTTAGTGTGTCTTATACATGTAGTGACCCTTTTAAAATGACAGAATGTTTAATGCTTAAGAAAGGAGAGTAAGTCATTTGGCGATGGCAAGAGAAACGGCAGAAAAGCGTTTCTCACACGGTAGCGGACGAATTTTGGACTGGTTGAATAATCGTGCGTTTGGTTGTGCCCTTCTCACGGAACAACATGAACGGTATTTAACAATTATTTCTCGAGCTCGAATTGCCGATTGACTCAGAGGCCATGAGGCCGAGAGGAATAATTGTTCTAGTAAAATTTAACTAGTTGGTAAAAGATATCGGGACAAAACAACTTTAGCTAGCAGAACGCGATTCAGCCGCCATTGTTTTGGTTTTCAAATCCGGCGCTTTTCGCTAATAGTGGGCTATAACTAGTAGTAGCTCAGTCAATCAGAACGTAGCATTAACAATAGACCACTAGTTGGATTTTATTAATTAACAGTTATTGCTCGAGCCCGAATGGGGTCTGAGTCAATAGGGAGCTTTAGAAACGTTGACGGCGACGGCAACGAGGACATCAAAAAAGTAATAGAGTTGATTAGCAAAACAACAACTTTGGACGTGCATCACGCTTTTTTTGTACATTTCTTTACCGTCCTTGCACGACTACGACGTGAAAGTGTCTAATTGCAAGTTTTATGAAGGACGTAAACAAGCGACGACGAATTTCTTTTTCTCTCTCTAAGGGCGAGTGCTCTCCTCAAGGAATCATCTCCGGGGAAATTCGCCAACATTTGCCATTTTCAGCAACTTAGAATAAACGCGACCAAGTTCGAAAAAGTGGGAATTCATTTTAAAAGTATCGTTTTCGCTGCCGTTGCCGTGAGTAATAGCTCATGAGGCCGAAGGCCGAATGGGCTATCGACTCAGAGGCCATGTGCTCGGGAGAAATAGTTGTTTTAGCAAAATCCAACGCGATTCAGCCCCCATTGTTTTGGTTTTCAAAGCCGGCGCTTTTCGCTACTAGTGGGTTATACACATTTAGTAAAGTCCAACTAGTGGTGTATCATCAATGCTGCGTTCTGATTGGTTGAGCTACTACTAGGCTATATGTTATAGCCTACTAGTAGCGAAAAGCGCGCACTTTTTGGCGGCAAAAAAGGATTAAAGTTTAGCTTCATCCTCGATTTGGGGGGATGGGGGTTTGCTGTTCCATTTTATTTTGTCCAAGATTGTAGGTAGATTTTGTGACATTTATTGTGCAGTTATACTTCGATACT
>JANQEN010000164.1 GCA_028278335.1 Chitinivibrionales bacterium | reverse complement strand
CATATGAGCCGTTCCCTGTCAATAGGCCATAGAAACCCATGTAGAAAATAAATTTTCTTTTTTTAGTTCTTTAACAATTTAAATAAACTGTCTTACTATTCAATGTCGCTTTTAGTATGACTAAAACAAACACATATAGAGGCTCACTGACGTAACTGTGCTACTGGTTTATCTAACTGATAAACGGCCTAGAAATATATTGATTAACCTTATGCTGCCCTATTCAAAAGACTGGTTTAGTTAAATTAAATTATCCAGTTAACTTCGGGGTCAGATAAGGCACAGTCAATCAAACTGTTAGCATAAAAGGTCACACCGTCATTCTAATCAAGCGCGACGGGTTATCTATCGCGTTTCTATGGAACACTGTCATGATAGTCAAGCCATAATGGATTAAGTGTTTCATTGACATTACTGATATGGATACCAGTTATGCGCCGAGCTATGACGGTATGACACTATCCGTTTAAAAAAGCACTCTCATCAAAAGGCTCTTTATGTTTCAACATAAAATACACGGCGCGTCCCAGTTTATGAGCCAGTATGCCCATGGCTTTGCCTTTACCATGTTTATCGACAAGTCGAGCATGATAAGCCTGTGCTTTTTTATTACCTCGTAAATACAATGCAGCCGCTTCTGAAAAAGCCCACTTTAGATGAGCATTACCAATTTTATTACCAGAAGTTCCATACACTTTACCCGCTGATTCCGCCTTGCATTTGATGAGCCGGGCATATGAAGCAAATTTCTGTACGGTGGAAAAACGACTAATGGTATGGATTTCATATAAGATAGTCATGGCCAGAACATCTCCGATACCTTGAATGGATTGCAATAAAACCAGGCTGTGATAATCATCCACTTTAGCATGTTTTTTAATATAACATTCCAGACTCTGAATTTGAGTACGGTAAAACGCAATGAAATCAATATTTGCGGTGACACTACGCTTGGCACTATCATCGGTGAACTGTTCCTGAATTTTTAAGCGTGTCCCCTTATCTTTCAGGTTACCAGTCACTTCTGGCAGATTGTATTGATGGTTAAGGACTTTAATATGGCCTTTGATATGAGCACATTGGCGCACATAAAAACTACGGCGTCGTAATAAATCACGGGTTGCTCTCATGCCTTCTGGGTAGACATAAGACTGTGGCAACATACCACTGTGGATTAATTTGGCAATTTTATAAGAGTCAATTTTATCATTCTTGGCTTTACCACCATGGATGGCTTTCATATACAGTGCATGGCCTAATACAAATTGAACCCCATGCTGGTTGCAGAAATTGGACACCCAATACCAGGTAAACATGCATTCTACCGTGATGACTAAATCTTCCAGATAGGGTTCTACCAAAGCCAATAATGATTCTGGATTGGCCTTTGTTTGCTTGTGAAGCAGGACTTTTCCTTCAGAATTGAGTAAACAGACATAGATAATTTTGGTATGGAGATCAATACCACAATAATATTGATGTTTTTTAGTGTAAAATTGCATATGAGTCTTCTCCTTTTTGATTGGTCGTGCTTTCCATCATACCGTGTTACGGTTAGATGTAGCGAGAAGGCTCAATAAGTATCAA
>JANQEN010000158.1 GCA_028278335.1 Chitinivibrionales bacterium | reverse complement strand
CAATTCTGTCCGGTTAACTAAAGTTCAAGGTTAATTGATTGTTAATATTACCATTATTATCTTTTGTCGGAGGAGGTTCAAATAACTCCTCCAAAGAACATCTTCTAAAAAGGTTGATCTGTATTACTCTTAACAGGTTTTGCAGGCTTACAGGGATCTTGGATAAGTACTTGAACATGCTTAGCAGTAGATATGCAATCAGGGCCACATAAAGCTGCGTCATTACTGCGTTGCATGAGTTGCCGATAAACGATTTGATTTTAAGATTAGTCTTGATCCATCGGAAGAATATCTCTATTTGCCAACGCTCTTTATAGATATCGGCAATGGTTTTAGCAGACAGCTTAAAGTTGTTGGTAATGAATACGAAGTGTTTTTTTGTTTCAGGATCCCGATAACCGATGCGCCTTATTGGGTGCGGACACTGACGGCCTTTAAGGCCGGTCAAAATAATGGTTTGGTCTGATGTCACTCCTTGTTTTTTGTTTACGGTCTTTCGTTGCACAACCCGATATACGGCATTTGATTTTTGCCGGGAAACAAAAAAGACTCCGTTTTCACATAATTGGGCAAACCATCTATAGTCGGTGTAGGCTCGATCTTCGGCAACGATGGAGCCTTTAGGAAAATGAATTGAATTGGCCACCTTACTCTCATGGGTCTTACCGTCAGTAATAGCAGCAAATGCAGGCAAATAGCCAGAATGATCTAACAAGGTGTGAACCTTTACTGCTGATTTTGTCCGACGAAAAGATGCCCAGGGAAAAGCGCCAAGACTCAGATCAATGACGGTGGCGTCTAGACTGTATAGCTTGTTTTTGAATTTAAACTTGTGTTTTGGAGATAGCATGCTGCAATGCTGATAAACCTTTTCGAACAACGCTTCGTAAAAGGAGGCAGGGCGTTTGTTGTTAGCATCAGCAAAAGTAGACCGTGATACGGGTTTTGCGCCTACGTGGTAAAGGTTTAGAGCCCTTGAGATCATAGACTGGATACCGTCTCGAAGGCTCGCACGGCCAGTGAGTTGCATGAACATCAAATGGACGAACTGGTTCCATCGGGAAAATTTACGGGCTTTTCGACCGGTGCTGTGATGATTTTCAAGAGCCTCAAATTGATGTCTGGGAATAAACTTTAGCATCTGATGATAGATTGTGTTACAATGGGCCATGGCTTGAATCTCCTTTTGATAATAATGCGTTATGGACAAACCCATTATAGCAAAAAGAGGGGTTCAAGCCTATTCTTTTTACTTCCTTAACCGGACAGCATTG
>JANQEN010000126.1 GCA_028278335.1 Chitinivibrionales bacterium | reverse complement strand
GTTTTTTGGCCATATCACTTTATAGATATGCCCTTCAAAACCTTCAAGTCTTACTAAATCATAATCTTGCACTTCTGCATCTACTCCTACTGCATAATCAGGGTTTAATGGAGATTAAAATATATTAGACCGATGGATAGAGAATTGTATTCTTTTAGATCTTGTTTAATCTAAACAGGATAAAACAATTTTTGCGTGGACGATTCATGTGATTAGAGCGATTTACAATCCTGTTGCTATTTTTAGATTTAAGTTGCTTTCCTTATGTGTCGATTTTAAATCCCCAGATCACACCCTCTTTAAGTAGCTCGTCAGTGTTTCTTAGCCGTTTACAGAGCGTTCTGATTAGCCTTGTTTGAATAATAAAGGCGATTACAAGATTACTCTTAAGCAATTGCCTGAACTCATCATTGGAGAACACCACAACCTCTGCATCCTCAATAACCTCAGCATCAGCACTGCGGGGCTGCGAGTCAAAGAGAGAAAGCTCACCTAAAATATCACCTTGAATAAGATTACTAAGGTTTCGCTTTCTTCCCCCAGCAATATTCTTATTAATTGCTACGCTACCACTGGCAACAATGTAAAACTCTTTTCCTGTGGAACCTTCCGCAAAGATACTATCACCAGAGCTATACTTATTTAAGGTTCCCAATTGAGCAACTTGAGTTAACTCCTCCTCTTTAAGCCCCTTAAATAGTTCAGATTCTTTCAATATTTCTATGAGTCCCAAATCTTCTCCTTCTCTTAAATGAGATTTTCTCCCAGTGTCGGATCTAACTCCAGGGCTCTTTCAATATGCTTTTTTGCATGTGTCTTTTGGTTGTTTCCCTCATAGCAGAGTGCTAAGTTGTAGTGTGCAAGCCCAAATTCTCCATGCAACTGAATTGCATGATGGAATGAGGATGTTGCTTTAGTATAATTACCAAGTTGAAGCCATAAACAGCCCAACCAAAAATGAACATTCCAATCATTTGAATCAATTGATCGAGAAACTAAGAGTTCCTTAACAGCCTCCTCTTTCATCCCACAGGAGCCATAGATATTTCCCATATTATTTCGTGCCTGCGCTGATTCAGGTTTTAAAGAGACATATTTTTTTGAAACTTCCCGGGCTTCAGTATTTCTTCCTTGGTAGACAAGTGCTATAGCAAGATTACAATACGCTGATTCTAATGAGTCATCAATGGAAAGGGCTGTCTTAAAATGTTCGATTGCCTTTTTCCAATTTTCCATTTTAATTTCCACAAGCCCCATGGTCGTATGCGCCTGCGCAAGATCAGGATCGATATGGATGGCATTCGTTAAATTAGCGCGAGCATTTTCAAGATCACCTTTTCCATGAAACTGCGCATGACCTAAAGAGTAGTAGGTACGAGCAAAGGCGTCATTCTTAGTAAGAGAAGTTTCGAAAGCCTCGATTGCTGCGTCGATGAGCTTTTTTCCATAGTAAAGAACAAATCCAAGATTGTAATAGGATAGGGCATGATTTTTATCTAATTCAATAGCCCGTTGAAAACAGCGAATAGCATCATCCCACATCTCCCAATCTTTAAATTGAAGTCCCTTTTTGTTGAGCTTAATAATTTGCTGAGACCGGAAATAGTAAAAGCCAAAAACAATAGCAACGCCAAGCAGAAAGGTACTAAGGGTAATGAGTATAAATAATCCGCCGCTCATCTATTGTAATTCCTTTAGCTTTTTGTAAAGTTCTTTTTTTTGAGAGTCGGAGAGGCTGTTAAGGTCCTTAGGCATTTTATTTAACATATCAAGCGACCCTAATACATTTTCACTTTTTGGAATAGAGTCGGGTAAATAGACCGCAAAATAGCCGATCCCCGCCGAAAGTACCAGTAGGACACAGAAAAGCCAAACCTTTTTTAGTAACCGTCGTATGGTTCCTGTTAACACTCTTTTCTGATGGTAGTCTTGCTCTTTATACACATGTGTTACGATGTCTTGAATAACAAAATTGTTTTGACTCATAAGACCTTAGGTGTATGATTGTTGACAGGTGGTTGGTTACACAAACCGTTTAATAATCTCCCGCATATTTGTAGCATAGCCACTATTTGGAATTTTAACCACAAAGGGGGTTCGCTCCTGAATCGCTCGATCCATTGCAACTTCATAGGGCAAATTGCCTAATACGGTAATGTTGAGTGTTAAATATCGTTTTGCAATCTTGGCGAATTTTTCGGAAATAATTGATTGGCTTGGCGATTTAATTCCATTACAGACAATAAAAAACTTATTGCCAATATCAATAAATTGTTTTCGGAATTCCTGAACCTTTTTTGGGTCCTTTTCCTCGAGTATTTTCAATAAATCATTCAGCTCCATAGGGTTGTCTGGACTACGAGGGTCACCGGCTTTAAGGATAAGTGATTTTACCTCTTTGTGCTTAAAAAATATCCTTAGTAAATGTCTAATAAGTAAATTTTTAAGAAAGGAGTAGGCATTTTCTAATGAGGTTAATACCGGTTGAATGATAATAATACCTAGAGGCGCAAGGGTGAAAAAATCAATAGCTCGTTGATGGGTTCCCGCAGCGATGTCAAAAATGATAACGTCAGTATCCAAACGCTGTATCTCATAAATCAACTTTTGACGTTCCTTATAGGTTGGGGAGGAGAGCGAAAGAATATCACTGGCAGAGCTTAAGAGCCTCAAATTTGGATAGGGTGTTTCTAAAAGGACATCTTCCAGGTGACGATATTTTTTGTTAATGAAATCTTTTAATGTTTTTTGTGGGTATGAAACACCGGTTATAGTATGTAAATTAGCTGCACCGAGATCAGCATCAACAAGTACAACTTTTTTTCCTGATTGGGCAAGCGTTGTGCCAAGGTTTCCAGAAAAGCAACTTTTTCCAATGCCGCCTTTACCACCGCCAACAGAAATTACAATCTTATCACCCCAATTCATATAGCTCTTTATTACCTTTTAAAAAAGATCGAAGTCCAATTTCCAACCCTTGTCAGGATGAAAACATTCCGGATTCTGACAAGTGGTAATTTCTTTACCCTTCATCCACATTCTAACAGATCCACATCCCAGACAGGAATACTCCCCAGCAATGGCTACAGTATCACCAGGAGAAACATAGACGACTTCGGTCTCTTCTTCTGACTCGACATCTGCAAAAGTTGCTTCTATTTCCTGGCTTAACGTTTTCTTTTCTGGAACTGGTGGTGCTTCCTTTTTTTCCTGTTTTACCTCTTTTTTTGGGATAGAATTAAATATCTCATCCAGCTCTTCAACCGAGGAGACATAGTTAAATTCTTTGTCCGGTGGCGAGAATTCTAATGATTCATATTGCTGCTCATTGGCAGGAACAATATAGATGTACTTTCCTGTTTTGATATATTTTTTATGCCACCCCTCTAACCATTCTAAAAGGGGTAATCCCGCACCCATTTTATCAACTAAATGGAGAGCAATATAGTTTTCTGATTTGGTAAGAGTCTCTTCCAATTTTTTCTCAAATAATGACCAGGGATCTTCTTGCGTTTCTTGTTCGGTGATGTTCAAAGTTCGATAATTCAACAAAACGCTCCTTCTATACAGTACTTGCTTTTTCGGTGTGATCGATACTTTTCAAAAAGGCAGATTAACATGTGCTGTTTCGTAAAGTAATTCAATTCAAGCCTACTGTTGAAGTATACGATAAAGTATTGATTTAGAAAAGGATTTTTTGTGAATATTTGCTTTTTAACCTTAAATATTTAGAAAAGTAACCCTAGGTACACTCAACAAATAGGTAGAAATATTTAGTCAGCAAACAAATAAAGGTGTAACATTTTGAGACACTAATCTTTCATTATTGGGTTAGGGATTTAAAAACCATACCACAATATTGACACCCATTTTTAATGCCAGCTCATGTAATTGTGCGCCATCATTGTGTACATGCAAATCCTCCATTCCATCTCCAATATCAGAACTGTAGGAATAAAAAAGTACTAATCGGTTTTCAAAGAAGATGCCAAGGCCCTCTGCTGGATTACCATCATGTTCGTGGATTTTTGGAAGGTTTTTTAAGGTATATTTACTTGTATAGATTGGGTGTGACAGAGGCACAAGCACCAGTGGATTTTCTGGAAAGAGTGCAGCAACTTCACGGCGAAAGGATTTGTCCATTCCATAATTATCATCGACCCATAAAAAGCCACCTCGCTCCAAATACTTGCGTAGTCGTAATCGCTCTGATTGTGAAAACCGGACATTACCGTGACCGGTCATGTATAAAAAAGGTAATCGAAAAAGATTGTCATCCAAAAGCGTGACTGTTGCAATGGAATCACAGATAGAGATATTCGTTCGCCTCTTCACTGCCTGGACCAAATTTGACAAAGAGGAAGGATTGGCGTACCAATCACCTCCGCCATCATAGTGAAGGCGAGCTATGGTCAGTTCACACCCGAGCCCCTCTGAGAGACATAATTGATTTACAATCAAAAGTAATAACCAAAGTTTTAGACACAGGATCTTAAAAACAAAACGATTTCGAACCATATTACAAAACCAGTGTGCCGGGTTTGTGTTGATTATCTTCTGCTTTGGAGTTTTGAAAGAAGATGCAAAATCTCAATGTATAGCCAAATGAGCGTAACCATAAGCCCAAAGGCTCCATACCACTCCATAAATTTGGGTGCACCATAAGCGGCTCCCTGTTCGATAAAATCGAAATCCAAAACAAGGTTTAGGGCCGCAACAACTACGATGACAAAGCTGATCCCAATACTTAATAATGAGTTGTTATGAAGAAAAGTGAGCGACATACCAAAAAAGCTCATTATAAAGGAAGCGAAATAGAGAAAAAAGATTGCTCCGGTGGCAGCAACAATGCCAAGCTTAAAGTTTTCAGTCACTTTGATAAGCCCCGATCGATAGGCGACCAAGAGCGCAGCAAGTGTTCCAAAGGTTAGGATCACGGCATTTAAGACAATACCTCTATAGTGGGTTTCAAAAATAAGTGACAATCCTCCTAAAAAGAGTCCTTCGCATATGGCATAGATCGGTGCGGTGACCGGAGCCCACTGCTTTTTAAAAACCGTGACAATGGCAAGAACAAATCCTGCTAAGCCACCTATCATCCACCATGAAGTGTTGGCAGCCTGGGTCCAGGTGTAATATGCCGATGCCATAAGGCAGGCAAGGAGAATTGCCGTTTTATTGACGGTGCCTTCAATGGTCATGGTGGTGCTCTGTGTTCCGGCATGACTAAAACTGGCAAAGGTATTTTTGTTCAGTGCTGGGTTTGCAGATCTCATAGCCATAATAGGTGATCCTCTTTAAGGATGAAATATTTTTATAGTAAAATAAATTTCTCTGTTAATTAGGCAAAAATTTCTTCTGCTGCCAAAACATAAAAAAAGCTATTATTGAATTATAATAGCTTTTTAAAAAATATATTCGGGATTAATAAAGAGAAATCAGATCAATGGGGGGCACCTTTTTACGAGCGATAGGCCATTAGTGTTTTAGAGTTGATCGAGCAACGAAGTCTGTTAATAGCTTTCTCTTTTATTTGCCGAGCCCGTTCGCGGGTTAGGCTAAATCGGTTGCCAATCTCCTCCAAGGTATGAACGCTTTGATCCCCGATGCCAAAATACATCTCTATAACTTGTCGCTCTCGTTCAGTTAAAACACTGAGCGTTTTATCCACATCTCGCTTAAAGGCATTATCCATTACCCACTCATCAGGTTGCTCTTGATTCTTATCGATCAGAATATCCAATAACTTTGAGTCTTGGTCTTCAAGCATGGGCGCATCTAGTGAGATATGGCTATTGCCAATTTTTATCGTTTCATTAATGTCTTTTTCCTGAATGTTTAACTCTTGGGCTAACTCTTCGTTGTTTGGTAGACGCTTTAATCTTTGCTCCAATCGTCCTTGAGCTTTACCAATTTTATGAATAGTATTTACCCGATTGAGAGGTAGTTTGATAATTCTTGAGTGTTCTGATAGTGTTTGTAAAATTGCCTGTCTAATCCACCAAACAGCATAGGAGATGAATTTAAAATTCTTCTTCTCATCAAAGCGCTTTGCCGCCCTAATAAGGCCAAGATTCCCCTCGTTGATCAAATCGGTCAACGGTAGCCCTTGATTTTGATAGTTTCTGGCAACACTCACAACAAACCGTAAATTTGCCTTAATCAGTGTGTCTAACGCTCTTTTATCACCGGTATGGATTTTTTCTGCCACTTCAGCTTCTGCGGCAGGTGAAAGTTTTTCATTTTTTCCTATCTCTTTTAGGTAGATTGAAAGGGAGTTCTCTTCTGAGCTTGAATGACTTCTGACTGTGGATATCACGTCATACATCCTTTCTGATGAAGGGTACATTTTGTATCAAAATGTTAGAAAAAAAATAAACAATATTTTCAAATTTATGATCAAATTTATTATACATTAATTGCAAAAAATGACAATAAAAAAATCACTTTTTTTTTATTAATTTCTAACTTGTCCATTTTTAGGCTGTTACACACCATATTGGCTAGTTTAATTTTAGTAAACCAACATATTGTATTCTGTGGGAGAATAAAAAACCCGAGAATAACCCTAAAAAGTGTAGCAAATGGGGCTTATATTTTACATTCGATTTTGTCAATATTTAATTCAATTTTTAATTTAAAGCAAAAACATTTTACATTTCCTTTAACCCAGATTATGCAATAGGAAATAGCGCAGAAACACAATCCTATGCCCATTAAGACTTTCAGGCCTTTCGGCCATATCACCTTGTAGATATGCCCTTCAAAACCTTCAAGTCTTACTAAATCATAATCTTGCACTTCTGTATCTACTCCTACTGCATAATCTGGGTTAAAATTAAGCGAAATGTATATGTGAGGACCTCCTGGGAATTGTATTTTTGCATTGGATCATTTTGATATTGATACGATCTATGGTGGAGTAAAAATTTAAAACAATTAAGAAAGTTAATTATGAAATACATAGCTGATTTGCACATTCACTCACACTTTTCCATTGCAACAAGCAAATTGCTTGTTCCAGAATATCTTGATTATTGGGCAAAAATTAAAGGAATCACCGTAGTTGGCACCGGTGACTTTACTCATCCAGGGTGGGTAGCAGAGCTAAAAGAAAAATTGGAGCCTGCTGAGCCAGGACTGTTTAAATTGAAGGATTCCTATACAATATATAATAGTGATCTTCAGAACCAAGAGATCGAGCATTCAATGGTCCGTTTTATCTTGTCCTCGGAAATTAGCTCAATCTACAAAAAAAATGGCAAGACAAGAAAGGTGCATAATGTAATCCTTGCGCCAGATTTTGAAACGGTTGAAAAAATCCAACACAGTCTAACCGGCATTGGGGGAAATATTACCTCCGATGGTAGGCCAATTCTTGGATTAGATTCACGCAACCTTCTTGAAATAGCATTGGAAGCTTCCGAAGAGATCTTCTTTATTCCAGCACATATATGGACACCCTGGTTCTCCGCTCTGGGTGCAAAATCTGGATTTGACTCCATTGCAGAGTGTTATGATGATCTAGCCCGCCATATCTATGCTGTGGAGACCGGATTATCATCAGATCCTGCCATGAATTGGACCTGCAGCTCCTTAGATAATTATGCTCTCATTTCCAATTCCGATGCCCATTCACCGGAAAAGTTAGGCCGTGAGGCAAACATTTTTAATACGGATCTCTCCTACTATGCTTTGACCGACGCTTTAAAGGGCGGTGATCCAGATCTCTGCTTGGGTACCATCGAGTTTTTTCCCCAGGAGGGAAAGTATCACTATGATGGTCACCGGAAATGCAACATTGTCTGGAACCCGGTAGAATCGTTGAGTCATGGTAACCTGTGCCCGGTCTGTGAAAAAGAGGTCACTATAGGTGTTATGAATCGAGTGCTTCAATTATCCGATCGCAAGGATATCACCGAACGAAAAAATCGTCATCCCTTTTACTCCACCGTTCCCCTAAAGGAGTTATTATCAGAGATTCATGGTGGGGTTGGTCCTAATTCCAAACGAATAAATAGAGAATATTTCTCTCTCATTAATAACTATGGTACTGAGTTTGATATTCTTCTTCACCTTTCCACTGAGGAAATCGCTCAACAAGGTGAACCCTTGGTTGCGGAAGCGGTGTGTCGAATGAGGAATCGGGAAGTTTTAATACAAGAGGGATATGATGGAGAGTTTGGCGTTATTCGTGTTTTTGACAAAGGCGACCTAGACTCTTTTTCTTCCCAGAGCACACTGTTTACAGATGACATTACATCAGGTAGTCGGGACAGTAATAAAAGAGAGCTTATCAACTTTGACCTATCCGAGTATAGACGGCTACGTGCTATTGAAGTCGACGAAAAAAAAGAACAAATCTCTTCAAAGCAAAACAATCCATCTAAAAAAGAAAAAACTATCTTGGACGGCTTAAATGATAATCAATTGAAAGCTGCCCAACATGGACAAGGACCGGCCCTTGTCCTTGCAGGGCCGGGCACAGGAAAAACCCGTGTTCTAACCTGTCGTATCGCTCATTTAATAAAGTCCAAATCAGTCAATCCAAAAAACATTTTAGCGGTGACCTTTACCAATAAAGCTGCATCAGAAATGAAACGTCGCATCGATGATGTGTTAAAAAATGCAAAAAAACTCTCCCACCTCACAATCAGTACATTTCATGCCTTTGGGCTATCATTGCTCAAAGAGAAGTGTCGTCTTATTGACAGGACATGGCCTTTTTCACTAATTGACAATGAAACAAAACAGACTCTTATTACATCGCTCTGCGAAAACAATAAAGGTTTAACCGAAGTGGCTTTAAAAGAAATCACCCACATGAAACAGCACCTGCAAATGGTTGACTCCATTAAAGACCCCTCTGTGCAATCGGTCGTCTTACGCTATGAAGAAACGATACAGAAAGAAAACATCCTTGATCTTGATGATCTGATATATCAATCAGCGCGACTTCTTAAGGAATCGCCAGAGGTGAGAGAGGAATATCTAAATCGGTATACATGGATCATGATAGATGAGTATCAAGACATAAACTATGCCCAATACCACCTTATTAGACAACTAGTCCAGGACACCCAAAACAACATTTGCGTTATTGGAGATCCAAATCAAGCAATTTACGGCTTTCGTGGTGCTGATGTCTCCTTTATAAATACCTTTACCAAGGACTTTCCTAAAGCAATTACCTATCGTTTGGAGAAAAGTTACCGCTGTACCCAAAGAATTGTTAAGGCATCGGGGCAAATTATCAAGAGTCAATCTATGGAACAACAATTCTTAAAGGGAACAGGAAGGGGAATCGAAATAATTATTGCACCTTCACATACAGATAAGAGTGAAGCTGAATATATTGCCAGGTCAATTGAGGCGATGATGGGTGGACTTCGATTCTTTTCTATGGATAGCAATATCACAGAAGGAAACAGGACTCAAGGCGTCGAAAGCCTTTCGGACATTGCTGTACTTTGTAGAATAAGCAGACAGATGCCTGCCATAGAAAAGGCTTTTTTTGATCATAGTATTCCTTTTCAGACTGTGGGGGATCTTCCTTTTCAGAAAAAAGAGCCTATCAAATCGATTGTTTCTTTGCTTAAGACGTCACACAACAAAGAGGACACCTTTTTTACGAAAATATTGTCAAAGGGTAATGCAGATCTGTATTCAAAATTTGCTCCTATTAAAGCTAAGATTAAACGTATGAAATCTGTGTCTGATAAAATTAAAGAGATCCAAAGGATATGCTTTCCAAATGCGTCAAAAGAAAATACTGTGTTGATAGAAGATTTAATCTCAAGGTCTCAAAGTTTTGAAACTAGTTGTGAAGACTTTTTGAATCATTTAGAATTAGGAAATAGTGTTGATAGCTACCGCCCACATTTAGAGCAGGTGACACTCATGACTATTCATGCTGCAAAGGGTTTAGAATTTTCAACTGTTTTTATCGCCGGTTGTGAAGAAGGCTTGATTCCCTACACTCTTTTTAAAAGTCAACGCAGCAATATTGATGAGGAGAAACGCCTATTGTACGTTGGTATGACCCGAGCCAAAACAAACCTCTACTTAACCTATGCAAAAAGTCGAATTCTTTTTGGACAGGAGCATGCATTGAAGAAAAGTTCCTTTTTAGAATCAATAGAGCAAGAACTCATAAAGCTTGAAGAATCAAAGTACAAAAGAAAGAAAGCTGCAACAGAAGTACAGCTTAACCTTTTTGACTAACTATCGCTCAGTTTTTTAAACACGGCAACTTGCATTTTTAAAAACTTCTCTTCCTTGACAAACCGGCCAACCTTTCCGGCCTCTTCCACCAGAAGCGAGAGATGACGCTCTATCTCTTTGAGGGCTTTTTTTCTGTACCAAGTCATAAACTTTTTCCCATCTTTAAGCATCTTTAACATCTCGATCTGTTTTACATCGAGCCCATTAATGTCCTCAAGAGTGATGTCCTTAATTCTTCGAATCTGAGACTGTTTTTGCCCAGCACCTTTTTCTGCCAATGGAAACCCCCATTGTCGAATACCGGTAATTTCTCCTTTCTTGTCACGGAGGAAAAAGGAGAGGTAGGCACCTCTGTCTTTATACCCTTGGGATAATTCATAGTCGATGTTTGCTAAGCCGCTATCTGTTTCTGGAGACAGATAAATCCAGGGAACCGGCATGTCAGGATCATCATATTTCTTACGTTCATTGTGGCCAATGATCATGAGAAACATAGATTTTCTGTCGGCAAATTGTTTGACCGATGCACCAATAAGTTCGCCACCGAATCCAGCTGGGCCGCCACAGTCAATAAATTTTTTTACTGATACTGGTTTGGCATGAGCCTCTTTATCACTATACCAGCGATTGATCTCTAAAAAGGCCTTTCCCAATGTTTCCCACATACGCATTCTAAAACTTTCCGAATTGGGAATAGTTCTCATATGTTCAAAAAATTGTCGAACATCTTCTTGCATGAGTTCTAAGGCAGCAAGTCCTCGACGCCCTTTGTAGACAACATTAATTAGGCGATGCTCAAAGTCCATTGGAAGAATATTATGTAAATGAATATTACCAAGAACATCTATGTAATAGAGACGAAAGTTTTTTAACTCCCAGAGCGTGCGAGCAATAATATCCGGATCCTCCCGATAATTTTCAAGATTGACTTCTCGATACTCTATTGGATGAATATTTAATCTTTTATCCTCATTAAGAATCGCTATCTTTGTATTGGTATGCACATGCTGGGTACGCAAATAATCCAATGTTTGGATAAAAATATTGGGAAGAGGGTGTTCCTCTTTACGTTGATAGGTAGGATCATCTTTATGTAGCTCATTGTGACGTCTGATATCAGCATTGAGCTTTTTAATTTCCTTCATCTCCTTATCAATGCTGGCCCTAAATTTCCCAATGTCTATTTTCTTAAACGGTTCCAAATCATTGACTTGTAAAACAGTGTTCACTCGCTCTAACTCGATGTTAAAACGCCACTCGTTTATCTGATCAAGCTCTATAGTTCCCCATCCAGCATGTTTCATAGCATCCTCTGACCAATAACCGATTCCATGATTTCTCTCTTTTGACACACCAGGAACCAGATGTACACCAAGAACAGATATGAGGCGCCAGAAATCATGGTTACCCACGAAGGGTTTTGCCTTTCGTAAATTGCGCAACCACTCGACAACACCAAAGACACCACTGGGATCCTCTCCACGATCATATTTATCATTCATACCAATAAAGCGAATATCCATATTTCGAATATTGATATCCTGCTCCTCTAAGGCCAGCTTTAAGTCGTCAATATTATGGACCTGGTGGTAAATATTTTTATGAAGTCCCATGGCATGCCCAATAAGAGCAAGAGCTCGTCGAGATCCACCATGAAGGTCCTGCATTGCAATGATTACCGGGAGTTTTCCTGTTCCTGGTTCTGCAAGCTCCTTTTCTATCTCATCAATTAGCCAAAGAAGTTCGGCAACTCTCTTTTCGCCCACACGGATAAAGTCGAATATAATCACATTGAGCAGAAATCGAATAGTTCTGTTATCTTCCATGGAGCACTGCCCTTCGTAAACTGAGAGCCTGTTTGCCAGGATATGATAGGCTTCAGGTGGGATAATGGGGAGTGTCTTTTTTGGATCAATTTTACAGGAGCAATCCTTAGCCGTAAGTGTTCGAAAAATTGAAGAGACCGCAGCATTGACTACAGGAAAGTCTTTTCGGTTAAAAACAATACGAGAAAATATCATTCGTTGCCCAATAGGCAATCGATAAATCCGGTTATGATTGTAGAGATCCATGGTGATCCGTTTCAGTTCTCGGATGTAGGCATCATCAATGGGGCGCTTTCTATTGCGCTCTTTCCATCGTCGGATTGCTTTTATCGAGACATTTAATTTTGGCACCTCCTTTGAACTGGCATGCTCGGGAAGCTTTTTTAATTTTCCCTGTGAATCAAATTCTATCAATACCGCATCGGTTTCATGCACCAAGGCAACAATACCAAGACGTCTGCGAAGGTCCTCGACAACCGCTCGAGGATTGAAGGTCTCATATCCTAGGATTTCACCAGAATCATAATACTCTTTTGTTCTAAAAAAGTTGCTCAGCTTTTCGTATTGGTGCGGCGTTATACAGGCATTACAATTGGAGAGGACAACCGGTCGTTCGTCAAAACCGGGTTTAACCCAAAAAATAAACTCATAACGTCTAAGGTGTCCGTTCTCCTTTTTGAAAACCATGACCTCTTCTTTTACTGACTCTTTTCCGTAGTCAAGAATTTCACCGACAATTAGATACCCCCCCTCTTTTATTTGGGGAGACATGATCTTAATGAATTTATGGGCCTCATGGGCAGAGTAGTGTAAAAACACGTTATAAACAATGCCCACATCAATCGACTCTTTTTTGCTAATGCCAAAGGCACTATCATAGACAAAATCAACCCCCTCTTTAATGACATTAAGAAGCGGGTCTTTTATCAATTTATACTTGGGCAGCTCTACCTTGACTTCTGGGCGTATTTCCTTAAGCGTGTCCAATTTCACCTGAAGGACCTCTTCGTAGAGTGCGCGGTTCTTAATAATAAAGGCGCGCTCTTTTTTTCGAACATCATGAGAGCGATAGGACACCTTCAATTGTTTTTGGCAGTCCACTAAATGTCCGGCTGTTGATTTAAAGGCAATTAATTTTCCATTGTCATCAAAAATTAATGAGGGGATGTCGCCTTCACTGGCTAATACATAAAAGGGATAAATCTGATCTTCGGCAATAAACTTAAGCTGACGATCACCGTTGGGGTCTAAGGCCTGTTTTGTCTCTAATAGAGAAACGGGAATAAACTTTTCTGAGTCGAATCCACATCCAAAATCAGCTATAGTGAGCTCTCGATCTCGACCTAAAAGATTTTTAAGCTCTGAAATAAGCAACTTGTATCGTCCGGTGTAGGTTGTTAAATTCGTTGAGCGGGAAGGAGCCTCTATATCGGTGGCATGCAGTTGGTTTAACAGGTCATTTTCAACTGTACAGGTAAAATCATGGGTGTTCCCAGAAATAGCAAAGGCCTCGTGAAGGAGAGATCTTTTTCTCTCTGAAACATTAAGGTTATTTTTTGAAAGTAGCAAAATAACCGGCCTAGTATCTATGGTCGTATTCAATGCATATATTGTTACATTGTACTTAATTTGAAAATTATTTACCGCACGAGCAAGACCGGCAGGGGCATTACAGGCTATGGCGGTCCGTAAGGTCGATGATATCGTCGCGAATCCATTCTTCTCAAGAACCGACGCCACCTCAAGCTTTTCTCGAGTAAAAGACCGCTTGTCAATTTTATCGCGAATGCTATTATCATGCCGCTTCAGTAGTTCAACAATCTCCGTATTCTGACTCTCTGTTAAAGGCTCAGAAGATCGAGCGAAGTCATGAATAACAAAATTTCTGTGTCTAGGATATATCAGGCTTAATGGATTCTTATCATATTCAATGCACCGACAGCAAGTCTTTTCATTCATTACTACTTATTCCCTCCAAATTGGTGAAAACATCGCAACCATGCATTACCAATACACAATAAAATAATTTACTTTTTCCTAATTATAAACTTATAAATAAAGTGTATATTTAAGTATAACATTTTGGTAATAGATTAGTGGGGCAGAGTAGTAAGTATTCCAAAACAATAGATGCTTGTATTTCCATAATAATACCAGTATCATTAAATCAACTAACAAGCTAATTATATTTTTTAAGTATTTACTTTTCCGGAGGATAGGATGACAGCTGAGCTTAATAGCGATGTTCACAAAACCATTAAATCGTTTCTCTTAAATGACAGCACAAAAGATACTAATCCGATTCACGCTGAAGGAGATAGCTTTTGGCAAGCCTTAAAAGCAACAGGCACAGAGCTATGGCTTGACACTGGCGACATTGATGAAGCTGGTCGAATCTGGAAAAAAGAGATGAGCGCTCTTACCACCAACAACACCCTGCTAAACAAAGAGATACAAAAGGGCATTTACGACGAGACCATAAAGGAAGTTAACACACTCCTAAAAGAATTACCATTGACCGATAGGATTATTGAGATCGCCTTTGTCCTAAATGCAAAGCATGGTCTACGCTTGGTCGATAGATTTAGCGGAAAAGTAAGTGTTGAACTCCACACGGATCTTTCTCACGATGTAGAACGAACAGTTGCCTATGGTAAACGACTCTTTGATATCTGCCCAAGCAATTTTATTGTCAAGGTGCCACTGACCCCTTCCGGCTTGCTTGGTGCTCGAGCATTGCATGAGGCGGGCGTCACGCTTAACTTTACGCTCAACTTTAGCGCACGCCAAAACGCGATCATAGCATCGGTCGTAAAACCCGATTATCTCAACATCTTTTTAGGAAGACTCAATGCCTATTTTTCCGGCAACAAATTGGGAAGTGGCGAGAACGTCGGCGAAAAGGCAACCTTTGCAAGCCAACATATAGTTCACGAGCTCACCGCCAACAACCCAAAACCAACCAAGCAAATTGCAGCAAGTATGCGATCGGGAAGTCAATTAGCCACCCTTGCAGGAACCGACGTCTATACGATGCCGACAAAGGTTGCTGAGGAGGGTTACAACTCTCTACAACCTCAGTTTACTTCTCAGAAAGATGTCGACTTAGCCGTTTCCCTTCATGAAGATGTTGATCCTCAGAGTGTCCGCATGGAGACTCTCTGGGACGTTACAGACAAAGAGCGAGCTTTAGCACTTGACTTAGACGCAAATCCTCCAAAGAGCAGTGATGAACTTATATCACGAGCCCACAGTGTAGGGTGCGGCGACATGTTTCCCCGACTCTCTCCGGAAGATCTGGATCTACTGGATAAAGATGGCAAAATTCCCGTCCATGCTAAATGGCAAGAGCGCGTTAAAGCGGGCGACGTTGCCATTGACACTCTACTAAACATTGCCGGATTAGCCTCATTCACCCAAGATCAGGCAGCCTTGGATTCCCGCATCCAAGGACTCATTGCATAACTATTAGTAAACTACAGTTAGAGTTTTACATAAAGGAAATTGTATGGCACTGGTTACACCACAGATAGAAGAGTATATAAAAACACAGTCCTGGATTCGTCGCATGTTTGAGGAGGCTGCTGAGCTTAAGGCCAAGTTTGGTGCAGATAACGTTTTTGACTTTAGCTTAGGAAATCCCGATGTCCCTCCACCTGAGTCTGTGAGTTCGGTACTAAAGGAGATCACCAGGTCAATTGATCAACCACTCTCCCTTGGCTATTGTCCCAATGCTGGAAGACCCGATACGCGTGCAGCGCTGGCTAAAATGATAAGCAAGGAGCAGGATACAGAGGTTGCTGCGAATCATGTGGTTGTAACAACAGGAGCTGCAGGAGCGATAAATACCATTTTTCGTTCAACCCTTTCCCCTGGTGATGAGATTGTCTGTTTTGCGCCTTACTTTGTGGAATACAATTTTTATTGCAGCAACCATGGTGGAACCCTTAAGACCGTGAAGGCCAAGCCCCTAAGTTTTGAAATAGATATTGAAGCCTTAGCAAAGGCAATTGGTCCTAAAACTCGAGCCATGATAATCAACTCTCCTAACAATCCTACTGGTGTTGTCTATTCTCAAGAGGAGATCAACGCTATTGGTACGATCCTTAAAGAGAAGTCTCTCCAGTATGGAAAGCCGATTTTTCTCATTTCAGACGAACCCTATCGCTTCTTGACCTATGACAATGTCACAGTCCCTCCAGTTATGCCCGCATACGATCATACTATCATAGTAAGCTCCTTCTCCAAAAGTTTATCCATGGCAGGAGAACGGGTTGGATTTATAGCAGTTAATCCTGCAATGGAAGGAGTTGAACTTCTACTGGACGGTCTCATCCTTTCAAATAGAATTTTAGGATTTGTTAACGCTCCAGTCATAGGCCAACAGATTGTTTGTAAGGCACTCTCCTCTGGAGTAGATGTTTCTATTTACAATGAACGCCGAAAGGCAATGGCCCAATTACTTGATCTCTGTTGTATTGAGTATACCATGCCCAAGGGAGCCTTCTACTTTTTTCCAAAGGCACCCAATGGATTTACAGACAAAGAATTTGTCGACCTTCTCATGACAGAGAACATTATTACTGTACCGGGAAGTGGTTTTGGCTACCCCGGCTACTTTCGCATGACCTATTGCATAGACAAGTCAATTATAGAAAGCTCTCGACCAGCCTGGGAACGCATTAAAGAAAAATTATCTTAGCCATTCCTTTGTGATAATTGACAATGACAAACTGCCCTTAGTTATGCATACTGGATATTAACGAGAGAGTCCTTTATCTTGTCAATAGCAGTGAATGTATTATATTAAGAGTAGCAAATAGCTAAATTCACCATCAATACCATTTTACAGGAGTCATATATGATACTCACAAACACAGAGACAGTTCCGGGTAAAACTATTGTTGAACATTTCGGTCTGGTTTCCGGAAGTACCGTTAGAGCAAAGCATGTGGGCAAAGATATTCTGGCGGGTTTAAAAAATATTGTCGGGGGCGAACTCAAGGGATACACCGAACTTTTACAGGAATCCCGCCACCAATCCATGGACCGTATGGTTGAACAGGCAGAGCAACTTGGGGCAAACGCTATTGTCAATGTTCGTTTTGCCACCTCCTCAGTTGCCCAGGGTGCTGCAGAATTGTATGTCTATGGCACAGCGGTAAAAGTCCAATAAGGGAGCCTAACCATGACAAATATTATAATCTTAATTCTCCTTATTGCTCTTGGCTACTATGCAGGACATCACGCAGAGAAAAAGCATTATCAGTCAATAAAGAAGCGGGAAGAGGAATTTCTCAATCTTCCAGCGGTAACCTTCTCCGAAAAAATGACTCCCATAGAAAATGTTGCCTCCTCTACACTGGTTTACGGAAGCGCGGTGATTTCCATTGACTACTTCAAGCGCATCCTTGCAGCCCTGCGCAATATTTTCGGTGGAGAAGTGGGTGCCTATGAGAGCCTTCTTGATCGAGCCCGGCGCGAAGCAGTGCTTCGCATGAAGTCAATGGCAACCAATGCCAATTGTATTGTCAACGTTCGCATCGAGACTGCTTCTATAGGAAAAAGTGCTAATCGAAAAAATAGTCTGGGAAGCGTTGAGGCAATCGCCTATGGCACAGCACTCTCCTTTAAGGAAGCATGAAATTTACACCAAAAAGGATTGAGGGTAATGTAAACGTCTCCAAGACTTCGCCGATTAAGGAGTTTGTTATTTTGATTGGCGGACTTTTGGGAATTGGCATTACCCTCTTTATTGCCCTAGGGCTTCTGGTTGATCTTATTGTCCCAAGGATTTCCGTTGATTTTGAGAATAAACTGGGCTCACTGCTCTATAGCAAATTTGAAAATGCCCATAGAACTACAGAGAGCAAAAAACTAGACACACTCTTTCATCAATTGGTGAACCATTTGCCAGACACCAAGCACTCCTTCTCCTTGACAGTTTCCAAGAAAGATGTGGTCAATGCCTTTGCACTCCCTGGTGGTCGAGTGGTTATGTATAAGGGATTGATCGATAAAATTGATTCAGAAAATGGACTATCCTTTGTCATGGCTCATGAGCTAGGACATTTTATGCATCGCGACCATTTACGGGGCATGGGGCGAGCTTTGATTCTCGCGGTTATCGCTACAACAATCTTTGGTGGAGACAATCCCCTGAGTCAACTACTCATGGAGAGCCTCACTATCTCAGAGATGACCTTCTCTCAAGATCAGGAGAGTGCCGCAGACCTCTTTGCCCTAAGCCTCCTTGCAAAACAGTATGGTCATGTGGGTGGTGCCACAGACTTTTTCATCTCTCTTAAGGAGAAAGGTGCCTTGCAGAAGTTTAAATATTTTTTCTCTACCCATCCAAACCCAGAGGCCCGCATTAGTGCTATCGAGAAAGAGATAAAAGAGAAAGCCTATGCACTGGACACCGTTATACCCTTAGAGTCGGTTTTTGTAAAAGACTCAACCACTCCATCTATAGAGCTATAATAATAGGTGTACTTCTTTTTAGTTTTATTAACGAATCGATCTATAATGATGATTTTATTCCCCTTCAATCGCACCGCCGAATGGTTCAGAATAGTACGAGTGGCTGTTCGAGGCGAAGCCGAGTTTAACGAGTGCCTGGACCTGAGGCGATCAGTGCGATTGCGGGGTGTGTTTCGTTCATGTTTGCCATCCTGGCAAACACCCTACGGGCTGCGCCTTCGACACAGTGCTGTCGGGCAGTATCTCGACGATCTTAATAAACTGCAAAAATGATTAAGTTTACTTGTCCATCCTACACAATCAGCAAAAACAATATGAGCAGATACCTAAATGCTCCTAGCATTAATTTCTTAAAGAACCTATGTATTACTATAGACACGAATAGTATAATCAAAACGTACATTCATTCTGTCAGAAACAGTGCTATATTTTTTTGGAGGTAGCCATGTCTCTTTTTGAAGGAATTAAACGACAACTTCGTTCAGTTATCGAGTGGGAAGATCCTGGTACAAATCAACTCTTCTACCGCTGGACCGATAACGGTGATGAGATAAAGAACGCCTCTAAACTTATTGTCGGGCCTGGGCAGGGCTGTATATTTGTGTACGAAGGTCAGGTCGAAGATATCTTTACTGAAGAGTGTATTGTTGATTTAGAAACTGAAAACATTCCCTTTTGGACAACCATCAGCCGAATAATGCAATCCTTTAAAAGCGAACATCAGGTGGGCATCTTCTTTTTTAGAACGACCAAAATCTTGGACCAAAAATGGGGCACCACCAACACCATCAAATATATCGACCCGGTTTACTCTTTTCCTGTTGGATTAAAGGCGTATGGCAACTACAGTGTTCGCATTACCCGTCCCCAGGACTTCTTTATCAACGTTGTTGGCGGCGCTTCCTTTTATTCTGCCGGGCAATTACGGGAAGTAATGGGTGATCGAATCACCCAACCCTTAACCGATTACTTTGCAGAGGAGAAGTTTTCCTATGGTGACATTGATGCAAAGCGAGAGGAGATTGCCCAGGATATTCAAGAGCGGTTAGAGCCTGAGTTTGACAAGGTGGGCTTTACTATTACCGACTTTCGTATTGAGGGCACCAGTTTTGATGAAGAAACTATGAAGAGGATCAACCGTATTGCTGATGTAAAGGCCGATGCCCATGCTGCGGAATCGGTTGGGCTCGATTATACTCAGATGCAACAACTTGATGCTATGCGTGATGCAGCAAAGAATGAAGGTGGCGGAGCTGGTGTGGGCATGGGTATTGGTGCGGGAATTGGTTTCGGTAACATTATGACCGGTGCAATGGCTCCGCAGGAGCAACAGAATTCCAATCAAACAGCGGACCCTATGGCTACACTGGCAAAATTAAAGAAGATGTACGAAGAAGAGCTCATTACCCAGGAAGAGTATGCTGCCAAAAAGAAAGAGATCCTGGATCGACTATAGTCCTTAGGAGAAATCCAATGCCAAACTGTGTGAACTGCTCGGCCCCGCTTGTGATTGGCAATTATGTCTGCGACTATTGCGGTACCTTTAATGACATCGACCTAGCTGATGCTCATATCAGTTCCCCGGTTGACCACGAAAGTGACCGCCTCTGCCCCCAATGCACAACAAAGTTACAAACCATTGACCTTGACTCCGATGGCACCCTCTTTATTGAGCGATGCACTACCTGCCTGGGTATGTTTTTTGACTGTCATGAACTTGAAGCTTATCTGGAGAAAAACGTAACGCCACCATCGGGTGTAGATTTTAGCAAACTCAATAAGATAACTGCCAACCAAGATTATACTAAAAGAACCGTTGTATATCGCAAATGCCCCGTGTGTGGCGAATTAATGCATCGCAATAATTTTGGCGCTCGAAGTGGAATCATTGTTGACCGGTGCAAAAAGCATGGTGTTTGGGTTGACGGTGGAGAGCTCAAACGAATTGTGGAGTGGAAAAAGGCTGGTGGTGAGATCTTAGACAAAAAGAGAATGGTTGAAAAAGAGAAGGAGCAACAGCGCCGCGTCCAGGAAAAGCGTTTAGAGCAAGAAGCCTACAATCGCAAAGCCATGCAAGAGGGACGGGCAGACAGCTTTACATACACCAACATGGAGTCCTCCCTAGTTGACGACATAACATCCTTTATATTCAGACTCTTTACTTGAGCATGCACCTTAATAGATCATGCGCATAGGAATACCCCGTCCAATAAGATACTCCTTAATCTCCTTAATCGAGTACTCACCATAGTGAAGAATTGAGGCAATCAGTGCTGCATCTGCTTTACCTTCGGTAAGTACATCATAGAGATGCTCTGGTTTGCCACCCCCACCAGAGGCAATGACCGGAATGTTTACCGCCTCTGCAATGGTCCGAGTAAGGTTTAACTCGTAACCCTCCTTGGTACCATCAGCATCAATCGAATTAACCACTAATTCTCCTGCACCCAAATCTTCGCCCTGTTTTGCCCAGGCAATCGCATCAAGACCCATTGGTGTTCTACCACCATTTATCACAATCTCATATCCCGAAGGAATATCCTTTGTTCCTACTACCTGACGTACATCCATGGAAAGCACTACGCATTGCGCACCAAACGCTTTAGAGGCTTCCGAAATAAGCTCAGGATTATTTACTGCCGCAGTATTGACATTGACCTTTTCTGCACCGGCTAAAAGAACTTTGCTACAATCTTCTACTGTACGTAATCCGCCACCAACGGAAAAGGGGATAAACACCTGCGAGGCCACGTTGCTCACCACATCGATCATGATGTCCCGTTTGTCACTGGAGGCAGTAATGTCGTAGAATACTAATTCGTCAAGCCCTTCATCATAGTATTTTTTTGCCGTGGACACGGGATCTCCGATATCCTTGGTGTTGACAAACTTGATACTTTTGGCCAATTTTCCGTCACGTACATCTAAGCAGGAGATCAATCGTTTTCTTAGCATGCTGTACCGTCCCATTCTGAAAAGTTTTTCAACATCTGAAGACCAATGGGACCACTCTTTTCCGGGTGAAACTGGGTTGCAAATAGGTTCATATATCCAATGGCTGCAGGAAAGGTTACCTCATAATCAGAGTGTGCAAATACGGCACTCTCCTCTGCTGGTAAAGGATAGAAGGAGTGAACAAAATAGAATTCATCACCGGACTTTACATCTTTTAGTATATAGTGATCGCGGGTTACCGTGACTACATTCCACCCCATGTGCGGAATTTTTAGGGAAGGGTCCTCTAAAACAAACTTTGGACAATTTCCTTCAATCAATCCTAAACAATTGGTGTCTCCCTCTTGGGACTGAGAAAGGATAATCTGGCTACCCAAACAGATCCCCATTATGGGAGTTCCCTTGGCAAAGGCCTCCTTAAGAGCAATATCCAGTCCCCGTTCCTGTAAAACCGCGATTGCGGTTTTGGCGTGTCCCACACCAGGAAAGATGATACGTTCTGCCCCAGCAACAGCATCCTTATCAGGAGTGATAATTGATTCAATACCAAGATAATCCAAGGCCCGTTTTACCGATGTCAGATTGCCTGCTTTGTAGTCAATAATTGTAATCATTGCACCTTCCACGGTTGATTCGTTAGGATCAAAGTGGATAATATAATAAAAAAGGTTTTAAATCGCTACTACATTAGTTCTAAAAATTCAGATCCCTGCCACAAAGAGGACACTGTTTCATTTTGCCATTTTAACTATCTTTGGATCAAAGCGTGCCACTGTTTCCACCAGATCCGATTGAGCTTCCATAACCGCATCAATATCTTTGTATGCCATGGGTACTTCATCTAATCCTGCAGAGATAACTGTCACACCCTGTTTTTCTAAATAGTGCTGAGCCTCTTGCCATGAAAAACATCTTTTAGCAGCCTGCCTACTCATTTTTCTTCCTGCTCCATGGGAGGCGGAATTGAGCGAATCCTCGTTGCCCAACCCACGTACTACATAGCCGGGAGTAGCCATTGATCCAGGGATGATCCCATAGACGCCCGTGGCTGCAGGAGTTGCTCCTTTACGATGGACAATCACATCACTTCCGTTATAGCGCTCTTTCCAGGCAAAGTTGTGATGGTTCTCTAAATCTAATAGAACTTCAGCACCAAGAGCATGGTGTATGGCCGAATGAATACACTCATGATTTGCTGCTGCATAGTGACCCATTAAGGTCATGGCCTGCCAGTACTCCTGACCAATCTGAGAGTCTAAATCAAGCCAAGCCAGATGGGCAGATTCTCTGGGAAGCGTGGGATTAGTGGTCCTGGCTATTTTACTATAATAGGTAGCAACCTCATTACCCACACCGCGGCTACCACTGTGGCTCAGCAGCGCAAAATAGGTTCCCGGCTTGAGTAAAAATTGATCCTCTAAAACGGTAAGCACTCCAAACTCAACAAAATGGTTCCCACTTCCACTGGTACCCAACTGAGCCCAGGCTTTGTCCTTTAGCTTTTTAGTGACCGGTGAATTGTTCCATTTCCTATCCATAACCCGGTGATGCTTTCGCCGGGAAAACTCTGCGCCAACACCAAAGCTCGTCTCTCTATTGAGCACCTGCTTCAACCGGGCAAGCTCAGTGCTCAAGGCAGACAGGGGAAGATCCAAAATCGTCATTTTCATGCGACAGGCAATATCAACGCCCACCGCATAGGGGATAACCGCATTCTCTGTTGCAAGCACCCCACCAATGGGCAATCCGTATCCCACATGAGCATCAGGCATCAATGCTCCCCGAACCGACACCGGTAAATGGCAGGCTCGGGTCAGTTGGTTTATGGCCTCTGGCTCAAAATCCTCTCCCCAGATTTGCATGGGAGCCGGTGTGGCTCGCCCAACCGCTCTTTGTTCCTTTAGCGGTGCTTCAGCAAGCAGCTCTGCAAGTTTTGCCAGTATAGGATGGTTGAGATACCTCTTTGGACTTTGGACAACCTCTGCAAAAAGCTCATCATAGGGTTGCGCCAAATTGCTTTGAGAAAGAAGCTTAAGCGCAGCAAAGGCAGCCTTCATTGCGGGCCCCTTTGGGATTCCCACATTTTTCAATTCCCGTGACTTCATGGGATTCTGCTGTTTCGAAAATAGAAATAGGTATGATGCTAGTTTTTCTAAATAAAATCGCTCATTTTAGATAGTACTATGTATCTACTAAAATATCATTTAGTTACTGTGGAATAAAGGGATTTTTATCTGGAATGTTTTTGTTGATTGGGCGACTTGATCGAAACATATTATTGAGAACTTCTTTATTTGTTATTGCGAGCGTAGCGCGGCAATCTATCGTCTTTTGATAAATACTGGGGTGCTGCTTGTGCGATTGCATTTTCTGCTGACCAGCGAATCCCATATAATGTTTTAATCTTTAAATCGTCATTAAAAAAAAATATATGGGGGTTCCTTCACTCCGTTCAGGTCGCCGTGGCTCTGGGCTGCCCTCTGGTCGGTCTTCGCGTTGCTCAGACTGGCCTGCGGCCACCCGCCGCCTGGCTAACCCAAAATATTAAAAGATTCATAAAAAAGAATTGAACCGCAATTGTCATTGCGAGCGCAGCGCAGCGATAAAATCCATAACTTTAAAACACTCTTCAGATTTTCAAACTTTAGCTCACTTTAGGCACTTTACACTTCAAACTTTTTATCCCCGAAGGGGTATAACCTTGAATAGCCCCAGGCGACGAAGGAGCCTGGGGATTGAGATAATAACAAACCCAACGTCCTCGACGAGGGCGAACTTTACTTTTCCTATATTGTCTCAGCCCTTCAGGCTGAAGGGATTTATGATGATCTATACACCTGGGCCGCTGGCCCAGGCTGGTATGTCTAAGCCCTCTGGGCTAACTTCAATATTATTTTCCAACACAATTTCCAAAACCAAACCTTTTATATATTTTCATTATATTCAGGACGTCATCTTTGATTTGGAATTGTTATTGAGTCAATGCGATTTTTAAATTTGCATTATAGATTACAAAGGTTTAATATACAAACTATAATTGGAATTCATAATCTATAAAAAGTAATTTTGTGACCTTTGACTATGTAATGATTTGTTGTGTGAAATATACTACCACAATGATTTATGTAATAGTGTAGAAAAAGAATAAACAGATGGATTCAAACACCATTCTAATTGGATTAATCGTCAAGTTTATTGTAATGTCGATGGCAGCTTGCTATGCAGCAAAAAAGCAGGCTGATGAAACGGTTGAAAACAAAGCAATGAACGATGAGTGGTCACCAGATGCCTATAAAAATGCATTCAAACTATTTTTTACAATATTTGAATCATTAGTTCTTATTGGTTATCTCAGTGCATTTATTTATTGGTATTTTCACTTTCATAAAAATTGATTATGTATAGCTTAGCTAAAAGGAAAATGCTTATTTGTAACAGTTTGCAGTACACAAGCGTAACTGTGCATTGTTACGCAATAGATGGACACCCTTTAAAAAACATTTAACTCTCGAAAATACTATGGTGAAAGAATAAATAATGAATCATCCCTTCTTAAATGTAGCACTAGCCTTCGCAATTCTGTTCATATTACTTCGTTTTTCTTTTGCAGAAAATGACACAATATTCGTCGGTACCCTTGAAACAAAATTTAGTCGTTGGCCAGACACTGAGTACAGAAATGAAGGAAATTTATCAACGAAAAAAATTGTACGTGTCTTGTTCATGAAGAGTGGAGATCGTTGGATTTCAATGTGCGATAGTGTGGTAAAACAGCAAATGTACCCGAAGTCATCTAAATGGTATATTGCATTCGACGGAAGAAAACTTGGTCATTTTTCATCTAAAATGGAACCACTCAGATGGAAAAACTACTCGTGGACATTCCCTCGGGATGCACATCATTTGCCAGTTCAGAAGAACCTTCCAACAGTAGGAAAACCAACATCTGAGTTTGCAGGAGAACCGGGAGGGCAATATCCACGCCCTCTGATTGTTGTTTCTAAAGATAACTGTAAAGACCCTGAACGATGGAAACCGTTCATCCCACCAAAACATTTGGTAGATTCTCTCATACCTCTATACTGGAATACTAAAGGAAGAAGGAGTATCACTGGTAAAGTTGAGGCGATGAAGTCATATTGTTCGAACAAGAATGATGCCTTAATACAATTGGCCACCCATCGTAGAACAAGCGCTTGGTTTTATGTGTCTAATGACGGTTTCATATGCAATCTTACTAAATTGATGGATAAAAAGTACGAATTAGATGAATTTGGCGATGATGACGAATCAAGTGCTTCCTTAGTTGATGCAGGAGATTATGACGGTGATGGCCAAAGTGAGATCATATTTTTTGTGTCACGATATGTTCAGGATGGTTACGTGATGTTCTTTGATAACTGCTCAAGTATTGCAGACTTTACATGGATTTACCATTAGAATTGGTAGAAAAGAAAATGGAATTAATTCAAATACTCTTTCTGATTATTAACAGTAAATTTTCATAGGTGATTATTGTCGTGATTGCTTATAGGTCAACATCAAAATGATAATGATTCTTATTCTTCTTATACCTTTTATTATTTATGTAGTGTTTTCATTGATATTCAACAGAAAATGGAAAGATATACTTGAGGATTTTTGGGATGCATTTCCTTTTTAATTTATAGTTATTAAAACTTGGAGAATCAAATGAGAATAATCGGATTACTTTTATTTTTTGGAATAATACTTTTAGCAGTAGGGCCTGATCGTGTTTTAGATTTTATCGACCCTCCATCAATTGTTGTTGTGCTTGGTGCTGTAATCTGTGGGCTCATTTATTCATATGGCTTTAAAAATATTTCTTATTCCTTTTCAAAAATATTTGCCCCAAAAGATGATTTGAGAGATGATGAGAGGAATTTTTTAATTCAATATTTTACTTCAGCTTCAAATTATTCTTTAGCTGGTGGAATAATTTGGACACTAATTGTTTTGGTTCTCATGTTGGGGAATATGAGTGATATAGAGTCATTGGGACCAAACATTGCCGTAGCATTATTAACAATACTTTATGGTTTATTTTTTTCTGAATTTGTTTTTCCGGGAATTAGGGACCAATTCATCAAAAATGGGAAAAAGGAAGTCGACAATTCACAATTGCCGAAAAAGCGAATAAATATTTTGCTATTTGTGATCTGTTACATATTCTTGCTTCATGCTATTACGTTTGTGGGTATGACTACTTTTTAATCATAATAAAGACCTGTCAATCATGGTCATCAAGGAAAGAAGGATGCGAAATATAAATCCAATTTTAGCAATTACTAACAAATGGAAAGGGGCATCAAAGGAAGATAGGTTCGCCGTGGTATTGTTTGCTCTTTTCGTTGCGGGTTTATTTTTTTGGGGACGGAGATATTTCTTCTTTTTTGCTGGAGCTTTTGCAGATACGTGGCTAATTACTGTAATATATACCCTGATATTCTTGAAAAAGCGAAGGGCGAGACTAAAGAAACAGATGAGCGAAATCGCTATAGAATGGTATATGTTGGGAATTTCAATTATTATCAGTTTTTATTTCCACTTTATTTACCGTAGGTTCAATGACTTTTATGTCTTCTATTTTTTTGTGCTTGTACAAACCATATCCTTAATTACTTCAGGCAGTACGGAGTCAGAGGATGAGAAAAAAATCTCCAAGTCGATATTTGGTAAAGTTTGCTTTTATGTGAAGATTCTTATTTCATCGACTTTCAGAAGTGGTATGTATATAATTTTGGGACTCTCTGTATTGTTTGCAATTTGGGGTCTGTCAAACCTTAACAAGCATAAAAATATTGACTGGAATTCACCGGGTATTTTTTCTGTCCAGGCGATATCTAAAATTGATAAACGGTTGCCCTTTACTTTCCAATATCGTATTCATGGATATTTGCCTGATAGCTCAAAGGCAACCGTTGGATGGAGTTTTAATAATAACAGTCCAAGGAAATTTAAAAAGAACGACACTCTAATAGTTTATCCGTTACATAATTCAAAATGGAAATATATTGCTGCCAAGTTTGCGGAATTAAAAAAACCTACAGGTTCATATAAAGGGATCATCCTTGATGGAATGCTTGTTGCCTCAGCCATATTCTTTCTTCTTTGGTTAGGTTTGATGATACCTATAACGTATCCAGTAATAGACTATTTAAAAAACCAAGAATTGTACAAAGAATGGGAAAAAGAGAGACAATTTGTAAAATTAAACGCAAAAATAGTTGATTTAGCTATTAGTATTGCTCAACCACTTGATCCAGAAAAAAGTATTGATAGAGAAAAGCGTTTGCTTGAAAAGATGCCAGAACTCTCTAATGATATGACAAAAGAAGTTTTTGAGTATTGTGATAAGTTAGAAAGTCAGGCTCTCAATATATCTGAGAAAATAAGAGAAGGCAGAAAAACCAAAAAAATGGGAATTAAGGAGCTATCATTTAAGTTCCCCCAAGTTAAAAAGAAAAGATTAGAAAAGGTAATAATAAGTCAAGGAGCGTGAATTAACAACAAACCAAATAATATTCGCCTCTTCACAAACATTAAGCCCCATGTGAATAAATTTAGGGCCCCTCATAACGAATATATGCCCGGTGTCATCGAAATTAAGCCCCCCTCATATCTAAATTACGACCCCCCTGATCAATAATTACGCCTAGTCCTATAAACATTAGGCCCTATTTCATAAACATTACGCCCCCTTACATATCATTTAGGCATAGTCTTCTAAACTTTAGGCTATTGTTTATAAAGGCATTAAGTTTGTTATATTAGATTGATAAAAAAAGGGTGCCTCCCCAAGGAGACACCCAGCATAGATCATCACAAGAGTATTAAAATCGCTTTACGGGGTCACAGATGCTTCTTCGGCTGTATTATTCTTGGCTGATCTTTTCCGCAACTCTTGAATATAGTCGCGGTAGAACAGTTCTTCAACCTCTGGTTCATCCATGAATCGATACCGCCCAGCAGCATAAATCTCGTCCAAGGCTTCATGTAAATAGGTCCAAGCTTTAGCACAAATCCGCTTAGCCTCGTTTACTCTTTCAGGATTGATGTCTGCTTCTGAGTCAAGGTGTGCCATCTCTTCCCAAAGAGCAACTGCCTGTTGAGCCAGGGCCATATCAAAATTGGTGGCAGCCAAAAATTCCTCTTTTTCTTTGCAGAGCTTATGGCAGGAGAGCATATCCTTGTGCAGGTCCCCATCACCTTTGCCTGATCGTATAACTGCAATACGCTCCAATGTGTTTGGGTCTTGGCGAAAGAGATATTCCAGACTCTTAAGCAGTTTGGTTCGTAAGGCATAGGCCTTTCTTTTGGCTTCCTGGTACTTTTCCTTTAGTGCTGGACCTGCGGATTGATAGATATCACAGGCTGCCACACTATAGGCATAGGCTTCGGCGCGCGCTTCTACTGAGTCAAGAAGTGCTGGATCAATCTCTGTCTCAGAAAGCTCGGACTTGTACTTTACTGAAAGGGCAGCAACACGTTTACCCTCCTGCATGGCAACTTCTGGTGGCATGTTTAAATGGGCGTGCTTGTCATCGGGGATTGCCATGATAGTAGCAAGCTCCTCGTTGTAGTGTTCTTCAGGACTTTTAGTCATAAAGAGACTCCTTTAAAATTTGTTTTAGGTTAATAGTTAAACAACATCACCAAACCATTGTGGTATGGTGCTCTGTATCCAATATTTGTTATCTATGTTGGACAGTTTTAACCATAAATTAAAACAAATGGTATGCCAAAAGTGCCGTTTGGCGCGTAAGGGCATGTTATTTATTAGGTTATAACATTAGTTGGCACTCTGTTGATTTAACGGGGGCGTTGCACGATTGCGACTCTTTACAGAAAATGGTTGCAGAATGTAAACTATTCAGTAATCAATTCTCTTCCAGTCAATCCTCAAGAACCCATGTTTTAAAGTTATAGGAGTGAAGCCCTTTAGATAATTCATCATTCAGTTTCAATGCCTTGATACGGGAGAAATCAGAGTCAGTGCGAAGATATACTTTAAGCTTTTTAAGGTTATAAACATTTGACCATACTGTCATAGATTGTGAAATTTTTTCCAGTACCTTGATAGAAAAGAGTGTTGAGGGTGTGTTATTTTTTGCAAACAGGCTATCAGCGATTTGGTAACGTGGACAGAGTTCTCTATTTTCCGCCCAATAATTATTTGATACAATTTGGTTGTTTCCGGTACGGTGAAATATATACAATTTACCATCAAAGATTTCTAGCACTGCTGAAGCACCTGAGGCATCCACAAAGAAATAGTGTATGTGGGGATAGCCCAATGATCGACCAAAAAGAATACGCCTTCGAGACGCCAGTTTGATTGCCTCTTCAACAGTTTTACACTTACGAAGGATTTTGTCAATCAATGCTGGTGCACGAACTCGTTTATGAAAGATGTTAGGTCTATTGCGGGTGTCTCTAACCATTGCTTGACCAACAAACAGACCCTGTTCATTTAATCCTTCATAGGGCATCTTTATTCCAAGTTGGGTTATGGTCATGCGCCCAAATCCCTTTGAGGAATTTGGTATAAACCAGATGGTGCCACCGGTTGTATGCCAGTCAAAATTACGTCCAACAATAACACTATCCTTGGAAACGTGAGCAAAGAGTGAGCAACCAAAAGAAGAGCTGACGAGGCATCCAATTAAAAGAGTTAATAATATTGATATGTGATTTGACTTCATAATTCTTAAAATGGTTCATGTCATTAGACGTGTGGCACGGCAATCCCGATGTATATATAGATTACGAGATCGCGTCGCTGCGCTCGCGATGACAGGAAAAACAAAAAACATTGAAGATCGCCAGTTCGCGCACTGGCAGGCGCCTCACCTTTATTGTCACTACCGTTCTGCTGGGTAAGGTAGTTCAATGCCTGGCGGCATTGTTTCTATTGTAATTTTTGCCCGGTCTGCAGCAAAAAAAAGTAAGCACTCGTAAGCCAGGATGGCTAGAGAGCACTGTGCCGAAGGCACAGCCCGTAGGGTGTTTGCCAGGGATGGCAAACATGAACGAAACACACCCCGCAATCGCCCTGTTCGCCTCAGGTTCAGACGCTCGCTGAACTCTTCTGCTGGGCAGACTCACTCGGAGACCAGGGATGGTCGGAGAGCACATCACGAAGTGATGCCCAAGGGGCGGGTACCAGGAAGGTATCCGTGAAACAGCACCTCGCGTTTTTCTGAACCATTCGGCGGTGCGATTGAAGGGGTAAAAAGCAACTCAATAGCATTTATAAAGAGGTAATAGATCGCAATGACCAATACTGTTAGACCTTCATCAATCTTTTAATCTTTTGCGATAGGGACGCGGAAGGTGCAGAGCAGTGTTTTGGCCAAGCCAAAATACCGAAGCGATAGCGGAGCCTGGAGCAGGCCCGGCCTGAGCTTAAGCGAAGGATCGCCCAAATAAATTTTTTAAATGACAGATGTATGAATTGAAAAGACGCCCAAACAATCTGAATCATAACACTAAAATGAGGACAACTCCCATATGCTTTTAAAACTCTTTCAATTAAGTCACTGAGTAGGCGCCTAAATAAAAATCAGCAAAGCCTTTACAATTTAATTTTAAACTTAGAGCCAAGATACCGCTGCACTGCAAGGCGCTCTTCATCAGTAAGGTACTTACAATATTTAACGATCTCGGCAATGTGACCATCCCAGTTTTTTAGAGCAGTGTGTTTGCCGCCACCACCAAGAATAAGATAGTTCATATTACCTTGACCACCAGCATTAGGAAGGCTAATAGTGTTGTTGGGGTGAGCCTCACCATCAATCCAGAAGGATAGATCAAAGGGTGTTGAGCCGTTACCCATTCCCTGTTTTGAGGAATAGCAGAGGATATGCCAGGCGTTTTTGGTAACCTTAATATTGCAGGTGATGGTTGTGTCACGATATCCTCCATTTCCCAAGGACCCATAGATGCCCATCAATCCATCGAACACACCCAGACCAATAAATTTATTATCCGGGCCAGCAGAGATGATTACCTTGCCACTATCCTTTGGGGTCGTCAATGCAAGGCGAGTCACAAAAAAGAGGGTAAAGGGAGTGCTCAGCCAATTCTCCTCGCTATTGAGTAGATTAGAATGTTCCAGGGGCGAGAACTTTAGTGCTGCGTAATCGCTAATAGCGTTTTCAACATAGCGGGGCATGGTTTTCCGATCATACAGTTCGTTTGTATAGGAATTGGTATTCAATTCAAAGGCCTCTGTTTCCCAATGCGCAACGAAGTCTTCCTTGAGGGTGATGCCCTCATCTGCATTGAGAAGCCAGCCCAATTCATCAATATGACCAGGAAAATCCCATGAATAAATCACAACCAATGTGTCAACCAGGGTGGCCACATCATTGCTGTCGGTCACCATGATAAGCATTGATTCTTTATTGCCCTTGATCTCTTCGGGAACGAGGGAGAGGTGGAACCAGTTGGTATCGGAAGCGGTTGCAGGAAAGCTTATTGCCTGGTCTTCACGGAGCACCGTAATGATGTCGCGATCAGAGAATGGTTTTGCATCGGCAACAACAATACAGAAGACATTGACTGGCTCAGTTGCTGTGCTTATGTCAATGGCCCCAAGAGCGGTAGAGTCGATGCCATCGGGTAAAAATACTTGAAAGTGATAATCCTGTGCCTGGGTCGAATCTTTGATAGAGAAGTTCCAGGGATAGGGCATATACTCCTTCTCATCATAAAGCACAACAAAGGTCTTATGCAATTTGTTAAGTCCACTACTATTACTGAGTTGACCCCGCCAAAACACGGACCACCGGTTTGGGCCTATCTGGGAGAAGGTGATGGCACCGGGTTCCGGTAGAGCGCTTTTTGGATCAGGATAGTGAATGATTGAAACGAGATCACGGTTGGGATCGGCAACATTGAACTCCTTGTACCAGGGACGACCCACCACTAGCGTTCGGGGCCATGAAACCGGTGTGGTGATTTTGGGTAAATTATTTCGTTGTACCTCGACCGTGTCGAAGGTTCTATTACCCATTTTGTCAATGAGGTGGATGTAGAAGAATTGTGTGCTGTCGTTGAGTGCCAGGGTGTCTTTCCAAAGAAAACGGTGACCCGGTTCTGCGGATTTAAGGGTGTTGTTTATGAGCACACTATCCATTTGTTCATCAAAGGCTTCTAAGGCCAGGACAGCATAGTTCTCCGGGAGAAAATGTTGTCTACCCTCTTTCCCATTGACCGTTATACGGTTGATAAAGGGAGGGATTGAATCCACGATGGTGCCGGAAGTAAAGGTGAGAAAGACGCTGTCTTTGGCAATGACGCTGTTGGAGGTGTCTAATACATTGATAAACAGTGTGTTGGTTCCCTGTTGCAGAGAAGTAGCAAAGGAGATGTCCTGCTCGGTCTCTTTTACTATGGTGTCAATGAGGTGGGTAGAATCATATTCCCGGTGGTGAATTGTTACAGTGACCGATGTGTCAAGGGGATTGAATACTGTGGCAACAATAGTAAAGGGGTTTTGGTTTGTTGTGTAATAACTTGTTGGTGGATTCTTTAGGGTAATAATTTCTTTAGGGCCATTGCTGTCATAACGAATAAAAAAGGTGTCCCTGCGGTGGTTGTTTTTGGCGTCCCAGGCATTGACCGCAACTAAAAAGTAGCCGCTTAGGGTGTCTAAATTAAAGAGTGTTTTGTAATAGGTCGTTGCCTTGATGTTAAGGGTTGAGTCAGAAAAGTTCTCGTTGTTGATCAGGGCGCCACCAATCCCTTGGCCATCATTACACTCTACCTTAAAGACAAAGGTGCCCGCACCAGAAATCAGTGTGTCGCCAATTGGCCCCTTGTTCAGACAGAGAATGACCGGACCGGTTGTGTCGATCGTGCTATAGGTAAAGGGGGTGAGGGGAGAGGTATTACCTGCAGTGTCCTCCACCCAAAGATAGCCAGTATCACCGGAGAGTGGTTCGTTGATCTGGGCTGTATAGTTACTTGTTGCATTGGAGAAGGTGAGCGGTTGACCACTCTCTTTGAAGAATTTCCAATGGTAGCGGGTATCAAAATCACTTACTGCTGGTGTGGAGAGGACAAAATCGGTGCCCTGCTCTATGGTGATCGGTGATTGCGCAAGGGGATTGTTGATCTTTAAAGAAAATTCCTGAGGAATGATATCGCCATTATTGCGGTAGGTGTTGAGTAGTACCGTTGCACTACCACTGTCGTTATAGGAAAAGAGAAAGATGTACTCACCATCGGCAATGGGTGCGGTGATGGTCTGCTTGGTCCAATATCGATTAGTAGGAGCATGAATAGTAAAGGAGTCGATCTTTTCGCGGACAGTGGCAATAACCGTGAGGGTCTCTGTTGTAAATATGTTGGTTGCACTATCTCTCTGTAAAGAGCTTTTTTCAGCTACCACCACCACGTTGATATTGGCGGGATTTTCAAAGGGATTATATTCGGAGCAGAAGAGCCAAAGCAGTGCTGCAAAAAGTATGATGAAAAAGGAGTGTTTCATAGTGCCCATCCTTTCTTGAGATCAAAAGGTAAAGGTCCAGACAAAACCGGTTGTACCCAACACACTTGCCGATATACCAGCACAGAGGAGGGTAAAATCCAAATATTTATCAGTTCGAGCTTTGTCCCAGTCCTCAGTGGAGTGCTGATTGAGCATGGTTTGATCATCTGTACTCAAAGTGTTAAATTTGTCCTGAGAATCTTTGTACCGTTCGTAGCCAATAATACCGGCGCTGATGCCTCCCACCAATAGAGTAATGCTAGCATAGCGAAAGAAGTTTCGTTTTCGTGCAAGAGGATCGGAAATCAATTTTATAGGAACACCCTCGATAGTAGCGTCTCGTTTTGATAATACATAGGTGTAGGGTTTATTCTCTAGAATTGTGTGGGTAGAGTCGGCAATGGCCAGGTGTCCTTTGCCATTATTGCCAAAAATACAGGGATCAATTCTTATAAGTCGAGTATCTGATTTTATTCCATAAACCGAATACATGATTTTTGCGAATTTTATCTGTGAGCCAAAGGCATCCTTATGGATATAAATGCCATTCCAATCAAAGGGGTTGGCAATGAGGGTTGTGTCGGGATTGTAAATACCATCGAATTCCGAGGTGAACACAATAGGTCTACTTTTGGTGCCTTCGGCAATGAGTTGACCTTCTACATGAAAACCGGTAAAATTTTGAAACATGAATACAACGCCGGGCTCTATGGTAACCTTTTTGCCAAAGGGGACCTCAATGTCAGAGACAATAAGATAGGGGCGCCCTTGCGCAGCAATAGTCTTGGGTAATGGCCCGGAGAGGGTATCAAAGGGTGGCTTGGTTGCATTGATGGATAGTGGGGCTCCAAAAAGGAATAAAAAAACAATTGCCCATGTCATGTTTTGCCATTTGGATAGCTGTGTGATCATAGTTATCCCCTGTTTGCGCGATACTTTTCACCAATTCTTCGGGTTTCTTCCCGATACTTTTTAAAGAGGTAGTGGGTTCGGTTGCTGCTAAACAGGGCACCCAAGTTTCGCCACTCCTCCAGAGCCTTCAAATAATTCTGCTCTGTGGGATTGGTGTCAAAGATCTTCGAGGCGCAGAGGGCTTTGTAATGGAAAACCTGTTGTTTTATAGCAGTATAGTCGGTATACCGAACCGGTGAGTTCAATGTATTTGCAAGGATCTGTTTGGCCTCGGCAATGCTATTTCGATTGTAGGCAAGCTTTGCCTTGGCCAAAAGAAACTCACCATCCTTAACCGCATGATTTGAGACAAGGGCGGTTAATTCACGGTGCTTGGTTAATTTTTGTAACACTCTGATTTTATAGATAATTGCCTGGGGAGATGCATTTTGCGACGCAGAGAAGTGTATGAAGAGTGCATAGGCATTTTGAGCATTTCCTGCTTGTAGCTCCTTAGAGGCCAGTTCTACAGGATTGTTGGTACCATGTTTTTCTGTGAGTTTTTCAAGCAGAGTCTGCTGTTTGGGTTTTGCCCTTTTTTCTTTTGCTGTAGCTTGTTTTATGACGGGTTTCTGCTCTTTTACTTTTTTCTTGGATATAGCAGTGGAAGTACTCTTTTTTTCTATTCTCCTTTTGGCGTTTGAGGCACTCTCTTTTTTTGATTCCTTTTTTTTGGGTTTGATATAATCAACCAATTTTAGTTTTTCCTCCTTAGAAAGCTCGTCAGTAAGGGTTATTTTTTCGACTTCTCTGTTTAAGCTAAGATACTCCAAGAAGGTGCTACTAAAGTAGATGGCAAATCCCAAGACTCCCACAAAGGCAATGGCTGAGACAATAGTGTGCCAGGGAATAGCCCAGCCATGGGCGGGTATGTACTTGGCTTTCCGATAGTTGGCACAAAATTTATTGAGGATAAACTCTGGGGTTTCCGAGGTAAGTCGTTTATGAACCTTTTCAAGCTCACGCAATACAGTTTGAGCACTTGCCACTCGTCTGTTTTTGTCTTGTTGCATGCACTTATGAATCAATTTGCGGAGCTTGTCTGGAATTAGAATCTTGAATCCATTAAGGGGACGAAACTGATTTTTCTGTTTATGTTGTACAAGCTTGCCAAAGTTTGATTCTGGAAAGGCATTGACCCCGGTTAGAATCTCATACAACGTTGCTCCTAATGCATAAATATCAGTTCTCACATCGATCTTTTCTCCCTGCAGCAACTCGGGAGGCATGTACTGAATCGTACCAACGATTGTGTTGTCTAATGTATGAAAAGAGGCATCTATAGGGCGGGCAATACCAAAGTCCATAAGTTTGAGCAACCCCTCAGGACAGATCATAATGTTACCCGGTTTTAGATCACGATGGATGATGCCATGGTAAGTGGTGCCATAGAGCGTATACTTTTGGCTATGAGCGTAGGTTAAAGCACGACATATTAAAATGCCTACTGCTGTACAAAGTTTTGGTGGAAGTGCGCCAAAGGTATCAATGATTTCACGGAGGGTAATACCCTTTACTCGCTCCATTTCAATGTAAGGAAGTTGACTCCAAATTCCTACACTATGAATGTCGATTATATTGGGATGGTTTAATTTTGCAGTAATCTTTATTTCTGTGTAGAATCTCTCTAAGGCCTCTTTGGTGCAGTCTGGCTTAATGATTTTTACGGCTCGATACACTTCGAGTTGAGGGTCCCAAATCTCATAGACATTAGCCATACCGCCATAACCCAAAAGTGCAGTAACTCGCCCAGAACCAACCTGCTCATTATTTTCTACATTGGGGAGGCGAGGTGGGTTTTTAAAAGTAGCCTTTCCAGAGACTGGATCTATTTTAAAATCATTGTCTTGGGACATGAATTAAAGGGGCGCCTTATCACCGGTTGTTTGAATTTTAACAGTTGTACCTGTAATAATTATATCATCCCACCGCTCAATTAAACATAATCAATTATAATATATCTATAATGACACACTGATTAATCCAAACAGCTAAAGTGCTTTTGGGTGTTTAGGTAAGAATGCATAGCTGACACTAAGGTTGAGGAGAGTAACATTGGTGTCTGTTCTGGGGTTGATTGCTATGGGTGATTGAATAGGGCCACTAAAATTGAAGTGACCGTCTCTTTTTCTTTTTCTCTATGTTGGTAGTACCCTTTTTATTGGTACCCAATCGTTTGATAACGCTTTTTGGGCGTCGATACCCGCGGGCAACATGCACATCACAGGTGTCTCCCTGGTGATCAGCTTTGATAAACTCCTGATAAACATCAGGACAGTAGCGGGTCGCTAATTTATTGGTGGTGCGACAGAAATTAGCATAGGCAATATTTTTTGGCTGCTCAAAGTTTTTGAGCGGTAGCTTGCGATGAAGTGACTTCATAGTCGCTACCCAAATGGGAATTGAGCCTTTAGAGCCGGTAACGCCATAGCCCATGGAACGGCGCTCATCAACACCAACCCAGACACCACAAGCGATTTGTGGAGTGAATCCAATAAACCAGGCATCAGAGTAGTCGTTGGTTGTGCCGGTTTTACCACCGGTAGGTCGATGAAATCCTCGAGCGCCCACCTGGGCGCCAGTTCCTGCTCGTACTACTGTGGTGAGCATGCTACTCATGAGAAAGGCTGTTTGGGGAGAGATAACCTGCTTCGATTCGGGTTCGTGTTTTTCTAAACATCGTCCATTTTTATCAAAGACCGCTTCAATAAAGTAGGGAGTTGCCTGGAATCCATAATTTGGGTAGACACTATAGGCAGAGGTCATTTCCATGTTGGTGGCTTCACAGGCACCAATAGCTAAGGCAGGCACTGGATTGAGGCGATGCTTGAGTCCCATCTTCCTTGCTAGGTTAATAACATTGTAAGCGCCAATATCCTGCAATACTTGAATTGCCACCAGGTTAATCGATTTTTTAAGGGAGTGTCGAATGGTTACCGGCCCATAGAACTCATGTTCATAGTTCTCAGGTCGCCACAACCCTTCGGGAGTTTCCAGGGTGATGGGTTGGTCCATCACAATGGATGCGGGGGTGAACCCACTGTCAATGGCAACGGTATACACAAAGGGCTTAAAGGCTGAGCCCGGTTGACGGCGTGCTTGCATAGCACGGTTGAACTTGCTCTCACTGAAATCACGACCACCGGTTAGTACTCGTACCGCACCGGTATGCGCGTTTAAGGCAACAACCGATGCCTGGACAATTCGGAGTCGGAGTGAGTCCGGTAGTTCCTTATAAAACTCTTTGTTTGCCGTATAAATGGAGTCAAAGTTGTTCAGGTAATGTATCTTTGAAACTTTGAGATCTTTATACGCCAGAGTACTGTCTAAAAAGAGACGGTTTGTGCGACGCTGGAGCGAGTCCAAGAAGTAGGATACTGCCCAGTCAGTGGTGTCCTGGGCCTTGACATCCAGTGTCGTATAAATGGAGAGCCCTCCATTGTAAAGCTTATGTTCGCCATAGGTTTTCTCCATGTGACGACGAACTACCTCAATGAAATAGGGAGCCTTTTTAGAGACCGCAGGCTGTGGGTTTGAAGGGATACTATCAGCGGCGACCTGTTTGGCGGTAGCCTTTGAAATAAAGCCCATCTTGCGCATACCTATCAAAACACTACGACGGCGAATAGTCGTACGTTTGTGATTTTTCTTTCTGTCTGGACGGTAGTACTCGGGCAATTGGATACAGCCCGCAAGAACAGCACACTCATTGAGTGTTAGTTCCTTTACGGGTTTGCTAAAATAGCGCTGACTTGCAGCTTCAACACCATACACCCCAGCACCAAGGTAGACCATGTTGAGATAGAGCTCCATGATCTCATCTTTTGTGTAGTAGGCTTCCAGCTGTATGGCTGTAAGGATTTCTCTGATTTTGCGAATTAGTGTCTGCTTAGAGGTGAGATACACATTGCGGGCAAGCTGCTGAGTCAAGGTTGAAGCACCCTGAGCGTATTCGCCGCTAATTACATCGACCACAACCGCTCCAAAGATTCTTTTAATGTCAATGCCCCAGTGCGTATAAAAACGTCGGTCCTCAATAGAAACAACCGCCTGTTGCAGTTCCTTGGGAATATCATTTAAGGAGACCCAGAAGCGACGTTCCACACTAAATTCGTGAACAAGGGAACTGTCCGATGCGTAAACCTTGGTAACTAAAGAGGGTTGAATGTTGCTAAGTTCTTCTGGTTTTGGTAGGGTCATATAAATATAGTGTAGGAATTTTAGACCCATGCCAGCTATACAGGAGAGAATAAGGACAACAATAAAAAAGAGGGTTAAAAAGCGTTTGCCCACAACCTTTTTTTGTGGTGGTTCAGGACGTTTCTTAGGGGGAGGATTTTCTTTTTGAAAATCAATCCGCTCTAATTGTTCTAAATCGAATATGTCACTGTCGTTATTGTCAAAATTCATGATAGCAAATATAATTTATAAAGCAGTGTCTAGTCCTTTTTTCGCACAATACAGACCAAATATCCCACAAACCTAAAGCCTTCGAACCGGTAAAAGATGTCAATTTCCTTATGAAAAGCGAGCTTGACCTCCTGATTGGCAAAGAAACCCTGATTGTCTTCTAAGCGTCTTGCCATGTGGGCATAATAGTTATCCCATCCACTGGGTGGTACTAAGCAGATAAACTGAATGGTAAAACCCGCATCCTCAATAAGACGTCGATAGGAAGACTCTGATTCATAGAGATAGGTATCGTAGTCGAAGATCGATAATACTTCGTTGGGTACTTTATCGGAGAGAAGAATGAGGTCGGAGAATTCGATCCAACCCCGAGGCACAAGCCAGGAGCGCATACGTTTAAAGGCGTCTTTACGACCGAGATAGCTCAGTATACCTCCCTCCGCCATAATAAGGTCAAAGGGTTCTTCAGAAAAGTCCATCTGCAAAATGTCGTTCTGTTCAAAATGAATCAAATGACTGACTCGTCGTTCCACAGCAAGGTTTTGCGCAAAGTCAACATTCTCTTCGTTTATGTCAATGGCAACCGCTTTACAGCGAAACTCTTGGGTCATATTGCAGACCCCTTCCCCATAGCCACAACCGATGTCTAACACGGTACTTGCTGGATGAATCCCTGCAAATCGCCCTGCGGTTAGGGTAAACTCTTTTCCTGCAGGTGAGGTATAATAGGTTTTTGTGTCCGTTACCATATGTTGTCTGTCTTACCTTTTGTTAACGAATTTTGAGAAAGAGAATAGTTCCGATGATTAAAAATAGTGCTGAAATGATATGAAACCGCCAGGTTATTTTTGCTTTAATGTTGGCCTCGGTACCGTAGTAACCCTTGGCTCGCATGAGAATTTGAAAGTGATGGTGGATAGGCGCCATTTTAAAGAGGCGCTTTTTTGTCAACTTAAAATAGCCGATTTGCAAAAAAGTAGAGAGGAATTCTAATACAAAAATAAATCCTAAAATGGGCAAATAAAATCCAGCTTTGATAAAAATAAAGAGAATGCCAATAAGCCCACCTAACCCAACGGAGCCAGAATCACCCATGATTATTGACGAAGGTGGTGAATTAAACCAAAGAAACGCCAGCAGTGTTCCAATCACAGCACCAGTAAGAGGCAAGACCTCTTCTACTCCTTGAATATAGGGTATCAAAAGGTATTTGCTCCAAACACTATTACTTGATATATAAGAAATGATACCAACAAAAATCGAGCAGGTAATCAGAGGAACCGTTGAAAGTGTATCAAATCCATCAGTAAAATTTACCCCGTTTGCCATGATCGCAATGGCCAAAGTCATAAAGGGAATGAAGAGCAACACAGGCATATAGGGAAATTTTCGTGCAACACTGAGAAAGGGGACCGTAATGTGGCCATTGATATTGGGGATATATTTATACGCAAGGATCGCCACTGCCAGTGAGATGATCAGGTAAAGGATTAGTCGAAGACTGGCTGAAATACCGTCGGCCTTGTACTGGTATTCCTCTTTTGTTATAGAACCGCGGGCCAGTCGTCTTTTGTTTACTACTTTGGCAATATCATCAATTGCACCAATGATGCTAAAAAAGACATAAATAATAAGCGCAGAGATAACATAGGAATTGAATCGAGCAGTTATCAAGCAGGTAAAGGAGATGATAAGTAGAAACAGAATGCCAGCGGGCATCACCGGCTGTCTTGCCTGAGTCGACTGTTCTAATTCAGAGCTCACATTGTACTTCTGAAGAAACCGAATATAGGGCTGAAAGAGGAGCATGGCCAAGGTAAATGAAAGAAGTGCCGCAACAGCCGTACTAAAGAGACGGCTATAAAAGAGATAGGTGTCTGTTTGTTGATATAAAAATTCAATTAACATAGTAGCCCTTTTTCATAAATAAGGTTATCTCCTCGCACAAAAATTCTGAACCAGTGAATAGTCCAAAGGCGGATAACCTACTATTTCACAATAGTATACAATAAAAAAATACAATAATGTAGAGGATTGTCCAGTTTCAAAGAATAAATATAGCGAATCTATTTTGGCTATTTAATGAGTTTATAGTCCCTGTGGGGTGATTTTTCTACTGGTCGATCGCTTAAAAGAAAATGATTACGTATTACATTATTATAATTATCTGAATATATCTTGTCAAAATTACTAAAAAACACTTATATTTATATAATTATTTGGGTTGCTTTTGAATGCGGGCGGAAGCCCGTTTTTTTATAGTGGAAACTTTCATGCCAACAATTGATCAGCTACAACCTTTGATTGAAAAAAAACTGACACGTTTAGGATTTGATCTTGTGGAGTTGAAATATATCAAGGCAGGGAAGCGTTCCATAGTAAGAGCCTTTATTGATAAAGAGGGCGGTGTCTCGATAAAGGATTGTGAAGAGGTGAGCCATGAAGTATCAATATTATTGGATGTGGAAAATTTCTCCGATAGTACCTACACATTGGAGGTCTCTTCTCCTGGAATCGATAGGTTACTCACCACGGAGAAAGATTTTTCACGGGTTCTTGGAAAGGATGTTAAACTGTTTCTTCAAGAAGAAGACCCAAAACAGAAGGTGATGCGGGGGACTCTTATGGATTGTAAAGAGGGCTCTTTGAAGCTGAATTCAAAAGGAAAGACCGTAACAATTCCCCTTTCCACGGTACATAGTGGAAAAGTGGAAGTTACTTTTAAATAACATTATTGATCGAGAAGGATAGGGCGATAATGGCTACTCAAAAGAAGAAAAAAAGTGAAGCAATAAAGGCAATGGATATTGTCGCAGCACTCAGTGCCGTCACTAAAGAGAAAAGCATAAGCATGAATGTGGTGCTTGATTCTTTAAAAGATGCTATTATCTCGGCGGCTAAGAAATACCTTGATAATTCTATAAACGTTGAGGTTTCTGTTGACAAAGAGAAAGGTACTATAGAAGCTTACACTGTTCAAAATGTAGTAGAAGTTGTAGAAGATCCTGCAGCAGAAATTTTACTTGATGAGGCACGGAAGATTGATCCAGAACTTGAAATTGGTGACGAGGTCGTTGGCGAGCTTGATATCAATGAGTTTGGTCGTGCAGCAATTCAGACAGCAAAACAGATCATCATGCAACGGATTCGTGAGTTCGAGCGTCAAAAAGTATTCGAAGATTATTCACAACGTGTTGGTGAGCTGGTTACGGGAACAGTACAGCAAATTGACAAAGGAAATGTGTTAGTCAACTTGGGCAGAACCGAAGCACTGCTTCCTTACAAAGAGCAGATTAAAAAAGAGCGGTTTCGTCAGGGTGATACAGTTCGTGGTTGCATTAAAGAGGTTGTGGAGAATCAAAAAGGGCCCCAGGTTATTATGTCACGCACCTCTCCGTCCTTTTTAGAGCGACTCTTTGAAATTGAAGTACCGGAAATATTCGAAAACATCGTAAAAATTAAAAAGATTGTGAGAGCTCCTGGATTTCGAGCAAAGGTAGCGGTTGCAACTAATGATAGCCGCGTAGATCCCGTGGGTGCCTGTGTTGGCATGCGGGGTAACCGTGTGCAGGCAATTGTGCGTGAACTTTCCAATGAGCGAATGGATATTATTAATTGGACCGATGAAATCAATCTCTTGGTACGACGAGTCTTTTCTCCGGTTGAAGTCAAGCGGGTTATACCGGTAGGATTGGAAAAAATTGTTGTTATTGTCAGTGAAGATGATCTTGCTCAGGCTATTGGAAAAGAGGGACAGCATATTCGTCTCTCCTCAAAATTTTTGGAAAAAGAGATCGACATATATGGTGATATTGAATTCGATGAGCTTACCGAAGAACAACGGGATGAGATTTTAAGCGACAAAATACAGGAGAAGTTTGGTTTAGCTCCCGAAGATACCAGTGATGAAGATGCTGTCGATGCTTCTGAGCAGGAATCTGTCATTACAGAAGATGGGCTAAACAACGAAGATGAGGTGACCCTTGAAGAAAGTGATACAGACGATAAAAAAGTAGAACTGGAAGATGGGGATAAAGTATCTTCTGAACAACCTGAATCTGAAGAAGAACCTGAGGCTGCGGAATTTGTCAATCAGGACGATAGTAGTGATGAAGAGGTGATTGCGGAGTCTGAAGTAGCTCCGGAAGAAGACGATAGCGATAGAAACTAGGTATTGCCGAAAGGGCTCTTACATGGCAAAAGAAAAAGTTTACAATCTTGCAAAGGAATTCAAGGTCTCAAGTGAAGCGCTCATCCAGATGTTGCGGGGAATGGGTATTGTTGTAAAGAGTCATATGAGCACTGTTGACGGCAACCTGCGCGATAAGATAAAACAGAAGTTTGAACAGGACCGGGCTGAAATTAAAAAGCAGTATGCCCGAAAGAAAAAGAAGTTGGCTAAAGCCAAAGAGGACTTGCTGGGTAAACCAGCTAAAGAGAGTACTGAACCTAAAGCTGCTGAGGAAGCTGCCCCCCAGGAGACGAAGAAAAGAGAGCCTCGGGAACGAAGGCATGTACGTCGTAGCGTAGAAAAACCAACGATTAAATTTGAAGACTCAAAGGCAGATGAAATTCTTGTTAAGGAGGAAACTCCCGCGACAGCAAGCACTGAATCTGCTGCGAAGAAACCACTCTCCGCTAAGAAGGCCAAGAAAAAAGGTGGTAAGGGTCGCCATCAAAGACAAGCAGTTAATGAAACAGAGATGAAGGCCAATATCAAGAAAACCTTGGCAAAAATTGGAGCTGGCTCCACAAAGAAAAAATACAAAAAAGACATCACTGACAAGCCTTTGGAAGCCGATGAAGAGAAAAAGGAGCTCCATGTCAGTGAGTTTGTCACGGTCAATGAGTTGGCTAACATGATGAGCATTAACGCCTCCGAGGTAATAGCCAAGTGCTTGGAATTGGGTCTCTTTGTAACCATTAACCAACGATTAGATTTTGAAACTATTGAGTTGGTCGTCGACGAGTTTGGCTACTCGGCCAAGCTTATGAGTGAATACGCTGAAGAGGAGGCCGAGTTAAGTGCCGATGAGGTGGAGTATGAGCTAGAACCACGCTCACCGGTTGTCACGATTATGGGACATGTTGATCATGGAAAAACTTCTTTGCTTGATTATATCCGTAAAACCAATGTTATTGCCGGCGAAGCGGGTGGTATTACCCAGCATATTGCGGCCTATGAAGTGGTTACTGGGCATGGAAAAATAACCTTTCTTGACACACCGGGACACGAAGCGTTTACTGCTATGCGTGCCCGTGGGTCTCAAGTAACAGACGTGGTTGTACTTATTGTCGCCGCAGATTCCGGTGTTATGCCACAGACAAAAGAAGCTATTGACCATGCCAGAGCAGCAAACGTGCCGGTTATCGTTGCTATTAATAAAATTGATCTTCCCACAGCCAATATTGACAGAATCAAAGGTGAGTTGGCGCAATACAATGTCGTGGTATCCGACTACGGTGGTCAGATCTCCTCCGTTGACATTTCGGCAAAAACCGGTGAAGGTGTTGACAAGCTATTAGAGCTTTTAGCCTTGGAAACTGAGATCCTGGAATTGAAGGCTGCCAGTAAAGGATTAGCCCGAGGTGTGGTTATTGAAGCAGAGCTTGACAAAGGAAAGGGTGCAATTGCAACTATTCTTATTAAGCAAGGGACTCTTAACAAAGGAGATTCCTTTGTGACGGGTATCCATTTTGGTCGAGTTCGTGACCTTTTTAACGAGCGAGGCAAATCGGTTGAACAGGCAGGCCCATCACAACCGGTTGTTGTGCTTGGTCTTTCTGGAACACCACAAGCTGGTGATTCCTTTAAGGTTGTAGAAGAAGAAAAGGAAGCGAGGGAGATAAGCGGCAGAAGACGACTGGCACAAAAGGAGCGCGAACTTCGTAAGATTGGTGCGGTATCCTTGGAGCACCTCTATGAGGCAATTCAAGAGGGTGAAATTCAGACACTTAATCTCATTATCAAGGGCGATGTGGACGGTTCTGTTGAAGCGCTTGCTACATCCCTGGAAAAGCTCTCTACCAATGAAATCAAAGTTAATGTGATTCACAAGAGTGTTGGCGCTATTAAAGAAACCGATATCATGCTGGCTACCGCGTCAAAGGCAATTATTGTCGGTTTTCATCTTAATCCAAATTCAAAGATTCGTGAATTGGCTCGACAAGAGGGTATTGACATCAGGACATACCGCATTATTTATGAAGCGGTCAGTGAAATCCAGGATGCCATGGAAGGTATGCTCGCACCGGAAATAAAGGAAAAGGTCGTGGCCAATGTTGAAATTCGTCAGGTCTTTAAGATTTCCAAGTTTGGGCAGATTGCAGGGTGTATGATAACATCGGGAACCGTTGTTCGTAATGCCTTGGCTCGTTTGATCCGCGACGATATTGAGCTTGTTGATTCTAAGGTGTCCTCCCTGAAACGTCATAAAGATGATGTGCGGGAAGTACAGTCTGGATATGAGTGTGGTATTACTTTGGATAAACATTCCGACTATCAAGTTGGCGATCGCATTGAGGTGTATGAGAAGGTTTCAGTTTCAAGAAAGTTGACACGGAAAGAGTAGTTCGAATGTCCTCGGTACAGTTTCATCTTGATCGATTAAAAGAGCAACTGCTCCGTGAAATTTCATGGACGATTGCCAATAAGATCAATGATCCCCGTATTCCTGATGTGGTTACTGTGACTGAAGTTAAGCTGGCGCCGGACACGCGTAGTGCTGTCGTGTTTATCAGTATCTATGGCGATGAAAAAGAGAAGAAAGGCTCTCTTATAGCACTGAACCGAGCATCTTCATTCATTCAAAAGTGTGTTGCTGCCAAGGTGAAGATAAAAAACTTCCCAAAACTCTCTTTTAAAATTGACTCATCCTTTGAGTATAGTGAGCGTATAAATAATTTACTTGAGAAAATTAAGGATGACTTGGTCTAAATTAAAGGAAACTATCGAGTCCCATGACTCATTTATTCTCTCCTCTCATGTAAATCCAGATGGCGATTGTATCTGTTCACAACTGGCGTTGTATTGGTACATCTGTTCTTTAGGGAAACAGGCGGTCATTTTTAATACTAATCCTGTGCCGTCAAAATTTCATTTTTTAGAGAACAGTGATAAAATTGTTACCGATCATCCCTCTAAAAAATTTGACGTATTGGTGATTTTAGATGCTTCAAATCCAGGAAGAATAGGTTGGGAGGGGTATGAAGAGATCGCTTCCTATATTGTAAATATTGATCATCACAAAGACAACTCTCGGTTTGGTCATCTCAATATTATCAATTGTGACGCTGCCGCAACAAGCTTAATGCTCTATGAATTTTTTCAAGCCTGTTCTATATCCTATCCCAGCTCAATTGCTGAGACAATTTACGCCGGTATTTTAACCGATACTGGTGGATTTGCTTTCTCTAATACAGACAAAGAAGTTTTACGTATCTGTGCTGGATTGGCCGAGTTAGGCGCTGATTGTTCCGAGATATATCGCAAGATTTATTCATCCTATAGCACACAGGGCCTAAAGTTACGGGCAAAAATTTGGTCAACACTCAAGCTGTATCATAATAATCGAATTTGCTCCATGGAGATTTCCACAGAACAGATTGACAACTTGGGAATATTTTATGGAGACATCGAGGGTATGTCTGATCAGGCTCTCATAGGATCTGATGTTGAGGTAGGACTCTTTATTAAATACTCCGAGGACACCACGCATTTCAGCCTCCGTTCAAAGGGGACCGTGGATGTTGGAAAAATTGCTCAGGCCATACCCGGCGGTGGTGGCCATACCTGTGCTGCCGGATGTACCATAGATCTTCCTCTTGACAAAGCAATAGAAAAGATGCTTGCTATGATTAAAGAGAAACTGGGGTAGCCTTTGGATGGTTTCATTCTTGTAGATAAGCCACAGGGACTGAGTTCATTTGACGTAATTCGACAAGCTCGGAAAGCACTGTCGATTAAAAAAATCGGTCATAGTGGCACCCTCGACCCCTGCGCTACAGGACTCTTGTTGTTGGCAATTGGCAAAGCAACGCGACTACTACCCTATCTTCCCTCTGAACCTAAGATGTATCAATTTTCGATACTGTTTGGTAAGACTACCGACACCTTAGATAGTGAGGGAGCCTTAATTGATGAAGGGAAACCCATTCCCTCTGAAAAAAAACTTGTAGATGCCCTCAAGCCCTTTTTGGGATCAATTGAACAGGAACCACCACAGTATTCGGCTATTAAAATTAATGGTACCCGAGCTTATGCTTTAGCGCGAAAGAATAAACCGGTAGAAATGCCGAAACGGATGATTACCATTCACAAGATGACACTTCTCAGTTATAACAATGATGAAGCCTCTTTGGAAACTGTTTGTTCCAAGGGGGTGTATGTTCGATCCTTGGCGCGAGACATTGCTTTACAGGCAGGGTCTGTGGGGTTTGCCTCATCAATTCGGCGAACTGCTATTGCTAAACATACCGTGGAAAAGGCAATCACCCTTGACATACTACAAAGAGATGCAAAAAGCCATATCATCTCAATATATGAGATGTTTTCTGGTTTCCCCTCCTTTACGGCAAACCCCCAACAGGTCGATGCAGTGCAGTATGGTAAGGAGTTTGACGTAGACGAAACGGTCGATTCTCCAACGGTGCTTATGTTTTCACCAGAGCGAGTATTAATGGCTGTTGCCAATAAAAAAGGACCTGGTCGCTACCACCCAGAAAAGGTGTTTGTTTAGGTATGCATATAATTAAACCAGACTCACCTCTAGGAGCTGCTCAAAAGAGCGTTATTACAGTAGGTAATTTTGATGGGGTTCATGTGGGACACAGGGTTTTGCTTGAAACACTTATAACCCGGGCAAAAGAGCGAAATGCCCGATCTATTGTGCTCACCTTTGAGCCACATACGCGATCCTATTTTATTCCTCAAACCGTTTTTCATTACCTAACAACGTTAGATGAAAAGGCCATCCTCTTAAAGAAATATGGTATAGATACCCTAGCCTGTATCCATTTTAATCAGGAAATCGCTGAAATGTCGCCCGAGGAGTTTGTGCAAAAAATCCTTATAAGGCGTTTTGGTGCAGTGGAATGGATAATGGGAAAGAATCATACCTTTGGAAAAAATAAATCCGGTGATCATAACTTTTTGCAAAATATAGGTGGCAAAAACCATTTTTCTATGATTTCTGTGGATCTGCATGCAGATGAATCGTCAACTGTGTCATCTACCAGAATTCGAACATTATTAAGTGCAAGTCATGTTGACAAAGCTGTGGAGATGCTGGGACACCCATACGTGATCCTTGCAGAGCGGATTCGAGGCAAGAAAAAGGGTACTGAATTAGGATACCCCACCTTAAATTTTCGTTGCCCCCCTTCGCATAAAGTCATTCCACCACCTGGTGTTTACGCAGCAGCCGTTGAATATGGCTCATATAAACTATGTGGAGCTCTCTACTTCGGGAACTGTCCTACCTTTGGTGATCGGGATTATCACTTTGAATTTTATTCCTTGGATCCCATCGAGACTGACCCGAAACTACAAGAAAAAGTAGCATTGTGGCTCTACAATTTCATTAGGTATGATACAACCTTCACAACGGTTGATCTGCTTGTTGAACAAATTAAAAAGGATATCAATTCAGTAATACAGTTTTTTCAAAAGGAGTAGAACAGTTATGCCTCTTACAAAGGAGCGTAAGAAAGAAATTATTTCAGAATTTGGTGCAAATGAAAATGATTCTGGAAACACAGATGTACAGATAGCCCTTCTCACTCAGCGTATTAATGACCTTACCGCCCATTTGAAGGTACATAAAAAGGATAATCATACGCGTTATGGCCTCTTAAAGTTAGTTGGCCAAAGAAGAGGATTGCTAGACTACCTTAAAGATACCAATATTGAGGGTTACAGAACGCTGATTAAAAAACTTGGTATTAGAAAGTAATAGCACCATTAAAAACGTTAACATGTGTTTAAGAGGACTCAAGCATCTCTTCCATGATGGATTAGTAAATGCTTTAGAGTGTTCCCCACAATTTTAATTGGAGAAATTAATGACAATTCAAACGTCAGAACTTGAAATGAATGGTGTAACCATTTCATTAGAGACCGGACGTATGGCCCGACAGGCAAATGGTTCCGCGGTCATTCGTATGGGTGATACAATGGTGTTAACCACAGCCTGTGGTGGCCAAGCGCGAGATGAGATCGATTTTTTCCCGCTCACCGTCGAATTTATCGCCAAGACCTATGCTGCTGGCAAGATACCGGGTGGTTTTTTTAAACGGGAAGGAAAGCCAAGCGAAAGTGAAGTCCTGAGTGCCCGTATAGTAGATAGACCGATTCGCCCGCTCTTTCCTGATGGCTATTTTAATGAAGTTCAGATTATCAACACAGTAATCTCTGCAGATGAAAAATATAGTGCCGATGTTATGGCGGTGACTGCAGCTTCTGTTTCTTTATGTATGTCAGAACTTCCCTTTAGCCAACCAGTTGCCTGTGTTCGTGTTGGTATTGTCGATGATAAGCTTAAAGTCTTTCCTACTATTGAAGAAACAGCTAGTAGCCCCTTAGACCTTGTCGTTGCTGGCACAGAAGAGTCAATTATGATGGTTGAAGGTGGAGCGTTTGAGCTCGAAGAGGATAAATTCGTTGAAGCAATTTCCTTTGCTCATGAAAATATTAAGAAACTTGTGGGCCTACAAAAAGAGCTACTCAGCAAGCTTGATGTTCCCGAGAAAACCTTTGAATCTGCAAAAGTTGAAGAACCAGAAATTGCCCAGGCAGTTAAGGATCTTGTACAAGACAAAATTCATGAAGTGAGCTTTTGTGGTGATAAAAAGAAACGCTACGCTGGTATGGATAAGCTCTTAAGTGAAGCGCAGGAACAACTTGCTGAACAATTTCCTGAAAAGGAAAAAGCTATTGCCGGTGCCTTTCATGAACTTGAAGTGGAAGATATGCGCAAAACTATTTTGGAAAGTGGTGTTCGCATTGGTGAGCGTGACTGTGATACAATTCGTGACATTACCTGCGATTTAGATATCCTACCGCGAGCGCATGGTTCTGCACTATTTACCCGTGGGGAAACCCAGAGTCTTGGTGTTACTACTTTAGGTACAAAATTGGATGAACAACGGATTGATGGTATTCAAGCAGAGTACAATAAATCCTATATGTTGCACTATAATTTTCCACCCTACTCTGTTGGTGAAGCAAAGAGAATGGGCTTTGTTAGTCGCCGAGAAATTGGTCACGGAAATTTGGCGGAGCGATCTTTAGCCCCAATACTCCCAGCAGAAGCAAATTTTCCCTATACTATTCGTATCGTATCAGAGGTAATGGAGTCCAATGGCTCCTCTTCCATGGCCACGGTCTGTAGTGGGTCTCTTTCACTCATGGCAGCAGGCGTTCCGATTAAAACCCATGTGGCTGGAGTTGCTATGGGCTTAGTTAAAGAGGGAGAAAAGGTTGCGATTCTTACGGATATTTTGGGAACAGAAGATCATATGGGAGATATGGATTTTAAGGTTGCCGGAACCCGTGATGGAATCACTGCTATCCAAATGGATATCAAGATTGATGGGATTACTCCAGAGCTTATGAAGGATGCTCTTGCCAAAGCTCATACAGCACGTCATACCATTTTAGATAAGATGGAAGCTGCAATTCCTGCTCCTCGCAAAGAGCTTTCCAAGTTTGCTCCCTGTATTTCAACAATTACCATTGACAAGGAAAAAATTGGCGATATTATTGGACCCGGTGGTAAAATTATACGTGAAATCCAAGAAACAACCGATACAACTATCACCATTGAAGATGATGGCTCAGTTCGCGTTTTTGCAACTGAGAAATCTGGTGCGGATAAGGCATTGGAAAGAATAAAGGGTATTGTTGCTGAACCTGAACTCAATGCCATTTACGATGCGAAAGTAAAGACTATTGTTGATTTTGGTGCCTTTGCTGAATTTATGCCCGGCAAAGATGGGCTGATTCACATTTCTGAACTTGCACCGCACAGAGTTAATAAAGTGGAAGATGTTCTAAAGGTGGGTGACATGGTTCAAGTTAAATTAATCGGCTTTGATCGTGGGAAGCCTCGTTTGAGCATCAAAGCATTAGCCAAGAATAAGTAAATAACAAACGTTACACTATTGAACAAAAGGGGAGCATCTTCCGCTCCCCTTTTATTTTAGCAAAGAGTGAACCAATGGAAAAGATACAATTTATAGCAGTAAAGCGACTTGCTCATGCAGAAGGGCTCCCGCTTCCTCATAAACAAACCAAGGGATCAAGTGGTTGTGATGTGTGCGCAGCAATTGAGAGCTCTGCACTTTTAGAACCGGGAGAGCGATTATTGGTTCCGACAGGGTTCTGTTTTGAAATTCCGCAAGGGCAGGAGGTGCAGGTTCGTCCACGAAGCGGTTTAGCGATTAAACATGGCGTGACCGTGCTTAATACGCCCGGGACAATTGATTCCGATTACAGAGGCGAAGTGAAGGTTATTTTAATCAATCTTGGGAGTGAACCCTTTGAGATTAAAAGGGGTGAGCGTATAGCACAGTTGGTCCCCATGTCTGTACCTTTGGATGTTGATTTTAAAGAAACGGAAAAGCTCTCTGAAACAAAGCGAGGCGCTGGAGGATTTGGGCATACGGGAACATAGGGCCCAGTTAATTTATTAATATCAGGGTTTTTTTAAAAAAATCTTGCAAAAGAAATCAAATACGAGCTATATTACCTGTAGCTTATAGTTACATGTTTTTTATTTACGAAAGGTTTTTTTATGTCAGAGCGTCAAACTGGTACAGTGAAGTGGTTTAATTCTACCAAGGGTTTTGGTTTCATCAAACGTGATGATGATGACGATGTATTCGTCCATTTCAAATCCATCACTATGGATGGGTATAAGACTTTAGAAGAGGGACAGGAAGTTGAATTCGCTATCACTCAGGGAAAAAAAGGACTTCAAGCAGAGGATGTTAAAATTATCGGTTAGATTATAATTATTTATTAGTCAATAAATCGATTTGATAACTCATCAGTACTATACAAGCTGATGAGTTTTTTTTTGCTTAACCAAATTGTTAATCCCAGATTATGCGGTAGGAGTAGATGCAGAAGTGCAAGATTATGATTTAGTAAGACTTGAAGGTTTTGAAGGGCATATCTACAAGGTGATATGGCCGAAAAGCCTGAAAGTCT
>JANQEN010000046.1 GCA_028278335.1 Chitinivibrionales bacterium | reverse complement strand
GCCAGGCAGGTGGGTTCATAAGAAAGATTTCCCAACTTTTTCCAGGCACCCTTTGGCAAACACTTAAAATAGACGCCACTTTTTACTGCAGCAAAGAGTGTTTTAGGCCTTGGCGATTGCAAAGGAGGTGCAGCCACCAGATCAATAACAGGCTCATCATTGGGGCTTTCACAAAATTTTACTGGGGGGTGGGACATAATAGGAGAGAAATAGAAAATACCAGAATCTTTGGTACCAAAATATATTTGAGTTGTGACACAATCTCGAGGCATCTCCTCTGTTATTGCGGTCACCTTAAGCTTTGGCACGATAACCATCATTGAGTCTCGGCTTTTTTGCCATAAAAGATTTCCATTCCCAGGATTAATAGATGATCGATCAAATCCTCCAGTAAAAAGTCTTCCATTTCTGCTATACATTTGTATATCAGCGCAAAATGGTTGTTCTACTCCAAACGCAAAGGGTGGCGTATAGAGGGACGTTACAGTATCAAATTGTTGGGAAGAGAGGTTATACCTAGAAACATAGATGCTTTTAGCATTTCCAGCATACAGAAGTGGTGTATTGGACTGATGGCCATCATAGTAGAGAGCTGTTGGTTGATCAAGGAAATCAATTGATGATAACACCCAAAAAGGAGGCCCCCAAATAAAACTTCCCATAAAGAGGCCATCTGATTTCGTGCCACTATTGAAAGTAACCGCTATTTGAGAATTATCTACCCATACAACATTCTTAGCAGGGATGACCACTGAATCAGGATGTGGAATATTTAGCCATTTACTACCAATCGTATATTGAACATAAAGTCCCTTGTTTGTAGCAGCAAGAGTTGTCCCTCCACCATACAAAACACAATTTATTGTATGCTCAGAAAGCCCAATTGACTTCCATTCTGCATGCAGTAGACAGATATTTAATACCAGTATTAGGGTGACAGTGATGATAGGATTTTTCATTTTTCTCTCCTTTGTTCTTTCCTAATGTCTTGTAAAAATGTTTACCGCCTTTAGTGAAAGCTCAGACTTTATTGTCACATCATTTTTATAAGCGCTATTTATTATAATAATCGCATTTTCTAAACTTCCATTCCAAGAGGAGGTGTCCAATACAGCACGAGCCCGCATTGACATCACCGGAAAAGTCCCTACGGCCAAATTTAATAGTGTAAAGACTCCGTTGGCGTTGGTAATATTTGCATAGGGAGAACCAGGGATGTATACATCATAAAAGGGAGCCACAATGGTATCAAAGGTAGAATTACTATTTTCCCGTATCAACCATACTGTTCCTGATAGATCTCCAGTTTTTCTTAAAGTATCAATGAGTGAGATTGTATTCCCATTTATGACAATCTCTGAAAGAAATGCATCTTTTATAGATACTTTATTTTTGGCTAAGATATTATAGCCACCAGGGACGAGGTTGGAAAAGGTAAAGGCGCCCTGATTATTTGTGGTTGTTGAATCAATAAAATTGAGCGCCAAATTATTAACATAGGTTAAATAGTCATCCTCATAAAGATAGATTGACACATTAGAAAGCGCTGAATCTTTATTATCAAAGTACAATCTCACGCTTCCTGTGATGCTATCACCTGATATAGTAAGGGCAATTGTCTCTGATGCACCACCACCTTGACCCGAATCAGTTTGAAGAGATGTGGTACATCCATAGATTAGACCAATCAAGATTGTTACAGTACTAACTATCCTAAAGTGGTGTTTCATGTTGATGATTTATCCTTTTTTTCTGCCACAGGAAAGATTTGTATATTGAGCTGATATACACTGTCTGGCACGTTTACTGTTCTGGCAATTGCCATGACCTCTCGCCGATATTGTGCGGTTTTTTCTTTGATCTGCTGATATGCTTCCTCATTAATGCTCATGGTGACTGTTGAAAGTTCCCGCTCATCAGGGTGTATTTTAGTCAATGCTGATTTTGCGAGATCAAGCATCGCCTTATGAAAGAGATGAATTTCAAAAGACCGCACAGTTTCTCCAGTGGTTATTACTGGCTCACAACGCTTGTAGACTCCCTCTTTGTCTTTATAAATGAGTTCAAGCCGACTAAGCACCTCCAGTGCTTCACGAACTTGGGCAGGTTTGATTTGAGGTTTGAGCAACTTTGCTGTATGCTGATGATCATCAGATACTTGTTGAATTGCGATAAGCTCACGAATCACCGAGTAGTACCATTTTGTATAGAACTCATATTGATCCTGTTTTATTGTAGATATGGGACTCTCTTTATAGGAGAGTAATTCCTGATAAAAATGACTTTTTTCCTCGTGGGTTTCAGCTTGGTTGAAGCGAACCAGTGAGGTAAAAAAGCTCCTCTCTCTTTTTTTTAAAGAGAGTATTTTGCATAGTGCAATAATTATCCGATCGGAAATATTTCGTTTCCCAGCAACAACCATAGAAAGAAAACCAGTGGAGCGTAATCCAATTTTCTGTGAAATATAGCGATAGGAAAAATGTGGATTTACCTTTTGCCGTTCCCGGCAACAATCCTTTATAAATTGGCGATAGTCAAAATAGGTAAAAATATTGGGCATATTCTACTACTAATCAATTAATAATTTTTAATGTGGAATGTGTGTTGTACTGATCCATTTTTAGCCAGTAAACCAACTAAATACATACCTTGAGACAATTGCGAGAGATCTAATATTGCCTTTGTCCCCTTATTGTTATGCTGCTTTATCAGTCTCCCTTGTAAATTATACACGCAGAGTGTTACTACTTTATTATCAATATTCTTCAAGAAAAATATGTTCTTTTGTTGTTGTACGACTATTGTTGTTGCTAGCTTTTTATTGTTGGGATTTTTTACAAAGGAGATATCTCGTGTGTATTTATATAGGCCATCATCAGTACCCACTAACCAATAAGAATGACTACTAAAATAGGGAAAGGCATAGGCGCAATTGGATTTTTTGCCAAGGGCTAAATCACGCCATTGTGCATCATCCATAGAGCCCTCTGGATAAGCTGACAAAAGATAGGCACCATTTTTTGTACAGGCAAATAGTTCAGTGTTTCGTAAAGTACCATAATTGGATAGATGTAAATCATTTACCTGTTGTCCATCTAACGGTCCCGGTTTGTACCGCTCCCATCTACTCAATCCTACTATTTGTCTAAATACCCCCTTATCTGTCCCGGCAAAGAAAAAGCAATTTGTATCATTGTAACTGGCATAACTATATACAGCATTAACAGGTGGAACTAAGGATTGGTTATTTTCTGTCCAGGAATTCCCTTCATCGCTACTTGACACAGCGCCAAACCATGAAGACCAAGAGCTAGTAACATGCGAACCAGCATAAAGATTGGTTCCGTTATGTTGATGAATATGAAGGGCGTCAAAAAACGGCACTGACTGGTAAGATGGAAGAGCATCAGAAACAGGAACCGGTCTCCAATCAATACTACTCATGCTAGATTTATAAATCTTTTCTTTAGTCGCAACAAAAAAGAGTGAACGGTTTGCACCAGCGATTGCATAAACAGGTTCCTGTGGTATACCATTCATTTTATGCCAGATCCACTTATTTGTCCCACCCATTGAGTACAGACAGAGTCCGCTATCAGTTCCGACGTAGTAGACACCTTTGTCAAAGGAAGAAGCCTTGACATCTCGCATATAGAGCTCAAAGGAATCAGTATTGCTTGAATAAAAGGGAAAAAGAGTATCCATGGCAAATTCATACCGATATATCCCTTTGCCCGCAGTACCAATAAACGCTTTGGGTGCAGAAAGTGATGGGTCCGTATCAATAGTTGTGACAGGGACACCTTTTAGTCCCACTAATTCCCATTTTGCATAAATGACAAAACAACTAGTTAAAATTAAGAGTAGTAATTTTTTGATGATTTTTTTATTACTCATACAACACTCCTCTGGACAAAACGACAAGATGATGTGATATGAATTTGTTTCATACTATAAGATAACAAAATGAAGGTGACCTGTCTGCCATTAAATTAAATAAGCGCTCACAATAAGTGAGCACATAAAACATATTAATCATCTTAATTTCAATGCCTTATATCTTTTAGCAATCATTTTTTCTGAAATTTTATTAGTAATTTGGTGATCAGCTTCAAAGCACCGGATAACAAATTTAATATAACAATATTGGCAATAGCATATTTCTTTCTGTTTTATCAGAAGGAAAAGGTCCCTATGTATATATCAAATGATGTTGTTTATTGTTGGCTTTTAAAGGCTCTGCGAATAGCCGATATTTCTGTACCATTCAATGGTCGATCTGCAGCAGCACAATGCATTGCCACCTGAGACAGATCGCGAAAGCCGGGAATAACACCTGCGACGTGTTCGTGATGGAGCACATATTGTAGGGCCAATCGAACAAGCTCCTCTTGCGATAAATCTCCAAACTCAGCGTTAAGTTGCTCAATACCCTGTTCTGCCTGTTGTAAATTCTCTTTACGAAACTTTTCAGAATTACTTCGATGATCACCATCGCAAAAGGAAGGTGGATTACTACTCGAATATTTATTTAGCAACAGACCCTGATTAAGTGGGCTAAATGCGACAAAGGAGATAGTATACTTTTTACATAATTGCATAAGTGGTGAGTTGGGTGCAATAAAATGATAGTCCATGCAATGGGCCCAACTCTGCACCACAGTTGGTTCTATTTTTGGGATCAAGCGGGAAAAATCCCTCTGGGAGTAAGCAGAAAGACCGATGAGACGTATCTTTCCCTGCTCTTTCAGACGATTCATTGCCAAACAGGCCTCGTCCAAGTAACAATCGTTTGGGCCAAAATTTGGATGATGAAAATAGTAAATATCTAAATAGTCTCGATTTAGATTGGTAAGGGATTGCTCACACTGGTGAATGATATGACCAGATTCATAGGCATGCAATGCTGTACCAGAAAACCATCCGACCTTACTTGAGACAACCACGCTTTGATTTTCCGACCCAAGAGCGTCAGCTAAGAGCCTTTCTGCAGCGCCATTGCCATACACATCGGCATTATCGAAATGAGTGATACCGTGTCCTATGGCGTAGTGAATAGCCGCCTTTGCCTCATCAATATCGACCGGTTTCCATCCACTGGAAAAGCGACCATCCTCCCAGTTAAGTCCGCCAAGGGTCCAACAGCCAAGACCAATTTCTGAGACAGTAATATCGCTATTTCCAAGTAATCGATATTTCATAGGTTTTTACTTCAGATTTTTAAACACAGGTAAAAAATATTCTTATATTCTGGATGATCTAAAAAGCTATTATGCTGTTGTAATTATAGCTTGGATCTTTGAGATTAAAGCATCCTTGGGTACTACACCAACTACCTTGTCCTTAATTGTTCCATGTACCAAAAAAAGAAGTGTTGGGATGCTGTTTATTGCATACTTTGTTGCAATAAGAGGATTATTGTCTGTATCAAGTTTGCCAATTTTAACTGAATCCTTAAACTGTTGTGCAAGTTCTTCAATAATTGGAGTAAGCATTTTACAGGGGCCACACCAGGGTGCCCAAAAATCTACAATTACTGGTTGGGTCGACTTGAGGACCTCTTCCTCAAAGTTGGTATCGGTGAATTCTATTAGGGTGTTATTGCTCATACTAGCGATCGTATTCCTCTATTCCTGTTGTTCCTGGTTTTCTTTATCATTCTTTTCTAAAAAAGCAATAATATCATCAATTAATTTTGCCCATTTCTCTGGATGTTCTCGATATTTTTCTACGTACACCTTTGCAGAATCCGCTGTAAATCCCGTGATCTCCACAAGCTTTTTATAATAGGCCATCTTCTCTGGTTCAGATAAACTATAGGCAGACTCAACATGCTTAATACCAATGAGATACTGCTCAAAGCGTTGTTGTTTATCTCCCTGTGCTCTGGTAACGGTGAACCCAGATAAAATTATAAGGATAATAACTATTCTTGCTGTCAAACATTTTGGTAACATCATAGTGGCATTAAAATAAAACATGGGACACATTTTTCTTATGAATTTAATAATCTTTCCAAGCCAGAAATCACCTGCCTAACGTTGATCTTTTTTAAACAGGGTCTAGTAATTCGCCAACACCGGTTTCCACCATGGGCATGACAGGGACGACAAAAATGGGTGGTTTCAAATACTACAAAGGGAGGGTCCCCATAGGGGAAGAAACCAAAATGCTTTGTTGTCGCTCCAAAAATTACACCGGTCCTTACCCCACAGGCTCGAGCAAGATGAGACAATCCAGTATCATTTCCCAGAGCAAGTGAACATTTTTTTAGCATACATCCCACTTGATAAAGATTTAATTTCCCAGCACAAGAGAAAGAGCGCTCCCCCAAAGTCTGCACCATGGAATCAGCTCGTTGCTTATCTTCAGGTCCACCGAAGATCATAATCCTAAATCCCTTTGCTATAAAATGAGCTCCCACAGCAATAAATGATTCCTGAGGCCACCGCTTATTATTCCATGCAGCAAAAGGAAAAAGACCAAGAATTGGCTCATCTCGACTATTAGTAAAAGCTGTGGGTATACAATCTGGAATGGTGTTGTTATCAAAATGTAATGTTGCTGTGGGAATTTTTTTTTGATTGAGTACATGTGCTGTATCAATATAGCGCTTGACAACAGAGTCCTTTTTTTGGTAGGTATTTAACCGTAATAATAATAGGATTGTTCGTTGAAGATGAAGCTTATTAAATGATTTAAGGGGAGCATAAGAAAGGTATTTTCTACAAAGAGATCTGCTCGTTCGGCTGTTTTGTAAGTCAAGCACCATATCCCACCCTTGCGATGATAAGTCAGCAAAAAGCTTTTGGGCAGACTCTTTAGCATAATGCCTTGTAGAATCGATCCGATCATCATCAGAAAAAAGATCTGCATACAATTTTTTAGTTACCAGAGTAATTTGAGCTTGCGGATGGTGGTTTTTTAGCGTAGTTAACAGTGGGGATATGAGGACAACATCACCCATGGAAGAGAACCGAAGAATCAGTATCTTCATTGGGCTGCAGAGGAGGCTAAAGTGATATTATCATTGAAGAAGTAGTTTTGTGGATCAATAGACACACCGTGCCGATGAATCTCATAATGAAGATGTGGCCCAGTTGTCAATCCTGTGATACCAACCGTTCCAATAATGTCACCTTTATTTACCCGCTTACTCTTTCGAACTTTCACGCTACCCAGGTGTGCATACACGGTTGAAAATCCATAGCTATGACGAATACGAATCCGTTTTCCCCAATAACTATGATTTTCTAATAGATCAACGACTCCCGAAGCGGTTGCTACCACAGGAGTTCCCCGTTTTGCACTAAAATCAATTCCCTTATGCATTTTCATATCACCGGTAAAGGGATCTCTCATCTTTCCAAAGGGTGCACTAATGACGAATTCCTTAAAAATCGGTTTAATGACTGGAATTCTGTCAAAATAGGTTCGAAACTTATCAACCTTTACCTCAAAGCTATTATAAAAACTCTCTACTGAATTTAAATAGGAAAGCACATTGTCAAGATTTGCCTCTTCCAGATTGTCAACACTTGTTGACATTGTGGAATCTTTTGGAATGTCTGCTTCAATAACCGTGACCAGGCGTTCTTTCATTCTCTCTAAAGTATCAACCTTGTTTTGCAGGTCGAAAAACACCTCACGCATGGTGCGAATTTTTGAGAGGAGCGTTCTGTTTTGATCAGTTAAATAGTTTTTTTGATTGAGCTCAACGACATCGGGAGTAAAAGCATTAAAGGGAATAAAGAAACCGGTGATGCCACCAACTAACAGTATAAACAAAGCTACAATAACACCAAAACGGATCCTAATGTAGCGGATCCGTTTCTGTCTCGGTGGAACTAAAACAAAAAATCTTTTAATACCCAATACTAAATTCCAGTAATCTCGTCGTCACCCTCTTCAGTTTTACTCTTAGCTTCCTTTGGCGCTTCCTGGATCTTCTCATCTATCTCTTCTAACTCCTCTTTCAGCGCATTGATATTATCCACGGCATTGGTGATAAGAATATCCTTTTCAATCTCCGAGCCCTTATCCTCAGCAAGAAGCTCAAAAACCCGTTCTCCAATATCCACGTAATTCCGCTCAATTTTACGCTTAACAGAGAATTCATCAATCTTAAGTTTACCAATGCGTGTATACTCTTCAATCTTCTCCATTGAAAGAGCAGCACCCTCTTTTACACCTCTTCTAATTTTTTCCCATACATTATCTACCTCCACAACTACCTCCTTATGTATTTAATTGGTGTATTATATATAATAATCTATACCGATTCTCTTATTAAGGTGTAGGTATAATATAATTTTCCCCCAAATTATATAAACAACTGTATTTAATGATAAGTTACTCCTTGTATATAAGTCAATACTTGAATCCAAATAGTACTTAAACCTTGGTTAATATTTATTTTGGTCCTTGGATACATTACGATTCGATTGGACGAATATTTCATTAATAGGCTTATTTCTCTCAACCATGACTCAACAAAAACCTCCTCAACGATTTTTCCTTCTAACCACCCACTCCTTTGATAAAGAAAATCATTTTGAAATACATCTCCACGGCGTATCGGAATCTCGAAAGCCAATTTCCATTATTATTGATAACTATAAACCGCTATTTTTCATTGCTCGATCCACCCCACAAAACTTGACAACGTTGGCATATCAAAGAAAAGGATTGCCCCTTCAAACCATGGATGGTGTCGATGTGGATTGCCTCTACTTTTCCACCAATGGGCACTATCAACAGTGTCGACTGGATTTAAAAGAGAAAGGTATTGCTACCTTTGAATCGGATATCTATCCAACAGAGCGGTTTCTCATGGAACGAATGGTGGCTGGTGGATTTACTCTCACGGGCACACCTGCAAGGAAAGGGAGTCAGGTACTATACAAAAACCCCAAAATTCGAGGAAGTGACTTTCATGGCTCCCTGGAAGTACTCTCCTTTGATATTGAAATCAACACGTCAAGCCAGACACTATACAGTATTGCCAGTTTTGGCAAGAATAAAAAAGTGTTCATGATTGGAACTGGCAGAGAAGATCAAACTCTTTTATTCTGCAAGGATGAGAGCGCTTTAATCACCAACTTTTTGCAGCACCTTAAAGAGGAAGACCCCGATATTCTTATCGGTTGGAATGTCATCAACTTTGATTGTGTCTTTTTACAGCGGCGCTGTGAAATTTTGGGAATTCCCTTTGAAATTGGTAGAGACAAGGGCACCCTTGTTCGAAAAAGAACAGACTCAACACATCAACATAGAATAGCTGTTCCCGGAAGAGTGGTGTTGGATGTCCCAGTTATGCTTCGAGCAAATAATTACTCCTTTGATCGATTCTCTCTTAATTTTGTTGCTCACCAGATGTTGGGGAAGGGTAAACTGATCGAAGAATCTGGTAGAGAAAAGATAGAGAAAATTGATCAATTATTTCGGGAGGACAAAGAGGCTTTAGCACGATACAATCTAGAAGACGCGATTTTGACAAAGGAGATATTTGACAAGACTAATCTTCTTGCTAATGCAATAGAGCGTTCCAAGCGATCAGGCCACCTCTTGGATCAGCTCGGTAGAAGTGTTGCAGCCTTTGATTATCTCTATTTGCCTCGATTACACCGAAAGGGGTATATAGCTATTGACAAAGAGGATGTTCCCCATTTTACCGGAACCTTAACTGGCGGCTTTGTTTTAGAGCCAAAACCAGGCATTTACGAAAATGTCTTGATGCTTGATTTTAAGAGCCTCTACCCTACCATTATAATGACCTTCTGTATTGATCCACTCGCAGCAAAACGGACGGATGCCCCATGTATCACCGGTCCTACCAAGGCTTCTTTCTCTAAAGAAAATGCCCTGCTTCCCAAAATTATCTTCGATCTTATGCAGGCTAGGAAAGAGGCTAAATCTACTGGAAACGAGCCGCTTTCCTATGCAATTAAAATATTAATGAATAGTTTTTATGGAGTCTTGGGATCACCGGGTTGTCGCTTTTTTTCACCAACCTTAGCACAGACAATTACTGAAACTGGTCAATATATTCTTAAATCCACCAAATCATTTATAGAACAGGAGACTCCCCATTATGTTCTCTATGGTGACACGGACTCGCTCTTTGTGGTGATTGGACCGGGAAAAGAGAACAAGGCCTTAACTATTGGCAAGGAAATTGTTGACAAAGTAAATAATTGGCTTCAAAACCATATCAGCGAAGCATTTTCAGCAGACTCAGCGTTGGAACTTGAATTTGATGAGCACTTTCGCTACTTTTTTATGCCTGCCATTCGAGGAAGCACACAGGGAAGTAAAAAACGCTATTGCGGTGCTGTCGAACAGGAGGGAGAAATACAACTCATCTTTAAGGGATTGGAAGCTGCTCGTTCGGACTGGACCCAACTTGCCCGTGAATTTCAGTATACTCTATACAAACTCATATTTCAAAACCAACCCTTTGAATCATTCATTATCACCACCGTAAATAAAGTAAAACAGGGACATTTTGACAAAAGCCTAATTTATCGTAAGCAGTTACGTAAACCTCTTAATGAGTATACCACACACAAACCACCCCATGTGCAGGCAGCGATGCATCTAACTAAACCGGGCTCTGTTATCAGGTATTATATTACAATAGACGGCCCACAACCAGTTGAAAAGGTCACAGCTCCGCTTGATTATAATCATTATATTGAGAGTCAGTTAAAACCAATTGCTGACTCGATTTTAGAGTGGCGCAGTAGTGATTTTGATACTATTGTCTCAGGCCAACAGGATCTCTTCAGCTAAAGAAAAATGCTACCGTCGGAATAAACTTCTTAACTCTTTTCCAAAATTTTGGAAGGCATTATTAAGGGCTCTTCTCATGACCTGTTTCTCTAAGCTAATATTGAGGGATTTCTGATCCCCATAAACAGTGCACTTAAACGAGCGTCTACCTTCCTCTTCAGCAACCAAAGCATTCCAAACTATTTCCGGTAAGCTATCCTGATAATGGGGTTGAAAAATGCCTTTAACAGCAAAATTGTATCTACTCTTTACAGGTCTGTACCATCCTGACGAAACAACTGAAACTGGCTCTCCTTCCCCATTTATACTATCAAAGGAAAGAGTATCGTGAGAAAAACCAATTGCACCACTTATTTCACTAAAACGTAAATGAAATAAGCTCGAGAGGTCTGTAAGTCGAACAAATTTAACCAGGGCCGGTAGCTTTTCCAAAGAGACATCGCTCATTGTAAAGAACCCCTTTCCGCGAAGCGAATCTATCTGAGCGTAGGAGGAATCAATGTGTAACGTAAAATCAGCACGTCCAGTCATAGCTCCTCCTTGCGCCGACTGAAGTGCATAGGCTTTCTCCAGGGAGAGCTGCTTTGCCTCGATCTGACAGTAGCCAATTTTATTGGTATGGAAATAGCAACGCCCCTCCCCCAAAAACTTTCCCTCCAATAAGTTTCCCTTTATTTTTTGAACAGTAACACAAGGACCATGCAACAGTGCCTTACCATGGACTTTTTCAAAGAAGAGTGCACCAATTAATGCATTCTTTACAGATCCTTTAAGGTATATCTTTGAAGAGTCTCTTTTGTCTATTCTTATTTTACAGGAACCCCCAGTCAGAGAATAGAGTGGTATCCCCACGCTGTCAACAGACACCTCCACACCATTAGCTGAAATCAATTTTAATGCTGGTAGCAATAGTCGATCGTGCTCTTTTACTAAACCATATAGATCTGAAAGAATACCTAAGGATTTCCCCGAGGACGATCTTTTATGCCTCTTTGTCTCAAAGCGTCTATGTATTCCCTTTTTATACGTTTTCCAGCGGCTATAAAGTTTTATTGGTCTGAAAAGAATGACTAACTGTGGAATTTTAAGGGATACTGTTTTACCATTTTCAATCGCTTCATCAATTTTGAGGTCTTTAATACGGACACCACGAAAAAGGGAGAAGGAGACCTTTTCTGCTGAACAGCTATCCAGTGCAGCATAACGTAATAAGCGTTCAGTTCTCTGAGAGAACCAGACACTTTCAAAAAAGCAGTTCCCTAAAACAACAAAAACAATAACACTAAAAATTGTCAACCACCATAGTATAGGCGCTGTCTTTATCTTTGTTTTTGAGGCTTTTTTTGTCATAACTCGATTTGTGTCACACACTTTGGCAAAGGGTAAGTGTTCTGGGTGTGCGTGTCGTAATTACCAAAAGAATTTAATGATTCGCTGATTATACTTGGAAATATAATATTTTGCGATTTATTTTTAATTTTTAATCTTCAACCATAAGCAATACCAACATTATGAGTAAAAAAGAAACTGACAAAAAACTCCTTATTCTTACTCTTGACAAAACATTTTCTCAAGAGATTGATATATCTCTCTGTTTGAAGAACTTTGTTATTTTTAAAGCAAAATCTCACCAAGAGGCTCTCTCCCTTTTTGATAAAGAAAAGCCAGATATTATCATTATTGATATAGAAAAAAAACCTGCCCATGAGATGGACCTTATCAATTATATCAAAATGAGCTCGCCTAAAACTGAGGTAATTATTCTTACAACGTTGCACGAGCTCGAAAACGCTACCCATTCACTGCGATATGGTGCATCTTTCTATCTCATGAAACCGATTACCTGTTCCGATCTGCAAACAGTAATCGAAAAATTATCTCTGAAAATCGCGCGTAATAAGGAGTATTTAGAATTCGAACACCGAATTCTTTATGACTTGATGGGTGCAAATCAGGCAATGCAAAAACTCCTAAAGCTTGCTATAAAAATTGCACCAACCTCTTCAACAGTACTCATAGGTGGTGAGAGTGGCACTGGTAAAGAGTTTTTTGCCAAGATAATCCATCGCATGTCACAGCGATTGGAGGGAAAATTTATTGCAGTAAACTGTGGTGGCATTCCAGAAACCCTTTTTGAGAGCGAGTTTTTTGGCCATAAAAAAGGGTCCTTTACTGGAGCTGACCGTGACAAAATGGGACTTGTTGAAGAGGCTCAGATGGGCACGCTCTTTCTTGACGAAGTGGGTGAGCTCTCACTACCATCACAAGTAAAATTACTTCGCTTTCTCCAGGATTACTCCTTTAGACGAGTTGGAGACTCAGCACTACGCACAGTCAATACCCGTATTATCGCTGCAACAAATAAGGACCTTGTTGCCATGGTTAAGGAAGGGACCTTTCGAGAAGATCTTTTTTACCGCCTCAATGTGTTTTATCTAAACCTTCCTCCCCTACGGGAGCGCAAAGAGACACTTCCCAGCCTTATCAATCTATTTGTTCACCGTAACAACGCTACTCTTAACAAGAATATCACTACAATCTCTAAAGCAGCAGAGCTTCTCTTTGCAGAATATGACTATCCAGGGAATGTTCGCGAGTTGGAAAATATTATTGAGCATGCCATGATTTTAGCGGAAACCAAGGAGATTACCGAACGGGATCTTCCCGAATTTATGTTACAAAAGAGAGTACTCCTTCCCTCCCAGGAATCACCCATACAGCTTCAATCATCAGAATCAAAAGAGAATATTGTAACACTCGCAGAAATTGAAAAACAGTATATTCACCAAGCTCTTGAGGCATTTTCACATAACTACACAGAAACAGCAGAAGCCTTGGGAATCTCTCGCTCAACATTATGGCGTAAAATTCGAACCTACAACCTTGACAAGAAAGACAAACAACAATGAAGATTCGCGTATACTATGAAGACACGGACTGTGGCAATGTTGTCTACTATGCCAACTACTTAAAATATATGGAACGAAGCAGAACGGAATATCTCCGTGATAGAGGAATAGAACTCAAAGATTTTCATGCAGAGGGCATCATTTTTGCCGTTACAGAGGTGCGTGTCAAATACCGTCGCTCTGCAGTCTATAATGATATATTAACAGTAGAATCAACTCTTTCTGATTACACCTCCATAGCATTAGTATTTGATACAAAAATCCATAATGAAAGTAGTGATCTTTTAGTTTCTGGTATGGCAAAACTTGTGTGTGTGGATGCAAAAACAAGTAAAGCGTGCAAAATTCCACAAACCATTATTGAGGCAATCAAATAAAAACAAATGGACTAGCTTTCTAAAAGATATCCTTCTTTGCTCGGATATAGGAGAAGACCTCTTCTTCTGTGGTACCTTCTAAGTTAACAGCCTTTTTCAAAGCAGAATCATTACCACGTAAAAAGGGGTTCAATTTCTTCTCCTCCCCTATAAGTGAAGGGATGGATCTCCCAAGGTTCTCCAAATCCCTGTGCACCTGAGCCTCTTTCTCCTTTAATGCAACATTGTGTGGTTCTAAAGAACGGGCAAAGGCAATATTATCCAAGGTGTACTCATGGCCACAATAAACCATTGTTTGATCATCCAAAGTAGCAAGCTTTTTTAAAGAGGCGACCATCTCTTTGGGTGTTCCTTCAAAGAGCCGCCCACAACCAATTGAAAACAGGGAATCACCTGAAAAAAGGACCTTAAGTTTAGGAAAGTAAAAAGCAATATGACTGTTTGTATGTCCAGGTACTGTTATCACCTGCATTGTCAATCCGATTACCTCATGAGATCCATCCCTGTGGATAGCAACATCGGTATAGGGCATTCTTTTATCCTGACCTGCTATAACAGAGCAACCATGGTGTTTTTTTAAGCGTTCTACACCACCAGCATGATCCCCATGGTGATGAGTTACTAATATGGTTGACAAATTAAGAGGACATTTCCTCAAGAAGTTTTCTATTGGCCCTGCATCACCAGGGTCAATAACGCAGGCTTCCTGTTCTGAATGAATCACAAAAGAATAGTTATCTTCATAGAGTGGAATGATAGAAATGGTAAAGCTCATAGAGATTATTCTTAATAACGAATGGCCAAGGCAGCAGAAATTCTATGAAAAGAGTGAGTCTCATTCAATACCTTTTCACTGGTAATTTTCCATCGGCTAAATCCATAGGAGAGATCAAAAGAAAGTCCTGTCTCGGTAAGGTAGGAGATACCAGTTGTTATGGTATGCTCGTGTTGATCTATGTCAACTGATATATCTGAATTAAACCCTTCAATAGGAATTTCATAGTCAATAAGCATGGGATGCTTATCATACTCCTGCCATTTATACCCACCACGAAGAACAATCTCCTTTACAAAAAAGGGAAACTCCACACCTACTCCGGCACCCAGTTTCCAAAAGGAGTAATAGGAATTCTCCATAGCATCGGGGATTGGAGATCGTGCATGCAATTCTGTGCTGAGAAGCAAAAAAGGAAATTGATAGGAAATACCAAAGGCGCCTAAAAAGGAGCCAATCATTTTACCCGATGATTTTTCATCATAGGTCCTTAATAAGGTGTCATGATAAACCGACTCATCATGAAAATCTTCTTTAAAATACTGATATTGAGGAAGTTCCACTCGTAAACCAATTTTGGCTCTGTGTTTAATTGAATAGAGCGCCCCAAAACGAATATCAAATCCATAATATCGCTGAAAAAACTCTGAGCTATAGGAAGAATCTAAGGTGTTCCCTGTCATACCATATTTTCCTCTATAAAACATCTTATTTTTACCATGGATAAAAGAGGTTGCAACACCAACACCAAAATCTTGAGCAACCTGGATACCGAAAGCTGCTGTCCAGAGATTAGTCTGGCCATAGGCAGAGTAAGAAAATCGCCCAATTGGATTAACATAGTCATATCTATCATCATGAATATAGGGACTTTGATACCCTAAGGCAAAGGAGCAACCACCACGAGAGGTCGGCAAAGAGCGTAAAAATGAAGCATTACTTAAATGAATACGGTAGCGATCACTGATGGTTGTTTGACTAAAGGGACCATCAACATAGTCCGACTCAAGCTGCCTCGAGAAGCCATTGAGCGCAACTTGAAACTCCCGGACTGGTGTAAAAGCCAATCCTGCAGGGTTCCAAAACATTGCCGATGCATCATCGGCAACAGCAACATAGTTATTCCCAAGGGCAAAAGCCCGAACACCGACTCCTATGGTAGATCGCGTGGGAACGCCAAATGAGGTTCCACTGACTTCTGTGAAAAAAGAGGTTATGCCTAAGGCGAGAAAAAAGAGTGTTGTGATTATTTCTTTTTTCTTGATGAACGACGTTTTTTTGGCCACGATTCATTTCCCTTTTTCTGTTGAGATGTTCCACTTGTTGATCTTGTCTCACCTCTTGCTGGAGGAGGTGGTGTCAGCGACTTTCTTGGCATGGTTGAATTTTGCACTTTGGGCTTTGCATTTATTGCCTTCTTTGGTGCTTTAGTAGTACTTGAAATGGGTCGCGCCTTTCGTCTTCCACTACCGGAGGTGGTTGATCCAGTTGTAGGCTTGGCATTGATCACCCCACTGGCATTATTGCTATTAGCCGGTTTGGTGGTTATCTCTTTATAGGTGGGTTTGTGCGGTCTACCTTGACGACGTGCCGGTTTAGGTTTCATATTAATATTTGAAGTGTCTGGCCGTGGGTAGTGGTGATGGTAATTATTATAATACCGATGATAATAGGGGTAGTAGGGATAATAATATTGGGAATGTGAAAAGGGTACATAGGCATAGCGCCCATGATACGACCACCAGGGACGATGATAATAACTATGCCAAGAATTGGAATAATTTGATTTGTAGCACTGTAATTCCCATTCACCAAAAAAGTTTCTCCGCCAGTAACAGACTTCACGCTCCTTGATTACCACCGTGTCAGCACTGTCAGCTTCGACAGCAACAAGCGTATCCCCCAAAGAATCAACGGTCATGAGTGCAGACTGATCAACGTGCCTCTCTTGCAGTGTTGATAACTGAGTATAACAGCCAATTAAGGCCACCATACTGGCAAAAAAGGTATAAAGAACAATTTGTTTAACCATGGTATTTTCTCCCCTTTTGTGGTTAGAAAATAATTTAATTCCTTTGTAATCTTAGATATTCCTTCTTTTATTTAATATATACAATTTTTTAACATTTGTAATATATGGCGATATGCTTTATTTTAAAGAGCAAATCAATGTTACCCTTAGTCATATTCCAACCGCTAAGATCCATTACGGGGAAAGGATACGATATATTTATGCGGACAAAACATTTTTTCTCTGGAATAATGTTAGTTCTACTGGTATGCAGTCAAAGTTATGGGCAGGACCTTCTGAATGTCGGTATAGGTCCCACATGGCCAAAGGAGCTCAATGGCAGTGAAAAGCCAACTGCTTGGAATGCAACCCTTGAGTATGGCAAACTTTTCGACAACATCATTGGCTTGGGTGTCGATTTCGATCTCTCTTGGAATAAGGTTACCGATGATACAACCTTCTTGGTGACGGTTGGGCAAAACACCATTACAAAAACAAAAAAATATAAAGATAAAAGTATTATCATGTTTCCCATCTCTGCTTTTCTCCTATTTGATCCAATTCCAAAATTTAAGGTTCATCCGGTAATTAAGGGACAATTTGGGCTAAACATGGCTGTTAAGTCATTAACCCAATTTGATACAACCGGGAATGAAATTCAACTACCGGACACACTAAATGAAGATGGCTTTTATATTGGCCTGCTTGGCAAAGTATCAGCTGATGCAGTATTTGATCTTGGTGAACACGCAGCTCTTTTTGCCGGTTTTGAGTTTCAATGGGGAAAGGTCAAAAAAAAGGTAAAGGGCAAAGAGAACGAATACTTTGAGTTTAACATTTTAGGCCCTGCTCTTAGAATGGGCTTTAGCTTTCTCTTTTAAGCCACGTCTATGAAAATTGTCCTCCAACGAGTTAAACAAGCCTCGGTAACTATTGATGATACTGTTTCTGGTGCTATAAAACGAGGCATCCTTATTTTGTTGGGCATACACAGAGACGACACAAAAGAGCAGGCTGATTTCCTTGTTGACAAGTGTCTGGAGTTACGCATTTTTCCTGATAAAGAGGGAAAAATGAACCACTCTCTCTTGGATATAGAGGGTGCAGTTCTTATAGTTTCGCAATTTACCCTCTATGGTGATTGTAAAAAAGGAAGACGCCCCAGTTATACCCATGCAGCACCACCGCAAAAGGGTGAGGAGCTGTATGATTATTTTGTAGAACGCATGCGATTAAAGGGAATTCCTGTTGAAACAGGCATTTTTGGTGCGATGATGCAGGTAGAACTTTGTAATGATGGACCGGTTACTATCCTTTTAGAAAAATAAAGCACACCCATATTGGGATAAGTAAATAGAACATATGTATACTATTGACCAAAAAATATGTACCTTTTGCGCTGGGTGTTCAGCACTGTGCCCAGCAATGGCAATTGTTATCTATGATAATAAAAGTAAAATCACTGCATCCTGCACCTCCTGCGGGATTTGCCAACAATTCTGCCCTATAAATGCTATCTCTCAAAAATCAGCCCCCCCTCTATCAAGTGAGCACGCAGCTTAATGTCTTCTGAGAAACCCTATGACACTATCATAGTCGGCGCCAGCATAGCTGGCCTTTATACGGGGATGAAGCTAGCCCAGGCCGGTAAATCAGTGTGTCTTATTGATCGGAGAAAGGAGATTGGTTCACCAGTTCGATGCGGAGAGGCTACGGGCAATCGAATTGAATTAGAACGATTTCTCTCTATTGACGAATCGTGGATCGCACGAGACATAAAAGGTATCATCATTCACTATAATAACACTGTTTTCAAGCACCGTCAGGATGATTTTTTGATCATGCTCCATCGGGATAAATTTGAAAAGTCCATGGCTAAGGAGGCACAAAAAGCCGGGGCACATATACTATTGGACACTCCTGTAGGCGGACTCCTCAAAATAGAGGACTCTTTTTGCGGTGTCTCAACAGAAAATCAGGGAGAGATTCGCGGAGCCCAAATTATCGGCGCTGATGGCGTGGAGAGTAAAATTGGCAGATGGGCAGGAATCATTCCTCCCCTTTCGCTTAAGGACTCTTTTTCTGGATTACAATACACGGTGTCCACCGATCATTTCAATGATCACTTTCTCTACCTCTTTGCTGGATCAACAATAATTCCCAAAGGGTATATCTGGGCTTTTCCAAAATCACCAAAGACGATCTCTGTCGGAGCTGGGCTCTATGGGGGCATCAGTTCTCAAAATGAAGTGAAGCGATATCTAGAAATCTTCATATCCAAGAGATTAAATACGAATACCTATGAAAATCTTATCACTGGTTGTGTACCCCTATCAATCTGCCCAAAACTTTTAGGGTCAAACAATGTCCTCATAATTGGTGATGCTGCGCGCCAGGTCAATCCTCTGTCTGCCGGAGGAATTATGAACACCTTAGAAGCTGCAGATTTGGCTGTTTCAACGATTTTGAAAAGAAAAAGTAATACCGCAAAGATCAATCATGACTATTCAAGAAAATGGTCATCAACGCAACGGCGTCAGCAGAAGGTCTTTTACGTATTTAAAGAGATATTTTTAGAAAGCCGTGATGAAGACATAGAAGAGGCAATAAAAAAAGTTACTGCAAATGTGAAATCAGTAGATAGATCAAAACCGTTCACTCTATCCTTTTTTACACAAATACGCCTTTTTCTCCTTTTTCTACCAAAGGTATTGGCCCGTTGGAGAATACTATTAAGTTAATAGTTCTTTTTTAAATAAGTAAGAACCACACCATCGTTTAAACCCAAATGTAAGTTCCTTTTATAAAAAGATAGACAGATATTATCCAGGATATATTTTTATTGCCAGTAGGCCAAAATAATTGAGAGCCTTTGAATAGGAAATTCCAAATTTTAAGAGATGAAATGCGGTAAGATAAGGAAAAATTCATGAAAAAGCGAAGTAGCAGAAGACCTGTTTCCAATTTTTTTATTAAAAAGAAACTACAGGTACGTTTAATTAAAAAAATCGTTTTTGCGGTGATTATGGCAACCCTGGTCTGTGTTGCAACGCTTTTACTCACCTATTTAGTAAAATATAAAAGCGCAGTTTTTTATAGAGTCACCTTTGATCTTGATGCATCAATTGGTAATCGCGAGAATATAATCTCAATTATTTTACCCAGTCTTATTATAAGTAGTATTGTTAATATTGGCATTGCAATTTTTGTGGGTCTTTATGCTTCGCGCAAATATGCCCTTCCCATATTCAAATTGGAACAATGGGTAGAATTTCTCCAAGATGGTTGTCTCACAGTTAAGCTAAATTTCCGTGAAAAAGCAGAGATGAAGGAGCTCTGCGACGAGTGCAACAATCTTTCGGACACGCTTCGAACGAAATTTCTTACCATACAGCAAAATGTTTCGGAGCTTGAACAAACCAACAAAGATTCACAGGCAATAAAAAAGATCCAGAATGTGCTTGATACATTAGTATTAGAAGCTGAACCTATAAAAATCCAAACCCGATACCTCAAAACGCCCTATATAAAAATGATTAAAAAAGAGGGTGAGGAAAATCCCACCTAATATCTCTCGATGCAATTACCTCATTATTAATCTCGAAAATAGTAGCGCCTCTCTTCGTAGCACAAATATTATTTTAATAACACGCATAGGTTGCAACACTGCTTAAACCAGATTATTCGCTCCTACCTAATAATCTGGATTTAGCACCAATCATCTAAAACAAAAGAAAGAAACTTATGTCATTGGAAAAATCACAATTATTGGGATTATATGTAATTATCTGCTTTTTAATTTTATGTGGTTGTAACACTAAACAATCAGGTACTGATAAAAAAGTGCCTGGAACACTAATCTTTTCTGCCAATGGCGAGGATTTTGTCCGAAAAGGATTTACCTCTAAGGATGGGTGGTATATTACTTTTGAAAACCTCTATGTCAATATTGTTGACCCTATGGCTTATCGACACGGAAAAGACACGGTTGAGGCACCACTCTCCGGTGAATATTGGGTTGATTTAGCCTTAGGTAATGCAGAGGCTTTGCCCATCCCACTTGACACGCTTACTGGGGTAGCTCCTGACAACTATCAATCACTCTCCTTTTCAGTCAAAAGAAAGAGAGAGGGTGAACATCAGGGATATTCTATTGTTATGCAAGGCAAGGCTACAAGAGAAAAAGAGCAGATCCCCTTTACCATTAAATTTGATGAAGAGATGGATTTTAATGGTATAGAAGGCTATGTGGGTGAAGAGTTAAAAGGATTGGTATTACCAGCCAAGACTGCTGTTGTTGAGATGACCTTTCACTTTGATCACATCTTTGGTGATGTAACAGCTCCTGACGATGATCATATTAAAGAGAATGCTGTGGGATTCGATTTCTATAAAGCTTACGCAACAAAGGGTGAGATTTCTGCTGAGCAAAAAGATTTTCAATCTGCAAAGGAGTATAAAAAACTCCTTGAGACACTCTGGACTTTAGGTCATCTAGGAGAAGGACATTGCGAGGTGTCCAATCAAAGTTCTCTTAAAGGATCACGCCTATGAGATATTGTAAAGCTCCATGTTCTGTTTCCAAAAAAAACTGTTTCATAGGAATCTTTTTACTCTTTATTTCTCAAATAAGCATATATAGCCATGGCACAAAGTATGAAATTATTAGAAATAATACTATTGGCGTAAAAGCGATGTATTCCAATGGTGATCCCATGACTGCAGCTAAGGTATTGATATTCCCTCCACAATCAATCCAAGCAACTGATCTTACCTATACAGATTCATTGGGGACTTTTTATGTCACTCCCAACAAACCAGGACTTTGGGCTTTCCAAGTGCGCACTTTAAGCGGACATGGGATGAGGATAAACCTTGAAATTGATGCATCACTCTCACCAATTAATGGAGCCGAAAATAGTGTTCCCGGCAATTTTCAAAAGGTAGTCATGACCATTTCCATACTATGGGGATTTATTGGTACAGCACTCTACTTTTATAGGAGAAAAAAGGGCTAATGCATATCTCCGATGGAATTCTTGATCCAAAAATATGCCTAGGTGGCTATGTGGTAGCTTCCGGTCTTTGTGCAGCCTTGCTCGCCAAAACTGATCAACGATCAATCCCGCGGATTGCGGTTATGGGAGCAGCCTTTTTTGTAGCGTCACTGATTCATTTTCGTATTGGATTTAGTTCGGTTCACCTAACCCTTCTTGGGCTAGTAAGCATTGTATTGGGAATTCGTGCTCCCCTGGCAATAACGGTGGGACTCTTTTTTCAGGCGTTGCTTTTTCAACATGGGGGACTCTCCACACTGGGTGTCAATGCTTCACTACTTTCAATCAGTTCGTTGCTTATTGTTGTAATATATCGACTTGGCACAAAAATGATAAAAAACAAAATAGGGCACGCCCTTGTTGCAGGAGTCTCAGCATCATTAGGTTTGGTTATCGCCCTGGCTGGTATAGTACTGCTAATCTCTTTTTCCGAAGAGGCCTTTGCTGGATTTGCCTATATCTTCTCCTTTGCCAATGGTGGTCTTGCTATTGTTGAGGGAATCATAACCGCTATTGCAGTCTTTTATATCCTTCGTATTAAACCTGCCATGCTTAAGGGTGTTTAAAAAGGGTGGTATTGTCCCATGCAGCTTGATTACTTAACAGCAATACACTCACCAATGCACACCTGGGATGCCCGCTGGAAGCTTGCTTTTGTGGGAATGCTTATTTTTGTGGTTGCTTCTGCCAGAGAGTACACGAACCTCATTGTTCTATATCTATTTGCCTTAGGACTCATTGTATATAGCAAAATTCCCCTTTCATCTTATTTAAAATCTCTTAAACCGCTTTTTCTTATTCTTATAATGATGATACCCTTACTTTCTCTAACATCAGGCGGAACAATCTTAACACAATGGGGATTCCTGACAATTTACAAAGAGGGACTACATCTCTCAGGGATGGTAACACTGCGAGCTTGTACTATCATCTCTTTGTCAATAATAATTTTTAGTTCAACAAAATTACCCGTGTTGGTCCAAGCATTATCCTACTTTAGGATTCCAAAGGGCCTCTGTTTTCTCCTCATTGTAACCTATCGCTATATTTTTCTCTATTTAGACAAAGTTGATAAGCTTATAACCGCAGCAAAGTTGAGAGGGTATACCGTGATAAAGGGCATTCGCCATATAAAAAACACAACGGCAATACTAGTTACCCTTCTTGTTCGTAGCTACGATCAGAGTGAGCGAATCTATCAGGCCATGCAACTACGAGGATTTACTGGCTCCTTTCCAGTAACCCAACACTTTAAAACAACCTGGCAGGATATAGCCAAAGCAGGTATTATATTCGCATGTTTGGTATCAATTTTAAGCCTCGAGATCCTATGAAAAACAATACAAGTATTTCCTTAGTAGATTGTTCCTTTTCTTATACAACAGGTCAAAGGATCCTTTCCAATGTATCCCTTGATGTTGACATAGGTGAGAGAGTCGCTCTCATTGGTCCCAATGGTGCTGGCAAGACCACACTCTTTTTATTGCTTTGTGGTATACTCGCTCCCACCGATGGAACCATCACAGTAAAGGATAAAAAGGTAAAACATAATCAATTCAATCAAGCGATCTCCTATCTCTTTCAGAGTCCCGATGATCAACTCTTCTCATCAACGGTTATTGACGATGTAACCTTTGGGCCACTTAATAGTGGGCTTACACAAAAGGCGGCATTCGATCAAGCTGAAGTAGCCCTGGCAAGTGTCAATTGCCAGTCCTTACGTGACAAGCCACCCCACAACTTGTCTGGAGGAGAGAAACGAATGGTTGCCTTGGCTACACTTTTAGCAATGCAGCCAGAGATCATGCTCCTTGATGAGCCTACCTCTAACTTGGACATGAAAAACAGACGGGCTATTATCACCTTACTTTGCTCTCTTAAAAAGACCTTGCTGATCTCCTCTCATGATTTAGAGTTTCTTTTAGAGACCTGTAGCCGAGCAATCATTTTGGATCAGGGCACCATTGTTGCCGATGGCCCTATTCGAACACTTCTTGCTGATGAAGATCTTATGCAGGCCCATCACATGGAAAAGCCGCACTCCTTATTCCCCCATACCCATAGAAGGAGTGTCGAGGGAATCCCTCGCGATCACTGATTTCTATACCTAAAAATCTCAGTTGCCTGCGGTAAACCGCTGTTTCTCTTGCCACTACTGACACTCCGAAAATACTCGACATATCTTTGAGTGATATACCTGCGTTTTTCGAATTCCATTAGTGACAAGAACTTAGACCGATTTCCTCACATTCAACTAAGATATTTAGGTTAATGATTCTTTAACAACGCGACTAATTGCCAATTAATTATATTATTCTTAGTTCCTCAGTTGAGTGTGAGGATTCAAGAAATTAAATCGACAAGTCACTTGTTCATCCTTAGATGTTATGAGAACAGCAATGCGAACGCTTTTACATATAATTATTCTGACCCTACTGATTGGTGTGTTAACCTCCACCACAGCAGAAATCGACCTTCAATTCGGAGCAAACCGGAGCCTTTTCAATTATCGATTTTGCGGTTTATCCGGAAGTGGAGTTGCCATCCCCGAGGCCGTTTCAAGTGCGACACTCAATCCGGCTCTGGTTCACAATTGGCATTTTTTAAAGGAGCGAAAGTATTCTGGACTTGTGGGATATGAGAAGGATTCTCTCTTTGAAAAGAACATACTTTCTACAGGAGCAAGTGCATATCTAAACGATAAATCAACAGTCGGAGCGCTTTATCGTCTTTTAAATAGCACCGAAGAAAATCGTCAAAATGAAGTTATTATCACTTTCGCTGGAAGACTCTTTGACAAAAGCCTCAATCAAGGAGCGGTTAACCTTGGTTTTAATCTTCGATATGAATCATTTAAGTGGACAGACCCCTATACTGACTCTTTGAATACCCTTCGCTATATATACAAAGACACTCTTTTAGATTCAATATTGCTCCATCGATATTTACCACCCAACCAGATGCGGGTGCGTGAAGAAAATAGGTTTCTCTTTGACCTTGGTTTCTATCAGGACAATGTAGTACCTAATCTCCATTTCGGATTGGTGTTTCATAATCTTTTAGGATACACATGGCAGTCGCACTCACCCAGTGTCAATGACACGATCTGGAGTTTCATTGATTCGACCACCAATGATTCCATTGTTGTTGACTCCTCATATCTGATGAGTAATCATGATAAGAAGGCTGAAAAAAACAACAAAGTTTACAAAAGAATGACCATTGGTATAGCCTATCAGCCTAATATTGCACAGAACAAAGTCACCCTTATGGTCCCCTTTGATTTGGAATTTATTGGTATATTTGATCGTGATCAGGATTTAAAGATCGCCTTGCACACAGGGCTGGAAGTATGGCTCTTAGACAAGATCATTGGATTACGTTTTGGGTATGCCCGAGGCCCAAAGCATATCACTGGACGCCCAGGCTATCTGTCAATGGAGCCATCCAACATAGTGAGTGGTGGCCTCAGTTTTCATTTTGACCATATTGCCTTTGATGTGTTCATGCAAAAGCAGGATTTTGGTATCGGGACCATCCTATCTTTTTAACCAAAGTTTCCTACCACTCAGTCAAATCAAGCCCAGTTGATTTAGGGACTGTATCCAATATTTCTTGAGGTTCAACATCACCGCAGGTCTGTGCTGAATCCGGTGTTACTCGTTTAAGGTATGCCTCGTATTGCTTAAAGTATCCTGTCATTGGTACCACACCAGCCTTCTTTAAGAGATCCCGGGAAACAAACTTATGCAATGTTTTTCCATCACGATGCCCTGTATAGCGATCATTACACTCACCAATACAGGCTATAGTCAAATCTCGAATATCAGGAACCGTGTCATTGACAAATTTGGACATGTCAACCCTAACCACCGCATTCCAAAGACCATAGTTTGTTCGCTTTTTACTGATCACATCTACATTGTAGGGACGGAGCACATCATCGGTGGTGCCACTTTTGGCATAATTGGATAAGGGAGTACTTAAGAGATAGGCATCCCAACTATAGGCTGAATCAAAGGTATGTGCATCAATCGAATCAGGTAGGTAATCAATATCGTACTTACTCAGACCATCCCATTTATTGGAAATGAGCCGCTTATGCATACCAAGGTAACTCGGCCTAATATTATTGACATCTGCAAAGGGATGAAACCGTTTAATCGTATCCAGCTTTTTCATAGGAATGGCAACATTGTTCATCGTAATTTGATCAATAATAAGGCTCGGATGCTCAATAGGTCTCTCAATGAGGTCATTATTGTACAGGACATTAAAGAGGTGTGCCTGTTCGTAAAGAGTCATTTCCAGTGTACCCAGAGCAATAGAATAGAGACTGTCCGAAACACCCATCTTTTTGCCATAGGCAACCATGGTATCAACGTCTACACCAACTATGCGGGCAAGTTCTTTATAAATGCGAACACCGGTGACCTGCTTTTTCTTAAATTCCTGTTGTATACGGTCTAAGGCATTGATGCGATAAAAGAACTGGGCAAATCGAAAATCCTCGGGAATTATTTCTCCCTTTTTATCAACAACCTTTCGATTAAGACGATAGATAGATTCGACACCGTAAATATTGTTTGATGTGGCCAGGTGATCAAAAAGATATTGGCACCCCTCAAAGATATTCCCATGGTTATGAACACGATACCCTTTGCCTCGTACTGCACTATGCTTAAAAACCACTTCCCAGGGCTTACCCCGCTTCCGCTCCATAGTACGAGCCCAGGGTACACTGTCTGATACAGGCACACTATCACTCCACTTTGCATAGGCCTGAAAATTCCCCAAATCAAAATTGACGGCATTTAAAATTGGCTTTGCAGTGGATGAACCATTGGGTACACGATTCCTTAGAAGACAGGCAAGACGAGATCCAATCTCGTCCTTTGAATAGTAGGCCAGAAGTTTACCCGATCGAGAATCGAGTATGCAATAGGCAAAATATTGCCCATCAACGCGAATAGGGCGGCGCGTATAGAAATAGAGGCTCCTTCGCCACCTATTCTTTCCCCTTGAGGCATAGCGAATATTGGTGACCAGCGTATCACCCTTTTGGAGCGTTGTAACAAAGTCAGATCTCGGTTCAGAGAAGCTTTTTGCGGAATCCACAACCAGAATAGATCTGACCGTATCCCGTGGCTTGCCAGGCCGTTGGATGTTTTGGCCAAAACTACCAATACGAACATCCGTATAGATAACCGTATCCTGACCATAACCTCTCTTTTTCACGAGTTGCTCTAAAAATTGTTGCAGCTTGATATCAATAGTGAGGCGGATCGTGAGATTTCCCTTTTTTCTAATAAGAGAGTTGGGATCAATAATATCCATATCCCGATTAAAGCCCTCAGTTCTTCCCTCCTTTTTATTCAGATAGCGCAACCAAAACTCATTGGCTAAGTCAACCAAGTGACCATAGTTTGTCTGAATCTGCTTGGGCTTAACAAAGGTGATATCGTCCAAAGCCCGAAGAATTTTCTCTTGATGCTCTTTTGGCCAATCAAGTCGTGCTCCCATACGGGGCATGTCAATACGACACTGTTTTCTTACCTTTGAGGGAATGTTCCTCCCCCACTTTACCATACGTGCTATATAGATACAATCTGCATCGGAAAGCTCGTCAAGATCTTTTCCAAAGAGTCCAAGCGCAATATCCTTAACGCCAATCAATCCATAATCACTGGCAATGCAGTGGTTCAAATAGACCTCTAATATTTCATCAGGTGTATACATCTTTCGAAGAGCAGCCGCGATCCGAAGCTCACGTTTTTTACGATCCACTGACCAGCTCACCCTTCTATTCCCCGCTTCGTCAAGATAAGAGACAAATAGCTTTGCAACCTGTTGGGTAATTGAAGAAGTTCCACGAGGAGAGGCTGCTTTAAAAGAGGTGAGAGTCTCAAAGGTGGCTCGCACTATGGCACGGACAAAGCTCTTATATTCAAAACCCAAGGCATTATTGTAAAACCCACCATCCTCAGCTGCAATGATCGCCTCTTTTAATACCTCTGGAAAGGCATCGATCTTTGCACGAGTATGATCGGTCCGGATTATTGCAATTTGTCTATCCAGTCGATCAACAATGGTTATGGTATTTGAATAAGCATGCACCTCATTTAAACGTCCCACTATACTTAAAGAGGGATAATCATTCACTGCAATACCATCAACAATATGTACGCTATCAGTACCTGCGGTATCCTCCTTAGTAAAGGCACCGGCCTCTCGACTCATTGCATCTTGTTGTAGAATGTCTTGCCAGGCTGCGCCAAACTCTTTAGAGAGAAGCCCCTTCTTCTCCAAAGCGACCAACCGATCGCCCCACTTGTCAAAGTAGCGGTTGAACACTGCACCAGCAATAAGATAGGTAGGATAGATACTGAGGAGAATCCCCCCAAGACAGATCAAGAGGATTAATACTATTCTATTCTTAATAAATACCGCATGTAATGTTTCTACTATTCTTTTTATGTCCAAACAACTCTCCTTAGAGTTAAGTATTCCAAATATACTGACGTGATAAGGATCTGAATGCAAATGCTACATATATTTGCTTTATGGTTATAAAATAACATTGTACAAATTTGCTACATAGTCAATAATCCAATATTTTCTGTGGTGTTCTGTTTTATATTGAAGGGGAATAAAAGACCCAATGCAAACTATTTTAAAGCAAGAGATGGATATTATCTAAATTCATTCAATACCCTCAGAAAGCCCGACCTCTTCAACCAATGCATCGAAGAGTGTTAAAATATCATTATTCGCTTTCCGAAGTCGTTTACATACAATACTTGATATCTCTCTGGTGATAACCAGACCGATTCTTGGATTCTTGTCCCCAAATTCTAAAAACTGTTCCCGCTCTAATTTGTAAAACTCGCAATCAGTTTTACAGCGAACCGTGGCTGAGCGTTCATCAGGGTTCAAAAGACCCACTTCACCAAAAAAAATATTCATATCCGCAGAAAGATCAACCACCACATAGGAATCACCATGAAGGGTCTTTTTTATTACCTCAACCGATCCGTCTTTGATAATGTAAATTGAATGGCCATGGATCTTCTCTTCAATCACATTTTCACCAGCAGAAAAATGGACTGTTTTAAAAAGTGAGGCGATCTCACGCATTGCTTTGCTATTCTCAACAAGGTCCTTAAAGATACTGATCTTTTTTAAACAGGCTACTTTTTCTTTGAGTTCACTCTTCACACTCATAGGAATATCCTCATTTATGATGAAAGAGATTCGGTATTTACTAAAATGATACCACGGGATGACTTTTTGATAACATAATCCCGTTGTGGATTGAGTACGGGGTCATTGGATCTGATATTCTTGACACTTTGCAACTCAGGAATAAGCTTAGATATATCTGGGTTCTTTTGGGCAGTCCGCAAGGCTTGTCGCTTTCTCTTAAGGATGTTCCCGGTGTTTTCTAACAGGCCGATAAGGAGTGCATTTTGGCGAGTATACATATGCGACTTAAACTCTTGAAATGTCCTTCCTACAAAGGTATGAGGAATCGCAACTGTTGAAATGGCCGTCCCCGAGTCCCCCGAAAGTAAGGAGTGGACCACATGAGCCAAGCCACTACCTGATGACGCAGAAGAGAGCATGGAGCGGGAAAAGGAACGAGATAATAATATCTCATCACAATGGGAAAGCTTAAGATATTTCTCAAATTTTGTATCTAAAAGCTCTGCACAAACATAGGCTCGCTTGTTAAGATTTTTTATATTCATGACAGCCATAACTGTCTTAGAATCAATCTGCTGCAAATCACCGGCTGTCAAATAATCGGCCATGACTAAAATGCGTGAGGCACCCTTTACTCCGGCTCGAACAATGTCAATCTCCTCAACAAAATCACCATACACATACTTAAGCCCCTCAAGCAATGGATCACTGCGAAGCATGTTGAGTTCGTCAACCGGAGCTTTGTTAATCAACACCACATCAAGGGGACTAAAGTCAGGATTACTTTTAAGCACATCATAGAGGACCAAGTGCATCTCCCGCTTCCATCCACAGATAACAAAATGACCTCGCATTTTGGAAAAATCCAATAATCCCTTCTCTTCTTTCATCTGACGCTCCATAAGAAAAGATGCAATACGGCCGGTAACGGTTCCCATGATACCCATTCCAACAAAGATCGTTGCAATTGCAATTATCCTTCCCGACAAGGTATGGGGAAGTCTATCACCATAACCAACTGTTGATATAGTGACAATGGTCCACCAGAGACTATCAAAAAAGGAGATAAATCCCTCATTGGTATTTCTCTCAATGGCATACACCACCAGGGAACTGATAAGAATGAGTGAGGAAATAAATAGGACAATTCTCAACCAGGGATTGGTCTTTAAAAAAAGAATGACCTTCTGTCGAAAGTTGACCCGTCTCTGTTTTTTCATATCCGCACCATACAAAACCAGAATGACACCACTGGTGACTATTCATGGTCTTATTACTCTATATATTAAGCAGCTTAAGAAGAGGTTTTTCTTAAGCGTACCCATTGTCGAATATAATTATACAATAAATAAACGGATGCTCCAATAGCCATTCCCACAAGAGCGCCAACAAAAACATCAAAGGGATAGTGGACACCCACATAGACTCGAGAAAATCCAATAGCTGCGGCAAAGACAAAAAAGTACCACACCTGCTTAGGAAAGAAGAGGGTTAGTAGCATTGCCTGAGCAAAGATATTGGTTGCATGGGCAGAAGGCATGGAGAGTGAAGTTTTATGGCCGAAGAAAAAATGACACCCCTGAAGAAACATATGGACACCATCTTGGAAATAGGATGGATGGCAAGGTCTCAATCGGCCAAAAAGGGGCTTTAAAATGCGAACCGATATAGGATCAGAGAGAGCAACAGTGATTATTGCAAGTCCCAGAATTATTAAGGCTTGCTTTTTCTTGAAAAAAATAAAAACTACTGCACCCACAATTCCTGGAATGACCCAGTGCCTACTTTTTGTGATATATGGAAAAACAACATCGAATACTGGATTTGAAATAACAGCATTAAAAAACACAAACAGGGCCCTATCAAGGCTTAAAAGAAGATCTAACATACTACTCGCAAAGGTTAAGAGTGACAAGAACTGTATTCAAAACAATGTTCTATCGAGAAACAGTTATGGGAGCAGTTCTAATTATTTCCGTTTATAGTGCAATAAATTTACCGAGAGCCATCCTAAGGAGATTTTAGCCTTTCCTTTGACCATCATATGGTATTTATCATCAGTAAACCAAAGATACATCTTGTCTCGCTTGGTAAATCCCGATCCTTCACCCACAAGCTTAGGCTCTACTTTGATACAGTCAAAGGTCCCGGCTTTCACCTTAATCTGCTCTCGACCAAGCACCTTGAAAAATATAGGATAGTCTTTACCATGGACAAAACAATCAATAGAAAAGGTGTCACCCGGTGTAAACTTCAATGTACGTAAGTAATAAAAGAGAGAGAGATAATTGTTGGAGTATGGTTTTATAGGATAGGTCAAGCTGTCCTTTTTTCTATCGGTGTGCACTTTACCAGCGGTATGATCGTAAATTGCCCAGTTATCCCGTTTATACTCCTTGCCCACACGAACTGCCTTATTGCCTTTCATTTTTGTTTTATAGGTTGTTTCAGAAATATGCTGTTCAAAAAAATAGGGATAGAGTCCCAATAAATCAAAGGTGGTTCGCGCATGATCCCGCACCTTAAAAAAGGTGCTTACAAAGTTATTGGTCACAGCCTTTCCCTCAACATGAACCTTTCCCTTTACCACCTTACCATCAAGGATACAAAATCCTGCACGTAAAAATCCCCAACCCCCATCATAGACAAGCTTCTCCTTTTTATTAAAGGGGAACTCGCGCTCAGGAAGCTCTCGAAGCTTCTCCTGATCAGCAACTGCAAAGGCAGTTTTTAAGGAGTCCTTAAATTTTTGCGAATAGACATTTGTACCAACCTCTTTTTCAGCCCTGTCCCATTTCATTTTTTTTGACTTCCCCAAGATCGATGAGGGTATACAAAAAAGTACTAAAAAAACTACAAAAAAGAGATATTTGTATTTATGGGAAGAAAAGAGATTAAAAACGTTGTCTTTTACATGAAATCGCATAATAAATGCTCAAAAGTTAACCAAGAATCATGGTGTATTTTTAATAAATTGATATTCAAAGAGCTCTGTCTATCCAATATAATAATATACGAGTTGATGGAGAAGTATATTGCATGAGAAATTTTATTTCTTTTCTTTCATATTAGGGCATGGCAAGGTTAAACCGAATAGATGCCTTAAGATACCAGGGTGATAGATTGTTAGTGTATGATAATGTGTAGAATTCTTGATCAAAAAGTACACGCTCTGTTACTGGAATACGATAAAATCCTCCAAAGGAGAGTGATACTCGTTTATTGGAAGTTGGCCAATAAATTGCCCCAAGTCCAAGTTTTGCATTGTAAAAATAAAAGTACTGATCTGTATCTGTCGCAAGTTTATCACTTAAACCCATATACTCACCCAAGGGGATAAAAACTAATTCTAACTCACTTTCATTAAATTTTTGATAGGTACCAATAATACCACCCCCTAAGGCAGTAGTCCAGCTTTCCCACTCTTTCATTCCCACATCTGCACTTCCATAAAGAGAAAAGGCAATATTTCGAAAGAGCTTGCCCTTTCCTGGAAAATCAAAAACATTGGCTTTAACACCAGCAGATGCTTGAAAATAGACCCAAGGTAATCCAGGTAATAGATTTAAGGAAATTTGTACTCTATTACTAATCCCGATGGAGAAGTAATTGGAACATTTTGGTCCACCCTTATCAAGTGCACTGGTTCTATTATGCCCAGGATCGTCGTTATCTACACAATGAATTTGGAGTTCGGAGTCAGTTGAAGTTACTGAGCCTCCAATAGTATAGGAAAAATTTGAACAAATTCTGGATGATTGTAATGGTGACACAGCACAGGATGTTAATAGAAATAACACTATTATAATTAAAATGTAAAGCTTTATCGATTTAATACACATCAGGACCTCCAATTGGTGATAGTCTCAATTTTCTTTGATAACTCTATCTCACTATGAAATATAAACAAATAATAAGGGAAAAACAAAATACTGAGCGATGTTAGAATGGTTTTGTGTTTTATAGAACAGAAGTTATCAAACCTTTTTTGGAAGATACTGGTGATTCATAAAAACTGTATAAGCTTGATTTTATTCCTATTCTCGATTTGTAAAGGATCGACATATCCCAAACATGATATCTCTCTAATAGTAGGTAGTCCTGAGTGTGCTGGAATCAGGTATACATTTCGAATTAAAAAAGTAGATATCGGTATTATGCCTGGACTACTTTCATTAGTCTATACCAAATTTGTCGATGGACCCGATTTTGAGTTCTGCCCGGCAATATATATTGGAAGATCCTTTTATACTGAGACAAAAGCACTGTCAGGCTTTTCAAGTCATAGCATCGAGATTCAAGGAAGCCCCTACTACTATTTGGATGATCTAACACGCTTTAAACGTGTCCCCATTACAATCTCCTGCCGCTACTGCTATGCTAGAACATGGAGAAATAATTGGCGTTTTAGAGTTTGTGCTGGCCCATCACTCTGTATCAATATAACTAAGCCTAAACCAGGTATGGAATCCTTTTCCCTTCCCCTATTTCCTCTTCCGGGGATTGTTCTCTGTTTGGGAAAAGCATTTTAACACTGTTGCTTTTTTATTCTTCCCACTCTCAATAATCTCTTCTGTTGTGCGATCATCTCACTCTTTAATCTCAATCCTTACAAGAACACTGTCCTGATAGGCGATCATAAACGATACACGATAGCTCTCTCCCCGTGTTCTTCTGGGGAATGGCGGCAACTTCAACCTCTTCTTAAAGAACTGTACATTTCCTGATACACTCTCTTTTCCCACAGGTAAATAACTCCAGTCTAAAAACGCGGAATCTGGTGGTAACATGTTATAACCCGAGGCGGACTTACCACACCAGTGTTTCAGAGCGTCAAAGTCAATCTCTTCATTGGACAAGGGCGTTCCAACCGCACTCATGACTCCGCAGGGTACAAACAAACTGTCAATTTGACAGTTCACTGCTACTGTGCCATTGACCATTGTGTCGAAGCAAAACTCAATGTCGGAAGTGCGACTGCACCGAAAAATGAATAGAGGGAGGAGGAAGAATAAGCACTTCATAATCTAATAAACTCCATGGTAGAAGACATCGCGAGACGTGCTGTCACCGTCAATTGGATACCGAGAATCGTGGATATACTTTTTCTTTATGTTCATGAAATACACTTGACTCTCGTCAGTAAGCTGTTCATATTGCAGTTCATTATTTCTTGCATCAAGCAATTTTTTCAAATCATCTGATACCGCAAAGGCGCTTTCCCTAGCAGGATTTATTGAGAGATAGGTTTTGATAGGTTTAAGCGGCACGCCTGCTTTGATTGCTTCATCGACCATGGCATAGAGTGGTATACGGGAAAGCGTGTTTTTAATACCCTCATCATCAATTGGTTGATACCCACCACCGACATCGGAATGTGCTCCAATGAATGCTCGTTCTACCATGTTGCCTGGAAGAGGTTTTGTTTTCATGTACTTGTTGAAAGGATGAGACCGCCATGTCTCATGCTCATTCTGTAATCGCTTAATAGAAGTCAGGTCGAAAAGACTCCGATATTCATGCCTGGCTATAAAATGAACCACTCTGTCCACTCGGGAACTATACACAGCAAGAGAATACCCAATATTGACATCATTTCCTCCAAGTCCAAAGGAACCAACTGTATCAAAAATACCAAGAAGCCGTACCCGTACTTTCTCATAATCATGAACAAGATTTACAAAGTGTCGTGCAATCGCGGCGCCTCTTGAGAAGCCAAAAACATCAATTTTTATCACTTCTGCATCTGGGTTATCCGAAATAAAAGAATCCAACTGCGTGATAGCATCTTTTATCCTCTGTTGTCCCCCGGAACCAGTAAGAAGTCCGGAAAAGTTTTCAAGAGTTTTGTCCGTAAATCGATCTTTAATGAATTTGACTAATGGGCCTAAAGCGATTGTTTCAATCCAGTCGTCATACCACTTCTCTTTGTCGGTACCAACACCAATGTGATAATAGGCTTGTTGAATACTGATACCCTTTGAATTACGCTTCCGTTCGTACAACTCAAACAATTTTGCCACGTTTGTATCTTTGCCAATTGGTCTATCGTTTTGTGCATTATTTCCGGTACCATCAAAGAAAAAACCGATACAGGTATCTGTCTGCGGTGGCTGGTTATTTTGTTTGCTTGAGTTGGCTCTAACCATATTGAGAATGGGATTGCCCTTCTGTCTTTCTGTACCTACCATCAGATAAATCGGTATCTTGATCTCTTGTCCAACTGTGATGAGGTCGGGGTTTTCGATGTTATTAAACCTCGCCAGATATTTGTAGTAGTTCATGTTCCGGTAATATTGTTGGGAAATTTTTGAAAGGGTATCTCCTTCTTTTACAGTATGGATATATTCTGTCATTTTCAGTTTCCTTTGCTATTGAACGCTGATGTAATTGTATATCTCTTCATTCTTACGCTGCTGGCAATTCAATTCCTTCCGATTTATTTCCACCACCAGGTAAGTTAAAAGCTTCACCACCACTTTCTACCCTCAGAACTGTATATGATAGTTCGTCAAATTCATTCTCTAAGATACATTTAAACCAATAAATAAAAATGTGATAATTGCATTTTGAATTCTATAACTCAAAGAGAGATTTTTATCAAAACCCTTGAATTGAATTATGAAATAGAACCAAAGAAAAATTCTAACAATAGAAAGAATTCTTTGTACTTTTATATTATCAATTCTGTTTTGGTGTTGATTTTAAATCATATACTTGCACTAATGTTATTAGTGATATATGCTTTCACAAAGACACTGTTTGGATCGCAACAAGTGGAGGTGTTGTTAAAAGAAATTTTGAAGGCGAAATTTTAAATATATACACAAGAGATGATGGGTTAATCGAAAATGATGTCAAATCTATCGCCATTGATAGTTTTGGCAACAAATGGTTCGGCACTGCTGATGGGATTTCAAAGTTTAATGGTACAAACTGGTTAAATTTTGATACCTCTAATATCCTAGGTAGGTTCCTATATCACTGATATAAAAATTGACACTAAAGATCAGGTGTGGATTTCGTATTGGTTTGGTTACATGACAGACAAACTTCTTTCTAGATTTAATGGTAAACCACGTATTTACTTTTCCGGGGGATTACTCTAAAGAAGCATAAATGAATGCCTTTATTTATTTTTATTATGAACAAAATCTATCAAAGGCCTCAATATCGCAGGATAGAACTATGACAAACAAATTGCTCCTGATCCTTTTTTCGTTAGCCATACTCACCACAGCAAATACACAGGACTCCCCTGTTCGGTTGCCAAAAAAATTTGATCTTCGCGACGTTGATGGTAAAAACTATGTCTCCGCAATTAAGCAGCAAATGGGAGGCACTTGCTGGACTCATGGCGCCATGGCGGCGATAGAAAGCAACCTTATGATAACCGGATTGTGGAACATGGTAGAGGACACGACAATCGATTCGTTAAAGGAGCCTAATCTTGCCGAATATCATCTGGATTGGTGGAACGGGTTCAACGAGCATAATAATGATGATGTTGACAGCATTCATGGCCTAGAGGTCCACTATGGCGGAGATTACCGGGTTGTTTCGGCCTATTTATCGCGCCTGGAAGGCGCGCTGCGCGATGTCGACGCTCAATCCTACGATGAACCTCCCCAACGTTTTTGTGACTCCGGACATTATTATCATGTTCGCAATATTGAATGGTATGTTGTCGGCGACAATCTTGAACACATTGATACAATCAAACATAAAATCATGACCCATGGCGCGATGGGCACCTGCCTGAATGTCGGTTACACCGATTATGAAACACACACCCATTATCAGCCTGATTCAACCACCATTGAACCAAACCATGCTGTTGCAATAATAGGCTGGGATGACGAAAAGGAAACCCTTGCAGAAAAACCCGGGGCCTGGTTATGTAAAAACAGCTACGGACCAAACAGCCAGATTGCGGGATGTTTCTGGATGTCTTATTATGATAAGCACGGTGGCGGCCACCATCCCGAGATGGGCGCCATATCATTCCAGAACACAGATACGCTTGCTTTTAACAATGTCTACTACCACGATTTTCATGGTTGGCGGGACACCAAACCAAACTGCAGAGAAGCTTTTAACGCCTTTGTAGCTGAGCAAAACGGGGAACTTCGGGCTGTCAGTTTTTATACAGCCGTGGATAATGTCACCTATGACGTTGCAGTATACGACAGTTTCAGCAATGGCGAGTTAGCCGTGAAATGTACTGAAATGAGTGGTACCATTATCCATACCGGTTTACATACAATAGATTTGACAACGCCGGTGTCACTGGAAAAGGATGACGATTTTTATATCTGCCTGAAGCTCTCCACTGGAGGCCACCCCTACGACAGGACATCGGAGGTGCCTGTTCTTCTTGGTTGGAAGAATCCTAACATTGTTTTATCCTCGGCAAAAAAAGGTCAAAGCTATTACCGGGAAATAGGTAGTGATGTATGGAAGGATTTTTATGATTATGATGATCCTTCGGGATATTTGAATACAGGGAATTTCTGCATTAAAGGATTAACCGTTGATGAAATTATTGTTAATATATCACCGTCAAATAGGAAGGTCAATCAGGGGCGCCTTAGTCTCTCTTCATACCCAAACCCTTTTATTTCCCATACAACAATAGCCTACACCCTTGCTTCAAAGAGTGAAGTTACTCTTGAAATTTATAATACTCGGGGAAAAAGAGTGCACCTTCTTGCCAAAGACCAGCTAAGGGGTAACCATACTGTCACCTGGAACGGTACGGACATGGACGGAAAGCTGCTTGCAGGGGGGATGTATTATTTCGTCCTGACAATAGAGACGTTAGGACGTAAAATAATAGAGAACCAGAGAGTGCTCATGGTTCGATAGTTGTCACTCCCCAACCATTTTGTCAATATTACTGTATTTTGATAAAAGATGTACATTCGACAAACCCTTCATGGTATGCAAATTTTGTAAACCCGATAATTATATTAAAGATTAAGAAGTTTCGCTCCAAACAGATTACGATTACAGACGCTATCGCTTAGGCTCACAACAAATCAAGTTACAGCAGCACCTAGCCTTAAAGAGCGAGGGTGGACTCTGTTGAACTTTAGTGTTGTGAGGGAAGAGTTGGCAAGGATTAAATTTGTTATGATTAGAAATTTAATATTAATTTTAATATTTTCATTTCCTTCTTGGGCAAATCCAACATTCAATCATGAGACTTCTACCGATAGTTTAAATAAAACCATTACCGGATTACAATATAAAGATCCTGAGTATAGTATAGAGCGACTTGAGAAAAAAATTACTGGATACTCTGTGATGAGAACTAGCGGTGTAATATTATTAGGTGCTGGAGCTATAGTATTACCAATTGGAATAGTCAATTTGGTAAAAGATAAAAGGGAATTAAAGGAAAATGATGAAAGTAATCAAGGTTCATATTATCCTATAGTCGCCCCTTCTAGAGAAGCAATTTTGGGTGCTGTAGAATCTGTAGGAGGTAGTGCATTACTTATAGGAGGAGGTATTCTTTTTACAATAGGCTTTTTAAAAGTAAAGCATTACAAAAAGAGATTAAATAAATCAAATGGTAATTTAGCATTGAATGTAAATTTAAATTCCATAACATTAAAAATTACTTTTTAATGTTTTAAATAATTTTATTAAAGAGGCTATGAGTTTGTGTAAAGCAGATATTATTCTCAGACGGGTAGCCTGTGTAAAATTGAGAAAATAAAATATCCTGCCACACAGCCTCTCTGAAGAGTGTTCTTTAATTTTTTAATAAATAACCACGCCCTTACGGACATGGCATTTTTTACATTTCAAACTTCGCTTACTCGCAGTTTTCCCTATGGATAATAAAATTATTTAATCTGGTAAAATTTCTTTGTAAATGAAAGTTTATTATAATTAATTGTGACAAACAGTATACTTGAATTATTAATCTCTGGTAATACATAATCATTTGTCAGGTCAACAGAATTGGCCTTATGCAAGATTTTACCTATACTATTTGTAACAGTAATATCACAAACCCCATCTAGTTTTCCTGTAATTGTATAACTACCACCAATATGTTTACTAACAGTAAATTGCTTCACTTCGTTTCGCATTTGTAAGCGAATATTGGTAAAAGGAGTATAGACAATTTTTAGTTTTGGTCTATAGGTTCGTTGTGAACTTTCTGACGCATAGATTTTTGCACCTAAATACCTAGAGGGATTTTTAAATTTCATTAAGAATCCATTATTAGCAGCTCCATTTTCAATAACATCCTTAATCGTAGCAGTCACATCATAATCGAGCCAAACTCTTATACTTGTACTTGGATTATCAGCTATAGGTGAAGAGGTAAATTTAACATTCGAATTCCAATTGACAGTTCTCGCTTGCCAACTACTTGTTATTTTATATATTGATTTTGCAGCATTTCTAGTTTGATTATGCAATTTGGGGTCAATAGCATAATTGTAAAATGAAAGAGTTGCCTCTTTTATTTTGGCACCTTGAGGAATATCACTAAGATCATACTTTATCACCACCCGGGCTTTTGGGTAGCTTCAACACGCCTCATTATGAACAATTAGATCGGTTTTAGTACTATGATTCAGATTTTTTTGATAGTTTTGTATACTCGACCAATTTGTTGTTGTTATATATGAATCTTCACATCCATCATAACCATTTAGGCCATTCTGAAGAACAACTTCTACATCATCCTGAGCATAAATGAAAGATGTAAACCATAACAATGAGAGAAATACTAATAAAACATTTTTCACATTGCCCTCCTCTTTGATAATAAATTGAAAATTATAGGTTGTATTTATAATATACCATAAAATCCCAAAATTGCACTAGTTCACTATGATTTTGACTTTATTAGTAATAAAATATGTAGCGGTAATCTCATCAAATTAGAGTATAGAAAGATATGCTTTCTACAAGCTGAGTTCGACGGTTTACAGGATAGATCATAATTATTGACAATCGCGAACATCCCCCTTCCGCTGGTTATAGCTTCAATCTTTTCACCCACTCCCAGCCATACTAAATAATGTAGACCCGCTCTGCTTTAAATTGTAAAATATTAAAAAGCGCTCTAAATAACGCTTTTCAATAAAATGTTCCGAAATACCAATCGAAACACTGTAGACTGACATTAACCGGGTTGTTGCTGGTAACAACCTCTTTTAGAGAATGGTCTCTTATCAATGAAAATGGGTGTAATACCATGGCAAAAATGAATAGGTCATCATCAGAACGTCCGACAGTCGGCCTTTTTATTGCCTACACTGATTCTTACAGCCTTGGAATATGGAAGGGGGCTGCGGAGAAAGCTAAGGAAAAGGATGTTAATCTTATCTCCTTCTGTGGACGCCCACTTCATGATCCAAGAGATTATGAGACCCAGAATAATATTATTTATTCCTTAGCTGAGAGTGAACGATTGGATGGGTTATTAATTCCAGTTACTGCAATTGGTACTTTTATCTCGAAAGAAGAAATTACCAATTTTTGCCAGCATTTTTCTTCTATCCCAATTATCTGTATTGGAGATATTGTTGAGGAGATTCCCTGTATAATCGTAGAAAATAAAAAAGGATTACAGGATCTCATTTCCCATCTTATAACTGACCATAACCGGAAACGGATTGCCTTTATTAATGGACCTGAAACCCACCCTGAAGCGATCATAAGATATCAGGTCTATCGTGATGTCCTGGCTCAATGTAATCTGTCTTTTGAACCGAATTTAATGGCCCCCGGTCGTTTTCGTCCAGCAAGTGGCAGTGACGCTATAACTCTGCTACTAGATGAACGTAGAGAATCTTTTGATGCTATTGTTGCTGCTAATGATGACATGGCTTGGGGAGCTATGCAGGCCTTGCAGAAACGAGGCATTTCAGTTCCAGAAGATGTTGCTGTTATAGGTTTTGATGATATGCCGAAAGGAAAGGATATCATCCCTCCCTTGTCAACAGTCAAACAACCGTTAACAGAAATGGGAGAGCATGCCCTAGCTATGCTAATCCAGCAGATCCAAGGAGAAGATGTTCCTTCACTAACCACCTTACCTACCCAGGCAGTTATTCGCGAATCCTGTGGCTGTTTACCGCTCAACCTTACTCAGGCTAAAGCAAACAAGCATACCCTTCAGACGGAGAAACAAGACGGATCACAAAACCTTGAACAGGGATTCATGCACTTGCGAAAGTCAATCTTTATTGACATTAAGCAGACAGCCCAACTTTTCCCCGAACAAACTCCGGAAAAATATGTGAGGACGCAATCCCGCATGATACTTGATTCCTTTATAAAGGAATTAAAAAAGGAGGAAACAGAGACTTTTATTCCAACTCTTTGCAAAATATTAAGGCAGTTAGTGATTATTGGTGGAGATATTCAACCCTGGCAAAATACCCTTACCCTAATGCATAGCCAGGTATTGCTATTAATAAAAGACCCTGCCGCTCTTCATCGAGCTGAGGATTTATTCCAGCAAGCCAGAGTTCTTATAGGAGAGATGGCTCGGCAAGCGCAATCCTACAAGCTTTTACATATTGAAGAGCAGGCAAAACGGGTTCGTGAACTAAGTCAGGTGCTCAGTACCAGTTTTGATGCAACTGAGCTCATAAATATACTTGAAAATTGGCTGCCACTATTGCAAATTCCCATATGTTACTTGGCCTTATATAATAAACAGAATGGAGATTGCCAGGATTTAGAAGCTCCGGAATGGTCACAAATTCTCATGGCCTATTATCAGGGAAAACGATTAGACTTGAAATTAAAGGATAGATTGTTCAAATCTCGTCAATTAATACCATCGGAACTGCTGCCTAGTAAATCACGTTTTGGCCTATTAGCTATGCCTCTTTATTTTCAAAAAAATCATATAGGCTTTATTATCCTCGCAGCTGATCCTCAAGAGACCCAAGTGTATGATGTGTTGCGTGGTGAGATGAGTAGTGCTCTGCAAGGTTCTTTATTTGTAGATGAATTAGGTAAACACCGGGAACATTTAGAAGAACTGGTTACGAAGCGGAGTGCTGAATTGGCAGATGAGCGTACCAAAGCTATTCTTCGGGAAAAGGAACACCTTGTTTCTTTGGGTCATTTAATTGGTGGTATTGCCCATAATTTACGCACGCCAATAATGTCATTAGCCGGTGGTTTTGAGGGATTGATCCAGCTTATTGATGAATATGACAGGTCAATAGACACACCCTCTGTAACTCCCCAGGACCACCATGAAATAGCTGCAGATATGCACCATTGGATAAATAAGATGCGCCCCTATTGTACCTACATGAGTGATATTATAACTACTATTAAGGAGCACTCAACAGTAAACAAATCATCCCAAGCTACCTATTTCACGGTTCATGAATTAATTAATAAAATCACAATTCTTAATAGTCAAGAGTTGCGGAAAAATGAGTGTACCCTTGAATTTCATACTCATATTGATAATGAATATAAAATTAATGGTAATATTACTGATCTCATTCAAGTTATAAATAATCTGATTATAAATGCTCAGGAAGCTTATACGGATACTGGCGGACGGATAGATCTCTCAATTGCCGAAAAACATGACGCGGTTGAAATTGCTGTTACTGATTACGGCCAAGGAATACCAGAGGAGGTTAAAAAACGAATTTTTAATGAAATGATTACCACCAAAGGAACTAAAGGAACCGGATTGGGCCTTTACACATCGAAGTCACGGATATTCAGCAGTTTCCATGGCACCATGAGCTTAGATTCAACCCTCGGTAAAGGAACAACCATGCGGATTAGGATACCCAAAAAACACGTTGCTTGATCCTGATATTGCATTATTTTATCCTGTTAATCAATACCTAGATACCATGAAATCAAAGATTTTATTGAACAGATACAGGATCCTAGATATCGTGGAGTTCATCAGATATAAAATCCGACTGGTGGTCTTTATGAAACTTACAAAAGCAGTGGTTATTTATAAAAGGTCCCTCTGAGATAATACATTAAAACTGTCACCTAAAAAAAACTAATATATTTCTATATTTTTACCCTTTTTTAATAAAATAATAAGCTTGTCCAAAAAATTACCATAATTTTATTTAAAAAATAGCCAATAAATGTAAATATGTTTTATAAATGATTTTTTAGTGCACATTTTTTATCAATTTTTATACTTTTTTTTATTTTTTATGAATTTTTTTTATATCTTAGTAAATATTATATGTTTGCGGGAATACAATAATTAAAGTTACACTTTTTTCAATTCTATAACTACCTTTTTTTACTCTAACTAACTATAAGGGGGAACTATGCAGTATAAGTTTAAAATTATTGCTTGTATTTTAGTTTTAACACTGTTTAGTTTTGCACAACGCATTTCAAATGTTCAATTTAAAGAATTGGACGGGACAAGCTATGACCTATACAAACTATTGGATAAAGGACATTATGTATTTATCCATATGGTTTTCAATCGTTGAGGAGGCTGTTATTCATCTTCTGCAGTTGCAGGACAAAATAAAGCGTATAACGATTGGGGAAAGAATACAAAGACATTAAAAGTATTTGATGCAAATTTTTCTGATGGCAACTCCAGTTTTGCCAACAAACTTCGAAGCAGTGGGTGTAAGTACCCTGGTATAGGAAAAAATGATGGTGGTTCAAAGTTTAATACTGTTTTAAAAAACAATAATTATGGCGGCCCAAAATACTTGATCTATCCTGATAAAACCTTTAAAAAGGTCAGCGGCAATATTTCAAGTTTTTTGACAAGAGAAAGGGTGCCTAAAACTGGACCAACCAGTATAAATACATTTAATTCACCTTCTTTGATCAATAAAATAAAAATCTCACTCTATTCAAACAATTATCAAATTTCTGTACCACAACATGGAAATTATAGTTTGAAAATATTTGACCTTAAAGGAACTCTTCTAGCGAGCAAAAACCTTAACCTTGAAAGTGGTAAAAATTCAGTTACATCTAACTTAAAACTTTCACAAGGCCAATACATTGCAAAGATTTCTGGAATGGGAGTAAAAAGTCTTCAAAAATTATTTGTTGAATAAATACAAGCTTAAATATGATCATAAAAACCGACCTGAGAAATTCAGGTCGGTTTTTTTATTGATTAAGGACTGATTTAAACATTCACAACAAAACCATTAGCAATCGAACACGGTGAGTGGCCCCTGTGAAACTTATAAAATGAAATATCGAGTGGTATTGTTCACCAGAACAGTGTTTCATCATATTTTTATACATTAGCCCATAGCAACGGAACCAAGCCTTGAAGAATGAGGCTGACTTTAACTTAATGAGATGCGTTATGCTTCAAAAAAGGAGATGGAATCATGGATAAGAAACTCAACCAGGTTGTCGTTATTACTGGAGCCAGTAGTGGCATTGGCGAGGCAACCGCTCGCATGCTTGCCAAGGATGACGCTAAGATCATAGCGGTCGCCCGTCGCAAATCGCGACTGGATAAGCTCGTTAGTGATATAGAGGCGGTTGGAAGCCAAGCTGTTGCAGTTGAAGCTGATGTAACACGCTATCAGGATATGCTACGCGCTGCCGAGATTGCTAAGGATACTTATGGCAGGCTAGATGTCTGGGTTAACAATGCCGGAGTTATGCCGCTTTCCCCGGTGGAGATGAACCGCATTGAAGAATGGAACTGGATGGTAGACGTCAACATCAAAGGCGTACTCAACGGCGTGGCTGCTGCCCAACCTATCATGCGAGCGCAAGGCGCAGGCCAGTTCGTAAACGTTAGTTCGATTGCTGGCCACGTGGTCTTCCCAGGTGCTGCGGTCTACTGCGCCACCAAGTTTGCAGTTCGGGCTTTCGGAGAGGGCATTCGCATGGAATCTGATGGTTCTATCCGAGTAACCAACATCAGTCCCGGCGCTATAAAGACAGAGCTGACTGATCATATCGCCGTTCCCGAGGTTAAGGAGGGAGTGAAGCCTTTCATCGATATTGCTATAGATGCAGATGCCGTGGCCAGAGCCATCCACTTCGCCATAACTCAACCTGTCGATGTAGACGTCAATGAAATCATCATTCGGCCATCCAAACAGGACCTCTAAACAGGAACATAGGGCTACACAACAACCATATCGACCGGACGTCGCTTCGCGGCTCCGGTCATCAAATCGTTACAAATAGGAAATTCATTTACAATGAAGAAATACATTTTATTCGATCATGATGGAGTTCTAGTTGATACTGAACACTGGTACTATATGTCAAACAAGCAGGTTCTCTCTGAATTAGGCATTGAGCTGGACAAAGAGGTGTATCTAAAAAACATGGCTAAAGGGATCTCGTGTTGGGACTTGGTAAGATCAATGGATATTGATGAATCAATCATTATGGAAAAAAGAGCCAGGAGAAATCTTTATTATCAGAATTATTTAAAAAAAGAGGATATTGAGATTCCCGGAGTAGAGAATTTGTTAAATGAGCTTTCTAAAGTTTTCAAATTGGCAATAGTAACAACATCAAAACGAGACGACTTTGACCTTATACACAAACATCGAAATATTGTCAAATACATGGATTTTGTTTTGGCAAGAGAGGATTATGACAATGCAAAACCCCATCCTGAGCCGTACTTGCTAGGATTAGAAAAGTTTGGTGGGCTTAAAGAAGAAACATTGATCATAGAAGATTCTGAGCGGGGTCTGAATTCTGCTGTAGCTGCTGGAATAGAATGTGCTATTGTTTATCATGAATTCACTAAAACACAAGATTTTTCAAAGGCGACCCATAAAATCAAGTCTTTAAGTGAATTACCAGTTTTGCTAAGCGCTTAACATTTCTTTACAAACAAAAGGAGTGCTTCATGAAAAAAATATTGCACATGCAGAGTTGGCATTTGATCACCCTGCTTAGTTTATTGATGGCACTATGGTTTGGCTGGCAACTTTCTTCATCGGTAAAGGCTGGCTCGTTGTGGAATTTAAAGACAAAGCTCTGGTTTTGGTTGGCAATTGCGATACCAATAATTCATCAGGTTTATGCTGTTTTCTTCTGGAGAGGCGAATTATATACCAATTGGCTTTCAAAAAAACTAAAAACTAAAGAGAAAGCTTTTACCTTCTTTCGTACTTTCTTCTTTCCACTGCTAGTTGCCAGGCCAGTTTCTATAATCCTGGTATCTGTGGCTAATCGTGAACAATTTACATTTGGTTTAAGCTGGCGTATTCCAATTGGGATCGTTTTGTTTGCCGGATTTGCCTGGATGATGTATTCAGTTGTGCAGTATTTTGGTATGCAAAACGCCGCCGGGCGTGATCATTTTTATCCGGAAGAATACAAAAACACTACCTTGGAAAAGCGTGGCATCTACAAATATGTAAACAATGCCATGTATAGTGTTGGATTTTTGGGATTGTGGTTTTGGGCAGTAATATTTGCTTCTCCCGCAGGATTACTCGCGGCAGCCTTTAACCATGCCTACATCTGGATTCATTGGTTTACGGTTGAAAAACCTGATATGTATGAAATCTACAAATGATGCAAAGCAAATACTACTATACCTGAGACACATCACAAGCTGTGACAAATGCACTGTGTCCATACCCAACACATTATTGCAACCGTGTAGGTACCCTGGACCAGTGTTATTAATAGAGAAGTTAAAACATTTGATAACAAGTGTTAATAATTTTTTTTACTGCACTAATCAGTGAGATTATGTTGATAGCGACAGTTTTAATTCCACTTCACCTTCGTGAGAGGTAATGGTTCCCATGGAGGTTTCACTGAAAATTGAATTTATTTGCTGTTTAATTATTTACTTGATCCATACAAAAGTTTTATTATTTCACAATTACTACCATACACGAATTGGACATAATAAATACCATTCACAACAGGATTTGACAATCTGCAAAGGACAGGGTGATTCTCCCGTATATAAACATAGCTGTCATATAATTTTATTCCTTTACAATTGTACATTTTTACTGAACATTTTTTTTCATTAATGGAAGTGGGGTATATCACGAATTCTCTATTATTTCTAAAGTTGACTTGAACAGTATTGTGAGGTATCTGGGTATGTGTATAGAATGCCCCGGTTGAGATTGTATCATAGATATAAACGCCCATTTCTGTTCCGGCAATCACCCTTCGTCTTTTTACTGTTTTGTCAACTAAGACACTATAGGGAATTACCGGTATCTGGCCGATTTTTTCCCAGGTGTCATTTCCCTTGGAATACTTATAATAGACTCCCGATTCAACGGCAACAAACAGTGTATCTCCCAACGTCGGGGCCATGACCGGTTGGATATGAAATATCATTTCATTATTCGGTGATTTTGTTAAGGGTTGTGGATTTCTGGCGCTTGAGTAATATCCATAATAGTACACCTGAGAGTCTCTTGTGGCAAAATAGATATCACTGGAATTACCGGAATAATAATCATACGCAATGGTTGAAATACTCAGTGGTAGAAGTGAATCAATCTGATTTTCAAAATATCGAATAAGTTCAGATTCTGATCCAGGTTCATCATATCCCCCGGCAAATATCACATCTCCCAAAAGCCAGTTAAAAATTGTAATAGAACTGCAATATGGTTCTTTGTTGCCAAAGCACTGTGGCGGTAAAGGTATTGTATCAAATGACAGGGGATCTTCAATGGTATAGGCGGAATACACGACAGTGTTCCCGGAGCCGATATACAGGGTGCCCATATTAACACCTTGTACAGCCAGGGCCTGGGGTTTACTGAAATAACTCTTCTTTTTAAATTGAAAAAAAGGAGGGCCATTTATCACCGCTCTTCCTATATAGATACCATCTGTTTCTTTACCATCACCCGATATAACGACTAAATCCCCAGAACCGATGAACGCCATGCCGGTGATTGCTATATTTTGCATACCCTCGTAAGAATACCACCGGTTATTAGAAAAGAGGTATAAGCCCTTACTGCTACCGGCTAAAAAATTACTATCACCATAAAACAACAAGTGTTTGACCGGTTGATCATTTAGGCCTATCTGTTGCCAATTTGTCTCTTCTGATATTGCTGAACAGATCGCTATCAGCACAATGACGAATAAATGCAAATAAAGTAGAGTGCTTTTCATATTGCATTATCCTTTTAAAGTTCAAAGTTAATGTAATACCTAATCTATTCATTTAAGGTAGAAATATGATGTTTACTCCACACCACAGAATACTATTATAATTTAGATCTCTTAGTCAATGTTGTGTGTCGGACCAACTAAGTAGTAATTTCCTTTTACACAAAATGTATAACTCATAGTGGAAGTGAAACTTCCTACTATTCGTTTATCCAGAATTAATATAATAGCCCTCCTTCCTCAATTCAAGAAAAAAGCACTTCAAACATGAATAGGTGATAATTTTTCTTCCTTAAACAACGGGTGGTATGTGTGAAACTGAAATATTAAACTTCTATCAATATGTATTTATAGAAGATTCCCTTTGGCATTTGCGATCTCCCCGGTGAGGTCCAACCATTCCGTCATGGTGAAATTTATCTTAAAACGCATTTAACTTTGAAAGGGCTTTTTTAACGATAATAAAGCTTGCATTATATTGCATATTGACGAATATCGGCTTATTGATTAATTTCTATAGTATAGAATATCATCATCTTTAGAGGAGACCACATGAATTTGTCAGTCTTGATAAGAAATCATAACGTTTACTTCCACATAAGAACTAATGCTATTGCAATTTTGCTTTTCACAGTGTTGTCTGCCCTATTTGCTGATGATAAAGATTTTACTAATAAAAAGCTAGCAACAACAGAACCTCTCCCTTCTATCTTTTTCTGCATTGATCACTCAGAAAGCATGTATTTCAGAAATTCAGTAGATACAATGGGATACAGGTTTAAAGTGACGGAAACTTTGATAGACACAATCAATTCATTTTCACCTAATACTGAAATTGGTATTTCATTATTCAATAGGTTCTCATATTTTAATATTAACGATGATTCAATTTTTGTAAAATCTGATAACATTCATGACACCTCGCTAGGTGGTTTTATTCCATTGCTTGACCTTAATAAAGAAATCTATGGCAGACTTGGATACACTATTCTAAAAAAATACATAAAGTCAAGCGTCACACATGACACCACCGGATTGCATATTGACCCAAATACTGGTGATACTACCTGGATGTTCTATAAATTTGTTGAGCCTGTTTACAAATCCAGTTGGCATAAGAATGGAGCAACCCATATTAATACAACTATGGATGCAGCTAAAAAGGCTGTGCAAAAATCAAGCAATAATAGGGAAAACCATTTTGTTATTTTTATTTCTGATGGCATAGCTACTTTTCCATATAATGACAGTCTCACTGAGTATATAAAGGGAATAGGTATGCCAACAACCTTTACTATTTACCTTCATAAGAATCATGCTGATACTGTACCACAATCCCTTCTTAAAATGACAAATAATATTAAGAATAATGGGTATTCTTCGAAAAATGAGAAATCAGATATTTGGTCCGTTCGAAACACAAGTTACGAAGCATTGTTTCAATTTATAATGGAAAACATTATAGATTTCATATATCAAAATGTCAGTATTAATTACAATCATAACGATGCAAACTACAAATCTACTATAAAAGATTCTAAAGTGGCAGTGAATAAAATTCACCACCAATACTATCTGACTTTACACGAATCATTTATTGATGGGAAATTGGAACTCTTTACATTAGCTGGTAGAAAGTTGTATGAAAATCATATTGCTCATGAAGCATTAAATTTTGCCTTACCAAAGAATCTAAACTCCTCTATTCTTATTGTTAAAGTTAGTTGTCAAAATAAGAGATATTATACTCAAAGACTTTTACTGCCATGACACTTTACATCAGGTAACATGAGAAATGTTTTTATCATTGCCACCTATCCGAAAATCAAATATTTAAATTTCTTAATAAGTAAAAACCAGAAAACAGGACGTTTTCTGGTTTTTTGGGGGGGGTATTTCCATATACAATAGTAATCTGTATATGGAAATTAGGAGTAATGACCGTAGCGAATATTTTTAGAGTTTAAGATTTAATCAACCAATATTTTGTGAATATAATCAATATTTTTTGATATAACTCTAATATGGTAAACACCTTTAGCAAATCCATTTACCTTGATAATATTCAATTTTTTAACAGCCCTTTTTTTATATATGATTTGTCCACGTACGTTTACTAATTCTATTCTTACATTATCAGGATTAGCATTTTTTGAATTAATTTCAACCAAATATGTTTTTTTATTAACTCCTGGAAACACCTTAAAGAAATTTTTTGCAGCTCTTTTAAATGCCTCTCTTGTAAAAGTTACAGGAGTTTCTATCCAGTTTTCATCAAATGGTCCAAGAGTAGGATCATTATCATTCCCATCAGGTTTATCAGGGCAACCATCAGGGCATGTAGATGGTTTGTCACCTATACCCCAATTATAAAAACCATCTTTATCTTTATCAACACATTTGACTTCTCTACTATTAAGACTTGTATATGGTCCCTTAAAGTAATACGTGTCGTATAAATAGCTATTCCCTACATCTATTTCTCTAAACCCATTTTTACCACTACCTAAGCCATAACTATCTTTAAACAACCAAATTGTTTTATTATTTCTTACCTTAAAACCTATAAGACACATGTAGTGCCACATACTTTTCACACCACTTGCAATAGGCCCATATTGCATTAAAGCTTTCTTGAACCGGTCATTGTTTGAGTTGTTAGAGATATTTTGTCGACCACTTGGTACAATCCTTTCCTTTGGATTATTACAAATGTTATTACAGTTGGATTCACTACTGGTATATTTAAAACAATCCTCATCAACTAAACCTGATCGACTAATATAATTGGTACTTTTTGACTGATATCCTCCTCGGCACGTACCGATGTTTCCATAACTACAGGAGGCTGCATCCTGTTCTGACAAGTCAAGATCAATATGCTGGTTAAAATAGATATTTGTCAATCCTTCCAAAGTTGCGGTGGGAGAAAAAGCCCAACAGTGATTACACTCCCTCGGTTTGCTTTGGTCCTTAATAGCAGTTAACCAGCCTCCACCAAGCTTATCTCCATCATAGTATGGAGAATTTGCCTCATTAGCGCCATGACGATTTCTCCAATCCCATTCTTTTCTTAATTCTTTTGATCCCTCATACTCTGCTGGGTTATAAGGACCATTTTCATCCCATACTTCAAACACGCCCTCGGTATGATATTCAAAACCCTGCCAATTTAAAATATGGTCTCCATTGATGAGCATTTTCTTTTCTTCAAAAGGTTTATGTGATATTGATGTTTTTTCAGCTTTCCAATCCATACCATTAGCTTTAATATAAGAATTAAGGGCTAATATTTTGTTATCAATACAACTTATTCTTACCTCTTCGTTTAATCTTTTATAATCTTCTGCTGATAATTTTGGTTCAGTTGTAGCAATGTTAAATTTGTTAATAGTAATTGAACCATCAATAATTTCAAGCTTTATCAAAGCAGGTTTTTTACCATTAAGTAAATAGGTCTCCTCACAAATATTTTCTATTGATAATGATTTAGTTCCTGTGATTCTTGGATACGCTTCATAGATCATATATTCACCAGCCTTATCATCAACTAGTATAACTCTTACAAGGCTAACATAATGATTTAAAGTAATGTCAGCACTAAGATCTATTCCATATACTTTGTCTATGGTTTTAAACGGGGAAAAGGTAATGCTTTTAGTAAACGTCTTTTCTAAGGAGATTGAATTCAAGTCTCCTTTTTGAGGATTATAACACCCAGCTCCCTTGACTTGTGCATTGGATTCAATAAATATGAATAGTAACAGTAATAAAAACATAAAGATGTTGGTTATTTTAAGTTCACTTTTCATCATAATTACCCCTTTCCTTTATAATAGTAACTAGAAAGTAGCTATACAATGGCGCCATTATAATATCTATTTGTCAATTCCTTTGTTTGTCAATTACGTTTTCAAACTTAATATACTCATAAATGCTCACAAACATCCGTTTTAGTTAAAAACACAGATAAAAATCGTTTACGATTGTAAACGTTTATTGAACCTTCCCAAGAAAATCGGACGCAGAAAAAATGTTCCTTGAATATATTGAGGAGTAGAAGACACATTTCTATACATTTTCTTTTTCCAACACATCTCACGAGAACGAGGAGCATTATGAGAAACTATCGACACATTCCATTGGTATTCATACTCTCACTCTTTTTAGTATCTGATGGGCTGGCCCAGATTATCGACGGTATTAAGGAGGTTACACCACAGCACTCTGATTGGCTATATATTCCAATCCCTTGGGTAATCATCGACCTGTATGGTGGAGATATCAATGGTAATCCATTGGCACAATGTGACATTGCACAATTCATAAATAATCATCTTCCTGGTATAGATTCTGTTCATTGCTGTGACACACTCAATCCTGACTGGTCCTGTTATTCTCAATGGAATCCATACAATCCATACGATCCAAGCCCGTTTATTACCTTTCCAATTGACTCAATCCTCAGAGACACGGCCGGTATTGAAAGTGTAGATTTAAGCAGAGTGTTATCCATTGAAGAATGTAAAGCTGAATTTGGCGCTGGAAGGCCAATTATTATTCGCATTGATAGTCCTGGACATTATGTTCTAGGTTATGGAATAAAAAATAACAACCTCTATTTCTTAGACCCCTGGTATGGTCATGGTCTCTGTGTCCAGCCTCATGGAAACGTTTTGCACGGAAACCGCCGGTGGACACATACCCGTATTCTCACAACTGACCCACCAAATTGCAGTTCTCCCTTAGGGGTTGTGGCAATAGATATTACTGAAAATTCAGTTACACTCAATTGGAAAGAGTGTAGAGTTGCGGAAACCTATGACCTGCAATATAAATTGAAAAGTGCGACCCACTGGAGTGATACCATTAATGTAAAAGATCCTACTTGTAACATTACCGGGCTTACACCAAATCGAGAATATGAGGTCCGATTGCGAAGTCGTTGCCCGGGAATGAATACTGATGTATCTGACTGGATAAAAGATCCAATACAATTTATTACTGACCCATCAGCGATACAAGCTTCTCCCTCTGTAAACATTCATCGTATAACAGTGGTTATTCCCGGACATAAAACTTTATTTTTTACCACCGATAAAAAAGGAGTCGGGATTCGTACATTAGATATTATTGATTTGGCAGGAAATACAATCCAAAGTTTACCGGTAACAACTAACAAGATACTCATAGACAAGAATACCTTAAGTAATGGCATATATATTTTACGATTATACGACACAAATGAGACATTTATCAGGAAGGCCTTTTTTTATGCACTCTAAATAGCATACCTATATGAGATAGGGCATTGCAATTCCTGGATTATAAGGCATGCCAAAATAATTAAAAGAATCTCTAAAAATTACGATCACCTTGCCATTTACCACTACATTTCGTATTTAAAAGAGATGAAAATTGTAAAACCACTTTTCTCTATAAACACGATTATATACCTTTCCATATTTATCGTTACGCAGGTTACAGGCCTGTTGGTGAGTCTCTCAGTCTGCTATGTACTGCAGGATTTCATCTGGGGATTTATGTGGATGGCCCTGATTAACTCGCTGATTTTAGGCACAAGTTTGATTATTTGTTGTATCCTTTCTCAGACACTCCTCACAAAAATGAAGGTTCAATACATTGTTTTTATCTGTTTATCGCTCATATTAGGTACCAGTATCATTAGTCTTTTTGTACTTCTCTATTCCACGCCAACACTTTTCATCTACTATAGTCGCGGTGCAATGGCCTTTATCTTTATTAATTTTTTATTCATTATCACTTTGTATAGTATCAGCTCTGGATTGATCTTATATAGGGAGGTGATGATCCAAAAGGAGAAAACAATCGGTCAGGAGCGATTTCTTAAAAACCAAATGGAACTCAAGCTGCTATCATCAAAAGTCAATCCTCACTTTCTTTTTAACACTCTCAACATGATCCTTAATCTATTAAAAAAGCCAAAAATTGCTGAAGAGGCGATTCTTAACCTCTCCGATCTTTTGCGCAACAATTTAGACTATTCAGAGTTAAGAACAATTCCGATAGAAGACGAGATTGCCAATGTCAAGAAATACCTGACGATCCAAAAGTTGCGTTTTCAGGACAAACTATCTTATTCAATAGAGGGATCGGGAAGCTTTTCCATTCCCCCGCTTATTATCCAGCCTCTGGTTGAGAATTGTATTAAACATAATATCTCGAAAGTAAATACTCTATCCATTACCATCACCTTTGCCTCCAAGGAGAGTCGCCATATAGTTTCCATTGTTGATTCAGCAAAACAGGTACACCCCAGCATGTTAGAAAAAGGTCAGGGATTGACTATTACAAAAAAGAGGGTTGAGAACAGTAGTGGAACTTTTGACTTTGTAAAGGGAGGCATAGAGATCTCTTTTGGAAATGATTAAAACAATTATCGCTGATGATGAAGTGCATGCCAGAGAGCGACTCAAGGACCTACTTTCCCCCTTTAATCTCTTTGCTATTGTGGCTGAAGCCTGTGATGGTAATGAAGCATTACAGCATATTGTTTCCCACTCTCCGGCTGTTGCTTTTTTGGATATTAACATGCCGGGAGTCTCGGTGTTTCAATCTCTCCCCTCTTTGCAAAATCCACCAATCATCATATTTCAAACCGCCTATTCCGAACACGCTGCCGAGGCCTTTGAAATTGATGCCTTAGATTATCTTCTCAAACCCATTCGTCAAGAACGATTGGCAAAAACAGTAATAAAAATTCAATCGAAATTAGCAAACAGTAACCTACATGTTGTGCCTGCTCAAAGTTATCAAAAAGAACCTATTGACCGTCTCTCGGTGAAAGTACAGGGGCGTATTAAAATCATTGCAATTCAGGACATAGTAAGAATCTCCTTTGAGCGGGGATTCTGTTTCATCTATACAGAATCAGAAAAATGCATCTCCGATAAGTACCTCAACTACTTTGAGGAGAAGTTAGTTGACTGTGGATTTTTTAGAACCAGCAGAACCGATATCATCAACCTTAAGGCGATTGCAGGTATCACCGCTCTTACCTCAGGAGTTTATGCAATCGAATTAAAAAATGGTATGCAGGTAGACCTCTCCCGAAGAAAAGCCCAGGCCCTTAAAAAAATAGTGGATTTCTAGCAATAAGGCTTGTTTAATTTTATTAATGTTGGTTGATATAATTTGGGCAGACGCAAGGCCTGCCCAAACATCAAAATTTTTTAATAAAAATTAATTTTACTTATTCCATCCTTTAAAGGTTCTTTTAAAATTAGAAGTTCCATGCTGGTAATAATATTTTGACATCTCATTCTGCCACCAGGTGCTTATGTCTGGATTGTTGTAAATTCTAGCATCGCCCCAATAACCATTTCCATTTTCTGGATTCCAAGCGGAAAAATCTGACCAGTTATCCGCAATGATGGTGGCGCATTTTACAATATCAAAATTGACTTTGATGTACTCGAAATACTGTGAGTACCATTGATCCCAAATTTGTTGTGAGGTTACACTTTCAGGATCAGGAGTGGTAGTGGTGTACGGATGAGCCCAAGTTAAATTGGTCAAGTCGTAACCTTGAGGAGTGGCCTCAGCTATCATCACAGGTTTTCGCTCTTGCCTGGCAAACCTAAGGAAAGGCTCATGCGTGTTCATGGCTGCATGAAAGTATGAAACCGCAAACCAATCCACATATTCGGTTCCTGGGTACCACCTGGTAAATGGATTGTTCCCCGCGGACTGTCCCCAATCATAAGCAGCGTACTGCCAGACACTCGCTACAGGTATGCTTTTTGCGCGATAGTAATTGACGATGTACCGAAAAGCAGCGATATAGTCATCGGGATCGTAGGCATTCCATGTTACCTTCCACTTACCGTCGAATTCATATCCAATCTTCAAGTATACTGGGCGATCCGCCAGCAGGATATATTCTCCCAGCTCGTCCAAGTAGTGATCCCACTGTCCGCTCGCGATTTTCTTTAAGGGCTCAACATCATTATCTGAAACTTCATCTACTAAGTATAGACCGATTACCTGAGCAGATCTGGTCCATTCTTCTATCCAGTAGATTCCGTGTTTTGTGCCAAAATCGTAAACACCCGAAGATTGAGATTCTTCGTAGAGTCCGTCCAATTTGTTCTCACCCTGTGCCAGATCTGCAATATTGGTAAAGGTTGAACTACCACCAGGACAAGTCTGTAAATTTTGCTGATGGGCCGGCATGTGTTCCTTAGTCTGGCCGATAACGTTCAATACCTTTCCGAATCGCGGCGTGAATTTGCTTTTAACAGAAATTGGAAAAGGAAGCACTTGAATGGCATCAATATTAACAGCTTCAACATCTTCTTCATCTATTTGGAGTTTAATCTTATCTCCCGGTAAAATTAAAATGTTATGAACACTCTGTTCATAATATCTGGTCCATTGGCCACCTGGATCTTTATTGGCCTTTGAAGATTCAAAAATCTTAATATCTCCTTTATTAATCCAATTATCACCTCTTTTTTTGTAAATTGAAACTGTTCCAGAAAAAGCTCCTGTATAACGCAATACAAGACGTGTACCATGATATGGAACAGTAAAAACTATATTGTCACCAACATTTGTCCCAAAATTCATAACAGCTTTTCCACCATGAGCATTGGGATCCACAAAAGTTTCACACCCTGTTAATTCAGCATTCTCAGCTTCTAAGACCTTTACATAAGGATCATAAACATCTGCTTCTATTTTTACTTCGTCTACAAAATTGGCAATCCAGTTGCCATTATCTACAGTGTTTACAATTTTTATTACTAATTCATCTGACATATCAAAAGATGATATGTCAATATTTGCAAATCTCCATGGATCACCCTCAGGAGCACCTTCTGAAAATACTGCTGCAGTTTTAAATCCATCACCCTTATTAATTCCGTCATCATCAATTTGTACTTCAAATTGATCACCTTCATCCATACCAAAAGCTGCATACCAAAATGTTAAATTAGCACCAGTAAAACCTTTTAACATTGTACATCTATCGATTGATGCGTCAGGACCGAGTACTAAAATAGACGCTTTACCTGGACCCTGATGCGAGAGATCGCCACTATAATAGATTTGGCCATTAAAATTCCAGACTTTATTAGTCCACCCACTTCCACCGGCAATACCAAAATCACCAGATCCACCATCAAAATCGTCATAAGCAACAATCTGCCTAATACTATTTTGAGCTGTAGAAGAATAGCTAATGAATGTAAATGATACAATTATAAGTAAAGCTGAAATAAGTTTGATTCCTCTTTGCATTGTAATACTCCTTTCAATGATGAGTTATTAATCTTACTTACAAACTTAATAGGACTTTTAGGTATTTTGATTTCTGAGAATAATATAAATTCCGCTTCCACCAGAAACATTTTTCTACAATTTCAGGCTTATAAGCACCCCTTGGTTTGACTCACAAGTACCTTGGACAAGAGTAAGCATTAATGTATGAAAAAAAAAGTGTAACCTGATCTATTTTCAGGTTACTCGTGAGTAGTTACTGAGTAAAGACTTCTTTTAACGCACCCAGTTGAGCTGAAGTTGGGTCCACCCTTCAGGGCAGGGTTCTGATGCAACTTGTTTTGTGGTACGTATACTTAGTAACGTACATCGAATTGTACGATTTACCGTACATAAATTATCGTTCTGCGATGTTAGTATTACTGTCATGATGACAGTATTACTTTACATATCCACTTTGTGTCTAATTTATAAATCCCTGGAAAGACTCATGTTGATTGCGATGAATAATACCCGTGTCCCGCTTCAGACGGAAAAGGATTTCTCCCAGTTTTTCATTAGACACATTTCATCATTTTTATTAATTTGTTTATACTGATGCATTTGTAAACGGTA
>JANQEN010000060.1 GCA_028278335.1 Chitinivibrionales bacterium | reverse complement strand
CGTATTTATCCCGATCCGATGTAGCCAAGTAGAAAACTTACTATCTTCACGAAATGACATTATTCCAGAGTATGCTTTGATAAAAGCTTCTTGAACCACGTCTTCGATTTGCTGTGGTAATTTAAGATAACGAGAGACCACAAATTTAAGTTTATCCTGATACTTGACCATCAGCATGTCGAAGGCTTTGCTATCCCCTGATTTGGTTCGTTTGACTAAATCAAGATCCTTGTGAGCACTATTACTCTTCCCGGCACCCTCGGCAATAGGAGAAGCCTTCGCAAAGTTTTTATTGTTACCACTAAATAGAGCTGGATAAGCTAGTTCATTCATAATATTTCTCCTTGGCATTTCTTCATTAAAAAATATTTCTTCTTTCACGTTGCAAATATTATGAAATGTATTTATCATAAATGATAATCAATCTTTTCTACTCTTACGATAGATTACATCTATGGATACAAGGAGTGATTTATGCGCCATAGCACCTTACGGCAACTTGAGATATTTGAAACCATTGCTCATTTAGGAAGTTTTACACGTGCTGCAGAACAGCTATTTTTGACTCAACCCACGGTATCAATGCAAGTCAAAAAACTAACTGATGCAATTGGCTTGCCACTTTTCGAGCAAATTGGTAAAAAAATATATCTCACCGATGCTGGGAGAGAGCTGCAACAAACTTGTCATGGTATTTTTGAACATCTCTCGCAGTTCGAGATGGTTGCAGCAGATATGAAAGGGTTAAAGACAGGCAAACTACGACTTGCGGTGGTAACCACTGCAAAATATTTTGCCCCACGCCTGATTGGAATGTTTTGCCAGCAATATCCTGGAATTGAGGTCTCCCTCGAAGTTTCCAACCGCGAGCGTATATTAGAGCGCTTAACCGATAATATGGACGATTTCTATATCCTGGATCTGCCACCGGAGAGAGAAAATATGGTAGTACAGGGCTTCTTGGAAAACCCACTAGTTGTGCTCGCTTCTGCCAATCATCCACTTGCCAATAAGAAAAAAATTACACTTAAACGTATAACTGAGGAACCATTTATATCACGCGAATATGGATCCGGAACACGTATCGAGACAGAGCATATTTTTTCTAAGCAGGGATTGAAATTAAAAACACGAATGACACTAGGGAGTAATGAGGCGATCAAGCAGGCCATACTTGGTGGTTTAGGGATTTCAGTATTGTCATACCACACACTAACTCTTGATTCCCCCAAAAGTAACCTAGTCATACTTGATGTAAAGGGTTTTCCCATTAATAGGCAGTGGCATTACGCCTATCCATCAGGAAAACAATTGTCTGTTGTGGCGCAGACATTTTTAGCTTATTTACAGAATGCGCCACGGCTGTTAGTGGATCTTGCATTAACGGGGGTGGGTGTGATCACCTTTCCTATTCGGTAGTACATGGTTATGGCCGCACGTGTCCCAAAATAATTTAAATCAGATGACTGAAACAGGTGTCCGTATAGTTGATTTCTGATGATCAGGACTAGCACAAACAGTATGTTGCTTACAAAGGCGAAAATTCCACATGTGTACGATTCCAACAAAGCTCGCACCAAGTACGGTCTGCAATTTTTCCCCAGGCTCACCGATAGTCTCCTCACCTAACTACAATAATTTGCTAAAACTCTCCTCGGATACCAGCTATAAAAGATCGCCCTGGTCTTGGTGCCTGTTCTTTCAGAAATGAAGTATGGATACGTATATC
>JANQEN010000259.1 GCA_028278335.1 Chitinivibrionales bacterium | reverse complement strand
TGGGGATGTAGCTCAGATGGGAGAGCGCGGCGTTCGCAACGCCGAGGTCAGGGGTTCGATCCCCCTCATCTCCACTTCCAATAAATCTAACCTGCTGTAATTTCAGCGGGTTTTTTTGTGTAAAATCAGTAATAACAACCTTAATTCCAATTGTTACACAAACTTGTTACACACAAAACGGATGCAACCTGCAAATTGGCCTGATTATGGATTTTGGCAAGAAATCAGACATCTCGCAAAGTCTCAATTTTCGGTTAGAATTAGCGAATATAACAAATTTCTCTCAATGATACCCCCTATAAACGCTTGGATTCTCGATTATGAATCCACCGGGTGGGGTAACCTCCACAAAATTTCCTCCACAAAATTTCCTCCCAAAATTCCCCCTCGAATTTATTTCAACCTTTTTTAATTTGACCGTCACCACCAAAAACTGTTACTAAGAGATTAATCTCAAAAATCTATCTGATATACAAGACGATGTGGCACCCATTCTTCGGGGAAAGGTTGGGAAAATGCAGACTGTCTTAAACCAAAAGCCGAGTTACCTTTTGAAGGTGGCTTGGCTTTTTTGGTTCGGGAAAGGGGGAAGGGATGAAAAGAGTGATAAATTTTTGTGCTTTCATTTGTCTCATGGCATGGATTTTTCTTTTATTTAATGCCAACCAATCTATGGCAGACACTTACTGTGTCTCTAATGAAGCCAATCTGATAGCCGCCTTGAATGAAGCCAAGGATAATGGGTCTGATGATGTTATTCAAATCCAGCAGGGCACTTATAATGGAAACTTTATTTATAATTCCACGGAATCTTTTGGTGTTACTATAAAAGGGGGATATACTGTTGGGTGCAGCTCAAGGGTTGTTAACGCCACCAATACAGTGCTTGATGCACAAAACAAAGGAGGCGTTATTTCATTGAGTGCTAGTGGAGTTTCAGCTCATTTTATGGTCGATGGGATGACACTTCAAAAGAGTGGAGATAGCTTAGATGGTGGTCAAGGTTTATTGATAATTACTTTGGGCACAGTCACTGTGAGCAACAATATCATTACTAAAAATTCCAACAGTATGAATCCTAGTGGAGTTAGAATCTATGGTTCGAGTGCAATAACTATTGCCAACAACATCATTGACCATAATGGTGGTGAAATGGGGGGCGGTGGAGTCGATATAGCAAGATCAGACATAGTCAATCTGGTAAGCAATACCATCGCAGGAAATGGTACCACGTCTAATGGCGGCGGCATTAGAATAACTGACGCGGAAAGCGTCACTCTGACTAATAATATCATTAGCAACAATTTTTCAGAAGGTGGTGGCGGAGTTTATATCCATATCGGAAATGGTACACTTGATCTAACCAATAATACGATCTGCTATAATGAGGCTCATGTTGGAAAAGAGGGAGGAGTCTATCTTGTACTTGATTCGGATAGTGCAATTGCTAACATATATAATAATATTATCTGGAACAACTTTAATCAGTATTTTTTTGCTTCTCAAGATCTCTATATAAATAACGATGGAAACAATAATTCTCTACCTTCCATCGTTAATCTTTACAACAATGATTTCGATCAGAGCACAATTGGCACCTATATTAAAATTCCTTTCGTTATTGATGCAAGCAATATGAATAATGAAAACCCGTTCTTTGTCGGCCCGCATAATGGCGATTTTCACCTGAGTGAAAATTCACCTTGCATTGATGCAGCCACATCGGAAAATGCACCAGAAACCGATATTGATGGAGATTTTCGGCCTCAACTTTCAGGCTATGATATGGGTGCTGATGAATACGTGCCCTATTGTAAAGCTGATTTTACTGGTGATAAAATTGTTGATGAGTCGGATATTGAAATTTTCTCAACCGCTATGGGAGAAACAGATTGCACTTGGTCGCCTGCCCTTTGCGATTGCGATATTGAAGGCAATGACAATGATATAGATGGCGCAGATCTTCAATTTTTGAGCGCAGAGCTTGGCAAGCTTGGAAAGCCTGAGGACTGTTCGACTCCATACGATGATAACTGCGATGGTATTACCAATGAAGAGAATGCCCTTAACTGCACCATCTTTTATAAAGATGCCGATAACGATGGTTACAGTATAGGTGAAACGGCTTGTTACTGCGCCCCTACTGGAGATTACAGACAATCCTCATTATCAACTCCACCTGACTGTGATGATACCGATGAAAATATCAACCCAGGTGCCACAGAAAACTGTTCTACCGCTTACGATGATAACTGTGACGGTTCCTCAAATGCTCTGAATGCCCTCAGTTGCACTGATTTTTATAGAGATGCCGATAATGACAATTTTAGTATAGACGAAACAGCATGTTATTGTACTGCTACTGGAGCTTTCAAACATAACCGGTTATCCAATCCTGTTGATTGTTGTGATACCGATAATAGGGCCTATCCAGGTACGGTCACTTATCACACAGTTGAGATGCAAGGCAATTGTCCCTATGCCAATAGATGGGACTTAAACTGTAATGGTCAGACGGATTACTACTATTATAATAGATTGGGTATCTGCTTTCTTGGCATTTGTGATGCCAATACCTTCCCTGGCTGGTTATGGGTCATCCCAGGTTGTGGACAAGAGGGTGATTATGCGACTGAATGTGCCCTCGGCTGTAATTTTACATCCATAAACGATTATCAATATTGCAGGTAAAAAGAGAAGATGAAAGGTGCCGGTGACTTCTTGTTAAGCTATTGAGATAGACGCCTTGGTTTAATGAAAAATTGCGGCATCTAATTAATGCAGATTCCACTCAGTTGATCTTGTACCCGGCCACAGATTAGAGTCATCAGGTGCCAATCTGGGGAGAATTAACTTCGCTAATAATAAATGTAGCTGCTATCTCAGCTCCGGGAAGGCTTTTATTCTTTGAGGTAGGCTTAACTTTAAAATTTCAACTTTCCGCTCAGGGCTGTACTTGTTGCGTTTCTTGCTCATGAATGTTCCTCCGTTTATCTATAGCTATCATAAACTGAGGAAAACTCCAATTCCAGCTGAGACGGAACAGGGTGGGCCAGATGCAAAGTGTCTTAATAAAAAAAGCCGGGTTGCCTATTGGTAGGTGGCTTGGCTTTTTTTGGGGTGAGGGGGGAAGAATGAAAATAAAATTTATGCTTTCAACTATTTTCATGATGATTTTTTCAGTCGTTAGTTTAACGCATGCAAATACTGAGATACTCGGGATAACATGGGGTGATAGCAAATTGGTAACATTTGATCCGTATTCAGGGAATATAATTCAAGAACATTTGCAACTAAATCCAAATGAGAGCTTTAGAGGACTGGCATACGATTCAAATCACGATAATTTATATGCTTCTTCACAAGGCAATGGCAACCTATATTCAATAAATCCAAAAACTCTGGAAATCACATTTATTGGAAAATTTGATAAAATTGGAGATGTAACATCACTAACTTATGATCCAAATACCGATACCTTATATGCCGCTGCAGGAGGCAAAATTCATAAGGTTAACGTTAATAATGCTGAACTAACAACAATAAGTGAAGAGTTAGCTCCCTGCCTAAATAGCTTAAGCTATAATGACAAGGACGGACAATTCTATGCTTATGTTGTGGATGAAAGTGGGAGTTGGGATAGCCCCTACAAGTCAAGATTGGTCAGAATAAACCCTATTGACGCCACCATGACAACCTTGTTTGAGACACCCTACCATACTATTTTAGGCTTAGCTAAGATACCAGACCAGAATGTTTTTATAACGTGGATTAATTGGGATTCACACTTTTATGGAGAAGTTAAATTAAATACACAAAAGATTTTTCCACTCGGAAACAAGGATCCAGTTGGTGTCAATTCTAATGCCATAATTTATAAGAACTTTTACGTGGGTTCTACGACTATAATAGATGCGATATCAGAATTCTTTTTAAAATTAATAAGAAAAATGCGTAAATGGGCAGGTGATTTTATAAGCATTGACGGTATTTGAAGGTGCCTGAATACAATCACATGCGGCTTTTGGAAAATGTGATGGTGATTTACCATTACACGATTTTGCCACAAGATTAACAGCTTCATCTTTATGTGCAACGATTTCAGACCTGATGGCAGAATTTAGATGTGAATAGCTTGCATGAGTAATAGGACCAAGGGGCAGTGTCAGCAAGGGTTTTGCTTTTGAATACCTGCTATCCAAACTCTTGGTGTTGCTCAAATCTTTGACGTATCCCCGACATATCAACACCCGGAAGGATTTTCCAAAATCCCAGTACCCAAATTCTACCCGTGAACTGACAAAACACATAAATCTCACGCATCTGAATGGATATCGTATCCTGTAAACTGGTAAGCGCATCCAATTTCCAGGCAGTGGTTACCCCCGGTCTGCGGCCGGTATGTACATTAACACCATCCTGGAACAGACAAACAGGGTTCCCTTTGGGTGCGGGTTAAGGTTCCACTGGCTTCCCTGTTGCAATCATAATCAGGATATGGGTGGTAGCTGTGACATTGATATGGTGGAGGTGGACTGTTCACCCTGGGGTAAAACCGGAGAGTAATCAGGTGTCCTATCCTCCTTCCAATTTGCTTTGGACTTTTCCCTTGATTTTTTGTGTTAGATTTGGGATACACAGAGGCTTATAAAACTTACACAACACTTACACAATCCTGATGTGTGGCAAGCTGGAATTAAAAACTGTAAGCTGAATCTGGAATTAAAAACTGTAAGATGAATGATAACAGTGGATTAGTTGATAATGGTGAATGAGGATTGTTCGATCCCCCTCATCTCCACCCCTCCGTCTATGACCAGTTAAGATTTATTTCTAATTTATCCAACGGTAGCTTGCTGTAGGTCAAATAGATTAGGAATTGAAAGATTAGATAAATTTACGAGTCAATTTATCTGTTGCCAGACAGAATGTAACCATTTAGCCTGATTTTGGCTCTTTAATATCGATGGTTCGATTTGATCGAATTATCTCAGAGTAAGTACAAAACAGTGCTTCATTCTGACCTCCTTTCACGGGTGGTTCATCGTGTGGTGAACCGCCCATTTTTTATGAAA
>JANQEN010000133.1 GCA_028278335.1 Chitinivibrionales bacterium | reverse complement strand
AGCGTGCGATCGTTAAATCCAGGCCGTTGCCGCTACCACCTGATCCCTTGCTATTTCCTAATTTTAGGAATTTAAGTCTTAAGGTACATTACCGAGAATAATTAGTGGTTAAAGGGATTGTATTGCATAAAGCTATGATTAAGTGAATCGAATGACTACTTTGTGCCAAAAGTGGCATTCCAAAATATGTCTTTGTCATGGGAAACTGGTGGGACACTCAGTGAAAACTATATATCTAGTCTAATGTAACCCCAGCGTAACCCCAAAAGAATAATGTGTTAGGATTAACCTCCTAACCCATTGTATTTATGGTGGCGAATCAGGGATTTGAACCCCGGACCAACGGATTATGATTCCGCTGCTCTAACCACTGAGCTAATTCGCCATAGAGTATTTGAAAGAGGACGCATTTTGCCTTTGGACAAATTCTCTGTCAAGTTTTCAAGGATTTACACTATGTATTTACTAGAAAAAGAAAACTATGACTTAAAGTATAAATCTTTTTTTGTGCAATTTCTTCTACTAATCTCCTTTTATCTAAAATTAAATTTTATTATCAACCTGCCATATCACTACTGATGTCAAGCACCTGTATAATCCACTCATGAAATTTGATATCGTAATTATAGGCGGTGGAATCGTGGGAGCAAGTGTGGCGCTAGCCCTCAAAGACAGCGGCCTAAAAATAGCATTAGTAGAATCACGCTTTCCTTCTCCCCCACCTAAAAATAAAAGCTGGGATAGTAGGGTTTATGCAATTAGCCCGGGTAGCGCCTCGTTTTTAGATAACCTAAATGTTTGGTCAACAATTGATAAAGATCGCGTAACACCAGTTTACGAAATGGCAGTGTTTGGCGACGACAATTCAGCAAACCTTAATCTGAGTGCCTATGATTCTGGAATACCAGAGCTAGCATTTATTTTGGAAAACTGCCAACTTCAATCAGCAACATGGAGTGCGCTTCAAGACAAGAAAACTAAAGTGAAAATTTTTTGTCCTATGCAATGCAACTCCATAGAATGGGAAGAATCTTATGCCAATATTAAATTAACGAATGATATGACCTTACACGCCGCGTTGGTCATTGGTGCAGATGGTCTTAATTCCTGGGTACGGGAACAAGCAGGAATAGAAGTTACACAGCATTCTTATCAACAGAGTGGTGTAGTTGCCAATTTTAGCA
>JANQEN010000215.1 GCA_028278335.1 Chitinivibrionales bacterium | reverse complement strand
CGGCCATATCACCTTGTAGATATGCCCTTCAAAACCTTCAAGTCTTACTAAATCATAATTTTGCACTTCTGCATCTACTCCTACTGCATAATCTGGGTTAAAGGGCATGAAGGAGGCTTGCTGTGGGGGGATTATCCCCCCGACTCTGATAAACTATAGATTAAAACTAGGCTAATAAAGAAAGAAAAGCAAAATGCTTCATTTTGATGACGATAAAATGCACGAAGAGTGCGCAGTATTTGGGGTGTACAACAATCCAGAGGCAGCAAATCTTACCTACCTTGGACTCTATGCGCTGCAGCATCGGGGTCAGGAGAGCTCTGGCATGGTGGTATCGGATACAAAGGAGATCACTCGCTACTCTGGTATGGGTTTGGTTAATCAGGTATACAAAGACGCTAAGATATTTAAACGACTGCAGGGTGTCCATGCATTGGGACACAACCGATATTCGACCACTGGATCATCCAAACTCATGAATGCGCAGCCCATACTTATTGATTTTAAGAGTGGCCAATTGGCAAGTGCCCATAATGGCAATCTGATAAATGCCAACGAGCTTAAGGAGGAGATGGAAAATGATGGTTCGATTTTCACCTCCACCACTGATAGTGAAGTGCTTATGCACTTGATTGCCCGCTCTAAGCGAACCACACTTAAGGACATGATCCTTGATGCGCTTACCCATGTAAAGGGGGCATACTCGGTACTCTTTCTTTCTAAGGACACCCTCTATGGTGCCCGAGACCCTTATGGCATTCGGCCATTGGTGTTGGGAAAGATGGACAAGAGCTTTTTTCTCTCCTCCGAGACTTGCGCCTTTGATTTAATTGGTGCTGAGTTTGTTCGGGAGATCGAACCGGGTGAAATGGTTGAGATTCATAAGGGAAAGGTGAAAAGCTACCCGATTCCTCAATTTAATTTAGTACACAAGACAGCCCATTGTGTGTTTGAGCATATCTATTTTTCACGGCCCGATAGCTTTGCCTATGGGGAAAATGTTGATAAAATCAGACGCAAGCTGGGACGACAACTTGCCATAGAGCATCCAGCTCCAGATGCAGACATTGTTATGGGTGTGCCTGATTCATCAACCACTGCGGCCTTGGGGTTTGCTGAGGAATCAAAGGTAAAGTTTGATATTGGGTTGATCCGTAATCACTATGTGGGTCGCACCTTTATTCAACCTGAGCAGACTGGCCGTGATTTTGGTGTTCGGATCAAATTTAATCCAGTCAAAGGGGTGATTCAGGGAAAGAGCATCGTTATTGTGGACGACTCAGTTGTCCGTGGCACGACTATGAAAAAAATAATTAAATTGATTAAAAACGCCGGACCTTCTAAGATCCATCTTCGTATCTCATCACCACCAGTAAATCATCCCTGTTATTACGGAATTGACATTCCCGATAAAAAGAAATTTATTGCTTCACAAAAAAGTATTGAGGAGATCCGAAAATACTTTGATGTGGATTCCCTGGGCTATCTCTCAATTGAAGGCTTACTCAAAGTGGTAACCAAACCGGGTCGCGATTTTTGTGCAGCCTGCTTTGATGGGAACTATCCCTATACTGATGATTAACCCAGACTATGCAATCCGCTCACTAGTGGACACAAGGAATTTACATACAATTTAGTTCACCCATACTATTTGGACCTCTTTAAACGTATACTTATAGTATGATTTCACTGAAGGATCCAATGAACTGGAATAAAAAGATACTTAATGCACTTTGTCCACTTTTCATCTTACCTGTTTTGGCCATATCCCTATTTCTGGTAAGTTGTGAACCCTCTTTAACACTCCCTCAAGAACCTCAGGACCCGACATTACAGTATGAAGTACACATTCCAACAATGTCGCTTGATTCGGTTTTTGTTCGGGTAAAAATTGATAACTGGCCCAAAGGTGATTCTATTCGATTATTGGCACCACCTATATATGCTGATAATCCTCCCCTAGTTCAAACGGGACAAAATTTCTGTCATGCTCAAGTTCTGGATTCTCTTAACAACCCTATACCGTTTCACTCAGATAGTTTTGTGGTTGGTGAAATAAAGAGTCTTGTTATTCACGCTCCCTATACTAAAAAAGCAATCGTTGAGTACTATGTAAAGTTCAACTATAAGGCTGATGATGCCTACTACTATATGCCAGTCCCCTTTATTGGTGAGCATACCGGTTATCTTCAGGGAAGCTATCTCTTTATGATACCCTACTTCTTTTCGGGGACAGCACATATATGGCGGGACCCAATCCCTTTGACGGTATCCTATGCCTTAGGAAATGAGGTGAAGATTTTTGGTGATTCTCCGAATAAGGCGGAATTTGCCACAACGTATCAGCTTATGTTTTCCACCTCAGCACTGCTTAAGCAATCCGTTGTCAGCACACAACTTCTTTTTGAAGGCACTGCTGCAAATCAAAAATATCGATGTGTAAACATTGATGTAAATAAAACGTTTTCGCAACCCCTATTAAACACTGTTGAAAACTCCTTTAAAACATTGCTCGATGATCTCATTCCAAAATTTGGTACTCTCAGTGGTCCACCTGTCACGATTATTACTGGTATCAATAATAAAATTGGCTTAGAGGGTATGTATGCTTTCAATTGTAAAGACTTTCACGAAAATGACCCCAATGGTACAACAGCTATATGCCTTGCCCATGAAGTGGTCCATGCGTGGGTAGGTATTCGGGTTGGCGATTATCAAGACCCCTGGTGGAAAGAGGGAACAACCAGCTATCTGGGGTTGCTCTTACCAAAGAAGAATGGTCTTTCTACATTGCCCACAGTAACAAATACGCTTCTTGACAGCCTAGCAGGAACCGGTAATGCTTCAACATACGCCTTAAGTGATCCGGTGATTCGCTCTATTCTATTTAGCGGAAAGGATATTGGTCATTTAGTGTATGGTAAGGGTGCGCAAGTGAGTATGCTCTTAGATAGAAAAATTAGGGAAAGTACTAAAGGTGCGGTAACACTTATTTCAATTCTCTCTGAATTTTTAAAGGAGTTTGATGGCAAATCCTTTTATAGGAATGAGTATGTAACCTATCTTAATACTAAAGGACTGTGTGATGTGAGTGATATTTTTAGCACCTATGTTGATCGTCCAGGACCAATTCCAGCATCAGTACTCAGAGACAATTTTAACGCCCTTTTAAGTAGTGGTGCTTTTGGAGATACTTTACAATAATGGGGAATTTGACTGAGCTTTATACATCTATTGAGAAAAATGTCTTTAGGGTCTATGTGTTTCCTCGTATACAACAGGCATCTCATTGGAATCCCTATTTGAGTAATCTGTACAAAGGACATCTATCTTCCTCTGATTCATCGACAACGTTCCACTGCGAAAGCCCACACCCTCTGGCACCACAATTTATACTTCGACGCGCACTTGGTGAAAAAAGTATTGTTCATTATCATTGGTTAGAGTTCTCTGATCTTTTTGGACTTATTACCCTTATATGGAAATTGATACTACTCTGCATGTATAAACTTTGTGGAGGCAATATTGTCTGGACAATCCACAACAAGCGACCGCATCGAAATAAGTATTATACCTTGAATAGGTTATTTTCTCTTGGCATGGCTTCTATAGCAGATACACTTCATGTGCACTCAGAAGAATCGATATCTTTGTTATCTCGATTCCTTAGCGTTTCTAAAAGTAAATTCTATGTGATTGCCCATCCTCCCTATACGGTATCCTTAATTGACAAAGAGGCCTCTCGAAATGAGCTGCAATCATCATGGGGTATTCGTATAGATAACTCAAAGCCTCTCTTTTTGATGTATGGATCAATTGCTCCGTACAAAGGAACTATAGCAGTCGCTGATATTGCTGTGCAATTGGACTTGCAGCTCATTCTTGCAGGAGAAACTAAAAAAGGCGATGAGTATTATATTAATCAGGTAAATAAGTGTATAAAAAATCATAGCAGTGTTTTTCTTAAAAATCAATTTATCTCTCTAAAGGAGGAGCAGCTATTAATGAGTGCTGCCGATTATGTGATTTTTAATTTTTCTGATCTCCTCTCCTCTGGCTCTGTTGTTCTTGCACAGAGTTACAAAAAAAGGATAATAATTCCTGATAGTCATCTCATTAAAACAACAAAGGGAACAGCGCTATACACCTTTAAGAGTAAAGAAGAATTGATCTCTTTGCTGCAACAGATCACAGACAAAGGGCCTTTAACAAAGATATGAAAAAACACTCTCTCTTTGTTACCTACCTATCCATCGGTGAGATGATTGCCTTCGTTATTGGTTTTGTTGCCAATGCCTATTTGGGAAGGACCTTGGGCCCGACCACTTTTGGCTTAATTATTATTGGTTCATCCTTTCTTATGAATTCTCTCCTTGTTAGTGATCTGGGACTTAAAACACTCGGCTTATTAGAGACTTCAAAGCATTCTGATACAAGGGAGTTCTCTTTTTCTGACATTTTTCTCACAAAATTTTTCCAAGCGCTTCTCTCCTTTGTGATTGTATATGGTATCATGCGCATTCTTTACAATAGTGAGCAGGAAACAGTACTTCGTACAGTCTGTTTTTTCTATCTTTTGAATATCTTTTTTGATGCACTTCTTATTGAATGGTTCTATAAGGGGCTGCAAAAATTTAAAACCGTTTCGATATTACGAATCGCTACAAAGATTTGCTACACCGTTGGTATATTCATCTTTGTTACCTCTTCAGAGGATGTTGTTACAGTGCCAGTGATATTTTTTATTACCAATATGGCTTCTGTGGCAATGCTCTTTTTACTCATCCCCAAAGGGCATAAAATATTTCAACTCTCCTTCTCTATAAAAACCTATGGGAATGTTCTCAAACATTCTTTACCCTTGGGAATTGGAGCTTTTCTCAATGAGTTTGTCATTTATTTGCCCCCAATTTTATTGGGAAAACTCTTTAGCGATGCTGAGGCCGGAATATTTGGTGCAGCATTTAAAATACTTATACTGGTAAAAGTGGTTGATCACGCTTTTACAACAGTACTATTCTCATCACTTCCAAAAATGTGGCACAACAATAAAAAAGAGACAGAGGCAATTGTCCAATCCATTCTTCGTTTCACCATTGTAATAAGTATGGCACTCTCATTATTGCTCGCCCTTTCTTCAGAGTTTGTAATCACTACAATTTATGGTGACAAATACGATTCAGGTAGTATTATTTTGTCAATTGTTTCCTGGTTTTTTGTACTAACTATGCTCAATAGTATATTCTCCTATGGTTTAATCGGGATTGGTAAAAAAGAGAGATATGTTCGTGCAACAATTCACGGTTTTATCATAAATATCGGCTTGGTTTTTTCACTTATTTACTTGTATGGAATCAAAGGTGCTGGTATAGCGATAGTACTTTCTGAGCTTGTCTTTGTAATAGCTGGTTTTAGACAATTCAAACAATTCTTTTCTGTTCGATTTTATTCACCCTTTTTCATTTCGATACCTTTAGCAGGTGGAGCGTTCACTTTAGCTATGCTGTTGCCTCTACCCATAATTGCCAGAGGTATTTGTGCGGCATTACTCTTTATTGGTACAGCTTTGCTCTGTAAAGTGATAAACTCTCATGACATACAATTGGTAAAAGAGAAGTGGAACGAAAGTTAACAATAGGCATACTTGAACTTACCTGTGGATGGGATGAGCTACTCCATCAAGTTGGTGTTGACTTTAAACAGGTGACTTCCGGTATTCCCATCTCCAAAAATGAGTATGCTTTAATTATTGTAAACCGAGTATTATCCAAGGCCGAGTCTGGAAATATCACAGAGTTTATTACACAGGGTGGAATCATAATTGACATGGGGTATTGCATACCCTCTTTTTTTAAGGGGCGGGTTACATCACGACACCTATCCTATTGCGTAGCAAATGATCTTCCCTTTAAACCTTCCTTAGGAATCATTGATATCTATTCTAAGGTTAAGCAATTTTCAAAGGCATCGCTGTTAAATAAAACTCTCTACATCAACTCCTATCAAAAGGGATTGATTGCCTTTTTAGGAATCCCTGTAGATAGCTTGCTAGGAGATACTCGCTCAAAACGAAAGCATTTTTATGCACACACCCCCCGGCTTCCCCATGAAGAGGTGTCCTGTGTATCAAAAGGTAGCTTAACTAGGTTGCTGTTTTTTCTGATGCGGCATCTCTTTATAAAACAGGGACTTCCCTTTGTTCATAAATGGTTCTTTCCAAAGACCGCTAAAAATGTCTTCCTCTTTCGAATTGATAGTGATTATGGAACAAAGGAGCAGGTTGAGCGGTGGTATTCAATCGCAAAGGAGCATGATATTCGATATACCTGGTTCCTTCATGTCAGTGCCCATGAAAAGTGGCTTACTTTTTTTAAAACACTTGCTGATCATGAAGTTGCCATTCATGGGTATAATCATTTTACAACAAATAATTATAGAAAGCTGGTAGACAATATTTCCCATTCAAAGGATCGGTTTGAAAAGGAGGAGTTAGCTTACTCAGGATATGCTGCTCCCTATGGCCTTTGGGGCAAAGAGCTTGCACAAATCTGTGAAGAGTTCTCCTTTAATTACAGCTCAGAATTCTCCTATGCCTACGATTCATTGCCACAGTTTCCAACGAGCTTAAAAAAGAAAAGCTCTGTATTACAGATTCCCATTCACCCTATCTGTTTTGGAACTCTTATAAAAACATTGGCCGATGAAAAAGCGATGCACTCCTATTTTAAAGAGCGTATTTCTGAGCAGATTACTCTTTTAAATCCTCTTATTTTTTATGACCACTTGCTGCATAATCACACTTCAGTTTTGTCTGATATTTTTGCCTATGTCAAATCACTACATATTAGTAATTTAACCTTTTCTGAATATGCAACGTGGTGGAAAAGTCGTAATACCATGAGCTATTCTGCAACAGTGTGCGAAGATTCAAGCGTTCAGCTTAGAGAGTTAGCCAGTAGAGATGATTGCTATTTATGTCTATGGCAGAATGAAGATTCATATATTTTAACCAATAGGAATGGACGCATTTTAATTCCTGAAAATAAAACTGAAAAGGTTAGTACTGAAATAAACTACAGTGACCTTATTGTAAAAAAGATGAGACGTTTTAATATGCGGGCTGCCAAATTTGGTTTTTTAAATCGTCTTTTGTGGAGAGAATATAAATGAACATATGCTTTATAGCCCCCCAAGTAATGAATGCAGTGCGGGGTGGCGTAAGTATTCAAGCAACTAATACAGCAAAGGCTCTCATTGACAAAGGTGTCACTGTTACCTTTTACGATTGCTGGAAACAATACAATTGGCAAGACTTTGACTGCGTTCATATTTTTAGAGCAGATCTTGACACATACAATATTGCTAACTGGCTCACCGAAGAGTCAATTCCCTTTGTGGTTTCCCCAATTTTCTATTCACTCCACAAGTCTTCAAAGATTCAATTTGCTCTTAAGCTTTCCCAACTGGCACGTTATTTTTTAAAGGGAATTCGATCTGACTTTGACTGTATTAGGGATATATGTAACAAAAGTGTGATGGCACTTCCCAACACCAAGGCAGAAAAAGAGGCATTACATAAGGGATTTGGTATTAAAAGAGACAAACTCACCGTTGTACCAAATGCTGTGGAGTCACATTTCAAAGATGCTGACCCAACTCTTTTTGAGAAAAAATATGGTCGAAAAGATTTTATTCTTTCGGTTGGGAATTTTGGGTATCCAAGAAAAAATATGCTTAATCTCATAAAGGCCTTAAAAGATCTTACCCATCCAGCAGTTCTTATTGGACGAATTTACGAAAATGCTTATGGACGTGCATGCCAAGAACAAATGCAAAAAGCCAAGAACATTCTTTGGCTTGATGCGCTTGACCATAAGGACCCACTCCTTGCCTCTGCATATGCAGCATGTAAAGTATTTGCTATGCCGTCACTCTATGAAACTCCCGGTTTAGCTGCTTTAGAAGCTGGACTGGCCGGAGCCACTATTGTTATCACTCCCAATGGTGGCCCCAGGGAATACTTTAAAGATTTGGCAATTTATATTGATCCCAAAGATGTCGATTCTATTAAGGATGGTCTTACAAGGGCAACGAAAAGCGAGCCAAACCCAAACTTGAAAGAACAACTCTTGCAAAATTATATCTATCCCAAAATTGCTGATCAGTTGATTCAGCTCTATTCTGATGTAACAAAAAGATAAAATGACATTGAAAGAATTAAATAAACAATCTCTTATTCTTATTTTCACCTTTATTATTGGTACTATTTGGATGATTGTGCTGTTGTTTCAATCTGATGGCACAGCCCTCCATGATGAAATTGGCCATTACCTTCTCAGTCGAGATGCAATAAAAGAGCCAATGCATATATTTGATCTATGGGGGCGAACAGTTAACACCCTTATATATATACTGCCCGCGCAATTTGGTTTAGGACTTGCCCGGCTCACTTCCCTATTTTTTGCTTTGCTCACAGTTTTTTTTGTTTTTAAGGTTTCAGTACACTTTAGACTGCGATATGCCTATTTAGTGCCGATTTTATTATGGGCCCAACCCTGGTTTCCAGACCTATCTTATATGTGTATTACCCAAGTACCCTTTTCATTGATAATGATTTTGGGGACCTATTTATTTCTGAAAAATAAACATACCTATGCTGCTTTAATCATTGGATTGCTCCCTCTTATCAGACATGAAGGTATTGCGCTTGTTGGATTGGTAACACTGTATATGCTATACAAAAGGAATTGGGTTGCTGCTATTTCAACGACTCTTCCTCTTTTTTTATTTAATGGCATCTATTTCATTTTACAGGGAACTATTCCCTTCATGCTCTATTTTGATGCGCAGCCAAACACCCTGTATGGAAGCGGTACGTGGTATCATTTCTTGATTCGCTTACCACATCCACGTGCTGTAGGCATCCCCATTTCATTGATAACGATCTGTTCTTTATTTGCTTTAATTAAACAGCACAAAAAGTTGTCCTTATTATTTCCAATTCTGTTTTGGTATGGATCTTATTTGGTCTTACATGTGGCAATTTTCCGTTTTGGCCTTTTTGCCTCTGGTGGATATAAAATGTTTCTGCTTCCTCTTGCCCCAATGATTGCAATCCTTGCAGTGTTAGGTGTGGAAAGGATAACCGAATTTATTTTAGATAAGACAGCATATAAAACAAACCTATCCAATACTTTTCTATCAAGAAATACTCTTATACCTCTTCTTGTTGGTGGCTGTGCACTTTTTGCATTTTTGCAGGCTAAACCATACCACCTCAGCAATGAAGAGGTTGCAATCAAACAGGCTGTACAATGGATCAAGAAAAATAGAATAGACATTTCAAGCATAGTGGCAACACATGTCTATTTTTATCATATGTACCCCAAAAAGGTGCCACCAAAGACGTTATGGGAAAAGTATCCGCCTCTCCCTGATTTACCCTTAGGAACTATTGTTATTTGGGACAATAAATACTCGGACAAATGGCAAATACCGCTAGAGTATTTTTTATCACATCCACAGCAGTGGAAAGAGCTACAATCATTTGAAGGTGGATTGGCAAAAATTTTTAAAAGAATCAGTTAGCTTTGCATCAAAGTATCTATACAATAAGAAAATTGTTATGCAAACAAATGAAATAATACAGTACTTTGCTAATAAAATTTCCGATGAAGCGGGACAAAAGTATCTTTCAATTCATGCTAAACGATATAGTATTCTTTTAGGAGTTTTAAAATCACTTCGAAATAACATTGAGCAAGGTTCAATCACCATACTTGATATTGGCCCATCCTTTTTTACAGAGCTTCTTTATACAAATTTCCCAAATGATAGGATTCTTACTCTTGGTTTTACCCACCCAGAAAGTACTGGAGGTCATCTACCAAAGGGCATATCCATTAGACAAGACAACTTCATTAATTTCAACCTTAATAACGCTCAAGTTAAAAAGGATTGGATTAACCTACCTCACTTTTCCATTGTAGTCATTGCAGAAGTGATAGAACACCTCTATACAGCACCTACTTTGGTTTTGGATTTCCTTCGCACCTTTCTTGACAAGGATGGCTATTGTGTCCTCCAAACACCAAATGCGGTCTCCTTAGATAAACGACTTAGAATGCTCAGCGGATCCAACCCTTTTGAGCTTATTAGAGAAAATAACCAAAATCCTGGCCATTTTAGAGAGTATACAAAAAAGGATATTTTGACAATAGCAAAGAAAAGTAAATTCCAGATTACTAATTTGTTTTGTTCTAACTATTTCGCTCTAAAACCAATCACCTATAAAGTAATAATCTATCGGTTCCTTCAAATTATTCTTGGGAAGTCTTTATACGATGGAATAACTGCTGTCCTTAAAAATACTGCTAACGATAAATAAAGGGGGCTGTACAGGAGTCACATTTGAGAGCTTGCCTCTTAAATGACCCGTTGTTTTTGGATCTAAGGCGCGCTTCTTGAAAAGTCGGATTCTTCCAAACATTGGTAAAGGAGTCATCTAATACATTTCCCCAATCAGGAATATCATACAAGCAACAGGGGGTTAACCCTCCATTGACATTTACAACAGCACTTCTCCATAGCCAGAAACATGGTTTTCGAGTTCGCCGATTTTGTGGAATATTGTGTTTGAAGAATCTGAATTGAGGATTTTGTGGTAACCATTCCTCTTGGGTGTTTTCATTTTCACCTATAGAATAAAAATTTATATTAGCAAACCTTACTCTGTCCACGCCAAGACGCAAAACGGTTTCTTTTATTTCATCAAGACAATGTTCATTATATTTTGTAACCAGACATTGCCATTCAATTACAGGATATGTAGACTTATGCTTTTTTTTAAGCTTCACTATCCCTTCAAGGTTTTTTAAGACCTTTTTAATATCTCCCCCAACTCTATATTGACTATAGATGTCTTGAGTAATACCATCACCAGAAATTATTAAATATTCCAATCCGCTTTCTAATACCCGTAAAGGATCTATTGAGATATTAGCATTAGTGCTAACAACAGAGGATATGTTGTTCTGAGTATTATAGGTGATAATATCATAGATATCTTTATTTAAAAAAGGCTCTCCCCAATCGTAAAGTAGTACTTGATAGAGATAGTCCTGAATTGGATGTATAACCTTTTTATAGTTCTCAAAGGTCATTTTATTTTCGCGAGGAATTATTTTTCTTTGGCCCATTTGACAAAGGGGGCAGGCCAAATTACAGGTGTTACTGATTTCAACAACTAAATAATAGGGAAAGCTGAAGTCCATGTTACTTGTGTTGCATAACAGTTTGGTTTCAATGTTAATAAGGTTTTTAATTTTTTTTAAAGTGCTATGACGGACATAGAGTTGGAGATACTGCCAGTATCTCTGTAGTTGCTCTTTTCGCATTTTACTTAATCCAGATGCTCTTCACATTACGACAGGGCTTTAAGCTTGCTAAAATCAATTAAAGATTCTCTTTTAGGGACAACTACCATTTTAAGGTAGAATGAGCAATTTTCCAGGAATTGCCTTTTCTCTGGTTTCCTCATGTGGTTTATAAATCTTTGCTGTATAAATATAGGTTCCGGGAATCACTTTCCTTGAGGGTTTCCAGATTAAAACCCATTGTTCTTCATGTTTCACATAGTTAGATCCACTCGCCTTTAAATGGGTAATGAGCCTACCATCTATGGTATATATCGATACCTGTGAGTTTGGTGCAAGATTCTCAAAAGCAACTTCATTATGACGAGAAAGAATAAAGGGATTAGGATATGCAGAAACACGTTCGTTGTTTGTTAAGATCTCAAAAGAGTGCCCCAGATCATATTGTGAAAGGCCATTTTGTGTGGCAATCCATAATTTAGCATTCTTTCGATCCAAAGCCATATCTGTAACCCTATTGTCAATTAATCCCGAACTATCCTTATGAATAACAATGGTGTCAATAGAAAAACTTTTTACCGTTACCTTATCCTCTTCTAAGGTTTTTGTTATTGATATTCTTGCAGCACCATTTAATAACGTTCCTACCCAAAGGTCTGTCTTTACAACCCAGGAATTGCTTTCATTGAGAAAGGTACGTCGATTTTTCTCCACCTCAACACAGGTTAATCCAGTTGGAATATTTTTAACTTCTAAAAAAGTAAAATTTGTATCTTTAGCACCAACAGTATATTGGGAATGAAATAAACCTTTATTTGTGGCAATCCAGGTACAGCTATCAGTTGTAGAACTCATATTATAAACATTGCTTAAATCGTTCTGAATAGCAATTACGTTTATTCCATTTTCAATTGGGTTTTTACCATTTTCATAGCGAAACACAACCAGTCTTCCATGATCATGTTGATCAGATCCAAGATAGATATTATTTGCAGCATCAACATGAAGCGCTTGAGGTTGCAGCATATGGGTTGCTATTGAGTCGGTGGGGAAAAAATATCGAAAATCAGTTGAGTCGGGAATCTCCTGTGTTGGGTCAAAGCAACACACACTTCCAATATTACCTTCATAAGCAGTGAACCACATGTAACCAGCAGAATCTTGGGCAAGAGCATCACATTTCCCCCAACTCGGGTAAAGGCTATCAATAAAGGAAAATGTCGATTTCTCTTTTGTTCCAATATAATATTTACTCCACCTATTTGAATTATTATTCCACTTTCTAATATTTTTTCCACTAGTCCCAAACCACATGTTTCCAGAGGGCCCCTCGCTAATTCCCAAAAATCCTGCACCATCACCAAAGGACTCAAAATTTTCAACAGCTCTTCTGTTATAAATATACCATTGATCTTTCGAGAAGCGAGCTATCCCTAACCACCACGGTTCTCCAAATTTTCTGTTGTCCTCAATCCAGGTTATTCGAGGTAAAAACCATAGATCACCATTTTTTGCTAAATGGATTCGATTAATAATATTTGCTCGAATATCATTGACAAAATAATTTTTCCAATAACGACCATCCCATCGGTAAAGAAAATTTTCCTCAGTTCCAACCCAACAATATCGCTCATTTTCAGGAACAAGAGTTGTTACCCTACTACCAAAAACCCTTACCCGCGATGTATCTTTGAAAACTATAAATTTTGGCAAGGTGTCAGTTCCAGAACTGTCAAAAACAGTTATCATAGTATTATTCCAAACAAGAGCTTGGCTACTTCTGTAGGTAATCTTATTATTGACAATTGGAAAAGAGACGATAGTGCTATCAACTTTATCCTTGAGCCAAATACCTTCATCATAAAAATTGCTGGTTGCAATTTTGTTATTTGAGATATCGAGTTTATATACGCCATAATCACAGGCAAGATATAAGGTATCTTTAAAAACACTGATGAGAGTAACCGCATTTGATTCAAAGGGCGCATTTTGAAAAACCTTTCCCTTTTTTGTATCAAAGACACTACACCCCTTTGATGATGCAACAATTAAATATTTGCCATAGGCATAGAGATCATTGATATCCCAATTGCTCAAGGCATAGGGAGAATACACCGTAAATTTTCCTCGGGATGATCTTTTTGTGAGATAGCCTTTCTTGCTTCCAATCCAAATATTATCGGTATCGTCTTTACATAGGGTGGTTAAGGAGATATCTGGAAAGTAATCGAACTTATTCTCCATCGAAATATTATCATTTACCAAAGTGATATGCATGAGACCACCACCAGTCGTAGCCCATACGTGATTATTATCAACTATTACATCATTAATTCTTAAAGCTGTATGAAAATTTTTAAACGGCGTAAATGCAAATACATTGGTGAGTAAAGCTACTAAAAGGAGAAAGCATAATCGCCCTGTTACGTGAGATTTTATCATATTCGACATATACCTAAGATTGAAGTGGATGTATTGTATATTTTAAGTATTACGATCGATTGATTACAAATATTGTATTCCTATTATAAAAAGATCCATCTTTTATGTATTACTTTTCTTATACAATCCCTTTAAACGTTATAATGTTATACCTCTTGAAGAAAAAAGCAAAATATATTAATATCTATAAAACTTCAAGAATCCATCCTTTGCCCTATGATCTTTTTCTATGCATAAATTCAAGTTAAATCAACTATATTTGATTAAGGGCAATAATCCTTGAATATAAATGGGAAATTTCTATGGCATATATAGGAATTGGATATTCCGGTGCAGATCCACTTCTTTTTCAGACAATATTAGAGAAGCACAAATCCTGGCTTGAAGGTGATAGACAGATAAAATCTTTTGGGGATTCCTTTATAATACTTTATGATTCTAATACTGCCAGAGAATTTGCCCATAAGTGTCTTGTGGAAGCTCCTCAAGATACTATTTCTCTCTATCAAATTAACGCCAAAATTGACCACCATAAGCATTAATCATGTTACAATTTGCTGAATCAATAGAACCTACAAAAATCCTTACGCTTTTATCAAGATCAGTTCCCTATTATCTTAAGGCCTGGAAAGATTTTGATGATGAATGTGGTCTATTTGGAACGACAGATCCTTCACATTTCAATATGAAATCCATAGGGACCTCTTCACCGGTTATTGAATATGTAATCCTTCCTCATATTCATATTTTATGCATACTGGCAGCCTTTGTACAAAGGGATGCTCTCTCGATTCTTAAGGATCATTGCTCTTCTGAGGGAATGCGTCGATACATCAACAAAGGTATCATGTGGTTGTGCAATACCCATATAACCGGCAATACAGATGTCTCTTCCTTTTTAACGCGAAAACGATGGGGTGAAAACTGGCGAAGTGGGAAATGGGCTGCACTACTTGGTTTATGTGCCTTCATGTGTAAAGACATTTTAAAAGAGGAACTCTATAAACGAGTACTCTCCATCCTTGCTTTTGAGGCAGATAGATTTATCAAGGTTTCTCCCCCGACTGGCTATGCCTTTGATACCAAACTGGAAGAGAATGCCTTGGATGTTATGGTACTGGCTTGGGCAATAAATTTACTCCCTGAGCATTCTCATAGGCATGAATGGAACCGAGTCATGCAAATTTGGGCTCTTAATATTGCCACCTCTCCTGATTGTCTCTCAGATCATACTGAATTCTTTGATAAATCTCGGGCCCATTGGATTACAACTCAAACGCTCTATCCCGACTTTACCGCAGAGAATCATGGTTTTTTTAATCCCGATGTATTGACCTATGGCATGTGGCTTGTTTTATCTAAAGCAGCCTTTACCTTTTTAGATAATGAGACTCCTGAAGTATTTAACAATAGTACACATCAAAAAGTATTTGATATTCTCCTTCGTTTTTGCTTGCCTAACGGCATGCTTTACGCACCAGGAAGTAATGATTTCCCTCTGTTCATACCTCGTCCCTTTGCTCTTGCCTGGGGCTTATGGAATAATGACTCCCGCTCACAACGTGTCACTGCATGCACGCTAAACTGGATGGCAAATAAATTGTTGCAATCACCTTCTGAAGAGGAATCCTGGATACCTGGATTTGAGCACCATTACGAGGGCTGGGAGCTTCTTTTTCAAAGTCAAGTTGGTTTTGAGCTAGCACTACTTGCAGCTCTACCTTTTAAGAAGGAACAACCGCTCTATACCATTGGACAGATTGAGAACACTAGTGAATCAAATCATCTATTCCCCTTTATCCAAATTTGTCATCATAGAAACACCCGAATAACCAGAAGCCTTGCGTGGAAAGCTTTGGGAAAACATCCGGTTATTGGGATTAACGTTCATTCCAACTCTGAAATTTTGGTACCCTATAAGGCAAATCTTTTGGGAATCCCTTCGATAAACGAATCAATATCCTCTTGGGATGTAGCGTATCACTACGAATGTAAAAGAAAGAATGGATTCGATTCATATGGCCGTATCAATTACTTCTCACCGCAGGGGAAACGGTGTTTAATTCGAGACATGCGAGTTGTAACCTGGGGAGACGATGGTCTTATTGTTTTTGATAAAATAGTTGCCAATGCACACATCCGCTTCGAAGAGCAATACTTATCTCCCCTATATCTTGTCAATGATCATTGGACAAATAATACTATCAATCTACAAAGTGGATCTTTACAAGAGACAATCAAGACCGATGATATTATTAAAAGACATATCAGTTGTCCCTCTCATTGGGCAAGTATTGAACATAACATCCTTGTTCAGCTTATTTGGGGACGGGATAAGGGATTAACCTACATTCCCGGCAATAAGCGAAATGCACCTCGATACTGGAACAATTGTCGATTAGATATGCTTGCCCTATATGTTGAAGGAAAAGATTGCTCTCCAGGAGATACAGCCTATGAAATTGGCTTTTTTATCGGTGTTGGCAAAGGCCCGCGCTCCTTTAAATATGCTGGAGCATGCCAGGATTTTTTTAAGGGCCTCGTTATAATGGACGGTAAAAACACCCTGGGATTTGATTAACCCTATTCATAAACATAAAGTAACCTATGCCTTCTTCAGATATACCCAGACCACTCTTTAGAACAGTAATACCAGTACGTGACAATCCACGGAAAATATCCCATAATAAAAATATAATGCTCATAGGCTCCTGTTTCTCTGAAAATATTGGTGAGTATTTACATCGATATAAATTTAATCCCTGTATAAACCCTTTTGGGATTCTTTACAACCCTTTATCCATCAGTAAAACATTGCATCGTATAATTTCTGGAGATTCATTTACCAATTCTGACCTCTTTTTTAGTGATGATTCCTGGAAAAGTTTTCAACATCATTCAAAATTTAATGGAGCAACTAACGAAGAGTGTTTGAAAAAAATAAACGATGAATTTTTTATTGCTCACAAAGCTTTTAAGCAATTGGACACACTTATCATTACCTTTGGTACAGCCTATGCATATTGTCATAAAGAGAGTAAAGAGATTGTTGCAAATTGCCATAAAATCCCCCATGGTGCTTTTAATCGTACACTATTACCAATTGAAAAAATAGTACAAGCATATAGGGAGTTATTTGACCTCATTTATACAAAACATCCCTCTGCAAATATTATCGTCACTGTCAGTCCAATTCGCCATTTACGTGATGACCCTCATGAAAATCAGGTAAGTAAATCTCACCTAATTGCTGCAATTGAAGCTTTGCAAAGGCTTTTTTCTTCACTACACTACTTCCCAGCCTATGAAATAATGATGGACGAATTACGAGATTATCGTTTTTATGCTGATGACATGTGCCACCCCTCTTCAGAGGCAATTGTGTATATCTGGGATGTCTTTACAAAAGCTTGTATCACAAAAAAAAGCCAAGAATTCATGGACGCCTACTCCCCTATCTTAAAATCATTGTCTCATCAGATAAAGTCTTCTAATCCTTCTACTATCACCAAATTTTGTCAATTGCAGTTATCAGCAATTGATTCACTCAAGAATCGCTTTCCTCACATTGACTTTACAGAAGAGTACACCTTTTTTAAAGAACAATAAAAAAAGGCGTCACTTTAACAAGTAACGCCTTCCATAATTCTTATTCGGGAATTTTTTAATCAACAACACCGAGCAATGTTCTATCAACTTCTTTACGTGAAAGTTCTGGATAATTTTTTCCTTTAGGAAAAACGGTAAAATTCGAGACTGCCAGATAGGTACCACGGGCAACCTTTCTTCCATTGGCGTTTCTCCCACTCCAAATATAAACTAGTGTCTTCCATGACTTATGATACCCCATATTCTTCGCAAGAATTATTGCATTTCCTACTGGGTCATAAATTGACAGTTCTCCTTCCAACAAGAAATCTTTATGAAGATCTGTTATGTCATCAGGTCTTACTTGGATAAGCATACCGTGGTATTGATTATTATTATGATTTCCATAATTTATAAGCTCTTGAATATTGATTGGATCTAGGTTAATTGTATCACTGTAATTATTAATGTTAGGATCATTAATGTTAAAGGGAGTGACTGAAATAATCTCAATATTAAAAGGATTAAGAATAAAATTTAAATTGATAGGGCGACGAATATTCTTCTCTACACTCTGAAACTGATTCAATTTATCAGCAACATAATTTGAAGGTCTGATCCAAATTGAGTCCCCAGCACCTACTCCAGAAATTGACGAGGGTTGAAATCCCACAATCGAAAAAAGTACATTTACATCACTTGTGGCCAACCTTTGGACCCGCGCTCTATAAATATCTTTACTGGATTCTTGATAAAGCTTAAAGGGTTGGGCATGAGTAATTGTATTTACCGGCTCAGAAAATTCAATGGTTAAGGAATCTGTTTTATTAGGATCCTGAAAATCAACGAGACTAGCCTTATTTATTACTGGAGCCATTTTATCAATAACAGAATAGCTTCCCTGTTTAATCCAGCCTCCTGAATTTAGATATATTAACTTGGTAACGACACATTTATCTGTGTTGTCTGTACTTGTCCGTGCAGGATTTGCCGATTCTGTCACATTGAGTTTTATAGTTTTATTACTATTGGTCAAAGAAAAATCCGAATCAGTATAGGTAAAAGATCTCCCCTCGAATTTGAAAACACTTTTTAACTCACCTAACTGACTACTATTTACTGCTGAAGTAAGCTTAATAAGAACTTCATCGACAAGACCATCTGCACCAGCAACAGCGCCGAGTTTTTTATCCCAATACTCTACACTGGCAATAACAATCTCGCTACCCAATACAAAAACGATTTCCTCTTTAAGTGAATCTAACGGTAGTTTTGTCGCCTCACTATTATAAAAGACTGCCACCAACGTATCATGCCCAGCATGCTGTAATTTACCATCTCCTGGAGCAGCAGAACCTATTTCACGACTAAACTGTACACTAAAATCATTGGTGTTGCCTGTCATAGTAAGTGTCTCTGAATCTCCACCCACCTTACTACGCAGAATCATCTTCGCATTTGTATAGTTGTATTTTGCCTCGCCAGGCTCATTATTAAAGCGAACAGAAAGCTGATTCATGGTTTCATTGGCTACAGTTATGTTTCGATTATTATAGCGAAAGTTAACAAAACGATCCCAACATTTTACATCAAAGGTATCAGAAATGTTATTGACACTTGGATCAATTTTCACCTTAAAATTTCTTATTTTATGAGTTGTATCTTTTATAAATACTCCATTAGGATCATACAGTCCATACACAATATCAGCATTGAAAGTTGTGACTTCTCCAGTTAATGGAAGAATTTTATTTAATGCAAATCCTGTGCTATCCCAAGTACTTCCATTACTCCCTCCAAAGGTGATCGTCTTAGGTTTCGCAACTTTACCTCTGCTAATCAATGTTAGCACATTTTGAAGAACAAACTGCATAAGATCATTGGAGTTGTTATCAAAGGGCCAGATTTTTGAATTTGGATTAGAAGAGGAGTACCCATTAGCCCTGATATTGTTGGTCATAGTAACTAAGTTCGCCGGAGGGTTTGAACTACCAGTAAAGAAGATAGTAAACGTTGTAGGAACAGTATCGCCATTTCTATATCGATTCTGCTCTATGAGGTTTGACGGTCTATTTGCTTCTCCATCAGAGAAAAAGATCACATACTGGCTGGAGTCAGGGCGACTTGATTTTTTCATTGCATGAACAGCCGCATCAAATCCTGCAGTAATATTGGTATTAGGATCTGCAGAGTCGCTCCAGTTTGGGTTTGGTCTATAGGTCAAGTCTATCCGCTCGCCAGCAGCATCATTTAATGTATCAACCTTTAACCAATCCTTTAAAATTTGATAACCAGATTTGCCATCTGGGGGATAGGATTGATTCAATTTAAAAAGTGGTATATAGGCACCAGAATCTTGTTTAGGGCACTTGGCTAAACGACCGGTAGGATCATTAGCTTGCCTAAAAAACAGATATTCACCAAAAACTCCAACACCGACTTCAGCATTAGGATGGTCCTTGTTGAGGATATCAATTATCCCACTGGTCACTTTAAATCGAGCACCCCATTTATCTTTACTATTTCCACCCCACATGCTACTGGAGTTATCAATCACAAAAAAGATTGATGGAGTATCGGGAATTGAATCCAAATACGTTTTAGAGGACACATAGATATACTCGGATACCGCCACCATCTCCTCTTGAACAGAAATTGTAGTGTCACTTAAATCCTCCGCTGTCCCCTTATAGGTAAATTTGCAGACTTTGTCTCCAAAAGCTAAACTGCTTAACAACCATAGAATAACAAATATCGTCCCCACCCATTTCTTTGGACTGTTTACCCCCATCTTCAATGCACTTACTTTTGTAAACATTGAGCGCTCCCTTTTTTTAAACCGCTGTGGTTTTTGTTATTTATCTAATTTGTCGCGATAATTTAACCGTTATAGTTCAGTGGCATATAAATCACTGATATTTATATATAATATAGTATTAATTGATATTTAATACCTATTTTTTTACTTAGATTCCCAATTACAGTTATCGTAACCTATCAAACGGGTTAATCTCAATTTTAGGAAAAATCTATTTGTACACCCATTCTAAAT
>JANQEN010000213.1 GCA_028278335.1 Chitinivibrionales bacterium | reverse complement strand
CGGCCATATCACCTTGTAGATATGCCCTTCAAAACCTTCAAGTCTTACTAAATCATAATTTTGCACTTCTGCATCTACTCCTACTGCATAATCTGGGTTTAAGTATCTTATTATCTTTGGGAGTCCAAAGCGAATGCAATTTTGTGGATTATGTTCTATACATGTGCTTTGTCAGAATGATCCAAGGAGGTGTCGGAAGATCTGTTTGGATGAGATCGCATAACACTAAAGGTTACATTCTTATCATTTGTGTCAGAGGTGGCCTTTGCCTCTTGCAGAGCAGAGTAAATGTTCCCTAATCGTTTTCCATAGGATTCTATACTCAGTTTTTTCATGATAATAAGACGATTTTGAGCAACAATTGTAGGATCAACAGATTGACGAATCAGTGTCTCAAGTTCATTTTTGACTCTAATCTTTTTAGCAAAGTCATAGTCATTGTTGGCTTGGATGATTGTATTGATCTGCTCTTGCTGAGAAAGGTCGGGAAAGTCTGCCCACTCATCTGTATCAGGACTATCCGATTGCTTGGGCACTAACAGTGATTCATAGAGATGGGGGAACGCAATACCGATGCTCTTAAAGTCAACGGTTATATCAGTAATATCTCGGCCAATAACCGGGCGATTAAAGAGCCAGGGTTCAATATAGCTCATACCAAAACCCTCTTGCACGCTGGTGGTGACGACCAAGTTCGAGGCTTCAATAATATCTACAAAGGAGTGATTGGCACCAGCATTAAACCGAACCGGCAAATCCAAGTCTTGAGCCAATAGTACCCAGGTATTGTAGTAGGCTTGTTCGCTGGGATCGGGGGCTAGGGTTTGCACATAGTAGTAACGGGGAAAGAGAGTGGCCAGGAGCAGAAGTTCTCCTAAATTTTTACGAGCTATACCGCGGACCGGATAGGTTACTACCTTGGCATCCCGGGGAATGTCCAACTCTTTTTTAGTTTGCTGTATTCGTGCAAGCTCCTCTTCCTGTACCGTAATTGTTGGAGCTGGGTTGGGAAGATAGGAGATAGCTCTCTTTTTAATCCCTCTATCCAAAAGAAACCGCTTGTCGCGGGTATTGATAACTGTGTAGGTAAGGTTAGGACTGTCTTTATAGCACACCTTTTTTCGGCAAAGACCAAAGACATCTTGGATAACATAGTTGAGCAACTTTAAATTGGCGGGACGTTTATCCTCAGCGAAGTCGTGACAGTGATTAACAACTGAATATCCTGCGTCAACCAGATCCGATACCAAAAGCGCATGTAATGGGTTTAATCCGATATTGGGGTTATGAAAGTGAAAGAGAGCTTCTTCTTGCTCTAGGGCAAAGAAGTGCTCCTTTAACCGTTCGTATGCCTCTTTTATCTCCTCTGCTTTTAAACTTGACGAGAGGTAATTGAGTTCGGGAATGGTACGAATATGGGAGGATTCCAAAGAAAAGCCTGCTGGAACTGAGGTGCTTGCTGAAAGAGCATGTACTTGAAACGTTTCAGTGAGTGCTTCAATTTGGGATTGAATAATGTTTGTCACACCACCCGGCTCAAGATGATAATGGACTATGTAAACTGAGGAGATCTCTTTGTCATTCAATCCACCATGGCTTGCATGTGGTGTCTTAGAGTACTCGTAGCGGTGAAACCCTTTGTCAATATTTCGTTTAAATGATTGTGGCTTTATCATATGTGCTTTGTCGGGGTTGCTTTAGTGATGATTTATTTAGCTCAAACAGTGGTTCACGTTCAATATAGGCGACAACTGTTAGAAGTGTGTTAGCTGTGTGTTATAAAATAAATAAAAAAATCGACTTTGTCTTTGACCTTTCTACTTTTTTTCATTTTCCCTGGTTATCTCTGTTTACATTGTCGGTGCCTTAACGAAATTCTAGCACCAGTTTAACCTTAGCTAAACAGGCTGATGTGATTTTTTCTAACATAATAAAAGTTAATACTTGAAGATCAGCTATACACAGCACACAAAGGAGGAACTATGTAAGGAGGAGGACTAAACCATCACCCCTAGGATCACCCTGTCACCCATTAGAAAAGAATAACTGAAAGGATTTTAAAATGAACACCATGTATAAAGCAGTACTTTTTGCATTGTTAGGAATTGCACTTGTTGCTGCTAAAGAGGTTTCCGTAAAACAGAAGGTTGAAGGGCAGGTTCATGCAAACTGGCATTATGACTTAACTGAAGATGCAAAACCAGCCAGTGCCTTTGATTTAACCCGTGCCTATTTTGGCTACAAAATGACCCTGAATAAAAATTTTACTGGTCGTGTTATGCTTGATATTGGCCGGATAAATCCAGTAACGAGCGTGTCTGTTGATAGCTCCTTTAATGCATCAACAAAAAAAGATTCCCGTTATGTTGCCTATTTAAAGTATGGATATTTGGAATGGAAGAACCTAATCCCCAAGACTGCTTTTGTTGTTGGCCTTCATGGGTTGAGTCAATTTAAGTATCAGGAGAAGTTTTGGGGCTATCGCTATATCTATAAATCGTTTATGGATAAGTATAAATATGGATCCAGTGCGGACCTGGGGCTCTCACTTAAGGCAAAGCCAGTTGATAAGTTCGCTGTAAATGTATCTGTTATTAATGGAGAGGGCTATAAAAAGCCCCAGGATTTGGATGGAAAGTATAAGGCAGCCCTGGGTACAGAAATACATATAGTAGAAGGGTTAAGCACCTACCTGTACGGTGATGTTATGCCTTATGATGATGCAGAAACTCAGTTTACCCTTGCAGGATTTATTGGCTATAAACTGAAGAAGGTTTGGCGCCTGGGTGCAGAGTATAACTTTCAGGGCAATAATAAGGGTAAAGAGGAGAGCGAACTTCATGGTGTTTCCCTCTATACCAATGCCAACATAAAGAAAGTGGATATTTTTGCTCGCTCAGATCTTGCCACAAAGGATTCCTGGGAATCTTTGGAAACGGTTATTCTTTTAGGTTTGCAGTACGCTCCAATCAAGAATTTACGTATTGCACCTAATTTCCAGATTACGCTTCCTGCTGCTGATGATGCTGATCCAAAACCTAAAATCTTCATCAATGGTTACTTTAAGTTCTAATTATACAAAGAATGTTATTGGATAGAAACGATGTTGTTGCTAACACAATTCTAACAATCGCCTTATTTAATCAAAACATTAATCATGTATTATTTGAATGATGTTGTCTTACAATTACAGATAAATCAAAAAGTTTTCACTATAGAAGGAGTTATACATGAATATCATTAAAAGAGGATTCGCTCTTTATTCAGCTCTGATTTTAACCGTATCCCTCGCCTTTGCCGGAAATAATAAGTTAGTTATGGATGGTTCCACAACTGTTGGACCCATTGCCAAGGCCTTTGCTGAGTACTATATGCAGCAAAATAAAGACGTAAACATCACCGTCAGTGAGTCTGGTAGTGGTAATGGCGCCAAGAGCCTTATTAACAAGGCCTGTGATATTGCGAATATGTCCCGTTTCATGAAAGGCAAAGAATTTAAGGCTGCCGCTGATAAAGGTATTATGCCGGTTGCCCACGTTGTTGCTATGGACGGTCTTCCGATTCTTGTGCATCCCAGTAACCCTGTTGATAAACTGACTGTTGATCAAGTAAGAGACATTTATCTTGGTAAGATCACCAACTGGAAGCAGCTTGGTGGACCAGACAAGAAGATCATTAAAATCAGTCGCGATACAAACAGTGGAACCTACGAAACGTTCAACAAGCTTGTCATGAAAAAGCAGAAGATCGCCGGTGACTGTGAATATGTTGGTAGTAATGGTGCTATTCGTCAGCGTGTACAGAGCACATCCTCTGCTATTGGATATGCAGGACTTGGTTTTGTTGATAAAACAGTTAAAGCCTTAAGCGTCAATGATGTGTTCCCCTCAGCAAAGACTGTTGCCTCTGGAAAGTATCCAATTGCACGGCCTCTTTACATGTTCACCAACGGATATCCAAAGCTTGGAACACACCTTCATGGATTCATGACACTCCACCTTTCACCAAGGGGGCAGGAGATTGTTGAATCGATTGGTTTTATCCCAGTAACCCAATATTAAACTGAAGAATTATTCCCTTAATCCTCGGATTTCCTCTCCATCATTGTAAAATGCATCGTTTGCTTGGAGATCCGGGGATGAGTGGAATTGGAACAGACAATGAACAGTACAGCAGATAGACAGTTTAATAACTTGCTTTTATCCAAAAAGGCTCTACGTTTTCAGCGGATGAGCGCTTTTGTTGGCAAGACCTTTTTACTGGCAATAACATCACTCTCCAGTGTTGCCGTTCTCTTTATTTTCTATTTTATAACCAAGGATGCCCTGCCCTTTTTCTTTAATGAGGGACTAGGGGAGTTTTTTACCAGTACCAACTGGTACCCCTCTGCTGATGAACCCAATTTTGGGGCTCTTTCAATTTTTATGGGAAGTGGATTGGTTACCTTGGGTGCTATTGTGGTTGCAGTACCCCTTGGGATTTCTGCTGCTGTGTGCATGAGTGATGTGCTGCCCTTTGAGGTCCGTCAAGTGGTAAAACCTATTACTGAAGTATTAGCTGCCATTCCCTCTGTTGCCTATGGTTTTTTTGCCTTAGTTGTTTTTGCACCGGCACTGCAGAATGATGGCAACTTTCTCCTCTCCTTATCAGCGTGGATCATTTTAGTGCCGGTCTCCTTTTTGGCGGTGGTTGTTCTGGGAGATGTGGTGGCTGATCGTTTTGAAGAGAAGTATTACAATTATATTCGATACGGTATATTTGTGTCCGGTGGATTGATCTCCCTCTTTTGCCTACTCAAGACGCATACCTTCCTCAACTCCTTAGAGATCACCAGTGGAACCAATGCACTCAATGTTTCAATCATATTAGGTATCATGGCGCTTCCCACTATTATCAGCGTATCAGAGGATGCCCTCCAAGCCTGTGGCCGAGAGCTGCGCGAGGGAAGCTATGCGCTTGGAGCTACCAGGGTTGAAACGATTTTCAAGACTGTTATTCCCGCATCGATCAGTGGCATCCTCGCTGCTATCATCTTAGGAGTCATGCGTGCTATTGGTGAAACCATGGTCGTGTGGATGGCATCGGGCAATGCCGCACAAATTCCAAAACCCTGGTATAACTACTTAGATCCAGTACGCACTTTAACTGCAACCATTGCAGGGGATATGGGTGAAGCAGACCATGTAACCGGTTCGTCGCGTTACCATGTTCTTTTTGCTATGGCTCTGTGTTTACTGGTATTCTCTTTCTGTGCCAACCTCTTTTCTGAGTGGATTGTCCATAGACAGCAAAAAAAATTAGGTTTGGCAAAATAATATGAAACTTTCAACACGGAAACTTCTGGATAAATCATTCACCGGGTATGGAATCTTTGCCATTATACTTATGGCCTGTGCGTTATTGCTGATCATTGTTCCCATTGCAACAAAGGGGATTCAGGCTTTTATTTTCCGCGGGACAATTGAATATCGCAAGCTGAGGCTTGAGAAGTTTGAAGAGGGCAATCTTAAAAAGGTCAATGCTGAGCTCAAGGGCTCCCAGGAACTGCGTAAACCTATTTACGATATGATCGATCAGTTTGAAAAAGATATCAGAGAGCTGGAGTACGAAGAGCGCCGTGAGTATAGAAAAGAGCTGCGGGAAGTAAAAAAGAGCCTCAAGGAACTATTTGGCCCAGCACCGGGTGATCATCAACCGGTTCTTTGGCGCGAACAATATGGACAGACCCGATGGGATCGTGCAAAAATCAAGATTGATCAAGTTCTCTTCTTTGAAGAGTGGGACTACTCGAATCCTGATAAAATGGGCGTTAAAGTATTAGTCGACCGCAAGAGTCTCTTTAAAGGAACCTCCTTAGAGCCACTCTTTGCCTATGTTGAAAAGCATGCTCAATCAATTTTACAGCCGAAGCTTGTGTTTTACTGGCGCTTTCTTTTTGATGAGTCCTTTGATGCACACTTCTTTGGTGGTATCTGGCCTGAAGTTCTGGGTACCCTCTATTTAACCCTGGGTGCCATGTTTTTTGCAATACCCATGGGCATTATAGCAGCAATCTATCTAACCGAATATGCTGGCCGTGGCCTATTTATCAGCCTCCTTCGATCCTGTATCAGCACCCTGGCAGGTGTCCCCAGTATCGTCTTTGGGCTCTTTGGTCTGGCCTTTTTTATAAATTCCGTTAAAGTATCTGAATCAAAGAGCGTGCTGGCAGGCTCGCTTACCTTAGCGCTCTTGATTTTACCAACAGTCATCCGCGCCTCCGAAGAGGCGATTCGTGCTGTACCCAAAACATACAAAGAGGCTGCCCTCAGTCTTGGTGCTGGTAAATGGCACACCGTGTTAACTGTTATTCTGCCAGCAGCCCTTCCTGGTATTCTAACCGGGATTGTTATCAGTATGGGTCGAGCTGCTGGAGAGACTGCGCCGATCATTTTTACGGCAGCAGTCAGCGTGGGCAAACCCTTACATTTTTGGGAGACTCTTTCCCAACCAACACCGGCACTTCCCTGGAACATTTACAATCTTTGTACAGAACATGAGGCGGTTGACGAGATTCGTCACGTCCAGTATGGCATGGTGCTGACCTTAGTGGCCTTAGTGTTGATACTCAACCTGGCTGCGATCATTTTACGGGCACGTATATCGAAGAAATTGAAAGGATAAATGGGAAATGGTAGAATCCCCTATACAATCAACCGAGGTAGACAATGCAATGAATGGTACAGACAGGGAAAAAAGTCAAGAGACCGCTTCCGTTGATAAAAACCATAACAAAGCGCCCCAAGTAACTGGTGGCAAAGGTAACAATGGTGCGCAGGTTCAGGATGATTGCCATGTAACGACCAAGGACTTCTCAATTTTTTATGGTGATAATGAGGCAGTAAAAAAGGCAACCTTGTCTATAAAGGCACGGCTCGTTACTGCTATTATTGGACCCTCGGGCTGTGGCAAGAGCACCTTTCTCCGTGCAATTAACCGGATGAATGATCTGATCCCCGGCTGCTCCACCTCCGGTAATATGATCTTTGATGGGCTCGATATCTACTCGCCTCAGGTTGATGTGGTTGCTCTGCGCAAACGCGTTGGTATGGTGTTTCAGAAACCCAACCCCTTTCCCAAATCGATTTTTGACAATGTCTCCTACGGACCACGCCTCCACGGTATGTTAAAAAAGAGCGAGTTAGAGCAGATCGTTGAGCAGAGTCTTGTTCGTGCAGCACTCTGGGACGAGGTCAAGGATCGATTGCACCAAAATGCCTTAGGGCTCTCCGGTGGGCAGCAGCAACGTCTCTGTTTGGCCCGCGCTTTGGCGGTAAATCCAGAAATCCTCCTCATGGATGAGCCCACCTCTGCGCTTGATCCTCGGGCAACAGCAAAAATCGAGGATCTTATCTCTGATCTTCGAGGCCGCTACACCATTATCATTGTTACCCACAACATGCAGCAAGCGGCTCGTGTCTCAGACCAGACAGCTTTTTTCTATGAGGGAATACTTATTGAGATGGGTGATACTAAACCTCTCTTTACCAAACCGCGGGAGAAAAAGACTGAAGAGTATATCACTGGACGGTTTGGATAACCACCGCTTCTATGGTGAGGAGTATGAAAATCTAACTAATTATGAACTGTAATTTATATTACTATAGACGGAGTGACAAAGTATATGGCTAAAGAGCTGATTTATATTGTTGAAGATGATGAAGATATTTTAGAGCTTATTACCTATAACCTCGCTAAAGAGGGATATCCGGTTAAGGGATTTAAGCAGGGTGAAGAGATGCTCTCTCTCCTTCCCTCATCCGGTGCAGGATGTCTGGTTTTAGATATTATGCTTCCCGGTATAGATGGCTTAGAGGTCTGCAAAGAGATCCGCAATAATAAGCTGACTGCTCAGATTCCAATCATTATGCTTACGGCCAAAGGTGAAGAGGCCGATGTGGTCACCGGTTTAGAACTTGGTGCAGATGATTATATTGTTAAACCCTTTAGCCCTCGTATTTTAATCGCCCGTCTTAAGGCGGTGCTGCGTCGCAAACAGCAGGAAAAGGACCTCAACCAAAAACCTATTTCCATTTATAATTTAGAAATTCACCCTGGACGCTTTGAGGTGATGGTGGAAGGTAGTAAGGTTGAGCTTACCTCTTCCGAGTTTAAGGCGCTCTACTTTTTAGCAAACCATCCAGGCTGGGTCTACACACGCTATCAGATTGTTGAAGAGGTGCATGGCCCCAATTACCCAGTAACTGATCGCAGCATTGATGTGCTCATTGTTGGCCTGCGGAAGAAGTTGGGAGATGCGGGAAAGTTTATTGAGACTATACGGGGGATCGGATATCGTTTTAAGGACCAGCAATGAAAACCAGACCTTTCTTTTGGCACATACTTCCCTCTTTTTTGCTTATCAGCGGCCTCTCCTGCATTCTCTTACTAATATATACCACCAAGGAGTTTAAACAGTTTTTTTTAGACCACACAGTCAGTGAGCTAAAAACACGCGCCATTCTTTTTGACGAGAGTATTTGCACCACACCAATTGGCACCCATGACTCCCTCAATAAGGCGATTAACACATTAGCCAAACGTATTGGTAGAAAGACAAAAACACGATATAGCGTGATTTTAGCTGGAGGCTTGGTCATTGCTGATAGTGATGAGGAGCCCTCTGCCATGGATAACCACGGTAACAGGCCAGAGGTAATTTCCGCCTTAGAGGGTGATACCGGTGTTTCGGTTCGGCATAGTGCCACACTTTCTCGTGATCTTGTCTATGTTGCTCTTCCCCTGGTGCACAATGACAGCATCTATGCGATCCTTCGTGCGTCGATTCCGGTTATTTCTTTGTCCGAGCGCATGGGCACCTTCTCAAAGAAGCTCTTTATTGCAGGCCTTATCATAATCATCGTTTCGGTCCTGGTGAGCATTGTGCTCTCCCAACGATTAAGCAAATCACTCATACTCCTTAAAAACCTGGCAGATAAATTTGCCAAGGGTGACTTTCAACCGGTCTCCTTTATTCGCTGGCATACCGAAGAGACAGCCATGCTTGCCCAATCCATGGATGCCATGGCCAAACAGCTCGACGAGCGAATCAAGACCATCACCAGTCAGAAAAATGAGCAGAAGGCCATACTCTCAGCCATGGTTGAAGGGGTTGTTGCTGTTGATCTTGATGAGCACATTATCATGATCAACGAAGCGGCGGGAATGATGTTTAACATTGAAATTGCCAATGTGACCGGCAAATGGGTGCAGGAGTCGATTCGACATCGCGCCTTTCAAAAATTTGTCCGTGAATTGTTAGATAAAAAGACTACCCGCAAACAGGAGATCGTAATCTCCGCGGATGTTGAGCGAATAATCGAAATACAGGGTACGGCTTTACAAGGAACCCAAGATTCCATAACCCGAGGCGTACTCTTTGTGCTTCATGATGTGACCCATTTAAAAAAATTAGAACGTGTACGCAGCGACTTTGTTTCCAATGTCTCCCATGAGTTACGAACACCACTCACCTCAATTAAGGGTTTTGTGGAGACCTTGCAAGATGGTGCCAAGAATAAAAAGGAGAGCATGGACCGCTTTCTTAAAATTATAGAGAGCCAGGTAAACCGCCTTAACTCATTGATTGAGGATCTGCTTACGCTCTCACGCCTGGAAAAGGACGGCACCATAGAGGAGATTATTGTTGAAGAGGTTGCCAGCGCCGAGGTTATAAAAAATGCCATAGAGGTTTGTGCTGATAAGGCCCAGGCCAAGGAGATAATCTTGGAAGTAACGGGCGATAAAAAGACTTCACTCTTTGTCAATATTTCGCTCATGGAGCAGGCTCTGATTAATCTAATTGACAATGCTGTGAAATACAGTGATGAATGTACTAAGGTCACCATCTCCATTGAACAAGTAAGTAACGAAGTTACCTTGATTGTTGCTGATCAAGGTCATGGTATTGCTCGAGAGCATTTGCCCCGCATCTTTGAGCGTTTTTATCGGATTGATAAAGCACGGAGTAAAAAAATGGGCGGCACTGGTCTGGGACTCTCCATTGTGAAACATATTGTTAATTTGCATAAAGGCTCTGTTTCCGTTGAAAGCAAAGAGGGCAAGGGATCAACCTTTACCATTCGCCTTCCCCGTGTTTTGGGATAACATTTTTTAAAAACAAAAAGACTGTCTAAGCAGTCATCTTATAGGTATTACACATAGAGGAGCAGGTACCCATGGGTAAAGTATTAATGGTCGAGTTAGATACGCTAAAGAAGGATATCTTTGAATTGTGCACCATGGTGGAGGATAATTTTAAAAATGCCGTCAAGTCGATTGTTGAAAACGACGTTACCTTTGCAGAGCTTGTAAAGGAGAACGATCTTCTTATCGACCAAAAGGAGATTGCCGTTGAAGAGGAGTGCCTCAAAATCCTTGCTCTGCATCAGCCTGTTGCAGCAGACCTGCGCTTTATTATTGCGGCACTTAAGATAAACAGTGACCTTGAGCGTATTGGTGATCTGGCCGTGAATGTGGCCGAGCGCATCATTCATCTCTCCAAGCTCGAGAAAATCGAGCTTGATTTTGATTTCAATACAATGCTGGTTAAATCCATGGCCATGGTCAAAAAGAGCTTAGACTCCTTTATTAGCTTTAATACCAACCTCTGCTTTGAGGTCTGTGCTGCTGACGATGAGATCGATGATCTCAACAGGCAGATGTTCGATATCTTCCGGGCAGAGGTGAAAAAGAATCCCCACACCATTGAGCAGATGCTGCAGTACCTCTCTATTTCCCGCTTTTTAGAGCGCGTTGCAGATCATGCCACCAACATTGCCGAAGATGTGATCTATATGATCGAGGGTGATATTATTAGGCATGGTAAACACTCCTAAATAATTCATTTTTAATTGAATTATTTAGGAGTTACCCATTTACTGGACTATATAATTGGGTAAAATAATTTGGGCGCCTTCTCAGCTGACGCCTCGAACCGGGCTGCTCCAGGCTCCGCTATCGCTCTGGTATTTTTGCTGCGCAAAAACACTGCTCCGCACCTTCCGTATCCCTGGCGCAAAAGATGAAAAGATGGTCGAAAGCCCAAAGTAAAAAAGACGAAACAGTCTTTCAGGATTTTTTAATGTAGTACTAGTAGTACTAATGGATCGAAGTTTGTCATCAAATTTAGATGTTTGGTTGTTGAATGCTTTGCTGCAAAGCATACTCGTCAATCGACGTACGCCATTTATTGATAATATCTATCACACTATTTGCATTTTGGTATTTAAGAGATTCTGTTTGCCCAACCCCAATTTGATCAAGAGGATTTCTAAACTGAATACTTCTCCTTTTTTCTTTCGTATCTGTACCTTTTATTTGAATGTATGAGCCTTCGAGTCGACACACTGTCCCAATAAAAATGTCAGTCATTTTTTCTGATGTAATGGTGTATTTATCAAGGAATCCGCTATATGATACTTTATCATTAGTTATTACGATCGTTGGTCGGTAGATATCAATAATAGTAAGAAGGGAAAAGCACGAGAGTAATATAATGAATACCGATACAATAAATTGTCCATGAGGAATAAAAACAGGAATCAACAAGGCTAATGGTAAAATTATAAAAACAATCGCATGTAAATCAAAAAACATTTTTGGAATGCGATATGTATTGGTTTTCTCGGACATTGTTTTTGTTGTCTTTAAATTGGTAGCTTTGCTTGCTCAAAACTTACACTCAACTCACTCATAATGAGTCCACATTCGAATCACTTTAACGACTTTCTCCTTCTTTAATACCTGGTACACTAATCGATGATGGATGTTGATTCTGCGAGAATAGGCACCTTCAAGGTCACCGAGTAATTTTTCGTAGCGTGGTGGAATGTGAAAGGGGTCTTTTTCTAATAGTTGAAATAGCTCTTGTACTTTTTTCTTAAGACCGGACTTCTCTATTTTTTTGGCATCCCGCAGTGCCTGGTTTGTATAGACTAGTTGCCACTTTCCCATTTTAGTTCCTTTTTACATTTAGAAACGGGCGTTTTTAAACCCTTTTTAATAGACTCTCGCATTTTTGGTATGGATAATAGATAAAGAGTCTCCTCAATACTATTCCAATCATCTTCACTTATAAGAACCGCTCCACCACGCTTTCCAGTAATATGAATTGGCTTATGCGATTTATTGGTCTCATCTAGTAGTTGGAACAATCGCTTTCGAGCTTCAGTAACAGTTATCGATGTCATATAAATACCTCCTCCATTAAATGTACGCAAAAACGTACACTAAGGCAAGGCTTTTTCCTTTTTTCTATGTTTAATCATAATTGTGTTATACTGTCTTTGATTTTTTTATATTTTTCCCATGGGGATATGCCATAGGCATGGAGGGGTTATAACATGCATTTTCCTTACCGGATCTAAACTCAAAACGACCAACAGGGAGTTTGCTTTGAGGGGGAGGCCTTTCCATAAAAAAAGAGCAATAAAATAATGACATCAGTAAGTAGATAGCTATATATGACATTTGAAACAATCGTACACGAAATCATAGTAATATTCGCTGGGGTTGCAGCGCTGGCAACGCTTTTTCTCTTTTTAAAGCAGCCCATAATCATAGCCTATATTGGTCTTGGCATGCTCATTGGACCCTTTGGTTTTGGGGTCTTGGAGAACGCTAAGCATATCGAGCACATCTCCCATTTGGGGATTATTCTTCTACTCTTTTTAATCGGACTCAACCTACATCCAAACAAGCTGGCGGCCCTCTTTAGACGGACAGCCTTAGCAACCTTTGTAACCTGCCTCCTTTTTCAGGTTCTCTTTGGAGCAATAGCCTTTGCCTTTAAATTTTCCTTGGGTGATAGTTTGGTCATTGGTGCGGCACTCATGTTTTCCAGTACTATTGTGGGACTCAAGCTTATTCCCACAACCACCCTTCACCAAAAACACCTTGGCGAGATGATGGTCAGTGTGCTCTTGCTTCAGGATATCATCGCCATTATTGTGCTTATCCTCTTAGAGGGCTCTGCCGAGACCAACCTTCATGTGTACATACCACTGCTAATTTTAAAGGGGCTTGGTCTTGTATTGTGTTCCTTTCTCCTATTTAAGTTTTGTATTCTGGCGCTCTACAAAAAGTTTGATACCATTCAAGAGTATTTATTGGTGATCGCCCTGGGGTGGTGTTTTGCCATTGCCGGTGCAGCAAAGGCCCTGGGTCTCTCCTATGAGATCGGTGCCTTTATAGCAGGCTGTACCTTTGCTCTCTCACCCATTTCTCTGGTGATCTCTGAGCGACTAAAGCCCTTGCGTGAATTCTTTCTTATTCTCTTCTTTTTTGGTATTGGTACTCAATTTGATTTTCTTCTTCTAAAGCATGTGCTTCCCCCCAGTATTGCTATTGCCCTGGCTATTATTGTTATTAAACCCCTGGTTTTTAAAAGAGCCTTTAAAATGACCAAGGAGAAGGAGAGCAACTCTACAGAGCTTGGATTTCGCTTGGGCCAGGCCAGTGAGTTTTCTCTTTTGGTCGCCTACATGGCAATTTCATCGACCGTGGTCACCATCCAAGCATCCTATGTGATCCAGCTTGCCACAATAATCACCTGGATAGTCTCGACCTACATAGTGACCTTTAAGTATCCCACGCCTATTGCTAGTTCAGATTCTTTGCGCAGAGACTAACTTCTCTATAGTGAAATAATTTAAAAAATATTTGGGCGCCTTCTCAATTTAGGTACCTGTTTTTTAAAAAAATTATTTGGATCGGGTGGAGGGCGGGCTTCTTACCGCCCCCTCCCACACCACCGGACATGCGGTTTTCCGCATCCGGCGGTTGAGTTCGGCACCGTTA
>JANQEN010000204.1 GCA_028278335.1 Chitinivibrionales bacterium | reverse complement strand
TAACGGTGCCGAACTCAACCGCCGGATGCGGAAAACCGCATGTCCGGTGGTGTGGGAGGGGGCGGTAAGAAGCCCGCCCTCCACCCGATCCAAATAATTCTTTTAAAGGACAGTTGTCAAAATCGATAAGGCACCCAAATAAGTTTTATCAGTCGATTAATTAAAGAGAAGGGCAAATCGATAAAAAATTAAAATTATCAATTATCTATCTAAAAGCTTATCAATCTCGACAAGCTGATCCCTAGTAATAGGTGGCAGCGACAGTGTCTTTGCATTGTGGGTGATCTGGTGTGGATTTCGGAAACCCGGAATTGGCAGATTGTTGTTACTCTTTGCAAGGATCCATGCTAAGGCTCCCTGAACTGAACTGCGACCATCACTGGTTAGAATATCTCGCACTGCATTTAAGGTGTCAACCATTGCCTGGGTGGGAATACCATCCTTAAAATAGGTAAGCCACTGCGGTGTTTGGCGACGGATGTCAGTGGTACTTAGCTGTTCTGGCTTAGAGTATTTACCACTGAGCAATCCCATAGCAAGGGGGCCACGATTGATGCCAATTAGGTTATGTTTTTCAACAAAGGCAACCATGTTGGCGTTCTCCTCGCAGAGATTGTATTGATACTGCATTGACACGCAGTGCTCACCCTTGGCAAAAACCTCTGCTCTATCGGGAAAGTCAGTACTCCAGCCATAGGAACGAATTTTTCCCTCGGTAACAAGCTCCTCTAAAAGCGCCATGACCTCTTCTGCCTTTTGTGGATCATAGTCGTTTAAATGAAACTGATAGAGGTCAATATGATCGGTGGCAAGCCTCTTTAAGCTGGCCTCGCAGGCCGAGCGAATATAGGCAAGATCAGCATTGGGACCAATGACTTTCTTAGTGGTGGTATCGCATTGAAAGCCAAATTTAGTTGCTAAAAAGACCGTATTACGTTTGTTCTTAAGGGCCTTGCCAATGACCACCTCGCTGTGACCAGCGCCATATATGTCTGCAGTATCGATAAAAGTAAGGCCAGCATCAATACCAGCATGGATTGCAGCGATTGATTCCTGATCGTCAACTTTACCCCAACCAATGGGGCTGCCATCAGTATCCCAGGCTTCACCACCAATGGCCCAGCATCCCATGCCAATGGCTGCAACTTCTCTATTATCAATTGTTCGTGTAAGCATAGTTTTCTTTTCCTTTACTGAGAAAGTAATTATACACCACCACGGATGTGCTGGCGTACCTGGTTATAATAAAAATCCCGTAATTGTTGATGAATCCCCTCTGACAAGGGAGCTGCGCTTGACACCTTTGCATTGGCAACAACCTGTTCAGGTTTTGTGGTTCCTGCAATAATGGTGGTTACTCCTTTTTGGTCCAGGATCCACCGCAGGGCAACCTCAAGCACAGAACGATCAGCGGGCAGAATCTCTTTTAGGTTCTCAACAAGATCAAGTCCCTTTTCAAAGGGGATACCATTAAAGGTTTCACCCACATGAAAGGCAGCGCCGTCACGATTGTAGTTTCGATGATCACCTGAAGTAAAGCTTCTCTCCTTAGACATAAGACCAGAAAGTATACCACTGGCCAAGGGGAGACGTACTATTATCCCCACACTGTTTTCTATTGTCTGGGGTAACAACTTGTCCACTGCATCTTGGCGAAAGATGTTAAAAATGATTTGTAAAGAGGCAAGCTTTGGGTGGGTAACACAGAAAAGTGCCTCCTCAATGCTTTCAACACTGGCGCCAAAGTGTTTGATCAATCCGGCATCTTGAAATGATTCCATCCAAGAAAGAAGATCTCCGGCTTTAAGCACTTCGGGGGGCACACAATGAAGTTGGGCCAAATCCAAGGCCTCAACGCCAAGCCGTTTAAGAGAGCCCTCTAAACTGGCACGAACCTTTTCTTTGGTATACCCATCAGGAAAGAGTTCGCTATTACGCCCAACCTTTGTTACGACAATAGGAGGGGTCTCTTGCTGCTTTAGCCAACTACCAATCCGCTCTTCACTAAGGCCTCCACCGTACACATCAGCAGTATCGAAAAAATTAATCTCTTCCTTTGTTGCTGTATCGAGGATTGATTGTGCAACTCCGTCTTCAACTGGGCCAAAATCATTGCCCAACTGCCAGCATCCAAGACCAATCTCGGATACTTCATATCCTGTCTTTCCTAATACTCTTTTTTTCATAATTTACCTTCCTTACTCTTATTATAAAAAATATTTATCGATATAGTATAGTATCATGGGTTTTATAATCATTTATGTCATGCCAGCATTGTGTTTAATAAGATCGTCGTGACGCTGCCCGACAGCAGCCTTACTTTTCTTCTATAGCGAAGAAAAGTAAGCAAAAGACGCCACCCCGCAATCGCACTTTTT
>JANQEN010000085.1 GCA_028278335.1 Chitinivibrionales bacterium | reverse complement strand
CAATTAAGACTTTCAGGCTTTTCGGCCATATCACCTTGTAGATATGCCCTTCAAAACCTTCAAGTCTTACTAAATCATAATCTTGCACTTCTGCATCTACACCTACTGCGCAATCTGGGTTAAGCGCATAACTACACATATTCGGGGGTGTTTTGTGAAACCTAATCTTATTGTTTTGTCTATTTTTTTACATGGCCTATTTCACTGCCTTTTTAGTGATATTATCAAGGGAAAGATTACCGATCTTAATCTTGGTTCTCCGGTTGAAAAGGCTAAGGTTTCCTTAAAAAATGATCCAAAGGTAGCAACCTTTTCCAATAGTCAGGGGGAATATACTCTTGATACTGAGGGTTCGGCGATTACAGTGACACCTCGGAATACGATTCATGCAGAAAACCTCTTTGTAACATTAAAAGATTTGGCTCCTAACATGGAGGTTCAAATAAGAAATGCGAAGGGTATGCTGTTAGCAAAGAACTTTGCAGAAGAAGGAAAAAGGAATCAGTCACTCTCCTTTCAAAAATACCCGCAGGGTATGTATGCTCTCTCCTTGATCTCACCAAAGGGGACTACCCATTTTTGGGTTGTAAAGATGGAAAGCTCTCTCTTCATTTCTAGTCATAGAAATGTTTCAGCTTCTGTAAAACAGAATACCGCTTTTGCAGCTTCCTTTGCTGATCATTTGCTTCTTTATTCAAAGCCGGGCTTTAAGGATACAACGATCATCGTTAGTGGCAGTCAAAATGATGTTAATATGAATTTAGAACAGGTTGATTCCTGTGGTAACTCAATTGTTGATCCTGATGAAGTGTGTGATAAAAACACAAAAAAATGCAATCTCATTGCCCCTATGAAATATGCCACAGGCGATGGCGAATGCAATAACCAATGCTCAGGATTTAAAGAGGATAACTGCAAAAAACATCCTGTAACTGATGTATCCAGTAATAATAATGGTAAAGATCATCGCACTGCCGCAGAGATCACGGGAAAGGCACATTTGACCATTTTATTGCGCATAAAACCAGGAATGCTTGAAGGTGATTTTCATAAGCTCATCGACAGTGTTTATCGAGCAAACAATTATAGTGGCAAGGCCTTTGGTCATATTACTGGGTCTGGACCAAACTCTATTGATCTTCACTATATGGGTAAGAATAGAAGACTGCGGGATGGTGAAGTGCTACTTGTTGACATTGGGGCAAAATATAACGGATACTGTGGGGATATTACACGGACTTACCCTGCTAATGGAAAATTCTCTCCCCGTCAACGGGAAATCTATCAACTTGTTTTAGAGGCAAAAAAGCATGCAGAAGAAGTAATGAAAGCAAATCAGCAGAGCCTCAATCAAATGACCTCGGTTGTAAAAAGTTTCTTTAAAAAGAGCCCTCTCCGTGCAAAGGATAAAAATGGTGTCGAGCGAACCATGGATAACTTTTTTATACATGGCCTTTCGCATTATATTGGAAAGCATGTCCATGGACAGGGTTTGGGCTATAGTAATTCCGAACCGGTGAAAGTGGGAAGAATATTCTCTATTGAACCGGGATTATATATCGAAAGTGAAGGTTTTGGCATACGTTTAGAAGATGATTACATCATGACCAGTGATGGCCCTAAAAATCTCTTTCCTAATACACCCATTGAGCTGGATCATATAGAGGCGCTAATGGCTCAACGCGATCCCTTTGAGTTGTTTGATGAAAGAGAATCGCAAAAAAATCCTGATGTAGGGGAGGAACAAAGAAGCAATCACATGGATTTTTAGTGTTTGATTCTGAGTATTATTACCGTTTAACATCGGTAAGTATTGGTTGGATTGTCTCACACACCTCTTCATGCACCAATCCATTGGATGCCACATATCCCTTTGTTTTGTAGGTGGCAGGATTCCCTGCAAAGTCGGTAATTTCCCCACCTGCCTCTAAAAGGAGTGAGGCTCCTGCGGCAAAGTCCCAGGGTTTATCATCAAATTCAACAGAGATGTCAATCTTCCCTTCGGCCAGAAGCGTTAGTAAAGCTGTTGATGCGCCAAACATGCGCACATTAAACACCTTTTTGCCCAGCGCTTCTAAAACCTTGGGCTTTAAAATAGGATTGTATCGAATGCTTGAGTCAAAGGAGAGAGTACATAAAGAGATCTCTGCTCTGTCAGAGACAAAAATTTGTGTTCCATTTTTAAAGGCTCCCTGGCCTAGCTCTGCTGTGTAAAGATCAGAAAATTCTGGCATATAAATGATGCCCGCATAAAATTTCTCTTTCCGAATTATCCCAATTGATACACCATACAAAGGAATGCCACGGATATAATTATGGGTTCCATCAATGGGATCAATAATCCAGGTATACTCATCAGTGCTTGATTGATTTTCCCCCTCTTCACCTATTATGCCATGAAGAGGATGCTCTGCTTTTATTATCTCAACAATAATCTTTTCTGCACGAGCGTCAATATCTGTTACAAAGGAGTTGTCCTTTTTTAATGTAACGGTTGAAATTGAATCTCTATTATCAAATAGAAATGCGCCAGCCTCTTTTGCCGCTTTAATTCCTGTTTCAAGTATTGTGCTCATAAGAATTCCTAAGTATTGGCATTATAATAAATAAAAAAAGCCCCCAGATAAAAAGAGAGGGGGCCTTTTTGCATTAGTTTACGCTATTTCGCTTTACTGTTCTTCTGGAGTTTCCTCCTCTTTTGGAGCTTCATCCTCCTCCTTGGCAGGTTCCTCTGTTTGCTGTTTTTCAAGCTCCTTGAGCTCCTGTTCCAAACGTTGCATCTCATCATCGATCTGCTCAGTCTGTTTTGCAGCCTTTTCAAGGGTTCGATCAATGGCCTTTTGGCCAGCAAGCTTTTCTGCCTTAGCAAGAGCATAGATTACATCTTCTCGGACCTTGTCAATATTTCTTGAGAAGAAAGAGCGACGAGCAAACTCATCATTAAAAATGTAGTAATCGGTTAGCTTTTTTTGGTACTCAGTCTGAGGCGCTCGCAAACTATCGATTTGAGCAAGTACAAAGGAGGATTGACTGGTAAGTGCAAGTCCATTTGCCTCAGAGGCAATCTCATAGTAAATGCTGCGGTTGTTGTCATACTCAAGCGTTGCAGCACTCTGCTCATTGTCTGAGGGTGCAGTCAATGCATTAATCTGACTCTCTGCTTTGCGGAGGATTGTCACCGCCTCAACATTTTTCTTGTTGACCAAATTAACATAGGCCTCTAAGAGCATAGCTTCCAACTGAATAATTGGTTTTTTACTGGTTGTTTTAAGTGTGGTGCAGGCATTTAAACAGTCTGACCACTGACTTGCAGTAAGTCCACACCAGGCAAGACCTAAGAGAGCGTCCTCGTAGTAGTAGCTGGTGGCAGATACTTTACGCAACGCCGACACTGCTTTAGAGAGGGCGCGTTTTTGACCGCCAAGTCCCTCATAGAAGATGTAGCCAAGAAAGATAAAGGAGCGGTTGACTGTCTCTTGCTGGGCCTTAGTCTTTGGTGTCATTTGAATCACATTATCTAAGGCACTGATAGCAAGACTTAGGTTATCAGATAGAGCATAGGCCACTGCCAGAGAATGCTGTGCAAAAATGTATTCACCATGACTCTCTGGGATAAGTTTAAAGAGCTGAATTGCCTTATCATACTCGCCATCCTTAATATTCATTTGTCCCTGATAATAATAGGCATGGAACTTTAAGGAGTCTGGAACAGAGGGTGCATTGAGCTTGGCAAATTGATTTGCTACACCAGCAGAGTTTCCATTACGATAGTGCAGGCGCATGAGTCCCAGATCAGCATAGGGCATAATCACACTGCGTGGATAGTTTCTTTTTGCCTTTTCATAGTTTTCAAAGGAGAATTCCCGCATGTCCAGCTCTTCTTGACAGGAGCTTAAATAGAGTTGTACCCAGTCATTTTTAAAGAAGTCTGGATATTCAACAAGAATTTTTCCATAGATAAAAAAGGCATCATAGTAATTACCCTGGGTGTATAAGGTCATAGCCTTGTTGTAAAGGTTTCCAGGACCGATACTGGCAAGACGGGCCATTCTCCGGGCGTATACCTCTTCCCGATGTTTTCCAAAATCACCACGAAAGTAGGCTGTATGGCTGGAGGTTATGTCTTCTCTATCAGTGATATTCATATATTGATAGGCTATCTGAAAATCTCGGCCTTTATTGATAGTAGGCACATTCATTCCACCGGATATGCCTATATAATCAGATCCAACTTGGAAATAGGCATTAATCATATTCAACACCCAAACGCCCAAGCGGAAATTAAAATCGAATTCGATCTCCTTGGGCACGTCACCACTTGCTGCTGTTGTTGCAAAGTCCTCAGCCTTTGACATAAAGTCTTTGAGGTCAATGTCAATACCAGCGTCTATTCTCTTTTCCCAAAACTTTGCCAACCACGAGGCTTTTAAATTTACCGAGTAGTTTTGAAATTTGTCAAAATCAAGATCCGGTGAGACCACGTTTTGAGCAGAGATACCCACAATATGATCACCTAAAATTGCATGACGCATAAAACGATAACTGGCAGCTACATCGACTGAAATCCCGTATACAGGATTGTTAAAATTTGTTTGATGGTAGACATTGACATTTGCACCAACACTGAACCTGTTAAAGGGATTGATTGCATAAGATACCATGTAGAGAGATTGGTTATCAGATGTAGTTCCTCTCACCTCTATTGTACTAGTTGAATCGTTCCAATAGGTTTCCTGCAAATCACCATTGGGATACAACCCCATCCAGGTAACTCCAACCGATTGGTAAAGTCCAAGAGGTACGATTGCGCCAAACTCATGGAGAAAAAAGGAGTTCTGCAAGGTTGGACAGAGTGCAGCTCTAACAGCAATATAGTTTTCTTCGGTCATAAACGCTGGATTGGTAGTTGGCGAATGTCCCGCCAAAAGATCGCGCCAACGTTGGGTGACATAGTATTCACCGGGAAGACCGTCTGCATAGAGTGGCAAGGAAATGCCACCAAAAAGAACTAGGAACGTAACAACATAGGTAAATCGGAAAAATGGTGTGCCTCTTTTCAGCATAGCTATTCTTCCTTTTTTAAAAGGGTAACTGGTAGTTTACATGTCTAAACGTGCGCCAAGATTTTCATTATCGGATGCCTTAATCTGGCAACACTGTTTCGGATCTGATTTAAACACCATTCCCACACGGGGAGAGATGAAAGCCGGATCAAAGCTGTAATTTCCTGAAGGCATATCTTTAAGTTGTTTAAGATTTTTATAAAAATTATTATTTACAATTTTTGATTTTTCTGACTCTGAGGAGATCTTTAAACCAAAGCGTTCATTAAAGGCGACCACATTATTTTCAACAACGATATTTGAGGAGCCACCCACTGATACCCCATGGTTTGCATTATAAGCAAAGGTATTATGATTAATCGAGGAGACGGTGGAGCGTACATTCCACCCCTGAAATCCCGATGCTCTGTTAAACACAATCAGATTGTCTTCAACTTTGGGTAGGTGACGAATACTCATAAGCCCGGTTTGCCAGTTGCGAGAAATACGGCACTTAAGCACTGCAATTCCAGCATTTTTAGTAAAAACACCAATGGTACCATTTTCAATAACAAAACCGATAATCGAACTGTTAGATCCCATAGTAACGATAGTACCGCGGCCCATACCATCAAGCTTTGCCTTATGCATATTTTTTGCTTTAAGGGTGATACCCGCTTTAATAAAGACCCGTTCCTTATAGGTACCGTTTTCTACAATGATGGTATCACCTGCACGAGCCTTTACCATTGCCTGGGTAATAGTAACAATACCCGGGGAAGGTACATTGATGACTGCCCCTGCAAATAGTGTGCATGGTACAATCAATGCAAAAGCAATGATTAGTGCTGTAGAGGTAATTGAAAAAGATGATTTACGAAATGATATGATCATATTATGCTCCCTTAAGGTCTAATATATTATTCGTGCACCAAGGTCATCTGTGTCAGATGCCATATTTCTACATTTTGAGTTCTCAGAGATTGAAAAGTTAAGTGTTGTAACTCCTTTAAAAAGCGGATCAAAGGAGAAATTGTCCTCTGGCAAAGCAGGAAAAAGGTCACCATTAGAGAAAAAATCATTGTAGGATAACTTGATCTTTACTTCCGGTTCGACCTTTAAACCGTACATCACATTAAAGGCAATTATGTTGTTTTCAACCACAATATCCGATTTACCACCAATGGCAATCCCATGATTCCCATTATAGGCAATGGTATTATGATTAATTGTTGCTATGGTTGAACGTACATCCCAACCTTGAATTCCCGAACCCTTGTTATTGACAATTATATTATCTTCAATTTTTGGTAAATGGCCGACACAGGTGATACCTGTTTGTTTGTTATCATGGATAAAACATTTGGAAATGACATTATCCCGTCCTTCGGAGTAAACGCCGATGTGGCCATTAATAATGCGAAAACCAGAAATGGTGCTTTTATTACCCATAACAATGGTGTTTTTCATTCCCAGACCATTAATGGTTGCTCTAAAGAGAGTCACTGCAACTAAGGAAATGCCTGAGGAGAGCTTTATCTGCTCTTTATAGGTTCCCTCTTTAACCTGGACCGTATCACCCTTTTTAGCCTTGACCAATGCTAAGGTAATTGATTTGAACTCATCAGGGACCGTTAGGGTCTTTGCACTCACCATATTGCCAGATATTAAAAGGCCTAGGCAGATCATCAATATCTGAGGAAAGGTGATACAATTTTTACTCATGTAATTATTCCGCCTACATCTGATTAGGGAAGTACCATGAAATAGGAAATTAAAAGATCTACACACAAATATCTGGGTTAAGCGCTTTGTTACTATTTTGAGGCTTGTACTATGTTTATATGCCTAATTTTATTAATATAATAAAAAATGAGAAGTCTAATACAACATTTATATATACCAATTTGAGAAAAAGTATTCTACAGATGGCGTGATAACGGGAGAATCTAAGTAACCTCGCTTAAAACCATAACCCTGTCTAACAAATTAAATTTCAATTATATATATAAATATCCAATAAATAAAGTAATATTTTCCGACATGGTGATACAACAAAAATGAGAAAAAATTCCTGATGATTCTGACTAATATTTAAGGATCCATCTTTTGTTATTGACCATAGTCGCCCCTTGTTTTGGAAAGGTTCAAAAAATGGAGGGCAGGGGATTCCTTAAGAATAGGTATTTCTGTAGCGCATATTTTCCTTTTGCCCCAATACTTTTAAATAAGAGAGGAGAGATTGAATACGAAAAGGAGGGGTCAAAGTAGCAGTTAATATGGCATCCTCCACAAAAAGGATAGGTACCCTGCTTGTATTCAGCTTCTTTTCGTTGCTTCCAGTGATAAGCGTGTGTCAGCGAAGGCTTTAATGAAATAGAATCAGTTTTATGATGGAAGCAGGGAAGTGCCATTTGGTTGTCTGGTAGAATGACTATTGTGGAAGTGACTGATTTGCATAGGGGTTTTGCTTGTTGATTGCCTCCCCAGGACCGCAGCGAAAGGTGAGCCCTATTGAGATACACATTGGAAAGGCGGGCAAATTTTTTCGCCGTATTATGGGTCTCGAAGGAGTTGGGATCTTTTCCATCTAGGGAAAAGAGCGGGTCTAACAGTATCATTATACCATTTTTTCGAGCAATTGCCTGAGCTGCTTCAAAGGTATTGATATTCTCATTGGTGTAGGTAAAGAGAAGGTCAGGAGCCATGTTAAATTTTCTGGCAAGAGTAATACTCTCAAGGACCGATTCAAAAGAGTCACTTCCATGGATTTTATTATGGCACTCTGCTGTACCGCCATCTAAGCTAAAGTGAAGAAGATCAATTTTTCCTGCTAATTCATGGACCCGTTTAGGAAAGAGGCGGGTGTTGGTGGTAACCGACGTGATAAAACCATTCTTTTTGGCCTCAGAAAGAAAAAGGGGGAGATCCGGATGCAAAAGAGGCTCTCCACCGGTGAAATCAACGAATTTGCATCCCAACTTTTTTGCTTCTACCAAATTTGCTATAACCTGTTCTCCCAAAGCATCAACCTTTGGTTGCTCCTGCCAAATTGTGCAAAAGGAACATTGTTCGTTGCATCGATTTGTTATAAAGTAATGGAGGAGAATAGGTTTCTTTATCATTTTTATATCAATATTTTATGGAGGAGAAATTATGCCTTGGATTAGACTTTTCTCTCCTTCCAGAGCGGAGTAAAAAAGAGGGTCGGAATGAGCATGCTCACTGTTTCTAAAACAGAGATTCCAAGAAAAAGGGGGTAAAAAAGAAGTGACTCGGAAGAGGCGATTTTCCGAAAGGCCAGACGTAAAAATAGTCCAAGCAAGAAAGCATTTATGATGCTACCCCAAAAAAGTGAGCAAGGCAGATAAAAAATCAGTAGCAAAATAAAGATTACATGTTGCAAAGCAAAGAGAGCCATTATGGGTGACACCATTGAGTTTGGGCGAATCCCGCCCTTGACCCATCGGAGTATTTGATGGAAGAACTGGCCAAATGATGTACAGGGTTTCGTCTCTGCTGTTGGTACAAAGGGTGTGGTTGGCGAAGCACGAAAACCCTGTTGGGCAACTGCATTCAACAGGTCTCGATCCTCTACAATACTATAACCAATCCCAGCTTGACCCCCAATTTTTTTGTACACCTCAGTTCGGATCAGTAAATTATTTCCCATACAGGAACCACGTAAGCCTGCAGCATGAAAGGCATAGGCGGTGGCAAAGAGGAATTCCAATTGGAAAGCTTGAAAATGAGTGAAGAAGGAGCTGCTTTCCTTTGACAGGACAGTGTGGCCATAGACAAGCGAAGTGTTATTGTCGGCTGATTGTACCAAGGTCGAAATCCAATCGCGATCCAATCGCATATCGGCGTCAGTAAAGGCAAGCCAGGTACCGGATGCTGCGGATACACCCTTGTCAAGTGCCTGTTGTTTGCTTGTTAACGCCCGAGCTGGATCAAAGTCATTGTCGATTTGGGATAGATTGATTTGTCTATTTTCTCTTTGAAAGGAATTTATGTATTCTTTAAAATTATCCGTTGACTGATCATTAACCAAAATGATTTCAATGGGCCCCCTATAATTCTGATTTTTTAATGAATTTAATAGGGTGGTAAGGTTATGCGCTTCATTCCGAAAGGGAATTATTATTGATACCAGTTCACTTTCATCTACATCTTTTTTCTTTGGCTTGAATTGTACTATTCGAAGAATCAAGTACACAACAAAGAGACCAAAAAGAATCTGTATGATTAAAAAAAAGTGGTGAATGATATCCAGCATAGAGCAAATAATTAGGAAAAAGGTAGTTTGTTTCTTTTAAATATATACAATGTGCATGTAAGATTTCACTGATTGTCCAACATATTCAAGTATTCCATGCCATTTTTTAAAGGTGAGTTAAGATCGTCGGGACGCTGCCCGACACCAGCCATACTTTCTTTGCTTGTGCAAAGAAAGTATGCAAAGAAACACACCCCACAATCGCCTTTATCGCATAGATATTTGGCGCTTCGATAACTCGCCCTGCGGGCTCGAACAGATCTTCGCTTAACCCAAATATCTATGCGGTGCGATTGAAGGGGGAGTAAAATCGCTTCAGCAACACTCAGAACCATTCTTAATATATGATGCAAAATTTATTAAAACTGCGTGGTTTGGTAAAGCTATTTAAATGAGATAAACTTATTGCGATTCGGAGATATAACGTTAAGAAACCTAACATTTTTTACAGTCAGCCGCAGTAGTAAAAGAATTTTTAAAGGTTACCGTAATTATTTTTAAATACTTTTTCCAACATTATTTATATTATAATTAACGTACAATATATCTATATTTTAAGAACTTAAGTAAATCTCAAGCTAATATATTTAACCTATTTACTGTTAGGCGGTAATCATGACTGTGAAGAATTTATTTAAGCAGATGATTGTGGTTGCGATTCCTCTTATCCTCTCCTGTAACATCTTTGCCCCCAAGGAGCCAGATCCAGACAAATACTATATGACCGGTGAAGCCTGGGTTATTGAAGGTAAAAAGAAAATGTGGGACAAAGATTGGGATGGCGCTTATAGCGATTTCTCACGGGCAATTAAACTGTCTGATAGTACGCTCTCCGAGGCCTTCTTCTATCGGGGAAAGTGTTGGCTTCGCATGTTTGATGTGGATCTTACACAAGTTTGGGGTGAGGTAAAACCCAAGGACGAACGTAATGTGCCCTTTCTTTATTCAATTGCCGATACAAATACCTACAAGCGATTCACTGATAAACTAAAGGGTGGTTCCTTTGATTTATCCTTGGTGTATGCTATTAAGGATCAAGGAAATTATGTTTTTGTGCCCCAAGACTCCTCTATTACAGCAGACACCTTAATTGACTCGGTGTTTTTACAGAGAAAAAGAATTTATGATGCTATTTCTGATACAGCAGCTGGATCGCTTAAAGATTTAGAGTATATACATCACAATTTTGGTAAAATGGACGGTGTGATCACCCGCTCTCAATATGAGAGTGATTTTTTAATTGAGATCATGATCAAAACCGTACTTGGTATTCTGGATGTCAATAAAAATGGTAAGCTTGACTGGGAGCCTGCTACAAAAGGTGATCTTAATGAGCGTAACTCTTTTAGAATATTATGTAGTGATATCACCTCCTTGGATGATATGGAGTTCGACAGCTTAAAAACAATCTCCAAGGATCCCCGAAAGATTAGAGAAAACCTCGATTCAATTCTGACCGTTTTAAGCAAGGCCGATACCAGCTTTAATAACTTTCATGATGAGCTTATTAATGGGCAGCAGCAGAACAATAATCTGGATACCGGTATGGTTACGGATATTGGACAGATGATCAATGATTTTAATAAGATTTTGCCCTTCTTCTATTATGATGATTTTAAGGACAATGATGATGATTTCTATAATACAAATAAGGATCAAGACACAACCCGCATGATCTGGATCGATTGGAACTACAATGAGAAGATCGATATCACTGCAACACCAGGTGGGCCCTGTATTGGTGATACCAATCATATGTTTCCCAATGGCATTGATAGGACCAATACCGTTTATATGGACGGTTGTGATACCTCTCTTTACCATATTGTCGACACCCTTGATACATCCTATCGCAGATATAAGTATAAAGGTGGCTATACCTACGAATTCATCGCTGGCGACTGGGGTGTTGATGAGGAGATTTTAGATGGTGAAGACAATGACCAGGACGGTCTTGTGGATGAGGATACCCGTATTACCGCAGATACCTTAGACGATGACGGTGATTGGTTTGACACTTACAAAACAATGTCATCCTATGACTCGCAATCAGTCATATTTGAATATTTTCAAAAGTTTGGTGCAACCTACCACCCCATGGTTTGGGACTCCAATACAACGGATCTCTTTATCAATATGGTTGGAACACCAGTTAAAGTGCCTATTGACCCTGAGTATATCTCGTTTCATAATATGCCCGGTGTAGCTGTAGACTACCCCTTGTATAAAAGATCAACACCTATCTGGCAGCAGGGTGAAAAAATCACCCACTACGTATACTGGCCAAAGACTAATACCATTAATTCCTATCAGGTTACCTCCCATACCAATCAGACTGATTTTATACGGGGTGATTATGGTATGGATGAAGAGTGGTACGATGGCTTGGATAATGATAGAGATGGGCTTATTGACGAAGATGTTGGCGAGCGTTATCCTCCCAAATCACTTCGTCAAGCAATTATCGACTCCTTAGCACGGTATGAATTAACCAAGTAAGGCCTGTTTAAAACAGATTTTTGTATTTAAACCTAAAATGAGCGGTTTTATTTGGAAAATCTCACATCATCCGCACTACTCTTGGGATTCTTTAAAATACTAACTTAACCTTCCAGGTTAAGCTCCGTTTTTAGCAAACCCAATAGTAACACGGCTAAGGCAACCTTTTCTCAAAACAAACGCTCAATTTAGGTTAAAATTTGTGAGGGTTAACAATGAAACAGGAGAGATTGGTTAGAGCAATTTGTATAATTGCCATCGGTGTCATTAATGTAATTGCTGGAATCCGGGGTCCCAATTACTATGATATTCGAGCGCTGGGAATGGGTAACACCACTGTTGCCGTCACCAGTGGTAGAACAGCCATCTTTCATAATCCTGCAGGACTCAGCTTAATTAAGAACCGCGTTGAGATTTCTGCATCTCCCTTAGCTGCAGCTATTGACGGAGTCTTTATCACTATTCTCAAACAGATGTTGGAACATGGTGATAAGCTTGGTAGTCTTGATAATGTGGATGATGAATTCATTGAAATGATCAATGAGTATGACGGACAATGGGTCGGCCTTGAATATATCCCCGAAATAACAGTCGCCTCAGATAATATTGGTTTTGGGATTTACAGTGTGTTTCCTTTAGGAGTACGCATTGAATCAGGACATTTAATTCCTAAGCTTGGTGTTCGAGGGCAACGGGACCTGGTATTTACCTGGGCAGTTGGTGTTCCGCTCCGTCACAAAAATAACTACTGTGGTATTTCAGTTGAATATTTGCAGAGAACCCCTTTAGATATGATCACCACCTACACCGAGACATTTTTACTCTTTGATGAAATAACTGCCAATCCCTTGGGGATTATAAATGATTATTCGAAAATTCAACATGGGGTTAGTTTTGATGTTGGTTTTATTCATGAAGTGCAGGGATGGCGCTTTGCGTACACTATAAAGGATGTGCTTGGAGTTGTTGGTGGTGATATTGTGGTGCCTCCCCAACTTGATTTGGGGGCAGCTTATATGTTTCCTCAGCTTAATCATGTAAAGGCTATTAAAAGTCTTATTCTTACTGCTGAAATTTCTGATCTTTTTGGATTTGAAGAGGTTAGTGAGAAGTATGAGCATTTCGGAAAAAAGCTTCATTTTGGGTTTGAGATAGATATGATATATGCTGCTTTACGGGCGGGACTAAGTCAAGGTTATCCCTCTGCTGGCTTAGGTCTGCGATTTGGTGCCTTTAAAGCGGACTATGCCTACTTTACTGATGAACTGGGCTATTTTCCCGGTCAATTTGCCAAGAATAAACACGTCATATCCCTGGGATTCGAATTTGGTATTGAACGAAAAAAGGGGCGCTTGACACCGGAAGAGGAGCTGCCAGAGTACAATGTTCCTTTAGAGAAAAAAACTGAATCCTCGGAGCAAAAGACAACTGAGACACCAGCAACAGAATAGGATTAGTTAAAATAGTATTTGAAATGGTTAAAGGATTTGGAACTGATATCGTAGAAGTTAATCGTATTGAGCAGATTTTAGAGAAGTATGGAAAGCACTTTCGAAATCGTGTGTTTACTTCAGTAGAGATTGACTACTGCGAATCTAAAGCGCGACCAGCAATGCATTATGCTGGGAGATGGGCTGTAAAGGAGGCCTTTTATAAGGCGCTCCCTGTTGAGTGTCAGCAAGTTTCTTCGTGGAAAAGTATATCAGTGCTTTCCGATAAAAATGTTGGAAAACCTGAAATTTTTATCTGCTCCGATGAATTACAGGGAGCTTTGGAGGATGTGGGAATTACGCAATTTCATGTTTCTATTAGCCATGAAAAAAGGTATTGCACCGCCTCTGTACTGCTAGAGTAGGTTGTAATAGAAAATAGAAAAGTATAGACAAGGTGTAAAATATTGTTTATTATTAAAATAGAACAACTCTATATATTAAAATTGGGAAATTAAATCTATGAAATCATTTGTATCGTCGTTTATGTTGCTTCTCCTTCTGGTATTTTTTTCAGCTTTGATTACTATGCCTGTATATGGTCAGTTTGATGATCTGTATGAATACACTGATGATGAGGATAGTGAGGAAGTTTCTGAAGTAGAAGAGCCGACTGTTGAAGAGACGCCACCGGTTGTTGAACCAGAACCAACCCCAGAGCCGCAGGAGAACCTTTTTGCAGATGAACCGCCGCCGGCCCCAACACCGACTCCAGCTCCAGTAACACCAGCTCCACAACCATCAGTTGCACCGGTGGTTGCAGAAGAGCCTCAAGAGGCACCCCTCTTTTCTGATGAAAAAGTCGTGGTGGAAGAAAAACCCGAACCAAAGCAAGAAGTACAAGAGGCTGATGTTTACAAAACAGAATATGAATATGTCCCGGGAACAGGTCGTAAGAGTGAGACGAAAAAGAGTTTAGTACCCAATGCGATTTTAGAGGGAATTCAGCTCAGCTCCGAGCCCGGTGCAACTCCTGACGAGAATATCATTACCTGCTACTTTATTTTTCGTGATAAACCAACAAGCTATTTTTATGAATCCAATGTAAAAGAGAAGACTATCAGCTTTGAATTTAACGACGTGGTTCTTGGCTCTTCTCCTATACCTTCTCAAGATTTACCACCAATTTCAAAATTTAAGATTCGTCAACAAAAAGTCGATGCCAATCGTGAAGTAGTTGGTTTAAAACCAGAGTGGCATGATGTGGTAGTTGTGACCTTCACCTTAGAAAAAGTTCCACAGATATCGGTGAAAGATGAGTATAGTGTTATTTCCTATTCCTTTAATTGGTCCAATGATCCGGGCAAACAAAAGGGATTGGTTGCAGCAGCACCTGGCTTAAAACATCCTGGATGGTTTTGGGGATCAGTTAGTGGTGGTGTGTTAGCTGCCGGTGGAGCTGGACTTTATCTTTTTCTCAACAGAGAAGAAGAAGGTGGCGAGAATGGTCAAGTTGTTCCCCAGGAAATTCCTATTAATGACTTACCAGTTCATTAAATATTAAATAGTATTTAAATTTGACAATTTTTAATTAGGGAACCTTTTTTAAGGGTTCCTTTTTTTGTCTCAGAAGAAAGCTTTAGGAAAGCTTGATTGACTTGTTTTTAGTATTGGGTTCTTTATTATACAATTACTTTGTGTTATATACTAGTAATAATTATTTTTATTTATTCGTAAATGTACATTTTTTCAATACCTTGGGTAATGTAAATTAGAGTTGCCTGTACTGCAATATAACCTATCACCCATTAATCAAAAGTAAGATGTGAGGTGTATCAGGGAGTATACCATGCCTTTTTTTCAATGCAAAAAAGATTATATCAAATTAAATCTACATACAGTCCTATTTTCATTTATTCTTTTAGCGCTATTGAGTTTTTCTGTTAATGCTACTGAAGAGAGTAAATCGGTTTTTAAGTTGGGAGAGCGCTTTTTTAGCGATAGTTTATATAATCTTGCCTTAGAGCAATATCAAAAGTATTTGAACCTGAAGAGAGGACCAGAGAACGATCCGGTAGCATACTATAAACTGGCCTTTTGTCATCATAAAATGGGAAACTTAAATGATGCTGCTGAGGGTTTTGAAGAATACATCCGACTCTTTCCCAGTGAAACCAATATTATGGATGTGATGTATTTAGCGGGTAAAACTCGAAAAGAGCTAAAGAATTTTCAACAGGCTTCTGATTGGTTTTATGCCATTTGGACGCGCTTTGTGGGGAGCGCTAAAGCGCGCCTGGCCCTGTTTGAAGCAGCCCTCTGTGCCGAGTTGGATAACAATTCTGAGCGGGCAATTGAGCTGTATGCCCTCTTTGTAAAAAGGTTTCCCCAAAATGAACATGCAAAACAGGTGTCGCTATCTCTTGTAAAGCTATACATCGAGCGGCAGGAATACACTCAAGCTGATGAAGTGCTGGGTAGAGTTAAAAACTTATGGAAGAGTGATAAGTTCTTTCCAGTACGGGTTACCTATTATCAAGCGCTCCTCGCAAAGGTTCGTCAAAATATTGACAAAGCAGAAGAGCTTTTTGTGCGCATGGAGCAGAATGATAAGGCTGGATTCCCTGAGAGAGAAACTGCCTACAAAGCATATATTGAAGTATTAACCCAACGAAAAAAATATAAGCAGGCTCAACAGATTTTCGAAAAGATCAACACGATCTATACAGAAAAAAGTCGCAAACCAGAGGCCACTTTTATTAAGGCCTGGGCTGATAATGCACGAAAAGCGCGCCTCTTTAGTAAGGCAGTACCTCTTTACAAACAGCTAATAGCCCATTTCCCTGATGTTATAAATAGTTATCAAATCCAGTATCGATTAGCCGAGTGTTATGTTGGTTTGGGAAATTTCCCCAATGCCTTTGAGCACCTAAGAACCCTTTCCTTGCAAGATTCTGCTGGGGAATACTCAGCACGGGCCGTCTTAAAAACGGGTGAACTCTATTTTAAGAAGGGGCTCTATCCAAGTGCAATTACGGCGTTTCGGAACTATGTTCAGCTACCAAATCGTCAGGACAAAGACAAAGTAATGTATCGCATCGGCAAAGTATATCAAGATAAATATGAGCAATACAGCGCAGCAGTAAGAGAATTTGAGAGTCTTATTAAATTGTATCCCTCAAGTCAATACTATCAGAAGGCGGTCTTTGCCATGGCACAATGTCAAGAGGCGATAAAGGAATACCAGACTGCTGTTAGAAATTACGAATATCTGGTTGAATCTGGTGGCGACAAAGATATCGTTGGACAGGCAAAATCAAGAGCGTCCTATATTCGAGGTTTTCTGGTTAAGGATTATGATGCAGCGGTGATGACACTGACTGATCTTGTGGCAAAAAATTCCAGTTTAGTCGGGGTCGAGCGAAAACTTAAAACTGCGCACATATTTACAACCTATCTTAAGGACTTTCATCGAGCCTTAGAGCTTTACAATGAACTGAGTTCTTCAACTGATCTCTCAGATTCGCTCTCAGCTTTGATTACACTCAAGATGGCCCATGTGTACAGTAAATTAAAAGAGAAGGCTCTCTTCGAGAAAGATCAACAGATGCAATCTCATGCTAAAGAAAAAGCCATTGCTCATTTTAAAAAAGTAATTGATAGCTATGGTACAACAGGTTTTGCTGATGAAGCTGCCTATAGTTTGATGGTTTTAACAGCACCCAATATTAGTGAATATGAAACCTTTTTAACAACCTATGGCAAAAGTAAATATCTTCCCGATGTACTGATTAGCATTGCAGAGCACTATGAAACACGGGCTCAGACAGTAGGAAAAAAGTTTAGCACCAAAGCGATTGACGCCTATAAAGAAATAGTAGATATGTATCCCTCTCATCGGCACACAGCCAAATCATACTTAGGATTAGCAAGGAATCATGTTACCCTGGGAAATGTAAGTGAGGCTAAACAAGCTATTCAAGTTTTTGTACAACGATTTTCTGGAACCACAAAAGATGCTGAGGCTTTTTACATTGAAGGGCTTCTTGCAGAGAGAGATGGCGCACATACCGAAGCGGTTGAACATTTTAAGCAGGTCCTCTATCGATTTCCCTTTAGCGTTTTTGCAGAGCGTTCACGCTACGAACTTGCCGCATCGGAGTTTAGAACGGGGAAAATTTTTGATGCCCTAAGTAATTATCGTTTATATATCCAAAACTATCCTGAGGGGCTTTATGCCTTGGATGCTGAGTTAGGTATTGCTAAAAGTTTGTTTAAACTAGGTAAAAATAGTGAAGCCATTGGTGTGTTTGATGTACTCTTGGCAAAGAAGATTCCCGATAGAATAAAGGGAGATATCCACTATCAATTAGCGCTTTTTGCAGAGGAAGATGGAGAGAATTATAAAGCTATTGAGCACTTTAAAAAGAGCCTTGCGGTAGAATCCTTCCCTTTAAAGTTAACAGCTTTCAAAAAAATGGGTGCTCTTTACGCTAAAGGCGGAACCTATGATAAAGCTGCCGATTCCTATGACAAAGCATTGACACTGATACGCACAGAATCTGATAGTGTTGATCTGATGACGAGAAAAATATCTGCTTTGGTCATGGATGGCAAAAGCAAAAAGGCAGACAAGCACATTGGTGAGTTTAAGGGACGATTTGGAAAAAAGTATCCCGGTAGTATAGCTGAAATAACCTTTCATAAGGGATTATATCTTCAATCTATTAAAGAGTATGATAAGAGTGTGAAACGTTTTCAGTACGTATTACAGAAACATGAAACAAGTGATCGTGCTGACGATGCAGCATACCAGATAGCTCTGTCCCGGTATTATGCAAACAAAGCGGAAGATGCACTTAAGGAGTTTCAGAAGTTTACCGTTGAGTATCCCACCAGTGAATTTGTCCCATTGGCACTTTTTAAAATTGCCATGATTTATCATGGACAGAATGATTTTGTCCGATCCGCTGACTTCTTTACAAAAGTTATTCATGCTGAAAAAGTAGACAAAAACACACGTTTTCGTGCGGCCAACAATGCGGCAATGGCCTATCAGAAGGCTAATGCCTGGCTTGAAGCCGCCGACAAATACAGTATTGTCATTGCCGATTATGCTGATATGATTCACAAATCCTCTTTCCATTTGAAATTGGGATTTTGTTTATTAAAGGCCAGTCGCATTGAGGATGCCCTCAAACAATTTAAAGCCGCTGATATGGACCCCAAAAAAGAGGATAAACCAGAGGTTATTTATTGGATCGCAACCTGCTACTCAAAATTGGGTGAATATACAAAAGCTATTGCGGAATACTTGAAAGTACCGTATCTTTATTCTAGTGCCGATGGTAAATGGGCTGTTACTGCAGAGTTTGAAGCAGCTCGTCTTTATGAGCGACAAGGGGAATATTCCAAAGCGGTGACACTCTATAGAAAAATTGTTCGCTCCGATGGTTTAAAGGGGCGGTTTGGAAAATTGGCTCATGAACGTATCGAGCAGTTAAACACTCTAATACGAGAGGGGTAATTTTAACCATGGATAGAACTGATATTCAGGAATCCCTTAAAAAAGTTCCTCTTTTTCAGGGGCTTTCCCCCAGAGATTATGATCCTATCTCCAAAGCTATGATTCATAGAAAATTCGAATCTGCCGGTGTAATTGTTCATGAGGAGGATTTAGAGAATCAAACCTTTTTTATTATCATCTCCGGGGAAGTTCATGTGACCGTTCTTTCTACAGAAGGCAAGCAGACAATTTTGGCTACCTTGAGACCGGGTGACTTTTTTGGGGAAATGTCAATTCTTGATGGTGAGCCACGGAGCGCTACGGTTGTTGCCGCTGCTAACTGTGAACTTTTGATGCTCTATAGAAAATCCTTTCTTGACATCATGCAGACATACCCAAAGATCGCTATCCATATGCTGATTACCATGTCTCGCCGACTACGCCGGTCAAATCGACATATCAACACCCTTTCAAAAATGAGTGTGTACGGAAGAGTTGCCGATGTTATTTTACAATTGGCAAATGAGAAGGGTGAACGCATTGGTGACATGATTATGATACATAACCCACCAACGCATCAGGAGCTAGCGGAGATGGCTGGAACCAGTCGCGAGACGGTCTCACGCATTCTTTCACAATTACGAAAAAAACATTATATAACTGCTGATAGAAAAAAGATGGTTGTGCTCAATGAAGAAGAATTATACGATTAGTATTCCCGTTAAAACCTTTTGGACTCTCATTCTCCCTATTGTATCATTTCTGGTTATTGCCGGTGGTATAACTGGAGTGTTTCTTGTTGACCGGGTGATAATACCCAAATTACCGGGGATTAGTAATCGTGGAATCCTTTCGGTTCCTGATATAGCCAATATGTCAAAGGAAAAAGCACGACAAGCACTGTATGATATTGGATTGCGACTTCAGGTTCAAGAACGAGAATATAGCAATGAGCACGAAAGAGATGTTGTCCTTCGTCAAGATCCAAAAGCCTCTGAACAGGTAAAGAAGGGACGGCACGTATTTGTCGTGTTGAGTAAAGGTGCCGAGGTAAGCAAAGTCCCCATCACCAAAGGCATTTCAGAACGGCATGGAAAGAAGCTACTCCGTGAAGCGGGATTTGCCAATGTTATTGTGTACAAGGTTTACAGCGAGAAGTTGGACAAGGACCTGATCATTGGTACGAACCCGATTGCTGGTACTACCACATCTCGCGAGATACCGGTTAAGATAACGATCTCTAAAGGCCCTAAACCAACCCATGCCATCGTACCCAATGTGATAGGTGAAATGCTCTCGGACGCAAAAAAACAGATTAAAGAAAATGGACTATCCGTTGGTATAATAAACTACCGCTCTCATCCGAAGCTACGGGCTGGTACAGTCATCACCCAATCTGCTGCACCGGGCACAAAAGCACCTTTAGAAAGTAAAATGAACCTGGTCGTTTCATCGACTCAGTAACATGGGATACCACCTTGGCACTATTGTAATGCGAATAATTCTTATACTATCGCTTCTCTTTGGATTGGTTGGTTGTTTTTCTAAACGCTTTCCAGTGCTACCAAAAGATCGGAGCATGTCCAGTCGTGAACTGGAAAAGCTTCAAGCTCATAGCCATTTTGTCAAAGCACGCGACTATGAGCGACGGGGTCTATCGTTAATGGCGCAACAATTTTATGAAAAGGCCTATGAGCTCGATTCCAACTCAAAAATCCTCCGTAGTATATTGATCAAACGTTACTTGGCATCTCAGAAATATTTAAAGGCCTTAACCCTTATTAAGGGTGATAAAAAAACAACAGAACTTTCCGATCGTGATAAACGAGTCGTTGCTAACATCTATGTCTTACTGCAACGATACAGTCAAGCTGCAAAAGCTATGGAGAGTATCTTAGAAAAGAAACTCTCTGATCGATGCTCCTTAGGATTTATCTATGAACATACTGAAAATATTGATAAAGCGATAAGCAACTATACAGTCTGCTATGAGAAAAATCTTAGCAATGTAAAGGTGGGCATGAAGCTTGCGCAGCTCTATATTCGAGCCAAAGAGTATGTCAAAGCAGAGAGCCTTTATGTGGTGCTCAACAACCAGTTTAGTGATAATGCAGAGATACTGAATAGCCTGGGCTTGGTAAACGCATTACAAAATGATACAGCTGCTGCCTTGAAGTTTTATACCGAAGCGGTTAACATCGACACGAATCATGTAGAGGCTATGGGAAATATTGCTCAGATCTATATTGAGCGAGGGGACTATACTGAAGCTATTTCATGGTATAAAAAGATGGCCATTTCCGATACTATAACCAGATACTATCATGAACGGACAATTGGACTCCTTTATTTTTACAATAAAGAGTACGAAAAAGCTGCGGAACTGTTCAACTCCCTGCTGCCCACACAAAATGATGACTACGAAATACACTACTATTTGGGGCTCATTTATGCTGCTGATGAAAAATTTGAATTAGCGGAAACCTCTTTTCTAAGGGCAATTGAACTTAAAAAGGATTTTGTTGATGCCTGGGTTCGACTCTGCTATTTGCAGGTTCGACAAAAGGACAAAGAGCAGGCTCTTCATTACGCTCAATTATTTATTGAGTCCTTGCCCGAATCTTCAGAATCGTGGCACATGCTCGGTTCGGTTTATAACGTACGCAAGGAATACGATGAAGCAATAAGGACGTTGCGAAAAGCTTTGGAATTTAATGAAAAGAATCCAAATATCTGGTTTGAGCTCGGCGGTGCCTATGAGCGATCAGGCAAATATAGTAAAGCTGCTGAGTCCTTTGGAGTTGTTCTTTCACTTAATCCAGAGGATGATCTTGCTGCGAATTATTTGGGATATATGTGGGCTGATCAGAATAAAAATTTGGATAGCGCTAAAACTCTCTTAGAGTTCGCCCTTAAGAATGACCCCAATAATGGTGCTTACTTAGATTCCTATGGATGGATTTTTTACCGAAAAGGTGACTATGAAAAGGCACAATTGTACATTGAAAAAGCCTTAGAACAGATGGATGATGATCCAATTATTTATGAGCATCTTGGCGATATCTTTTTTAAGCGAAATGAACTTTCTGAAGCAATCAAAGCATACGAGGAAAGTATTAATAGAAAATCGGAAAATGAAGCACAATTAAAAGAGAAGATTAATTCAATAAGAAAAATGCTTCAAAATAGTTCGACTGAAAAGAATAGTCCATAACTGCAAACCTTAATAGATATGAAAAAGTCATTTCTGCTCCTATTGGTAACCTTATTGTTGGTATGCGCCCCATCATTTAAGCATAAATCAATGCTTTCCCATCATGACTCTTTGTACCCACTTTTTAACAACGATCCCCAAGTATTAAAAGCCTCTGGTGATGTGAGCATATGTATAGATAGGGAAAAGCATCAAGGGAAGATAACAACCCAATATCGAAATAAGCAAGTTAAGAGTCGTATTTACACTCCCTTTGGCCAACTGATTGCCTCCTTTGATCTGACTGGTGACTCTGCAGAAATTACCGTGGGGACACAAACATACACTGCATCAAAATTTGATACAATCCAATCAATTCAATTTTTTTCAATTTTTTCGTTACGATATGTTGAACTTGCTCGTATTCTAACTGGACGACCATTTTATTGGCATGTTCTCAGTAGCAATCGTGGAACTGTTCAGCAAGATATGAGAAACCTTAGCCCAATGACTTGGCAGAGTGACTCGGTGGAAATTGCAGTAGTCTACAATTTTAGACGAAAGAAAGTAGAGAGCATATCCTATGCTTCTCTGAATCAAGATAGGTGGCAACTTCAATTTTCCAAGGTAAAAAACAATTGTGCTAAAGAAATGTACTTTGAAACTGGTGAAGGTAATTATTTTTCTATAAAGTACAGAAAGGTTATGGCAGAATAACGTATGAATTTACCACATCCAATAAGCTTGATCAACCGCTGTCTATGTATGCTAGTCCTTTTGGGACATATCGTAGTTGGTAACGAGACTATTCCAACAATTCATTCAGAGTCGGGCACAACCTACTTCCCTTTTCTTAGATTGGGCTACGAAGCTCGATCAGTGGCAATGGGTGGGGCCAATGCTGGTTTAGCCAATGAGATTTATGGTACCATGGGAAATCCTGCGGCCTTGGGATACCTCACGGATATGCAAGCCATGATGTCCTATAAACCAGTGATTTTAGATGTAAGAGGTGGTAGTTTAGCCTTTGGTATGCCCTATAAAAAGTATGGTGTTTTAGCTGCGAATGTGGTATACCTTTCTCACGGTGAGATTAGTCCGGTTGATGAGAATAATGAACCCATTTTGGGTACGCTTAATCCCTTTTCTGTGGCAGCAAATATTTCATGGTCAAAACTCTTTTTTAATTCACTCTCCTTAGGAGCAACCTTTAAGGGAATTTATGAGCTTCTTAGTGAAGGGCTGGTTTCTTCCAATGATATTCATCGAGTATCTGCAGATGGCCTTGCCTTTGATTTAGGAGCGCAATACAAAACAAGAAATTCTCGCGTGGTGTATGGAATTTTAGTTCGAAATGTTGGTGTTGTTCGATCTGATTATGAAGGTGATCAATTTAAAAAGGGACTCCCCATATCTTATATTGCTGGAATTTCTTGTCTGCTACCATCCCTCACTGCGGCCTTTGATTTGGAGAAAACAGTAGATAATTTTTTACAATACAAACTGGGATTAGAATTTAATATCTATAAGGATAATATTTTCCTAAGAGCTGGATCTAATATTGGACACAGTGATATTGAACAGTTTTTTAAAAATATCCGCAATACTGATGAGGAAAAGAGTGACTATTACAAAAGTAATTGGTCAATGTTCAGTGTTGGAGGAGGTATTAAGTCAAAAATCGATGATTTAAAAGTCTATGTTGATACAGCCTTTAATTTTCGGGTCAATAGACTTCCCTTTGGCTTTGCTCTGAGTATGATTTTAGTTTTTTAATTGTTGTTCATTAATTAGCTTCAGGATTCTATTTCTTCATTATAAATGGTTGGCGATATTTTATTCTATCTCCTTCAAATAAGAATAAATAGTACAATCCTGGAGATAATGGTGTATCCATCACAATCTGAGCATAGTTCGAATTAAATTTTCGGTAAAAAAGAGACTGGCCTAAAGTATTTACGACCTTGATTGCATAGGTATTTGAATGAGGAACTAATAATGAGATTTTGTTCCCTGTAATTTTAAGAGATAACGGGGATTTGGCTTTGGCTTGAGACTTGATAGAAATATTTGGTACAGAGTAGGTCACTGTCAACTTCGGTCTGAAACTTTGTTCTGAATATTGAGAGGAATAATACATCACCCCGGCATTTATATCTCCTTGATCACGGGGGAATTTTAAAAGGAGCCCAAGGTTTTCAATCTTTTTTATATGGACCATGCTCAGATAGTCAGTAATGTCGTACTCTTCCCAGCGGGCAATATGACGGTTGCTGTTGGATGCCAAGAACAGTTTTGCGATGTGTGGTTGTGAGTTCCATGTAATACTTTTTTCAGACCATGGAGCATTGATTTGAAAAAGCTCCTTATAACCATTATTTGGATTTCCAGCGATGCCCTGCTTAATCCCATGCTTAAATGCGAATAGTGATAGAATTCCCTTATGTATGATTGCATTGGGTGGGATGGGTGATAGGTCAAACTTGACAGCTACACGAGCTGTTGGGTATCCTCAACAATCCTCTCGATGTATAAGAAGATAAGGAGATTGGCCATAGTTTAGATTTGCTGAGTCTCGTGCGTAGTTGGTTCGGTACACATGGGCATCTTTAAATCCTTCATATCCATTTAGTCCATTTTGCATGATGATGGTATTTTCCTTGGCTAGGGTGAAGTGAATAAAAACCATCAAGACTAATGAATACGATGCCAATTTCAACATGTCAATTCTCCTTATTGTATTAGTTATTAAATAGGCAAAAATGGGACCAACAGTAAGGAGACTTTTGATAAAGGTTTATAAGAGAATGAATTTTAAAGAGAAAGGTATTATTAAAAAATGACAATACTGTGGACACTTTAAAATAAATGCAATAATTCTGTACAATAGAGTATTAGAATGGAGTTCTGCTCCATATCCATTTACTCATTAGGGTGCAAAACTACGAGGACTCTTTAAATCTTGTGTAATCTATTCTATATCCTCCACCAAAGGAGTGATAACTTTGCCGAACTGAACAATAATTCTATTTGGAATTCCAGGTTCTTTTCCAACAATAAGCCCTGGCACCTCATGAGATGGATGAGAAATCTCTTCGCCAATAAGGTAATGGCCTGTGGGTACATACTCCCTTACTTCAGCTTCAGCAGTTTCAGCTTCTTCTGAAGGTTGTTTTTCCTTCTCATCCTCATTTACAGGAACAGCTTCAATAATATCTTTTCCATAGAAACAGTGGGAACGATGACACTTTGTGCAAATATATTCAAAGGTTGCTTCTTTATCAACAACTCTCCCTGTGCCAGCGATTCCGCGCTCTAAGGTGGCAGGCATTGTCTTTTGACAAAATCGACAATAGAGGATTAGTTCTTCGCGGGGTGAGAAAGATGCCGCCATAAATAGTCTCCAATCTTCAAAGTAACAGGAGGTGCGCTTGATCTGCCCAACTGTTCTATAGTAAAAAGTATTTCAATAAGTTATCAAAAAAAAGAATTCAACCTATTTTAATATAAATGATTAAAATAGTGGTAGAAAATATTTAATATAACCTTTTGGCTTATAAAAAAGCAACCTGGCCAGACATATTGTATTTTACGCTGTTGAATTTTAAATTTCCTTTGAATTTGACTATTTAAATACTTTGAAATGGAATAAAATGAAAATTGTTTTTCTTGGTTCTGCTGATTTTGGCATACCTGCTTTAAGTGCTCTCCTTAATAGTTCTCATGAAGTTGTTGGTATAGTTACCACACCGACACGGAAAAAGGGGCGTGGTCGCAAGTTTGAGGATTCACCTATATGCACATTTGCCAAGGAACATCAACTTGGTCCAATTTTGAAACCGGAAAACCTTCGTGATCATCACTTTATTAAGGAGCTGACCGAACTAAGGGCCGATCTTTTTGTGGTTATTGCCTATAGAATTCTGCCGGATGAGGTATTTTCAATACCACCCATTGGAACGATTAATGCCCATGCATCACTATTGCCAAAATATCGTGGACCAGCTCCCATTCATAGAACTATTGAACAGGGAGAAAGGGAAACCGGTGTTACAGTATTCCGAATTGATGCGGGAATTGATACAGGCAATGTTATCATTACCGACAAAACTGAAATTGGCAATGAAGAGACAACACCAGCACTGTACGATCGATTAAGTGCAATGGGAAGTGAGCTGATTCTTAAAGCCTGTGACTTACTTGAGCGGAATCGTGTCTCTTACTCCACCCAAGATGACAGCCAAGCAAGTCATGCCCCAAAATTGAAAAAAGAGGAGGCCCAGATTGATTGGCACCTTCCTGCAGAGAAGATTTACAATAAAATTCGAGCCTTTAAGCCGTTCCCTGGAACATACACCCTGTTTGAGGGTAAACGATTGGGAATTGAATGGGCCATACCACGAATAAATGAGAAGGGCAACAAAGAAACAAATCAACAATGTGGAGAGATCTGCTCTGTATCGGATTCGTGGTTTGATGTGGTATGTTTAAATAGTATTCTAAGAGTTTTAGAGGTTAAACCCGAGGGTAAAAAGGCTATGACAGTACAGGCGTTTTTAAATGGCACAACAGTTAATGAAGGAATACAATTACAATGAAAGCAAGAGAGTGTATTGCTCATATTTTAGAGGAATTTGATAAAAGAAAGGTAAGTTTAGAATCGATTGTTGATAAAGCATTATCCCAAGAGAACATCGATCACCGAGATCGGCGATTTATTTTTGAGATAACCTATGGGATTGTTCGCAATCGACTTCGACTAAACTACATTCTCGATCATTTTCTCACGGATAAACATTTCAATAAGAATACTCATTTGATGAGATACCTTCAGATTGGGGCCTATCAAATTCTTTATTTAGATAGGGTTCCTGATCATGCAGCGGTAAATGAGTCGGTTAATCTAGCAAAGAGAGAGAAAGCAACGCTTAAATATGTGGGTGTTATAAATGCAGTGCTAAGAAAAATTGTCTCGCAAAAAAACTCCATGCCAAAACCGCACATTAAAGAAGAGGCGGCAATTCGTTTGTCCATTCAATTTTCACATCCTCAATGGTTGATAAAGCGATGGCTCAAACAGTTTGGCTTGACAAATACAAAGAGGTTGCTTGAGTTTAACAATAAGCAACCGGACATCTTTCTTCGCAGGAAAATAAAGGAGCTGTCCCGACAGCAATTTGAATCTGAAATTCGGTCGGTCTGTGAAACTCCCGGGGTTGGTTATAAGAATCTGTATTATCGTCTCAAGAAAAACCACTTTGTTGAAGAGATCCGTATGTTTCAATTTGGCCATTGCACAGTACAGTCCTCTTCGTCAGGATGGGCAACAGCATTGCTGGATATAAAAAAGGATGAGAAACTATTGGATGTCTGTTCTGCGCCGGGTGGCAAGAGTACGCTTATGGCTGATTTGGTTGGGCCCCAAGGAGCAGTCTGCGCCTGCGAACTTAGAGCCCACCGATTAGTAAAGGTACAAGAGTCTATCGATCGAATGGGACTCTCCAATATTTTTCCTATTATAGCAGATGGAAAGCAACTTCCCTTTACCGGTCAGTTTGATAAAATTCTTTTAGACGCTCCCTGTTCTGGCACCGGGGTCATGAATCACCACCCAGATGCACGGTGGTTTCGTACTGCCGATGATATCAAAAGGATTATCAAAGTACAACGAGAACTTTTAGAGGGTGTTGCTCCCTTTGTGGTGCCCGGTGGTATTTTGGTCTACGCGACCTGTTCATTAGAACCCGAGGAAAATTGGAAACAGGTGGAGCGGTTTCTGGAATCACATAAGGAGTTTACTTTAGATAATCTTACCGGCACAAGATTGGTGACCGACACCTTTGTGGATAATAAGGGATATCTCTTCATCAACCCCTTTGAGCATAAAATGGATGGAATGTTTGCGGCAAGATTAAAAAGAGTGGTATAATATATGGGTAACCGCTAATAATTCATTTTTTATTACCGCTGGTTGCAGAACCCTTTGGATTTTGTTTCATTCAATCGATGAATCGCAATTGATTCACCTCTTTTTTGTGCCTCACCCAAAGGTTTTTCGCACAGCCTCAAAACAAAACTGAATTATAAGAGGTCACCTAATGTGAACAAAGCAAATTTCTTTTGACTTCAGTCACCTATATGTATACCCGAAACTTTCGAACACTCTATAGTAAACGTAATACTCTTTCACTGTTTGTTTTAGTAGTGCTCATTATTGTTTGTATGCACTGTGCTTCTCGTCATTCACTTTGGCAAACAGAGCTCCAATATATCATGAAAGATTTGGGACGAGATCGTTTAGCACCAGAGTGCTCCTATTTGGTACTTCCCCTTATTATTGACAATGCCTTAGATTCAAGCATTAAAGTTTCTCCAAAGCACATTGGAAAGACTCTACAAAAATACCAGCCAGGGAAGCGAGTTTTCTCCTATAAAACCCTTGAAAAAAGATTTCTAAAAAGGCATCCTCAGACTCTGTTAGATAGTTTTTATCAGGATATAATTTCCCAAAAAATATTATCCCTCACTGCTCGGGATTCTGTGTGGGAGTATATTCCGAGTAGTTACGTGTTAATTATTCGAGTTACTCACGGGGTGCATATCAAGTCCTTTGAGGGATTGCAAAAAAGGAAGGTCGTTTTAGAAGGTGAGTTATGGTATGTTAAGAATCGGGAGATAGCCTGGCATGTTCGATCTACCGGTCATGAAATGAATAGGAAAATTCCCGATGGCGAGTTTATTTTGAAAGGGATTGAAGAGTTGATCAAAGAGATACCTCCCTTTCTTGCTGTTCAAAACGAGGAGAACTGGTGATATGAAAGAGTGCACTGAGCGGTTAATTAAAGTTGGCTTTTCCCGAGACCCGAAAGTAATTTTTGATGAGGTAGAAAAGGTCTCTTACAAAATGGTGCAAGAGGGATGGCATCTAAAGGACACCTGCATCGAAGAGAATCTTGCCAGTATACATCTCTTTTACGAAAGGGATTTGAAAGAAAAGTAGGGGAAGTATAGTTTTTTTTGATAATAAATCATACAATAATAGAAACAATTATTTACAGGAAAGGACACCATATATGCAGTATGAAGTAGAAGATCGAGGCAGATTTAAGATGATCAATATCATCGGCAATATCAGTCTTGAGGTGAGCACCAAAGTTCTTGACGATACAATTTCAGAATTAATCGATAATGGTAATCACCACTTTGTATTTAATTTAGAACGTACTACCTACCTTGACAGTTCCGGTATTGGTATCTTTATTCATTGTCTCTGTGATGTTCAGGAAAACGACGGTTCAATCTATATTATCGCTGCAGATAGTCAAGTAAAGGAAGTCCTCCGGATGGTGGGCATCGACCGACTTATCAAAGTATATGATTCAGAGGATGAGTTTACAAAGGAACATGAGGAAACTGTCGCTTGATACACTTTTTCTTAGTAGGACTCCTTGGAGGTATCCTTCTTTTTGCTGGTTGCAGCATTTCAGGCAACATCACTGATTTTAAGCGAAGTACTACGCGGGTCTCCTCTTTGAAGATTGAGAAAAGCAATAAGCTTGTCATCCTTGATGGTGGTGCACAGAGACAGGTTAAACTGAAAAATATCAGAAATGTTAGCCTACAACCAGAAGTTTCAAAAACCTTTCACAAGCAGCTCTTTTACCTGGCAGTCATTTCCTTTAAAGATGGTACCTCTATTGGCTCCTTTGAGGAGGGTAAGAAACAGACTTATGTAGCTGTTGATAAGTACCTCTTTGGCAAGTCTGGTGGTGGTATCTATAGAGTGCTACTCAGTGATATTTCAAAATTAGAGATTATCAGCCGATGAAGAGTGGTGATCCAAAATCAAAGAGAGGGCTTAGTTTCCCTGTGATAGTGATAAGCGGTGTTACAGCCGCTTTTTTTCTTATGCTCACTTTTATTGTTCTTCGGTATCTCTTCACACAGTGGTCTCCCTCTTTGGAGCAGGTTGAAGCACTTCTTTCAAAAGGGAAATATGCTGAAGCTTTGGGACAGCTTGAAAGAGTCGAGGAGAACTATAAGAAGAGTGCCCCTCTTTTAACACTAAAAGGGAGCGCATGGCTCTCACTGGCAATTAAAAAAGAGCAGAGAAGCCGTTGGAAAGAGTATGGTAAAGATGATCGGGAGTGGTTGAAGTCAATTGAAGCGGACAAAGCAGAAAAATATTTAAAACAGGCAATAGACTTAGACCAACAGAATAGTCAAGCCCATTTACTATTGGGAATCCTTTATATGGAAAAAGGGTGGTTTTCAACAGCAGAGACAGAATTTTTAGCTGTTTTACATAATAATAAGGATCACGTGGAAGCACGGAGACATTTGGGTATTATCTATACTGAAACCGGCCGATATGACCTTTCGGAAAAGGAGCTCACCTATGCTCTGATGCTTGACCCAGAGAACACTTCGGTAATGAAAAATTTATGCTGGCTCTATCGATATTACTTAGACAAACCGGATTCTGCTATTGTGTGGGCAAACCGGTACTTGAATATGAATCCTCAAAATGATCTTGACATTAATTTTGTGAGGAAAGAGTTATTAAATATGCTCAATCGGTATCCAGAATTTAGTCCACAGGAGCCCATGACCTGGAAAAAAAGTACTGTCCAGGGAAGGGGCTTGGAAAAATATCGCAAAGCGTCAAGCTCACGATAGATAGTCCTTCATTAAAAAATCTATGATGAACTTTAAAAGGGTAAATCAAGATAGAGATACATTATAGGCCAGTTATTTTTAATATTTTCCCTGGGGTGGATAGGCCAAGAGAAATCTGCTGAAACCACCTGCTTTAAGGAGGGCAACACAAAACGAAGACCAAATCCTGCTCCGGCACCACCTTTATGCCCATTGCTCGGATGAATAAAGTTTTCCAAATCTTCCCACACATAACCGCAGTCGAAAAAGAGACCTCCGTCAACTTTAATGATAAAGTTATTCAAGCTGTTGTCATACCAGGCTAACCAGGGAAAACGCATCGCTGGGAGTGTATAAATAGGAAAACGGTATTCATAGGAAAAGAGTAATCGGTGATTAAAGCGAGAGCTCCCAATTTCCCCGGAGGCAAAACCGCGTAAAGTCCGCTCATTTCCCATATACATGCCACTGTATACATTGCCTTTACCATAGGGTTTAATTGAGGAACGTGCCCGATAGGCCATGATATTATTTTTCCAGAAACCGCGATGATAAAAGCGAAATTCATTGTTTATCTGAAAATAGATCTGCTTATCACCATAAATATCTTCGTAGGGCCAGAGAGCATTAGTATAGCCGTGCATACCAAAGGTATATCCCTTGGTTGGATTGTAGTCATTATCTCGTTTGTCTGTAGACCAGACTAAAGAGAAAAATGCTTCGGTAAAGGGATCCTCATAATTTTTTATTTTCCAGGTTACATAGCCATCCCATTCATAAGTTGTGTCATTAATTGTTACGATCCAATCCTCATCTCTTACCATTAATGGGCGTAGATGATCTGCTGATGAGGGGGGCTCTTTTCTAAGAATACCATTAACATATAAATCACCATCCCCTCCTTTCCAGGTATAATTTTTATATGTACCTGAAATGGTGGAGGCAACCTCAGAATATTGACCCAGTTTTCTCCCTCCACTAATTGAAGAGGCATTGTAAAAGGACATGTGCCAGGGAGCGGTAGTTTGAGGGTAGCTTCCTATCTTGGTGGAAAGACGCATAAAGTAAGGGGTGTTTATAAAGGGTTTAAACCAGGAAAGACCCAAGTAGCGGATCGACCAGAGACTCAGAGAAACACGCAATTGTTCATGCATACCACGAAAATTTTTATTTGTTATAGCACCATACCCTTGTAGCCAGATCCTATCGGTTGGTTCGCCATATTTTCTATTGTAAATAACACCGCCTATGCTGCTGATAGAATAAGGCATTTTTTCTCGCACTACAACCAAAAGCATGACCTTGTTCGGATGGAGAATAGTATGAATCTTTACATGTGAAAAAAGCCCTGTCTCATCAAGCTTTTCTTGGGCCAGTCGCACCTTGGTTGAATCAAAGACTTCACCAGTATCTATGGCCATGTACTGCTTGATTATTTTTGCCTTGGTCTTCTTGTTTCCATCAATAATAATTGTTTTAATTTTTAAGTCAGCATTTTTAACAGATGTTGAATCAGATGAACCAAAAGAGTATGCTGAAAGTAAAAGTAGTGCAATAAATAATATCGAAGATGTGTTTTTCAAGTAGTTGTGTCCTTTGTTGCAATATAAAAGGGAAAGAAGATCTGTAAGCCGGGTTCTGTCTATCTGATAAATCAGAAGAGGCAGTCATTTATCTGGCTGATATAATCAGCATTGAGCAACCCACCCGAGGAAGAAAGAAACGGACCATTCCCCGTTACTTTTTACAAAGTAACGCTTCCTCTTACTTGGTCTTGCACCAGATAGGGTTTACCAGCTTCCTTGGTCGCCCTTGGAACGGTGAGCTCTTACCTCACCTTTTCATTACTCACACCCTAAAAAATGAATTTTAGAGAGCGGTCTGATTTCTGCGGTACTGTCCGTTTCCGATTTGCATCGGAACCCCTCTTTAACAAAGGGTATCCTGTCCTATGGTGCCCGGACTTTCCTCATCTTCTATAGAAGACGCGACTGCCCGATCCTCTTTCCAAAAATAACTTTATAAAATATATCATTCTCTCAACTATTACCTATTGCATAATCTGGGATCATTCCTATTGTAGCACCATTGCAACGGTCGGGTAAATGATTTTTCCTCTTTTATAATACTGTTTTAGCTACGTATAGTCCTGAGGATTTATTGTCTGTCTCTGTTGTTTAATTGTCTGGCGATGTTTTTTCTCAGTTAAACGAGCTTCCTTTGAGGCCTTGGTGGGCGCAGTTTTCTTTCGTTTTTTTGGTTTGATGGTTGCTTTTTTAATGAGCACTATCAACCGATCCAGCGCATCCTGTCTGTTTCTTTCTTGGGAACGGAATCTTTTTGCTGCAATCAATAATACTCCCTGGTCAGTGACTCTTTTTCCTCCAAGAATCACCAATCGATCCTTGATCTCCTGTGATAATGTGGGTGATTGGACAATATCAAAACGGAGTTTTACTGCAGTGGCTACCTTGTTGACATTCTGGCCTCCAGGGCCCGATGACAGGGAGAATTCAAAGGTAACCTCCTTTTCATCAATCTCTACTCCTGTATCAATTTCGATCTTAGCCATTTCGTTCTAACCAAAAAATCCCTTACATACATCCCAAAGAACGATAGTGATACCTAAAAGAATAACTACAATAAAGGAGTGACGAACCTGCTTCCCACCAAATCTATGGGCACACATTGCACCCAATTTGACCCCAACAAGTGAGCCAACAAAAAGTAATCCAGCTAGAACAGTGCTAACATTTCCATTAATCATATGCCGGAATGAGCCATATCCTGCGGCAAAGAAAATTTGGAAGGAGGTGGTACCTACAGCAACCAACGTGGGCACACCGATACCGTAGATAAGCAATGGTAAATTAATAAAACCACCACCAATACCTAATAAACCAGTAAAGATCCCGGCAAACAAGGCAAACGCAAGGGGTACCCAAAGGCTAAGTTTAGTAAGGTTACTTCGTTTGAAAGTGACCTGTGGTGGTATAGAAAGGTTTTGGAGGGTCTTTGAAAGGGGAGTAACTACCTCATCGGTTGAATTTTTTGATCGAATTTCTCGAAAGAGAGAAATGGCAACCCAAACCATTAAAGCAAGGAAAAGGAAGTTTAGTGTTGTGTCAAATTGGGAGAAGGAATTCAAACTATCCTTGGATTCTGTTATTCTCTGCAGTAGTTGAAGCAGTCGCACACCAATCTCTGCTCCAATAATACTCCCTATAGCTAAAACTCCTCCTAAAGCAAAGTCAACATTCCTTTTTTTATGATGCTCCCAGGAGGCTACTATGGCATTACAGGTGATAAGGACGATACTTGAGCCGATCGCTATAGGGTAGGGGATGCCAAAGAGGATCTTCAGTGCCGGTGTTAAAAGAAATCCTCCTCCCACACCATACAGTCCTGTTAAAAAACCAATAATAATTCCCAAGAGAATTATCCCAGGCCACCAGAGAGAAAAATCTAATGTTGAAATAAACATATACCTAAGGCTTGCCTAATTAATTCAATATTAATCTTTTCACCAATTCATGCGTTCCCCAACAGCTATAGCTCCGGGGAACTTATCATAATATAAATCCCTTTTATGAAAGGTAAAACTGGTTTAATTCGGTTTTTCGTGTTATTTCGGGGTACCATTTTGTATTTTATCACCCGCTCAGTATATAATAGGGATGAAGCAACGTAGCAAAGAACTGAGAAAACTTATACTTCAAAGAAGGAGCTGATAATGATATCAGTAGAAAAAGTCGGCGGAACTTCAATGACTCAATTTGGGGATGTCCTAGAAAATATCATTCTCAAGGACAAAAAGAATCCCTATGGAAGGATTTTTGTTGTATCTGCCTATAGTGGTGTTACCAACCTTTTATTGGAAAACAAGAAGACTAAGGCACCGGGAATCTATTCGGAATTCGTTAAGAAGAACTCCTGTGATGATACATTGGTCGAATTAGAAAAAATGTTGACCTCCTTAAATGAGAACTATCGATCAATCGGATTAGATGTTGATAAGGCAAATGCCTTCATTATTGATCGTATTGCTCAGATAAAAAACTATCTTGAAAATATGGCCGAACTTATTAGCTCCGGGTATGTTGATAAAGTTAATATCTGGCAGCAAGCCCGAGAAATTCTTGCTTCCACTGGAGAGGCCCACTCAGCATTTAACTCTGCAAACATTGTTTCCAACAATGGTTTTGAAGCAGTCTGTGTTGATTTGAGCGGTTTTCATGATTCTGAGTATTTGACTATAGATGAGCGTATTAAAAAGGAATTTTCTAAAATCGATTGTACCAAGGTTATCCCCATTGTAACTGGGTATACAAAAGGCTCCGAAGGTATTATGCGTCAATTTGATCGGGGATATTCAGAGGTAACCTTTGCAAAAATTGCCTCCTTTTTAAATGCCGATGAAGCGGTTATTCATAAGGAGTTCCATTTTTGCTCTGCCGATCCTGGTATTGTGGGTGAAGAGAATGCGCACCCGGTTTGCAATACCAATTATGATATTGCTGATCAGCTAGCCGATATCTGGATGGAAGCAGTACATCCGGCGGTATCAAAAACTTTGGAACTTGCCGGGGTCAGTCTTCGTATCAAGAATACCTTTGACCCTGATCATCCGGGAACAATTTTCTCCAAGGACTATCGGAGTAAAGATCCCAAGGTAGAGATAATTTCTGGTACCGACAATGTGATGGTCATTGAGATTCATGATCCAGCCATGGTTGGCACAGTGGGATTTGATAAACGGATTATGGACTTCTTTGCCCGTCATGAGATCAGTTATCTCCTTAAAGCAACCAATGCCAACAGCATCTCCATAGTGATCCGTAAAACTGACAACCTTGAGTTTTACAATGACCTTCGGAAGACCTTTATGCAGGTCACTGTAAAGGATGTGGCTATGGTATGTGTCTTAGGTACAAACATGGATGACACTGCTATTATTGCTAAAGCAGCAACAGCCTTGGCGGAAAATGACATCACGGTTGAATGTATCTCTCTTTCTCTTCGAAAAGTGAATATTCAATTTGTTATTGAACTGAAAGATTATGAAAAGGGTATTACGGTCCTGAACAAAGCCTTTTCATAAAAAAAATCTATTGCGGTTTCCTGCTGAAATCGTCATCAAATCCCTATTTGAAATTTCAGCAGGATGCCTTTAGAATCCGTCGAATTTTTCCCCCACAGTAAATTAATCGCTTAATTAATTAAATTACCTTTTTTTTATTTCCTGGATTATATTTACATAAAGGAATGCTCTTAATACCGGTACTTTGTCCATTGACAGGAGGAGATGGTATGAAGAGATTGAATCGGGCCATTTATTTAATTTCATTTAACCATATTCATATGTATCGTACCGATATAGTTAAGTCACATAAAAACGAAATCATAATAGTGGAGTAATTTTTATTTACCAAATTTCGAATAGGCTATCTTTTCATTTTATACTGTTTCTCAAAAGTTTTGTCCCATGGTTTTGACAAAACTCTTATAGAAACAGTTATGCCGCAACACAACATAGGACATAATTATTGAGAAGCGG
>JANQEN010000038.1 GCA_028278335.1 Chitinivibrionales bacterium | reverse complement strand
TAAAAGGGCTAAGCTGTTATAGAGCTTAGACTGGTTGTAGCTCTGTAGGAGCTGGGCTCTTAGCGAACTCAGCTTTTACATCGCTGAACATTAACGTATTACCGTTTATGTTTTGTCCGGATTTTTAGCGAGGCCAACCAGACTTCCTCGGCATGCCACTAGTAATCAGATAACTTAAGTCGAAACCAAGTCACCCCCTAATTGTCAAATAGCTACATCCTAAAAAAGCAGTTAATTATAGCTTATTTCTCGTCGATTAGCAACTCTAATAGGATAGCGGGTAATGTACACTAAGTTGTGTAAATTAGATTGACAGTTCATAAAAAAGGCGTATCCTTCTGGTTGAAAAGCACATTAACCAGGCTTACGGTTGCCCCCGTAGCCTAAACCAAAAGGAGACGCCCATGAGAACTGTCAATCTCACAGGTAATTTAAAGCTTCGATGGCAATTTGTAAACGAATTTCTTAAAGAGTCTCAATCCAAGAATTTCTGGATTGATGTCAACAAACTGGCCATGCAAAAGACTAAATCCGTACTCCAAATCGCGCTAGAAGAAGAAATGTTCCAATACACTCAAGCCGGACGATATGAACGAACAAGTTTACGCCTAGATTCCCGAAATGGATATTACATGCGCAATCTTGATACGTCCTTTGGTCCTATTGAAAACATCAAAGTACCTAGATCCCGCAATGGTCTTTTTCAACCCAGCATGTTTGAAAAGTATCAACGTCGCCAAGAAGCGGTCAATCAAGCCATCACAAATTGCTTCCTGCTCGGTGTCTCTACACGCAATGTAAAAAATGTTTTAAAGCCTCTTCTTGGTGTTAATATCTCTGCCTCAACAGTATCTAACGTTACTAAAGAGCTTGATAAGCTTGTTAAAAAGTTCCACCAACGAGAGGTCATTGATGATTATCAATTCTTATTCCTAGACGCCATTAATATCTCCGTCCGATATGGCAATAAATCTGTCAAAAAGACTGTCCTGACCGCCTACGGGATTACTATCCTTGGTCAACGTGAAATTATTGACTTTCGCATTGTTAGATCTGAATCCAAAGACGCCTGTGAATCCTTTTTAAACAATTTATTTAATCGCGGACTCAAAGGCCATAACTTAAAACTTATTGTCACCGATGGTAGTAAAGGCCTCATTGCTGCCTTAGCCATTGTCTACCCAGGAATCAAACATCAACGCTGCTGGTTCCACAAGCTTCAAAACATCATGAAACTGCTCAAAAAGAAAGATCAAAAACAAGTTTTAAAAGCCTTGCGTAAAATTTACAACGCTCAATCTCGTGCCGTTGCTCTTAAACGCTTTAAAGACTTTAAGAATGCTTGGAATAAAACCTATTCAAATGTCATTAAATCTTTGGAGCGAGACTTGGAAGAATTATTAAATTTTTTAACTATTCCGATCAAGAAAGAATATCGTGCTTTTATTCGTAAACGTATCCGTACCACCAATGTCATTGAACGCTCATTCCGTGAAATTAGACGCAGGACCAAACCTATGTCTTGCTTCAACAACAATGACAGCCTTCAACGTATTATATTTGCTGTCTTTTATCGCTTAAATACCAACTGGAAAGAAAAACCTTTAAATCAATTTACACAATTTATTTGACACTACCCTAGGATAGTATAAAAAGAGATTACTGATTGCTATTAAATCTCAATAGCAGCTTATAAAGTCCGAATTGATAATTGCCACTCCACCAGCCGAGGGTAGAAAATTCAATATTCTGCGCTTGATAACTTCCCCTTAATCGTTTTGCACGAATGACCAATTCATGCGAATTAGTCATTGCCGTTACTTCAAAATTCCAATGGC
>JANQEN010000267.1 GCA_028278335.1 Chitinivibrionales bacterium | reverse complement strand
TAGGGTCCTCTACTAATCGATTTTCCTGTAAGCTATAGAAAATCATCTTTTTCTCCTTTTTCAATTGTTCTTGGTTCTATTCCTTGGGCAGTATGTTTTCTTTGCTCCTTTCTCTGCCGGTTTGGGTTTCCTATTCGTCCCTACCAATATCATACCAATAAAAGGTCCAGGAACCCTCCAAGAACGGTCCAAATTTGGTCCAAATAATTCAGACACTAATTAAATCTATTGAAGAAAAAAAATGGTACTCTAAAAGAGTATGATTCTAAGAGAAAGTATTCAGATGTGATTGTACTATTATAGACGAAATGGTTAAATTTAATGAAGTAGCGAATAATCAATTGCTACATTCTTAAGCCATTTGGCAAAGGTGGCCTCCTGATCAGTGTATAAATGAACAAGGGCTCTCTTTTTTTGAAGATAATCATCAGACCTTTGAGTATCATAATTTTCATTATTATAAGAGTCCTCTTCAGATTCAACGCCACGGGTAGTTGCTTTTGCTGATAATGATTCAATCTTTTTAATTGCCTCTTGTCTATACAGGTGCCCTAAACACATACGCCGAATCTGCTTTTTTTGTTCCTTTGAAAAAAACTTTGCAAAGGTATCAGGATTTTCCCGAAGTCTATTTTCAATTTGAGCAAACACCCGGTTGCAGGAGAGCTGTTTCCTCCCTTTATGATATTCAAGAACAGTTATATAAAAGAGGCCATACTTTGTTGACAACGGTCCCATTTCATTGGTTCGACCTTTGTGTGTGTCGTAGCGATTCATCAAAGTAACTTGGACATCATGCGGTAGATCAAGCGATGAAATAGTGCGGGTAGCCCGCTGTGACACCTCATTAAAAGTATGCACCCTTGAATATTTGACATCAGGGATAAGCGACAGACGGATTAGCATGGTATCTGGCGTTTGAAACTCGATAAGATTATTGCGATAATATTGATGCACATGAGTCGTTAAAATAGAATCATTCTCATACCAATGATCTCGAGTTGCAAGGGTAATGAGTGAGTTATAGGCCTCATCAATGGTAATCTCATCCCTTTGATTGATTGTATTAATGCGAGCAATAAAATATCCATAGTCGGTTTTTATAGGGTGTGTACATTCTCCCTCCATCAGTGTATCAGTTGGTATAACAAGTTCATCGGGAAGTTCTGTCCAAGAGGTGGTTTTCCAGGGTATATGCATGGTGTCATTATTGCTTTGCACACTTGTTTTTGACAAAACATTTTGCACATCGCTTTTTAATACAGTAAAAAGTGAATCAATATAACTGGAATCCATGGAGCCAACCAGATCGATAAACACCTCTTCTCTTGGGGCAAAATAGTCGTGATAATAGGAGTCATAGGCTGCCAGGAGTGTTGCTTCCTCAGTAATTATTGCTCCAGATGACAAAAGCCTCTGCTGTTTTTGGAAATTCCGTTCCCTCTGACTCAGTGCACCTTTCACACCTCTCTTTTTTGAAAAGCCCGACTCTTCTGCCAGAGTTGAAAAGCAGATATTCTCTAACAATTCAAGGAGTATTTGTCGACGAGTAGAGTCCTTGGAAATTGTTTTTGGTCTTTTTGTTAAGGAGACCATGGAATTAAATTGATCGACCGATAGTATACAATCACCACTCTGCCCGTCCTTTACCAGACAATCCAAAGAAGGTGCATTCAGCATGAGTTCCTTATTAGCCCAATAGAGCGGTGGTTTTTCTCTGTTTTTTAACTCCTCCATACAACCCCTTACACCTGGATTGTAGAATATTGCCATGGTTTTTAGCAAAGGCTCCATACTCTCTTTGGTAAATTTCTGTATACTATCTGTACCTCTTGTTAATGTGTTAAAGAGATAATCCATATCTTCCGCTCTTGGGAAGATCCCCTTGACATGGTGTAGATATTTCTCAAGAATAAGACTATTCTTAAACTGTAGTTGTCTAAGGTATCTTTTCGGAAGAAAATTAATAAATGAATTCTGTTTCTCCTCTAACTCATTTGGTGTAACCGTTACTTGTTGTTCGTGAGCATCGGGTAACAATATGGCTGTCTCTCCATACAACCGTGTATAGCGTGAGTGTATTCTATTTTTTAATATGGGCAACATCTCCTGAGCATATCCTATGCAGGGTAGCATGCAACAAACAAGGATAAGTATTAACTGATTTCTATTGTTACTTTTAATCATACAATCTCTTATCTTAATCAATGCGTACCCCTATAGAGGGTACGCATTTTAAAGTACTGTATAGGCCTGTTATTCACTCCAAATAGTAAGCTCCCAGGCTTCCAAATCCCAGGATTGATAAGGCAACATCATCTCACGACGTTTGCTATTTGGGTAGTATCGATTCCAGGTTGTAAAAGTATAATCGTGGCGATTTACTTTAGCGACCCAATCGCGAATAGTATTATTTTCATATCGTCTGAATCGTAATTCATCTGTCTCATAGGCATTATTCCAGTTACCATGGGGTGCCACAACCCAGACCCACTTTAAATCACGACCCGGTGTTGCCTGATGGGTTATCATTGCGGTATGTTTATCTCTATTCCAGTCTTTATAATTGACAATGATATCATTGTGATCAAAGCTATTACTGTTGACCTGATCATGGTAGAGTAGTGCCGTATTCACCGAGTACATAATCTGTGGATTCCGCCAGTGCTGCTGCTCAAAAATGATGTTTGTCTTTTTCGTACTGCTCCAATTACCATTCCGTGCAACCTCCCAAATATTTCCCTTATTCGGCAATATCTTTGCTTCGTAGTATCCCTGATTATCCCAAAAAGAGAGAATTGTTTTTGTATCATAGGGAGGATAGATATTGGTAAAGGTTCCATTTTCCCATACCTTATAACGAGTATAGGGTTGACCTATGGTCCAAATATTGTGTGAGTTTGTCCACAGAGGATCATTGGAATAGGTTGTTCTAATAGTCATTCGCTCTACTTGACCAAATACAACTGAGTTGACTAGCAACACGCCCAACAAAGAAAGGGTACATTGTATCCTGCTTTTTTTTAACATAAGACCTCCAAAAATTATTGTTGTTTGTTTTTTCATGAGACTTTTTGAGTTTAACAAACAGATGCTTAAAAGAATATTCTTTTAACTACTATGGCGCCATCTTACTACAGGGTAATATAGCACAAATACAATTGACACATTGTGCATTTTATTGAGAACATTTTTGTTTGTTTTTTCCCCAACTTCCTTCTTAAACCCAGATTATGCAGTAGGAGTAGATGCAGAAGTGCAAGATTATGATTTAGTAAGACTTGAAGGTTTTGAAGGGCATATCTACAAGGTGATAT
>JANQEN010000251.1 GCA_028278335.1 Chitinivibrionales bacterium | reverse complement strand
AGCTCTTGTCACTAATGGCATTTGAAAAACGCAGACATATCACCAAAGATATGTCGAGTATTTTCGGAGTGCCAGTAGTGGCAAGGGAAACAGCGGTTTACCGCAGGCAACTGAGATTTTTAGGATAAAGGCTGGATTGAGATTCAGCCTTTTCTATTTAGAAAGTATCACTTGATCACAACGGAGTTTGGGCACATGGTGCACATCGTTCTCGTCACGATAGTAGGTAAGTGAGGTAGAACTATCCACTTCGTCAACAACAACCTCTTCCCCAGGAACACCTAAAGCAAGAACAAGTAATATGTCATACTGATCGGAAACCCCTAGTTCTGAAGCAAGATGTGATCGGTTGATTGAACCGAGCATACACCCCCCAATCCCCTTTTCTTGGGCCCCAAGCATAATAGTCTGCGAAGCAATCCCGAGATCAATGCGCGCTTCTTGGGCAATAGTTTTGTCTGTTAAAATAACAATATATGCCATTGGCCTTTCACCGATCTCTGGACCATCCCAATCTTTTAATGCTCCAGCCCAGGTAAGTGTCGAGAAAATAAGATCATTTTTTTTTGGGTCATTAGAAAGGATATAGCGTAAGGACTGACAATTTCTCTGGCTTGATGTCAATCGCGCACAATCTACTAAGTCAAGAATAATTTCTTTAGGAATTGGGTCCTGTTTAAATCGTCGATAACTTCTTGTTTTGTGAATTAGATTCTTAAAATTCATAGGGCTCTCCTAAAAAATGATTTACTAAGCCTCTTTGTTCGGTATAAAACAATCTTATTATTTATATTTTTCATAGGAGGTTTTTATATCTCGGCACTCCTTTGAATCTCGACTGCTACAGTATTTTGAGATAAAAATCTTTTGAGCTTTAAGCATACTATTTTTATTGGCAGAGTTTGGCTTCTCTAAAAATACGGTTGTCGCCAACTTAGCATGGAAATAAGCTAACACATGGGGCTTCTTCCAATAAAATGAACTCTTTGTTGCTGCAGAGGCAAAATGTGTAGTTGCTTTTTCATAGTTCCTTTTTGAGTAATAGACTCGTCCTTTAAGATAATCAAAGTAGCCATCCTGTATATCGTACTCGCTCAATAGAAGCTCCAGCTTGTTCATTTTACCTGTTTCCAAAAGTGAACCTAAATAGCAAAGAGCATGAGTATCGTTCTCAATGGTAGCGTCTGATAATGAGGTAATTATTGGATTGAATTCACCTCTGATGAAAGCATCAACTATTTGCAATTGTGAATCATTCTTTACCTGCTTTGGTAAAGCAGGCTCCGATGGTTTTTGCTCATTAGGTATAGCTTTTGGTTGATTTGGTATTTGTTTTTCTACCTTTTTGACAACAGGTCTCTTTTTTGAATCAGCAACCGTTGCCTTAGATTTGCTCTGCAAAGGTGCTTCTTGAGATTTCTTCTTTACCTCCTCGACTATTGTTTTAGGCTCAACCTTCTCCTCATAGGGTTGCTTGACCAAATAGAGCGCCAAAAGTACCAAAACACAGAGGAGAACCGAGGCCGACAAAAGCATAACTGGCAAAAAACGTTTTTTCTTTGTGCCAGAGTTAATTGAAAAGGAGAGCGTGTCAGGATGATCGATATAATCACGAATGACATATTGAGGGTCTTCAATTGAGTACTCTTCCAAAATAAGATCTATCTCATCGGACAATTCTCGAATAGAGGAGTACCGATCATCTTCATTAAACTGAATACACTTTGATATAATGGTGATAAAGTTATCGGGACAATCATAAAGCAGAGCCTTATTATAGTTATTATGCATTTTCGCCATAACTAGGTCAGAAAGGTTGTCATAGTCAAAAGCTTTACAACCGGTCATCATCTCAAAAATCACACACCCCAAACTGTAAATATCAGCAGGAAAATCCAGCTCCTTTTTCTTGAATTGCTCGGGAGAAATGTAAAAAGAGCTTCCGATGACATGGACCGCCGACGTGTGTTTTGATAGGTCACGGGGTTTGGCTATACCAAAATCTGCAAGCTTTACCATTCCTAATTTTGAAATAAGGATGTTGGCAGGCTTGATATCGCGATGCACAACACCATGACGCTCTTTTCCATACAAAGTATACTGACAGCTATGGAGCGCTTCCAAAGCTTTGCAAATATAATGAATAATTGCAGCACTCACCGGTGGGGGGATCTTATTTCGATCCGCTATAAGCTGATACAGATTAATGCCATCAACATATTCCATCTCAATAAAGGGGATGGTCTTCTTGTATTTACTAAACCGATAACACTGAACAATGTTGGGATGATTAAGATTCGCACTAATTCGAGCTTCAGTAACAAATCGATCTGCATCAACATCGGAGGAGGTCTTCATAACTTTAACAACGCGAACCACCTCCAAAGCCTCGTTTTTTACCTTATAAACGCAGGCCATACCCCCTTCAGCAATCAACTCGATGATAATATTATCATCAATACGATCACCAACTAGGGGCAATGAAAAATCATAGTTGCTATAGGAGTCTAATTCAAATTGCATAGATCTGACGCTTTAAAATTATCGGCATAGTGCCTTTGCTCATAGTTCCCCCCCTTTTTGCATAGACCTAATTTGTAGAATATCCCACTACTAAACCCAAATAAGGTATACTATAACAAAATTGAATAATATGGGAAAATAGATTATCAGTGTTCTATTGTCCATAATTAAAATAGCTCAGAGTTCATAGAAGCATAAAGACAATACAACTTTGATACAGAGAGATTTTACTCGATATAGAGTTCATTCAGATTATGAAGAATGCCTCCAAATAGAGTGGGGTTAACATTTTTTACTCGTTTATTAATTATGAGGACTCTTTCATTTCTAACTAAAAAGATAGCAGGTAATTCATCAGAAACAAGATGTTGCCATTGAGAAAACAGAACCCTCCGGTTCTCTTCGTTCATCTCAATGATACTTTGATCAAAAAGACTATCAGTTTTCCTCTGCCACAATTGTCGATTTGATCCTTTCCGATTTGACCAAACATGATTTTCACCCGCTGTATACCATATTTCCCGGGTAGAATAGGGATCGATCCCTTCGGTAATACCGGTCAATACTAAATCCCATTGTGAAGCCTTATTAGCAAGTTTTGCAAAGATCTTTTCCTGATCTTCTTGATTAATGAGAAGCTTTATTCCAATGCGCTTAAGATCTTTAACTAATGCTTCCGCAATAGCCATGCGAAATGTATTGCCACTATTTACCTCTAAGGTTAACTCAATCAAAGAGCCAGAAGAGTCATTCACATATCCATCATTATCAGTATCAAAAAGCCCTATCTCCTTTAAAAGTGCTTTCGCTTTTTCGATGTCATGGGTATAGTTCACACACTTGTCAGAATAAAAAAGAGTATTTGTAGGGCTAACTGGCGATCTTTGAACAAATCCCTTCCCCTTCATAGTAGTATCAATAATTTTTTGACGGTCTATTGCATAAGCCAAAGCTTTCCGAAAGCTTTTTTGAGCAATCCAACGTCTACTTTCCTTGGCTGTGAGTGTGGATCCAGAAACAGTATTACCGTTGAGATTACACAAAATCATAGAGCTTGTAAAGCTTGGGCCAAGATGGAAATAATCAAAGGTGCTATGTGTGTTTTTTATTTTAGTGTACTCAAGACCATCAGCTGCAATAAAATCGATCTCACCATTCAACAAACAATGCAAGGCCTCATCCAACTCCGAAACAAGTACATAGGTTACTGTATCAACATAGGGCAATTGTCCTCCTGTGCTATCCCGCTGCCAACAGTGGGGATTTTTTGTAAAATGAATCGCACTCAGAGGAATATAGGAAGAAAAAAGAAAGGGCCCGGTGCCAACAACTGAGTCGGAACTTGTATGCATTGAAAGAGCCCTATGAAACAACTTGTTTCTCACCAATGGTTCATATCTGTGGCGGGGCAATATCTCCTGAGTCAATTGTCTCAGAAAATAAGTGAATGAATAGGGTACCTTAAAGGAGATGGTAAAACTATCAATCACAGTAACTTCGATTCGATAATTACCAACTTGAAATCGACGGAGAGCAACATTATTGGGAATCTTTGTATTGAAGATCAAATCATCAAAAGTGAATTGTACATCATATGCTGAAAAAGGTGTTGAGTCAGACCAGAGCACACCTTTTCGGAGAAAAAACTTCCAGGTGAGGCTATCCTGTGTTGGCTCCCATTTTTCCGCAAGATGGGGGATAGATTTTCCTGTAGCAGGATCAATACGAACCAAGCCTTCAAAAAAAGGGCAAAGCGCTTGAGGATTAATGATTGGATTAAAAGAAAGAGAGCCATGGTAAAGGGGGATCGCTAATCGTCCTCTAAGCTTTCCAATAGCAGGAACAAAGGATTGGGAAACAGATTTTAAAGAATCAAAGTTAAAGACTGATGTAGGATACTGTTTTGGGTTGTCTTCCGTATCACAATGAAAAAAGGTTAATAGTAATAAAACAACTCCCACAGCATAAAACAATTTTGGTATACTCTTACCTAGACAACACATAGATTATTTCCTTATTTATTCTGGTATGTATATTGACAGAAAAAAAATAGCTCTTTCCAATAGTCTGGTCTATAAAGCATTTGCAGTTTTTCGATATATCTCAACAAAAACGCAGCCTACCAAAACAGTGGGGAACATGAAAATCGGGTACTGCTGTACCTATGGGATTCCAACTTAGGTAATGTTTATTTGATAGAAAATCGCCACATTTATAAAAATTGGCATACATGGTAATGCCCTTCACCGATTCAAGTGTATGTTTTACAAAGGTACTCAAGGGAATCACCACAAGCAACTGCCAGGTAAAAGTTCCCTCTTGTTCACTAAAGGGGGCACTACCCAATGATGCATCTCGTGTAATTGTTTGCACAATTTTTGGGTCAACAAGTTGATTGTTAGAGCGATTGGTACCCCAACCGAGTCTTGGTGTGCCAAGGCAGTTGAACTCAAAATTATAATAAATCCCGTCCTTTACAGGAGAAACAAAGAATTCAACACAGCTATCCTCACAGACCATTGAATTAATTTTTGTATTTGTTGCCTGTACATTTTGTTCAGTAACGGAATACTCAATTGCAATTCCTGGTAATCCGTAACCTATACGAAACGTGACCTCTGGATTATAGGAATATTGAGGCCAGTTTCGACAATTTAGTAGATTTTTTTCACAGGAAAGATCTAAGGCATTCCTAATCTCTTCAACGGATGGTCTCTCATGATCAAATTGTAGTTCTTGAACAGCAAGGGTTTTCAAAGAACCTTCTCCATAACAAAGAGGGTAAGATCATCTGACTGTGGTTGTGCTTCGCAAAATCGTCTTATATCGTCAAGGATATAGGCTACAAGGTCTTCTGGAGCTACAGAATCATGGGACTCTAATAGAGCAAAGAGGCGATCCAATCCATAATTTTGTTGTTTGCTGTTCATAGCCTCATCAAGTCCATCAGTATAACCCAAAAACTTGTCCCCCCGCTTAAGATCAATAGAAACCTCTTCCAGAAAAGATTCATACTTTTCATTGAGGATCAATCCAAGTGCAATTCCCTCAGAGGGAATCAGCTTTGGCTTGGTATGAGTAGAGAAAGAGATAAGCATAGGGTGACCAGCACGGGTAACGTTCATGGCATTACCCTTTTGATCGAGAATCATGACTAAACAGGTGATAAAAGATCGATCAGTCCGTAAATCATTACCTATTATATTATTAACTGCAACAATGAGCTCTTTTGAAGAGGTATGCCTCCTGGCTTCAGCGCGAAATATACCCCGCAAAGTAGTCATTACCAAAGCTGCAGGAATGCCTTTCCCACAAACATCAGCAATAACAATAACCCAATTTCCCTCTTCATTCTGGAAGTAATCAAGATAATCTCCACCAACCCCCTTGGCTGGCATGCAGACACCTTTAATAACAATATTGGGAATTACTGGATCATGGGGCATGAATTTCTTCTGAATATCTCGGGCAATTTCTAATTCACTTTCAAGCTTGGTCTTTTCCTGTAGTTCAACATAATTATTTGCATTATCGAGGGACACCGCAGCTTGAGAAGCAAGGGTGTGAAGCAAGGTCTTCTCCTGATCAAATATATCTCCAACCCGAGATGGTGCAAAAATTTGAACAATCCCCCGTATTTTTTTATCAGAAAAAAGAGGGATCTCTAAGTAACAGGGAAGCTCTTCAAAACGATCCTTAAAAGCGTCCTTTAATTCTTGATGGTTTTCCCAGTTTTCTGTAAAAAGAATATCTCGTTCACTCTCCTCTTCCTTGAATTGAATTGCCTCTCGACAGGATTCCAAAAGATTCTCCGATGATAGCCGTTCAGTACTTAGGGCCGTGCGAAACCCATCGTCACGCACAGTGCAGAGGTGAACCTCACTATCGGGAAAACGCTCTAAAAAGGCATAATAAATTGCTGATAAAAGAGCATCACGATCAACAAGCTGCGCGAAAAAGCGTGCTTTACTGTTAAGGTAATTCAGCTGCTGAATCCGAACCTTCATACCCTCATTTACCATTTGTAATTCAGCGGTCCTCTTTTTCACCTTTTTCTCAAGTTTCTCATTTGAGATTTGGAGTGCTCGCTCAGCTAATTTAAATTTTGTAATGTCTCGGGCAATGCCAAAGGTACCCATGACAATTCCCTTTTTGTCACGCAAGGGCATTTTTGTTGTGGCAAGCCATCGCTCTTCGCTGTCTTTGGCAAGCTCATAGAATTCCCGATTGATTACAGGATTGCCTGTTTCCATGATCTTTTTCTCCTCAACCCGCCACTGCTGCGCCACAACCTGAGGAAAAAAGTCAAAGTCTGTCCTCCCCTGAACATCTGAGGGATCTGCCAAATTATATACATCGGCACATCCTTTATTAATGCGGATAAATCGGCTCTCTTGATCTTTAAAAAAGATTGCGTCGGGAATACTATCCATAAGCACCTGAAGCAAATGCTCCATATGCTTCATATCGGTGATATCCCGTGAAACACCAAAGGTTCCTGAAATAATTCCCTTTTTATTATAGAGCGGCATTTTGGTGATATGGGTCCAGGTTTCTCGACCATCAGGCCATATTTCCAACATCTCTTTGCCAATAAGGGGTTTACCAGTGCGTATTATTTTTTCTTCCTGAGCATGGCAAGAGCGGGCATACTTCTTCTCAAAAAAATCCTCATCTGTTTTGTCAATTATAGCAGCCCGGCTTTCTAAACCAAATTTTTCAGCACAACTCTTATTAATCAAAGTATACCGACTCTTAATATCTTTAAAGAAAATCTGATCAGGAATATTCTCCATGAGCTCATCAATCAACACTTTTTCTTTGAGATATTTATTGGTGTAACTTTTAAGACGACGATTCTCATCATGCAATAGATCGATCTGTTTTTCAAGATGCTCTTTGGCCGCACTTATCTTGTGTGATTCAGATTTTGTCATGGCGCTTCTTTTCCTTACATGATCAAGAAAGAATACACTCCAGGAAATTTCCTCTCTATTCCATAAAAATAAATATAAATGGATAGGGACACTTCTGCTAACTCTTTTTAAGAATGTTCAATAATATGTATGGAATGAGCAGAGCGTATTAAAAAAAAGGGATTTTAATCTCTACCAGAGCTTTTTTCCATAAAGGGCGCTAATTTTTTTCGAGAATTCTGATTTTTAAACAGTTTACGCAAAGATCGATCTCGAATCAGACGAACTCGCTCTCTGGTAAGACTTAGCTCATTGCCAATCTCTTCAAGGGTAAATTGACGAGAAAAGTTTAAGCCGTAATACATACGAAGGATACGCTCTTCTCGATTAGTAATATTGTGCATGACACTTTCAAGTATCTCAGAAAGCTCCCGGCGCTCACTCTCTTCATCTTGATTCGGCCCCTCACCTAATACATCCTGAAGCGTCTTTATGCTATCGTCACTGTTATTCTCACTGGAAATTGGTGTGTCTAAAGAGAGCCCCTTGCTCTTATCCATGACATCAACGATCTCTTGCTCGTATTGCTTGAACTCTTCGATCATTATCGTTTTATTATAATTGCCTTTGTTAGCACTCAAGGCTTTTTTAAACTTATTGACGAGCGCAATTTTATTCAATGGGATTCTTATTGTGCAGGCTTGCTCAAAAACGGCTTTCTGAATTGATTGACGGATCCACCACACTGCATAGGAAATAAACTTTACATTCTTTTTTATATCAAAACGCTTTGCTGCTTTTAATAGTCCAATATTTCCTTCATTGATAAGCTCTAAGTAGCTTAATCCACGACCTCGATAGCGTCGGGCAATACTGACCACAAAACGAAGATTACAGGTCACAAGCTTGTTTGCGGCATCCGGCTTACCCTTTTGGATTGCCTTAACTAAGGTGCGTTCCTCTTCATCGGTAAGAACCTTGTACTTATTTATGTCTCTAAAATAGAGTTCTTCCGGTTTAGTCTGCATAGTAATGATATATGAAAAAGTTCAGTTTCAGTGTTTAATCATTTAACCGCTTCAATTGCGATAACATTATTTTCTATTGTTTTTTTAGTTATTTTCGCTTTCTATAATTCTGTTTTTTACTATTTTAAAGAGAGATAAAAATGTTCCGTCCCCTAAAGCTTTCATACGGAGTTATTTCAAAATAATTATTATTTTTTCATATAGCAAAATTAAAAATACAAATTAACACTCTATTTTAAAAAGACGGTATTTTCTTAAATATGAAAACACTACACATACTGATTACTACTTTACTTTTGCACTTTTCCCTGGCTCTATGCGGTGAAGACTCTACCATTACAAACCCTTCCAAAGCTGATGAGCAAACAGTGATAGTCATTCCTGTTTCTGGAGAGGTTGATCCAGCAATGGCTGCATTTATTGGTCGCGCCATTCGAGGCCATAGTTCCGTTGAAAATCCACTTTTTTTATTAGAAATGGACACCTTCGGCGGAAGAGTCGATGCTGCCCTTAACATTGTTGATACATTGCTGACTATCCCCAAGGGGCAGTCCATAGCATATGTTAAAAAACGCGCAATCTCAGCGGGCGCTCTTATCGCACTTGCCTGTAGTAAACTCACTATGAAGAACAACACGACTATTGGTGATTGCGCTCCCTTGACAATGGGGCAGGATGGCCCTAAAATGTTGGGCGAAAAATTTCAATCGCCCCTTCGGGCGAAGTTTCGGGCCTTGGCAAAACGTAACAACTACCCCTCCACCCTTGCCGAGTCTATGGTAACTGCAGAAATTACTGTTTTTAAAATCGTCCTTGCAGATACAACATTCTATGTTGATTCACTTGGCCTTCAAGACATGGAACCATCTCTTAAGGCAAAAATTAAAACAAAAAAGACCGTGGTGAAAAAGGGCGAACTCTTAACCATGGATGACGTGGAAGCACAGGAACTTGGCTTTTCCTCGGCCAGTGTTGATGGTGTTGATGATCTTATTGACAAATTAGGAATTGCTGCAAAGGAGATTGTTTACATCGAAGAAAGCTGGTCAGAAAAGTTTGTTGGATTTTTAGGATCCATTGCACCACTCCTTCTTATACTAGGACTTGCCGGTGTCTATATTGAAACAAAAACACCGGGGGTTGGTATTCCAGGCATTGTGGGTCTCCTCTGTTTGGTGCTAGTTTTCGGTGGTCAATATATGGTGGGATTAGCCAATTATACTGAGATGCTCCTTTTATTAATAGGCCTTTTACTTCTTGCAGCAGAGGTTTTTGTTATTCCTGGTTTTGGTATCACTGGAATTGCCGGCATAGCATTTATTGCCATTGGTATGCTTTTATCCTTTCAGGATTTTGTCATCCCCAAACCAGAGATGCCCTGGCAAAAAGAATTATTGGTAAAAAATCTCTTTATGATAATGATAAGCGTGGTAAGTTCGGTTTCGCTTATTGTCATATTCTTCATCTTCATTTTTCCACATCTGTCTAAAGTCGTCTCTGGCCCTTACCTTTCAAGCACCCTGGCGAACTCAAGCAGCAGTAGTGGGACAACACTGTCCCTTTCTGTTGGGGATAATGGTATTGTCGTCAAACCACTTCGTCCTTCAGGAATGGCAAAATTTGACGACCGTGTATATGATGTAATTGCTGATGGAGACATGATTGATAAAGATGAGTCAATTACTATATCAGATATCAATGGAAATCGAATAACTGTTTTGAGGAGTAAAAAGCATGGGTGATCTTCTGGTCCCTATTACATTACAAGTTTTAGGCGTAATTATAATCCTTGCGGAGTTCCTTCTGCCCTCTGGAGGGATTTTAACAATCTGTGCCAGTGGTGTCTTCGGGTACTCGCTCTACCTGGTTTTTACCACCATGCCTAAGGAAGTTGGATTTATTTTTGTCGGTGCCGACATTATTACTATTCCTATTGCCATTTTAATTGGCATTAAAATCCTTGCCTATTCACCGGTTGCCTTAAAAAAGACTCTTGGCAAGAAAGAGGGTGTGACTTCTCAGGACCTCTCCTTAGAAAAGCTGGTTGGTAAAGAGGGTATGGTCATTAATGATCTTAGGCCGGCCGGAAGAGTAGAGATTGACAATGTGCGCTATGATGTTGTCTCCTCTGGAGATTATATCAGCAAAGGTGCTACTATAGAAATTATTTCGATTACTGGCAATACAATTGTAGTTAAAAACAAAGAGATTTAATCACTATATAACTAAATTGAAAGGCGGTTTTTATGCCCACACCCGTAGTCACAGTTTTATTGGGAATTCTTGGATTTATCCTTCTCCTTTTTCTCCTTTTTGCCTTAGGTTCCGTATCACTTTGGTTTCAATCATTAGTATCGGGCGCAAAAGTTGGACTTCTTAATATTGTATTTATGCGTTTTAGAAAAGTACCCCCTAAGTTGGTTGTTGAATCAAAAATTATGGCTGTAAAAGCGGGCATTCAAATCAGTACCGATGACCTTGAATCTCACTTTCTTGCGGGTGGAAATGTCATGCGGGTGGTTCAAGCCCTTATTGCTGCTGATAAAGCAAATATCGATTTACAATTCAATCGCTGTGCAGCCATTGATCTTGCTGGAAGAAATGTACTCGAGGCTGTCCAAATGAGTGTTAATCCAAAAGTCATAGAGACACCTTTAGTTGCTGCTGTGGCGAAAGATGGTATTCAGCTAAAGGCTATCTCCCGCGTGACTGTTCGCGCTAATATCGACCGCTTGGTTGGTGGTGCTGGAGAAGAGACGGTCCTTGCCCGTGTTGGTGAAGGTATTGTTACGACTATTGGATCTGCAGTTACCCATAAAGCAGTACTGGAAAACCCCGACACCATCTCAAAGCGAGTACTAGAAAAAGGATTAGATGCGGGAACAGCTTTTGAGATCTTATCCATTGATATTGCTGATGTAGACGTGGGCAAAAATATTGGAGCAGAGCTGGAAACAGACCGAGCTGAAGCAGATAAAAAGATCGCTCAGGCAAAAGCTGAAGAGCGTCGCGCAATGGCAATTGCCGCTGAGCAAGAAATGAATGCTAAGGTGCAAGAGATGCGCGCTCGAGTTGTAGAGGCTGAAGCACAAATTCCTCTGGCCATGGCTGAAGCCTTTAGAAAGGGCAATCTTGGTGTCATGGACTACTATAACATGAAAAATGTTATGGCAGACACTAAAATGCGCGATTCAATTGGTAAGGAACCCGAGGGAGATAATAAGGAAAGCGAATAGCAGCAAATAATAGATACAGTCTCCTTCCCTATGGAAGAAGGCTGTATCCCCTTTATAATGTATAGTAAGGTAAAACATGGATTTTGAAAAAGTTCTTCCTATTATAGTATTTATAGTCTGGGCAATCATTGCCAATGCAGCAAAGAAAAAAAAGGGGCAAAGGCAATCATCTGTTCAGGACAAAAATAAACCTAAACAAAGGGGATTTTCTCTTCGGGATCTGCAAAGTGGCGTTGAAAAGGTTCTTAAGGAGCTGGAACAACCGGTAAGAACTAAAAAAGCTGCGGTCAGCAAAAAGGTTGCTAAACGGAAAGAACAAGCTAAAAAAAGACAGACCTCAATTGAGCAAAGACAGAGTGAGCTACCGGTGGAGTCTGCTAAAATTGACATTTCAAAGCTTGATACTCACAGCCATGATTCCTCAAAAGAAAAAACAATGGTAACCAAATCTCGGACCGAACGATTTGAAGGATTGAAAAAAGCAGTAGTGTGGTCAGAAATATTGGCAAAACCTTTGAGTCTCCGAAAAAAATGAACTAGCAAGGAATTACATCCCACCTATGAAAGGCTGCAAAGTTTCTATACTGCAATGATCGATTTTCTCTTGTCAACTCCTGCCTTCTTAAAAGTCGGAATAGTTTTTATTAGTATTTTAATCACCTATCGTATTGGCCTTCCTTTGGGCTGGTCAATGATACTGTACTCAACCATCTTAACCTGTTGGGCTGGCGCTGGTGTTTCTGGACTTTTCTTACAGGTAAAGGGATTTATACAACCGCAAAATTACTTATTAATAATGGTAATTCTTGCCTTACTTTTTTTTACAGAAGTGCTCTCCCAATCGGGCAGAATGAAAAAGACCATAGATGCGCTTAAAGAGTGGTTACCCAACGAAAAGATGCTTTTAGGTGGTCTACCAGCCCTCGTTGGATTACTACCAATGCCAGGTGGCGCACTCTTTTCTGCACCTCTGGTTAAATCTGTAGACCGGGAAAATCGCTTTAAACCACCTCACATTGTTGCCATCAATTACTGGTTTAGACACATCTGGGAATACTGGTGGCCCCTATATCCGGGAGTAATTTTGGCTATCGCCCTATCAGGTGTCTCTTCAGGTATGTACTATCTTACTATGATACCCTTTACTCCTGTGGCGATTATAAGTGGCTACTTTTTCATATTGAAGCGTGTTAAAAGAAAAGGGAAAAAAACCTTTACTAAAAAACCCGATTTAAAAAACATTGCCCAAACAGTCGGTCCAATTTTATTGCTCGTGATAATCTCAATTAGCGGTTCAGCTCTACTACCAAAAATTGGTGTTTCAAAATCACTTTCTAATTTAGTTGCCATGCTCATAGGCCTTCTACTGGCTCTTAGTTTGATTATTGGAAATAATAAAACATTATTAAAAAATTCCTTGGAAATGTTTACCTCAAAAAAAACAGTCTCCCTTCTCCTCGTAGTCATAGGAGTTCAACTCTTTTACACATCGCTTAAACTTCCCCTTGGTCAAGATCAGGCACATAACTTAGTCACCACCATGCGCAATGAGTTCAATACTTTAGGGATTCCAATTATATTAGTGATGATTCTTCTACCACTCATATCTGGCATTATAACCGGTATTGCCTTTGCCTATGTTGGAGCCAGCTTCCCTTTAGTTTTTGAGCTGTTGGGTGCTGATCCACCCTTGAACAAGCTCATTGCCACAACCACCTTTTCCTATGGGATTGGATTTGTGGGTATGATTCTCTCACCAGTTCATATCTGCTTTGTGGTAACCAATGAATATTTTAAATCCCGTATGATCCACACCTATCGTTATTTAATCGGACCAGCTCTAACTATCTTTATTGCAACACTGCTCTTAAGTGGTCTGTATTACATTATTTTTTAACCTTCAAGTCAATCATGAACAAATTGTTGATCCTCGGAGCTAGTGGTTTTTTAGGATGGAACCTTTGTAACCATGCAAAAAAGAAGTGGCATGTAATTGGGACCTACTTCAAAAATCCACTTGAAATCTCCGGGTGCTCAATGATTGGCTCTAACCTTTTTGAAAAACAGGACATTGACCGCCTATTTAATCAAGTTCAGCCAGATGCGGTCATTTTCTCAGCTGCTGCATCCAATCCAAACTTTTGCCAAAATAATCCTGATGTGTCATATGTAATAAACGTAACAGCACCAGCCTACTTCGCAAAACTTGCTGCAGAAAGGGATATCACCTTTCTCTTCACCTCCTCTGATCTGGTTTTTGATGGAACAAATCCACCATACAATGAGCAATCTCCTGTTTCTCCCATAAGTGTCTACGGAGAACATAAAGCAAAAGCAGAACAGTTAATTCTTAGCAACCATAAAAGGGCACTAGTGTGTCGACTCCCGCTTATGTTTGGCAATCCCTCGCCGACCTCGGAAAGCTTTTTACAGCCAATGATAAAATCTTTAAAAGAAAGCAAACCAATTACTCTATTCACAGATGAAGTGAGAACCCCAGCAAGTGCACAAACTGTTGCATCGGGATTATTACATCTCCTTGGATCCACCACCGGTATTATCCATCTTGGGGGAAAAGAGAGGATCTCTCGATATGATTTTGGACTGCTTCTTACTGAGCTTTTTCACTTTGACAAATCGCTTATCAAACCAGTTTTACAATCAGAGGTAGCAATGGCAGCACCTCGCCCTCCAGATGTCTCCTTAGATAGTTCCTTTGCTTTTAGTAAAGGATATACTCCTTGTTCAATTATTGAAGAACTTCGAAATCTCGCTATACACTAAGCTTCAAAAAAGAATACTTAATAATCAATTTAAAATATCTAATCATTGATTTCATCAAACTCAGCATCTTCAATATTTGATTTTTGTGAAGTAAAATTTTTGTTTGGAGGCTTTTCTTCATGTTGGGTGTGCGAAAAACCTCTTTTTACTAGATGGTTTTTAATTGATTGAATCAAATAAATGCGAAAGGCTGGATGTAAAAGCAGTAACCCAAAGAGATCGGTGAGCACTCCTGGCGTAATAAGCAGCACCGAGGCAATAAGCACGGCAATACCTTCAAAAATCTTTTGTGTGGGGATACGCCCAGCCTGTATAGTAGCCCGAAGCTCCATAATAATTTTATACCCCTGAAGTCGAGAAAGGTAAGCCCCAGCAATTCCTGTTACAATGATTAATAAAATGGTTGGCCAAAATCCAATGTAACTTCCTATTCGAACAAGAATCACCACTTCTATAAAGGGAATTATGGTAAAAAGCAGGAATAATCGTAAAAACATTATATAGCACTCTTTTCGTTTCTCTGTTTATTATAGCGTAACCAATTCTCGAGTTGTTTTTGTCAATGATTGTGAACCTGTGTTTGTAATTACAATGGTATCCTCAATCCTCACTCCGCCAAAACTTGATATATAAATACCTGGTTCCACAGTAAAGACCATATCTTTTTTTATAACCATTTTATCACACTTACTAATGCGAGGATTCTCATGGATACGAAGACCGAGCCCATGTCCGGTGGCATGACCAAAATATTCTCCATATCCTGCATGAGTGATAATAGAGCGCGCAGCATGATCGATGTCACCTCCCAGCACATTAGGTTTTGCCAGTGACACAGCGCTCTTTTGAGCATCTTTTACAATAGAATATAACTCTTTCTGTTTTGCCTTTGCTTTTCCGTATACAAAAGTCCGTGTCATATCAGAGCATAATCCCTTTACCATACACCCAAAATCAAAAAGTATAAAATCACCCTGTTTTAACTTTTTAGGCGAAGGTGTGCCATGGGGAAGAGCCGTACGAGATCCAAATAGAACAATTGTATCAAAGGGAGAACCCTCTGAGCCATTCTCTTTACAGATATCCACAAGCATTTTGGCAACAAGCTTTTCTGACATCCCAAGCTTTATACGATTGACAAGTTGCATAAGGGATTGATCTCCTATTGATGCAGCTTTTCGAATCGCCCGAATCTCTTGGGGCTCTTTGACCAGTGCCGTGTTGGATATTTCTTTTCCCAGTTTAACAAATTTTGTTCCTTTAAAGGTTTTTCTCAACGAATCAAAGGCACTCACCGACATAACGGTGTCCTGAATACCTACCCGTTGTCCAGCTTTAATCCATGGTGCAAGGCAACTAATTCCCTGTTGAAAAATTTGTACAAATTGCCACACCTTCGAATTAGAACAAAATTTTGTTGCCGCCTCTTTATACCGAAAATCAGTAATAAGTCTTTGGGATCGTTTTGATACAAGGAGTAAACAATTGGATGCTTTAAATCCACTTACATATTGGACATCAATATTATCGGTAATAAGTATATGATGAAGATTATGACCTTTTAAGAGCTGACGGAGATAGATTATCCTGTAATTTAGAGTCATGTAATATATTTATTCCAATGCCATTTCATTAATCGGAGGTCTTTTTTTTATTTATCCTGGCTTTGACTTTTTTCTTAATACGCACACCTTTAAGCGGTCGCTTTTTTCCTTCATCTTCTTTCTTTTTAGGACGCCCCCGCTTTCTGGTCACTTGAGCTTCTCCAGCAAGAGTTGCCAGTTCCTGTTGTTCTTCACGCTCCTTAATATCCTTCTCGATTTCTTCGATGCGTTCAGCCATACGGTCATTGTCAGGGTCCCGCTCTAATAACCTTTTGTAAATTTGTACTGCCAAATAGGGTTGTCCTTGTTGAAAGTAGATATCAGCCAAGGTTGGTGTAAGAACATGATCAGGAATTGATTCAGCTTTACCTTTAATAAAATCATCCTGCTGCATTGAATCAATTTTGACCTGCTTTTCCTCAACCCCTAAAAAGTCACTTTCCTTAACCGTGTCTTCACGAGCCTCCTCTTCTACCTCCTCTTGGATAGCTTCTTCAACTTGAGGAACATCCTCAGGTTCGGGTACAGCTTCGTCTCCAGCAACAGTATAAAATTCTCCATGCACAGCACTCTCTTCCTCTATTGGCTCATCAGGAATCGCATCAACAGCAGAATGATCGGTTAAGGAATCATCCTCCAAGAGTGGATCGACTTTCTCAATCTGATCTTGTTCCGTATTTGTTAAGTCTAAAGCAAATGCAACAGGCTCCTCTTCTTTCAATTCCTCTTCAGTATCTGAATCTGATTCAATAACAGCTTCATCTTTAGACTCAATTGTTTCAATGTCAATGGCTGTCTCAGAAGAATCAGCAGTATCTCCCTCCTCAGTATAAAAATCAGTGGTAAGCTCTAAATCATCCTCATCGTCAAGAGTGTCAAGATCAAGGTTATCCAAGGATAGGTCGCCATCAATTATGTCAAGTGTATCATCTTCAATAGTATCGATCTCTTTTGTGACTTGCTCAATTTTTTGAACTTCATCCTCGGAGAGTTCAAAATCTTCATCCAATGCACTGGGTGTTTCAGGTTCTATTACTGGCTCCTGAGTTTCCTCATAAAACTCACTGACCAATTCGCTCTCCTCAACATTTTCTAATGGTAAAGGCTCAAAAGACTCCTCTTCCTTTGGTTGTTCAGGTGAAAATATTTCATCAAAATGTGAGGCCACGTCTTTTCCAGAGGGTAAATTTTCCTCAGTTGTCTCTTCTGATAGTTCCTCTGTTTTTGTAAACTCATAGAGGCTCGTCTCTGGTTTTTGCAATTGACTTGTTTCAGATTTTCCCTCTTCATCGGCAAACATTTCATCTAATCGGGACATAACTTCACTACTTATAGGTGATTCTGCGGACACTTCAATTTCATCACTCACCGAAGAGGCGATCTCTTTTATTTTCTCCCTATCAAAAACTGCAGTTGCATCAGTAATTAAATCTTCGGTCCCCTCCTCGTCAATAGTTGGAATATCTTGAGATGGTTCCGGAGTCTCAAAGGATGTCTGTTCACCAAAGCTAATAATCTTAGTTTGTTCCGACTCTTCCTCTGCTTCAATTTCATCATCAGTGCCAATTGGATCATCTTGCTCAGTAGATATATCTTCTATTAAAGATTCCTGTTGTTCAACTTCAAAGACTTCAGTTGCCTTATCAAAGGGCTGTTCGCTTTCAATAGGCGCATCAATCTCTATTTCAACTTCCTGAGTCATTATCCCTTCTGTCAACACCTCTTCGTTCAAGGCTTCATTTTGGATTGGGACATCACTCTCTATGGATGATTCTACAGGATCGTCCTCTAAAATGGGTACTTCTAACTCAGGTTTATCTTCCGATTCAATCGTTTCATCTAGTATAAATTGGTCTGTTCCTTCCTCCTCTTCCGTATCAAACTGCGGAAGGGCAGGTATGCCGTCCTCTTGAGACTTCTCCTCCTCAAGCGGTGGGAGTTCAACTTCTTCAAGCATTTCATTCGAGCCTTGAAGATCAAATTCTGGAATTTTTGGCTCGGTAGACTCCTCTTTAAACATGTCCTCCAGACGATCAGATAAATCATCCTCTTCAGGAATTTCAGGACTATCCTGTACTTCTGAATCCAATTGTTGCTCTACTTCTTTGGTGGTTAACTCCTCAATCGGTTCAATGGCTTCAGGAAGTGATTCCTCGATTGACTCCTCCTCACCAAACATTGAATCCATTCTATCGCTCAGTTCATCACTGGTTGTTGATTCCTCTTCAATGTCTATTGCTGGCTGTAAAGGTGGGAGTTCACCTGGAAGATCTTTAGTTGATTCCTGGGGATTCAAAAGATCTTCAACACCTTCTTCTTCACTCTGCAATGGAATAGCTAGCTCTTCCCCTAATTCTTCGGGAGCTTGAAGAGCCTCCTCTTCTTTCAGCTCCTCTTCTTTCAGCTCCTCTTCTTTCAACTCCTCTTCTTTCAACTCATCTTCTTTCAACTCATCAGCCGAAGGCTCTACCACTTCAACACTATCTTCAATTTCTAATGATTCTTCGGATTGTTCTGGTTCCATAGTTTGAAGGGTATGGATCTCCTTGATTGAGGGATCACCATCCTCTTTAGGCTCTAAAGTAAACTCCTCTTCTTCCTTTCCAGAGTCAGAAGGCTCTTCAAAATCAAGCGCAACAACCCCTTCAGAGACCTTATCAGTATCACTTTCTAACACTTCCATTTTATCCTCAGGATTATCTAGACTGGAGTCCTCTTGTCCTGGGATTTCCGGTGCATCCAATGGCATTTCTTCGAGCTGTTGTTCTTGTGGGGTTTGATCCTCTAAGCTCGGCTCAAGTGGTGGAAATTCCGAAGTTTCCTCTGCAGAAAGAGTGGGAGTGGCTTCTGGCGGGGCAGTTTCCAGAGGAGCCTCGTCAAGAGAAGCCTCTAATTCTTGCTCAACGTCCTCTTCTGAAACCTCAGCTTTGCTGATTGGTAAAGGGGCAGCAAAATCTTCAATCCCTAAAACTTCAAAGACATCAGTGCTTCCTGTACCAGCAAACACGCTGGCCAAATGAATAAGTGAAGGATTATCAGGATCCATCCTCAACAACATTTGATAAAGATCACCGGCTTTTTCCTCCATACCCTGTTTAGAAAAAACATCCGCAAGCATCTTAATTGCTATTTGATTACGTCTGTCCAGTGTGCATATCTTGGTAAATTCTTTTATGGCGTCATTGAAATTTTCTTGTTCTAAATAACATCGGCCCAAAATAATTCTACCGGTGACATAATCGGGATGTGACTCTAATCCCTCTGTAGAGATTTCAATCGCTTTCTGAACATCACCACTTTTTCTATAGGAATCGGCGAGGCGAGAAAAAATCAAAGAAAGGGGATTACTTTTTAACTTCTCTTCCAGAACTGAAATGGACATTTCTGTTTCAAGGGCCATAGAGATTCTCCACGAAAGTGCAGCACCGGGTATATATGTTTGGAATTTACTACTATAATTATATCATCAAATCAATTACTGAACAATTCGGCTCAATAATTCAACTATTATGTAGATAATATATAATATAGAAAAATGACTCTAAATCACTTTTTTGACAGAAGCGATAAAAATTAATGCAAAATAGGTTTAATTAGCTTTTCCCTTTAATGTTTTCAATGATAGTAGAAGTTGATCTGTTCTCAACAAATGAGACAATTACTACTTTTCCGCCATTTTCTTCAACAATTGATCGTTCCAATATGTCCTTTGAATAATCTCCACCTTTTACATGAATATCTGGCTTAATAATTTTGATGAATTCTCTTGGATCATCTTCCTCAAAGATAAAGGTACAATCAACCATTTTAAGAGCACCCATAACAGAAACACGATCCTGCTCTTTTTGAATGGGTCGCTCCTTCCCTTTTAGCTTTTGTACTGTGGCATCACTATTAATTCCAACAACTAAAATATCCCCTTGAGAAGCTGCCTCATATAAATAGTGTACGTGCCCAGCATGAAGGATATCAAAACAGCCATTGGTGGTGACCACTCTTTTGCCCTCTTTTCGAAATGGTTCAAGATGCTTTTGCACCTGATTCGCATCTTTAAACACACTTGTATGAAATTGTCCTTCCATCTCTTTTCTATTCCTTACTCCATTTATTTGTTTCTCTTTATTGTATCTTGAAAACTAAGTTATGGCCATAAACAGTTTGTATAGTTAAACACCTCTTGAAAACTTATCAAAAACTTAAAATAGATATGGCAAGATTTCTTATTATAAATCAAGGGATTACAAAACATAGCAAACATTATTGAATAAAAATGTTAAAGTTTCTTTATTTTGTTCCGATACTTTAGATACGGTATAAAACAATCAAAGGAGCAGCAGTTTTTAGATTATGTTACAAAAGAAAAAATTGAAGTGCCCCTGATAATTTGCCGATTTAAATAATAAGCAGGATGCCCCTAAATCGGGGTTTCCTGAGGTTCAAGGATGATACAAAATATCATTCTCCACTATCAACAAGGATGTTGGTATGAGAATAAATCACAACATAGCGTCAATGGTCAGCCAAGGCTCCCTTTTCAAATCGAGCCGATCAATGTCCAAATCTTTAGAGAAACTCTCCACTGGACTCCGAATCAACCGAGCATCCGATGATGCAGCGGGTCTGGGTATTTCCGAGAATCTGCGAACTCAAGTACGTGGAGCGGGTCAGGCAATGAATAACACCCAGGATTTTATTGCTTTACTTAATGTTGCGGAGGGTGCACTCAATGAACAGTCTGATATCATGCAACGTATGCGCGAGCTTGTTGTCCAAGCAAAAAATGATACATACACTCAAATAGAGCGCAATTATATGGGTGAAGAATTCGAAGCTCTAACAAGAGAATTGGATAGGATTGCACAGGTTACAAACTATAATGGAATGAGGCTTTTTGCTTTATTTGACGATGCTGATTCCGCTAATGGAGACCCAAAAAGATCTCTAGTAGCAGGAACAATCTGGGATGATACTAGCGATGCTGTATTTGGTGCAGATGACAATGGAAAGGCAACACACTTCAATATGATGGTGGGTCAAAATTACTCAACAGATGACTCAGATGCTTTAAATACTGGTGCCCAATTGAACAGCTTTGATAAATCAGCCAAAAACCTTATAACCATTCAGCTAGGACAAATGGATTCTACCGGGTTGTTTTTTAAGAATGCTCAGATTGGTGGAGAATTTATAAAATATCTTACAGGATTTGCAGAAACCACTAATGCATTTGATAATCCAGATCCACCAATCCCGGCTCTAACTCCAATGCAACAGCGATTTGGTGAAACCGTTCAAGATAAGTTGCAAACATTGCTTGAGGTGATTGATGGAACTGACACAACAAATCCAACTGCAGGAGCTCTAGTAACAAATGCGACCAACACCAACTATACAGGAATCGAACGAATCAATAGAATGCGTGCTTATATCGGCGCGACAATCAATCGACTTGAGCATACTTCAAACAATCTTCTGACTTCGGAAGCAAACCAACAAGCTGCTGAGAGTATTATAAGAGATGTAGATTTTGCTGGCGAAACTGCAAATTTTACAAAAAATCAAATCATCACTCAAACAGCAACTAGTATGCTTGCTCAAGCGAATATTCGACCTCAGAGTGTTTTGAGTTTGTTAGGCTAAAACTGTTTTACATTATATAAACATAACGGGTTTGGTCCATATGGATCAAACCCGTTTTTATTCAATGGAAATAGGCTATCATAAATTATTTTCAATAGAACCACAATTAAGATGCTTAAAAAATTGCAGTTTTCCTTTATATTGTATGATTATAGCTATTGCAACCATTCCACTTAAAATAATAGACCAAAGTAAGTCCGTTGAAAAATCGCCATATCTGCAGCAGATAATTAATACCTACAAATCACTAAAAAGCAATAATTTTGATTTTACGGTAAAAATTTTACCTCCAAATAGTAAATTTATCAAGGAATGTGAATCAGAAAAAAGATTTGAAACACTCTACCATGAAGACGAAGAATCTTTTTTATTTCAAAAAAATCATTGGTTCTATAAAATCTTTTGGAATCAAAAAGAGGCATATCTTCATATTTCCAATCATTCTGAAGATGATTCAATAGATTTTCAAATAATAAGAGCCCTTAAACTCATTAGCTCCTTACTAGCTTTAAAAAGGGGAGGGATTCCCTATCACTGCTCAGCCTTATCTGATAGGAAAGGAAAAGGAATCATTTTTTGTGGCCCATCTAATATTGGTAAAACAACAATAGGTCTTTTATTGCATAAGAAATGGACTTTGTTAAATGATGAATACAACATCATAATGCCCGAGAAAAATGATTACAAAGTTTATTCAACACCATTTACTACCGCTCAAAAATTGGTCTACTGCAACAAAACATCAGCCTTTTTAAAAAAAATCTTTTTCTTAAAGAGAGGTGATGCGAATAGCACAGAAACTCTCCCCCGTTCAGAAAGATTCAAATCTCTTTTTAAGAACATTTATACTTTTCCTACTTCTCAGTCCTTTAGTGAATTGATGATTGAAAATACTGAGAAAATATGTAAAAAGATCGATATGGAAAATTTATATTTTAATTTAGGAGTTGATATGATTGATAAAATTGACACCTTCATATAGAAAGAAATGGTATGAACATAACCATAGGTGACAGCCTCTCAATAAAAAGAATTGGTGAAGAGATCTTTATCTTCGATCGAAAGCTTTCTAGGATCCACACTTTTAATAAAGTGGGAAGCTTCATTTGGGAACAAATTTCAACTAAAGAAAATGAGTTAGAGATCGCGAATGCAATTGTTCAGCACTATGAAATTGACAGTTCCTCAGCTTTAAAAGATGTGAGGGAATTTATTAAGGAGTTAGAAGAAAAGCATATTATATCCTTTTCATAGAATTCTTAATATGAAAGAAAACAGCATTAGCAGAAAATTGCTGTCCCTTGGATTGCAAAACTTTTATTCCAGTGCAACCTTCGAAATAACACATCGATGCAATGCTTGTTGTAACTATTGTTATATATCCGAGAAAAACATACCTGATTTATCTACAGAAAAGACATTTGGCATACTTGACAAACTAACTGAGGCTGGTATTGCGACCCTTGTGATTACTGGTGGAGAACCCTTTATTAGAGATGACATTCTAGAAATACTTGAATATGCAATCAAAAAAGATTTTTGGCATATCAGTATTCTGTCTAATGGCACCTTATTAACTGAGAAGCATATTGAATTTTTAATAAATCACAAATCCTATATCTCAAGTCTTCAGTTTTCCCTTTTCTCACACCATGCTGATTTACATGACAAATACCTGGGAGTTGATGAAGGACAAAGAAAAATGTTAGAAACAGCATCAAAACTTAAGGATGCTGGGGTATATATCCATTTTGGCTTTAATTTGTTAGATTTTAATTTAAAGGAGTTCAAAGAAACATATACATTTTTTAAAAAGCAAGGATATACTATTCGCTCTGGCTTGCATAAAATAATCACTCAAGATATATGTCAATCAGTGGAAACTAAAAGATTCACTACCCATTCATTTTATCAAACAATTTGTAACAATGCACCTGAAACTTTTTTAGAACACGAAAAGAATCATTTTCAAAACATAAGAAACAAAACTGTACCTAATAATGAGTTGTTGATTTGTAAAGGTATATATAAGAACATTTGTGTCGGCGTAAATGGTGATATTTATCCCTGTAATGCTTTTCGAAACTTAAAAATTACAAATCTTCTTCAACAGGGCTCTTTCTACGATCTAATCCAAGACTCCACGGTATTACAAGAATTAAAGGACCTTCGAAGATCAGATCTTTGTCCCTGTAATACCTGTGAACATAGCAAGGTTTGTAATATCTGTTTAGGACAAATACATACAGAGTCTGGTCAGTTTAAAAATGTCTCAAATCAAATATGCAACTATGCACGAGCAATTACACAATCAATATAGCAAGTGAATTGATGATTTCAGAAAGCCCAAAGCTTGTTAAACACATTCTATTTGATGGCAAAAATGATTGCTCAATTACAGTAAAAGGTTACTCTATGTGGCCTTTGTATACTAATGGAACAACAGTTGTAGTGACTCAAAGCAAGCATTCACTAAAAAAGGGGCAATGCTATCTTTTTATTTATAAAAATCAACTCCTCCTCCATCGTCTAATTAATATTATAAAAAACAATGCCTTTTTTATTGGAGATTATTCTCAAAAAGTTGAAATTGTACAATTAAATGCTATTATTGGAGAAGCAAAATATCAACAAAACTGGAGAATTCTTTTTCTTTTTAGATTAATTAATTGGATATATATTAAAGAAAATAAAGTACGGTTCAAGAAAGAACGATTTAGAAACAAACTAAACTCTCTACTCTATAAACTGGATTCAAAAAATGAAAAAACCCTACGAAAAACCAAAAATTGAAACAGAACCCTTTGTTGTGGAAATGATGCATGCAGGGTGTGATGTTGGACCTGGCGACCTCCTATATCCCGCTGGATATGTCGACTTTGCACATTTGGGTTATGATTGTGAATGTGGTGGAACGACAGCGACTCTTTCCTAATTGCTCGTACTTGGTACAGTTTTTCTTCTTTTTATTCGCTTTCTTCTTTTTAGAAAAACATTCCACAATCTTTTCAATTCATTCAATACGCCAGAAAAAAACAAATAGAGCCATCTTTTGATTGTCAATGGGTTGTGGATATAACCAAGGTGATTTAGATGTGCTCTAAACTCCTCACCCATCTTCCATCGACGAACCGCTGGATTTATCGATACAAAGTATCGTCCTACACTAACTGGCTTTAGGTGTGTATAGCTTGATGGTTCATCTCTTATCTCACAAAAATCAAACATCCTTGGGAAATGTTGTGCAGGATATTGAGCAAGGTCTTCATAGCGAAATAGAGGAAAATCATCAAACTCCTTTTGTAGACTTTTTAAAGTCTTAAACTTCTTTAGCCAAAACGCTTCACGGTTCTTTAGTTTAGCTTTAAAAAGAGCACCACCCCACAACTCATGTTGACTTGTAATGGCATCGCGAGGATCACGAATTAGCCCAACAAACCTAACATCGTTTCCCATATTTCGATACTTCTTGATCAGTGACAATGCTTTTTCATTTGCTAAATAAAAGGGGGTTTTTTCAAACACTATTGGACCATATCTTTCAAGAATTGAATCCCATAAAGCAAATATCGACTCTTCAGTAAAGGTTGTTGGTAACACAATAGAAGAGAATTCCCTTTTGAAACGCAGCTTAAGTTTTTCAGGTCGTCCCTCTAATGCATGAACAGCCAAACTCCAAAAATTTGGTTCAAAAAATGCATGGACCTCGGGGTGCTTATTAAAGACCGAATGTACTGCTGAAGTACCACATCGTGGCGCACTTAGGAGAATGATTGTTCGTGGTTTCATAAGGATTTTACACAGAAACTGCTGACATTAGCCTTGCATTCTTTTTTGAATACTCTGACAACCCATAGTCGCCATTGACACAACGGATTTCGTATATCTGGCCAATATGATTGAGTGTATCTGAATACTTCAGGATAAAATCAGGGGTAAGTACAAAAAGAGCACCATCAGTGGATGTTCGTGCATCTCGCCTGGCAAATCCAGAGCCCCCTAAAACAATTGATTTTTCAGAATAGGCAAGTCCCCGTAAGAATGTATCTTCAGCTTTAAAAAGATCATTTTTATCTTGCATCAATGTTCCAGCAAGTGAGTCACAATAGAATAAACATTCATTCTTCAAAAGAATGTTATGAGCATTTCCTGCAGTAGTGGTAATGATATTACAGAGTTTCATTGTTTCTTTACAAAGCACATATATTTCTGAGTATCTTTTTGGTTTTAATGTGCCATTGTGAGCACAAAGGTATATAAATGAATCAGTTAAAAATAATGAATTAAAATGATTGTTGACAGAGGGCCTTTTACTTTCTGTTTTATGGGAGTAGAACTGTTTCTTACCTTGTTTGTCAATAGTAATAATCCGATTGTTTAAGGTATCAACAACATAAATCGTCCCATCATAATAATCAATTTGATGTATACTTTTTGGTAATCCCAACCAAAGGTATTGTGGATTATAAATTATTGGTCTTTCTCCTTCACAATCAATTTCAAAGGAGATAATTCTACTAAATTGACCAAGATTTTGATTTGCATACCAGCGCTTACCATCATAGGTAACCCCATAGCTTGAGGCAAAGGTCAATTGATAAAGAGTATCACATTTAAGATACCACAATCCGGAGGATGTTCCAATGATAAACTCCTCATCTATGGCAAAATTTAATGAGTATTCTCCTAACCTTCTATTTGATGAGGCCATAATTGTGTTAAATACAGTATTCTCATTCTCGATTATATACTTTCGCGCAATGATATTTATCATTTTATTATACAAATGGTTTAATTTTTCAACAGTTCTGTTCTTCATCCCATTTACTAAATGATTAAACAGATACCTAAAAGGTTTATCTGTTAATAATGCCTTATAAATGAACTTTCTCAAAATTCTTGGTACTATTGAGTAGATTTTATACATCCTACAAAGTGTTAAAATTTTGGGGTATAGACCGATTTTAATATTGACTAGGGTTACCTTTTGTTTTTTATATAAAATATTATTGAGATATATAAAAAATTGCCCAAGTAAAAATTTGATGATTAATTTTTCAAATTGCTTTTTGTTAAAATTTGGAGAATCTAATAATGTAAAAGAGTTAAGGATTATCTCTTTATCAATTAATTGGTCAGCAAAATGAAAAGCTTTATTAACAAGAAGTAAGAGCGCATTTTCCGAAGAGGGATACGACGTTAATGGTGATCCTTTTTCATTGCTCTTCGAAAAAAGCTCCTCTGCAGAAAGGGTACCATTTAAAGGAAAAATTACTTGAATAATTAATTCAACTCTAATTACTCCCACACCGTCAATTGATAGTGCAAATACATATTTTGATGGAAGTTCAGCAATTTTCGTTGTAGTACCAAGTCCTCTAAAAAAGGCAACTGCCTTAGCGAAATCCTTTTGAAGAATTACTACGTCGACTGATTCGAATAGGCTTTCTGGAATGAAATCATTGCTCTGATTTTGTGAAAAAAAATAAAAACCATTTATTGGCATATAAGGAATCGACAATTCACCGAAATAGTCTTGTAAGGTAGAAACTACTTCAGTATAGAAAGCTTGGCGGACAACACCCTTATTCGTTGATTTATTTGATTTCTTTGACAAAATGGGCTTGTGCTCTTTTCAGCATTTTCTTTATCAATTTCGATTTAATAAGGTTTTTTCAGTGGATGATATTCTTGTTACTCAAATCGGATCCTGCGAAGATATCTGATTTAGTTTTTTTGAGAGTCATAGAATTGAACACCTTCAGCGACATTCTTTCCGTCATAAACAATCACACCTTTTTCCATTACAATTATTCGATTACAAAGTTGCCTGATCATATCCATATTATGGGAAACAAAAATAACTATTGTCTGTTTACAGTTATTTTTTATTTCCTCAACACATCTTTTCCTAAAACTCTGATCGCCAACAGACAACACCTCGTCAATTAAAAAAATATCTGGTTGAACAGCCAGGGCAATCGAAAAACCAAGCCTTACGTTCATGCCAGTAGAAAGTGCTCCAGCTGGGGCATGAATAAAATCACCAACCCCGGAAAAGCTAACGATGTAATCAAGTCGTTCATCAATCTCTCTTCGTCGCATTCCCATGACTGTACCGTTAATATAAATATTTTCCAAAACTGTCATATAAGGATGAAATCCAATCCCCATTGACAAGAGTGAAGATAGGCGTCCTGTTATTTTTGCACTGCCCGTGTCTGGCGGTAATATACCGGCAAGCATTCGCAACAGGGTAGTTTTACCGGATCCATTTTTGCCAACAACACCAAGAACGTCACCTTTATCAACATCTATTGAAAGATTGTTTACAGCCCAAAACTCATCTTTGCGTAATATTTTGGTATCTGGTCGTATTCCCAAGGAGCTTTTTACCACATCAAGGATACCATACACCAGACTTCTTTTTAAATTTTTACAAAACTTTTTTGAAACATCATTAATTGAAAGATTGATTTGCCTAGTGGGATCATGAGACATTTTTATATCATCCTCTCAACTATTTTATCTTCTGATACATAAAATATTCTCCATGAAATCACAAGGAGGACAAGCGAAGCCAATGAACTTAGGATAAAATGATTAAGACCATATACTCTATTGAACAAAATAATATCACGGGCAGAACAGATAAGATAGGTCAATGGGTTGAGAAGAATCATCTTTTTTATCCAAACATTTTGAATTGCCTCAATCGAGTAAATAACAGGAGTGATAAACATCACTAATCCGATTGCAGCCATTACAATCCGTTTGAAATCATAGGAAATTACCGATAAAATAGAGACAAAAAGACCACATGCTATGGAACAGAGAACTAAAGGCAAAAGAATAATTGGGAACAATAACAGTCCAACCAGAGAGATTACTTTAAAAAATAGGAGAACAATTACAGTGATTAAAAATGAAAGAGCGAATTGACTTAATCGAATGAGGATCTGAGCTGTAAAAAGAACTTCATGAGGAAATGTAGCTTTCATTATCATAAATCGGTAAATATCCATGGTATTCATCACATAACTAAACACACCCATAAATAGCCCCCACATCATAGTACCAATTAAAACGTATATGGGATAGGGAACACCAACATCACCGGGGTTGATGATATTAGTACTATGAAGAAAAATCCAGGATATAATACTGGCAAGAGGAGAGATGGCAATCCAAGCATACCCTATAAAAGATTTTTTATACACCGCAAAAAAGTCTCTTTTAAAGAGTTGAAAAACAAGGTCCCTATAGAGAACTATATTTCTAAGTGCCCCAAAAAAAGAACTCATCACATTCGAATTAAAACGTTGATTTGGTTGTATCGTTTTTATAGTTTCTTCGACATTCATATTATATGTGTTTTTTCTTCCCTCTTCCTATTTTTTGTTTAATTAACCACCAAGGATTCATGACAAAAGGTAATTCAAAGAGTAAGCGTTTTATCCACTGTGGACTGAAAGTATATATGTTACAATTGAAAAGTATAACAAGAAAATCAGAATATAGAAATCGTTTTGGGCTATTAACATTGGTAAGATATGCCTTTTCATATATTCTAAGAATAAAATAATGAAAGGGTAAAATACCAGTATTTCCTGCTATAGCCCAGAAAGTCGTCCAGGAAAAACCTTTTTGTTCAGATAAGAGATGAATCTCTTCTAAATTTGTCTCTTTAAACTCAAAGGTAATGTGAGTTTGCAAATGGCATAAAAAAATGAGAAGACTATCTTCAAGAGATGGAACTCGCACAAACTGATCCTTAGCTATTGACCGTTGGAAGAGTTCTTCTGTGGGAAGGTAAAATCTACTAGTAACATTTAGCTCTGTGTGCAACTCGACAATTATACGTACTTCCCCCAAAGTATACCAAAATGCAGCTTCGGTTGTTCTGTAATTATTTGCAAAGTTTGTTTTAACCTCTATGTTGCTAAGAGATTCAAAAAAATTAAAGACCTTTTGCTTATCCTCTTCACAAATCAGAAGATCTATATCGCTGATAGAACGCTTTTGCATTTTGTCTGCCAACCCACTGTATAATAAATAGGCCCCCTTTATTGGCATATACCTTACTTTAATTGTTTCAAAGTGTGAATAGATCTCATCAAGAATCTCTTGATATATCACTTGCGTAATTGACCACTTATTTTCTGGGGAAATATCCATAGGAATTTAAAGGCCTATTATAAAATAGGGTCTAAGAAGTAGAACTTAAATTATGTTCTATGAATCATTGAGTATGCGATACACTTGAGTAGTTGAAATACTATACTTTTTTGCCAATGCTACAGCAGAGTGCCCTTGGGTTTTCAGTCTCTTTATTATTTGATTCCTTTCGGAATTCTTGTCACTAATTGAAGGAATGGCATATTTTTTTCGTAACCTGTGGATACCTTGACGCGTCAAACCATAAAGCTTTGCAACTGCTTCATCGGTTTTATACTTTTTCTGTAATTTCTCAAGCTGCTTTTTTCCAATTCTTGCCATCATTAATTCCTCTACTACAAATTTGGATTAAAATAAGGGTGCAAATATTTCAAAATAATATGTTAAAATGAATAAACCAATTTAACAAGAGTGAAATCCAGAAATCTCAATTTTCTTTGATTTTAATTATTATTTATATAAAGATGGACGAATATGAAATTCCAACAAACAATCACCATAGTATAATGGCACTCAGTTTATAACCCTTCCATTCGTAGAGCATCTTTCAATTCATTGATTTTCCGTTCTAAATCCAAGGAGGTCAGAGACAACTGGTAATCAAAACGTTTATCCTTAGCAGAAATATTTATTGAAAAGAGGACCCGTGTTTTTGGAAAGTCCCACCGTGCATAGGCTGCTGATACTATTCGCTTGTAATATTCAGAGGGATGATAGCGAAGGTTCCAGAGCTCCTGCTTAATATAGTTATCGGTATGTTTAAATACATGTCGAGGATCGAGTCCCTTAAAGATTGGCAGCTTTTTGCCATATTTTTTCCGAAGCAATTGATAGATATCATCAACAAAGGTTAAGGTCTGATCATGAATTGCCCTATAATATTTATCTATACTAATAAATACGTTGTAGTTAAAGTCAAAAGAGGCAAGGTGATCAAAGTTAAATGCTACTGTTGCCTGAAAAAACCGTTCCTTAAAAAAGTAATATTTTACGGAAGCTGGATATCCTGCAATAGTAGCTGGTGAACCAAATATTTGAATACCTAAATCGGGAGGAAATATTTCTCCCACAGGAATGGTATTCCAGGATGATGCCCCAGTAGCACTTCTAACTTGTAGTGGTGACATACCCCAGAGTGCATTTTGAAATCCCACTGGTGGCTTTGCTCCATAACAGGCAAAGAAGATCACGAAGATCATCAACTGAATTAATCTCAGAAGTCTCATATTCTAATTATCGAATATTTACATCAAAAACTTAATGGGAGAACAAAAAAAACCCGCCGATCAAGAATGGGCGGGTTTATTCAATGACTTATGTAAACTCAGATTAAAAGAAATACTTCTCTGAGACATGCTCCTTATTATCACTCTCAAAGACAAGCTTTTTGATCTTTGCACCAGCAGTGCGGAAACGAAGCTTCATTTTAACTTCATGCTCTTGATCAACAATCTCTTTATCGATCTTTGAAGTTTTTAACGCTCTAAATTGCTTTCCATTTACATCCTCTAAGATGTAATTTCGAGGTCGAAGACGTTGCGGATTACAGGAGTAGTTGTACATTTCTACTGCCAAAAGTGCGCCTCTGCCAGTCATCTTTGCATCGGGTATTGCAAGAAGAATATCATATTTATTTACCTGATCAAAAATTGTTGTATCAGGCTTATCCATAACAACCGCCTCATAGGCAGAATAGGTTCCTCTATTTTCTTTGCGTAAATTGCTTAAAAGCTCCTCTGCACCGGGATACTTTTTATCGTATAATAATGCAACCTGAGCTAAAAATTCAGCGCGAACCAGTGATTCAGATTCTTCATTTGTTTTACCATTAATCATCTCAATCTCAGCGGCTTCATAATTTTCTTTGGCAAAGTTATCAAGGATGCTCTTCTTCTTCTCTTCAAATTTAGCTTTATTTACCGCAATCTCAATAGCTCTATCTAATAAATTAAGTCCCTTATAAAGCTTTCTCTTTGAAAGACTGGAATCGGCAATTGCTGCTAAAAATCCAGCATACTTCTCCTTATTTTCATTGGAAACATCCGGTGTGAGCATACCATCAAGATCTTTCATAAAAAGAGGAAGTGCATCCAAATCAGCAGTACCTTCAGCAAGAATCATGTTTGCTCGAATGAGGGTAATATCAAAATAACGGTTTCTAAGTCTATTAGATATCTTGTCAGGATGCTTTTTAATGGCATTTTGATAAAAAATATAGGCCTCTTTTTGCAGCTTTCGTTGCTCATCACCAACAGCTTTTTGTGAAGCTTTATAGGCCTTATTACCTTTGGCTTCATAGGTTGTAGTACAGGACATCACCATAGATAACAATATCAAACAAATTATAGCCTTACCCGCGTATCTCATCAACCCTCCTTGAAGAAAGTCTTTTAGTTATTTTGTAAAAGAATATGTCGTATCAAGAGATATTTGATATACTTACCCAGCATATATATAAATGCATCAAATATCTGTTCATTAAATATAAACCAATACATCTTGCCCATACAATAAATATGTAGCTATAAAAAGATATATTTTTAGGACCTATTAACTGCAAATAAATTTTGGTTATTGTATAAATACTATGAAACCTTCAAAAGAAAAAATTGCTCGAGATATTACCGCCCATCTGAAAAAGAATGGGTATGATGCTTTTTTTGCTGGCGGGTATGTTCGAAATAAATTGATGGGAATAGAGGATAGTGATGATATTGATATTGCTACAAATGCTATCCCAAAGGTGATCCAAAAACTGTTTAAAAAAGTTATTGGTATTGGAGAACATTTTGGTGTGATGTTAGTCGTTGAACAGGGGATATCATTTGAAGTTGCGACTTTCAGAAGTGACCATGGCATTTTAGATGGCCGACATCCAAAACAGGTCACCTTTTCAGATCCTAAGACCGATGCAAAACGAAGAGATTTTACAATAAATGGCATTTTTCTCGACCCAATCAAAGATACCATAATCGATTACGTAGATGGTAAGAGAGATATAAAAAAAGAGATAATTAGGACAATTGGAGAACCACAGGATCGATTTAAAGAGGACTACCTACGACTTTTACGAGCCATACGATTTGCAGCACGCTTCTCCTTTTCCATTGAACAGGCAACATGGAAAGCTATCAAGGATAATGCGCACCATATACAATCAATCTCTCAGGAACGAATTTTTCAAGAGATTAACAAGATGCTCCTCGGTCCTAATCCTGAGAAGGCATTAACCCTTCTTGACGAATCTGGACTCTTAAAAGAGGTACTTCCAGAGATTGACGCTTTAAAAGGAATAGAGCAACCAAAAGAATTTCATCCAGAGGGAGATGTCTATACTCATACTCAGTTGACCATCGCTCATATTAAAAAGCCAACCCAGACCGTTATGTGGAGTGCCCTACTTCATGACATAGGCAAGCCACAGACCCAATCAAAAAGCGACCGCATTCGATTTAACAACCATCATCGAGTGAGTGCAACCTTAGCAAAGAGTATTTTACAACGTCTCAAATGTTCAAACCAGTTGATCAATGAGGTCTATGCCTGTGTAGACAACCATATGAACTTTATGAATGTCCAAAAAATGCGTCTCTCCACCTTAAAAAAATTTCTTTCTCGTGAAACTATCAACGATGAGCTAGAACTCCATCGAGCTGATTGCCTTGCCAGTCATGGAATGATCGATAATTACGATTTCCTTAAGGATAAACGTAAGGCGATTAAAAAAGAGGCCATGCAACCACCACCACTCCTTAGTGGGAAGGATCTAATCCAGCTTGGATTTACTCCGGGGCCTCTTTTTGGAATTATTTTACAGAAACTGTATGATTTACAATTAGAAGAAAAAATATCATCATATGATGAAGCAAAGCAGTGGATCATTGAAAATCGAATTGAACTTATTAATAACAATAATTTACAAAAGGACTAATTAATGAATACCAATGAAATTACATTACGGTATGGATGTAATCCACACCAAAACCCAGCACGTATTTTTACTAAAGATAATAACCTTCCTCTTACGGTTGTCAATGGGAGTCCCGGCTATATTAATTTGTGTGATGCGCTCAATTCTTGGCAACTTGTAAAGGAGCTCAAACAAGTTTTAGATCTCCCTGCAGCGGCTTCTTTTAAACACGTGAGTCCTGCGGGAGCTGCAGTTGCTACTCCAATGAACGATGCCTTAAAAAAAGCATCCTTTGTTGAAGATTTAGAGCTTAGCCCACTTGCAACGGCTTACGCCCGCGCACGGGGTGCAGATCGAATGAGCTCCTTTGGTGATTGGGCAGCACTCAGTGATGTTGTTGATGTTCCGACAGCAAAAATTTTAAAGCGAGAAGTCTCTGATGGAGTCATAGCTCCTGGATACGAAGATGAAGCATTAGAAATATTAAAGATGAAAAGGAATGGTAAATATAATATTATTAAGATTGATCCAAATTACGTTGCACCAGAGTTAGAGCAGCGAGAAATCTTTGGTGTTACCTTTGAACAGAAGCGAAATGACCTCATCCCAGGATTCGAATTACTTGAAAATGTTGTTACGCAAAACAAAGAGCTTCCTTCAGAGGCAAAACGAGATCTGATAATTGCCATGATTAGTTTAAAATATACTCAGTCCAATTCTGTTTGCTATGCCTATGATGGCCAAATAATTGGTGTTGGTGCAGGACAGCAATCCCGTGTCCATTGCACACGCCTCGCTGGCGCAAAGGCAGATCTTTGGTTTTTACGACAACATCCTGCAACATTGGCATTAAAATTTAAAGACTCTGTCAAGCGAGCTGAGCAAAATAATGCCATCGACCAATATTTTGAAGATACCCTTACAGAAGCTGAAGAGCAAAGCTGGAAAGAGAACTTTGAAGAGGTCCCACAAAAACTTACCAAAGAGGAAAAACGGGAATATCTTAATTCTGTTACTGGAGTCTCCTTAGGATCAGATGCATTCTTTCCTTTTCGTGATAACATTGATCGCGCAAAGCAGAGTGGTGTCTCCTATATAGTGCAACCTGGAGGCTCAGTTCGTGACGATGTTGTAATCGAAGCGTGCAATCAGTATGATATGGTGATGGCCTTTACAAAGACTCGACTTTTTCATCATTAGTACTCTGTTACTAATTCATGATAGATACATAAGTTAAAAACGTTTATTTACCCAATATCGGGGCTTAAGCAGGTACCCAAGGGAAACGCCATGGCAACTAGTGAACATATACCCTTTTACTACCTCAATAGGCTTATAAATGTTCTGATTATTGATAATGATCCTAAATATATCAGTGAATATCAGAATATTTTTAAAAAAATAAACGTTTTTAATGTATTAAAATCTTCATCAACCCAACAGGCAGAAACTATTATAACTTCTCCTGACCGAATCCATCTTTGTATCTGTGATTTTGGCATGAACAGCGAGGAGGAGGAGGATTTTTATCTTATTAAGAAGTATGCCGCACGGATACCCTTTGTTGTGGCGACTGGCTCTGTATCACCAAAAAAAGGTTTTCTTGCCCACGCTTACGGTGCCAAGGATATTGCTGAAAAGGGTGATGATTTTAAAATGTTTAGTCTCATTAAAATGGTAATCAAACACTCTCTGTTGAATATAATCAATCCAAAGTATAAGCCAAACAGTGATTCGCTATCTCTTTCAACGGAAATTCTCTTTCTCAAGAATCCTGATTTAGTTTCAAAATGGGCCAAACTAATGAATATAACCGATCGTTCCCTCCGATACATTTGGAAAAATAATCTTGGTGCCAATGCAAAAATTATTCTTTCAATATTTCATATGTTTAATGATGCTTTTACTTACTATGAAAAATTTCTTCATGGTACACATCCTAAGACAAAAGTATTACTAAAATCAAACACTTATAAACGACTTGAAGAGTTTTTTCACATGCACAAAAGCTCAATAACCGATTTTATTCAATATGGTGACATTGCAGCTCACTTAACCGAACAATAATTGGGATAGCTTGTAACGGTTACCAGTATAACACCCTGTTAATAAAAGGATTAAAAAGCGGAATATTTCTTTCCGCTTTTATTCTTTATTATTGATAAATCTATGAAAATATGGGAAACTTTATTATAGAACAATAAAACAATATAGGTAGGAAATGTTATTTAAGCGCTTAACCTTCAGGATCTCTAACATGAAGCATTTTTTTAGCTTAGCCTTAATACTTTTTGTCACAGTCTCTTTGATACCAGCAAAGCAAAAAACAGTAGGAACCACTCAAAATTCAATCAACCTTTTGTTAGCCATACCAATTAACGCTTCAGAAAATCCTTCGGAAAGTAATACTTGGCTTAAGGGCTTATTGGAAAGCTATTTTCACTTTCGGATTAGCGCCAACCATACCGTCAAGCTTATTCCTCCACAAAAAGTATATCAATCAGTCATGAGTAAAGTCAGTGATCCATCACAAATTGACCTAATCCCCTATTCTGAAATTGCAAAGGAATTAGGCGCTACACATATTCTCCAACAAAACTATGAGCTTAATAAGGATGGAAAAAGAGTTCATTACTACGCTGAAATCAGTAGCGTAAAAAAAAGCAAACAGTATAATTCCTTTGAACGAGATTTCACCATTGATCATCTGTCAAGCACTCTAGATTCTTGTATCTTATGGAGTTTTACAGAAGCTGGGATTACATTTAATCAAGAAAATCTTGGTCGCTTTTTTAAAGTACGTATTGTTTCTAAAGACCTGTACGACATTGGAACTCTTGGAAAAATTGTCCAACGACGGTACTCTGCGACAAGAAAGGATCTTCAAACCTCTCAGAAAGCATTACATCAAATTGTCAAAAGAGATCCTCACAATCTTTTAGCCCAGTATACGGCAGCTCAATTTTCAGAGGAACTTCAAAAAAATGTCGAAGCAGCAGAGCTGTTTCGGGTACTCCTGGAGATACTTCCTAATCATGCCAAATTATACCTTCACTACGCGAAAACCAGCAGACTGAGTGGCAACCATTCAGTTGCCCTGACCTGTGCAGCTAACGCTGAAAATAAGAAAATCATCACTTCCGCACTGATGCTTGAAGGTGCACTTGCTTTAGAAGCCATGGGAAAATCGTCTAAAGCAAGAAAAGCCTACAGTGTAATTCTTGCAAAAAATAAAAATGAATTGTCGGCACTGCTCTTCTTTGCACGAGACTGGAATCAACAAAAGCAACCAAGTAAAGCTCTTGAGTATTGTAATAAAATCTTTATGCTTTACCCAAACAATGCTTCTGCTCATTTAGAAAAGGGCAAAGCTCTTTCCCTACAAAAAAAATATGCTGAGGCAATAAAATCTTTAAAAGTTAGTGCCAAGCTAATGCCGCAATCATCTGAACCGTATCGATTGATTGGTGATATTCATTGTCTATGTGGAGAATATAAGGAAGCAGCCTCAATCTATGAAAAAGCTTTGGTAAAAGATCCAAAAGACTTCAAACTGACTATGATGACAGTTGACATGTGGGACAAATCAAAGGAATATCAGCAGTCCTATCAATCACTTTCCAAAGCGGAAAATCACTTCCCCGACAATCTGGAGATTCAAAAGCGACTTGGTCTAACCAGTGCAATTTTAAATGATACAGCAAATGCTCTATTCCACTTAGAAAACTATATCAATAAGGGAGGAAAGGATAGCGAGGTATTTTTTACCCTGGGAAGTTTGTACAATGCAAAGGGGCTTTTTAACAAAGCTTTTTATATGCTAAACCACTCCTTGGCAATTTCCGGCGACACAACCAACACAAAGCTTTCCTTAGGACTTCTATATCTTAAAAAAGGTGATGTGGGTGCTGCAATTACCAATTTTAAATCAGTACTCAAGCAAAATCCTGAAAATCCCGAGGTGTATCGCTATTTGGGTGACGCATGGTTTGCAGAAGAGAGCTACACCAACGCTATGAAAAATTATAAAAAAGCCCGCTATTTTAAGCGAAAAGATCCCTATATTCAAGGGCGGATTGCAACAATTTACTTTAAATCCAAGGAGTATAACGCTGCAACAAGAGAGTATCAACAGTTACTCACTTTGGATAATACTAATAGTAATGCTTATTACTATTGTGCGATTTCTCAATTACATCTTAAAAGGGTACAACTGGCTGAAGCGAATCTTGAAAAGGCCTACTCCTTGGGAAAACCGAACAGTGACATCTTCTACCATATTGGAGTGGGATTTTTAATTAATAACCAAACAGCAAAGGCAATGGAGTATTTCAACCAGTGTCAAACATTAGACCCAAAGCATGAACAGTGCCTTTTAACTTTATATTCCCTCTATTATGACAATAAAAAATGGGTCTTATGTGCTGAGATCGGATTAAAGCTCTTTGAACTAAACAATGATAAGTATACAGACTATTTAGCCAAAGCTGGTTTTTTATTTGAAAAAAGTAACGAAGTCAAGCGTGCACGCCATGCATTTAGTCACTTTGTCAAACGTGATTACAACAACCCCGATGTTTATATTCATTTGGCAAGAATGGAAGGAGAGGCACAAAACTTTGAATCGGTTATAAGTATTCTTAAAAAGATCCCCCAATCATCTATTAAAAAGGGTACTGATCGTATCCTTTTTGCAAAAGCCTACTATGTAGGTAAAAAATTCTCCGAGGCAATTCCTTGGTTTAAGAAGGCTTTGCAAAAAGACGGTAGAAATATTGTTGTTTTAGAAAAGTTGGCGCGATCCCATGAGAAAATTGGCGATATAGAAAGCGCAATTGAGACTTACAGGAATTGTGCATCCTTTTCAAAGGGAAAACAACAATCAGACTACTTATATAACGTTGCTGTCCTATTGGAACAATTGAACAAGAATGAATTAGCAATACAACAGTTCACTGAGAATATTATCAAGCACCCCAAAGATTCACGCAATTACTCAATCCTGGTAAAACTGTATAGAAAGTCTCAAAATTGGGGAGCAGCTCGTTCTACATTGGAAGAAGCAATTGGGAATATAAAAACCGATGCCAGTCTTTATCGTGCTCTGGCAGAGGTGTGCAAGGAACAAAATGATAGAGTAGAAGCAATTAAAAATTATAAAAAGTATTTAACCAGTTATCCTAGCAATGATACTATACTTTACGAAATTGGCCAACTATACTATAAAAGAGGGAGTTTCACAAAGGCGCTTCCCCACTATGTAAAGGCCTATAGAATTAATCCCGAGGAACTGAGGATCATTGTTAGCCTCGCAAAAACATATTACCAAACAAAGGACTATCCCAATGCAGTTCTCTTGCTTGAGAAGGTTGTAAGAATAGATAGTTTAAATAGCGAAATTGTAGAACATCTCATTACCGCACATAGAAAATTGGACAATAAAGGAGAACTATCAAAATATTTACAGCAATTAATTGCACTTCAACCACAAAATCACCATGCACAGCTCGAATTAGGAAAGCTGCTTTATGCACAAGGAAAAACAACTGAAGCTATCATCCGGTTAGAAGAGGTCTGTAGAATTGTACCTAACAATCTTGAAATACATGTGATGCTCTCTGAAGTTTATGCGCAAACAGGAAACCAAAATGGTAGGTTTTCTCACCTTAAACAAGCTTTGACCCATGCACCTGATAACGCTGATGTACTTATGCTTTTAGGGAAATTCTACATGGAGCAAAGGCTCTACCCAACAGCCTTTCCCTACATAGAAAAAGCACTAAAAATAAACCCCGATCACACGGAGGCTCTCTATTTTTACAGTGTCTATTTATTAGCGAACAGCAACACCGAACAAGCTCTGTTGGCTATAAAAAAAGCCATGAAAGACAATGCCTTTAACGCCCATTATCTTGCCCAATATGCTAAAGTTAACATCGCCTTAGACAAATTCAACTTAGCGTTAGAAACAGTTGGTGATGCTTTAGTCTTGGATTCCACGAACGTAGAAATACTTAGCTGTGCGGGATTTCTCTATAAAAAGTTTGATCGACTTGACGAGGCAAAGGAAATTCTTCTTAAGGCAATTGCCTTAGATACAACCTGTTCAGATTGCTACAGTTTACTCGGTGACATCTATTTTGAAGATTTACAATGTGCAAAGGCCGTAGGCTTTTTGCAACGGGCTGTCTCAATCGCTGGCTTTGACGAAAAACTTATGATAAAACTGGGCAGTGCCCTCATGCTAAGCTACCGATACAACGATGCTCGAGAGGTTTTTGAAAAAGTATACAAAAAAAGTCCTCATAACAATGAAGTATACTACCGGATGATTCATAGTTACATTCTTCAAGAAAAATTTGCCAAAGTAGAAGAACTCGCTGCAAAGCGGAATCGAGACAAAAAAACTGTCTGGGACCACCTTGCTGAAGGTGAAATGCACGAGGCAAAGGGCAACTTTGAAGCGGCACGAATATCCTATAGTGTCTCTTTACGACTTGACAACCAAATAGCAGAAGCTTATGCAGGCATAGGACGTTTGAATCTTGCAGAAGGCAATTTTAATGATGCCATTATTGATTTTAGTAAATCCATAGCAAAAGACCCCTACAACCCTTATTTGCAATTGGATTTGGGTAAAGCCTACGAGGGGATTGGTCAAGAAAGCTCAGCTATTGAGACCTATTTAAACATTATGGAAACATTCCCTCACATCCCTGACTCCTATTTGCTTATTGCCAACATAAAGAGTCGCCAACAAAAACATCAAAAAGCTGTTGTGATAATTCAGAAGGGGCTTGCTTCAGTTCCTAATGATGCCAGTCTTCACTCACTTCTCGGCTTTGAGTTTAAGATCCTTGGCCAATTTAACAATGCAATTGCAGCTTATACCAAGGCTGCGGAAAATGGTGGAAAAAATCATATTGATGCCTATTTACAAATAGCAAACATCTATCAATATGAGTTAAAGAATGAGAAAGAAGCCAAAAAGTTCATTCGAAAATATCTCAAAAAGGGTGGCAAAAAGGAACAAGTAGAAAAGTACAATTTGGCAAGTGTCCAATTATAACGTTCTTAATACACATGGTCTCATTTGAGTTCTATATAAAGTATGTCCAGCTCCTTGCCTTAGAAAATCCTAAAAGGCGTTGCCAAAGGGTTCGCTCGTACCTTTTGTAAAAAGAGACATCTCTATTTTATGATCTCCAATCTCATTGCTTCATTTTGATATCTATTTAAAAATCATACAATTGCACAGGTAAATATCATATAATTATTATATTGTTTGAAAATTATTAATCTTTAAGCGATACTTGGCCGGATATGAAGATGCAAAAGTAAAATATTTTTATTTCAATAGGTTTAAGGGATTCACAGCTTTTTGTGCGAAGCTTATGGTCAGAAAGTCTCAACTTCTTTTTATGTGTTTGAATATAATCAAATTACTAGGTCTACTTCTGGTCAATATCAAAGCGTGCGTTCGTTTTCCTTTTATTACTCAATTTGGGCTTAACAATAAACAAGGCATATTGCCAAAAGAGTATAAGATCATTAAATGGCATGCCTTAACATAGGCAATCTTTATTTATTTGCGGAGATAAAATGAAAATATTTGGTTCTGTATATCCCTTTGTCGAAAGTAAAGAGACAAGCTTAAAGTTAGGCCGCCATGTTGCAAATTATGATTTTTTTAAAGCCTTAATACGTTATAGCAGCTTTGATGAATTTCATATCTTCTGCCTTAATGTATCCCATTACAATCTAACAAAAAACAGACTATTACAGGAAGATATTCCTCAAAGTCAAAAAAGTAAGATAAAATTGTACCTGTTGAATCACCTTGTTGACCAAATTCGAATTCAGGAGTATTATGTGTTCCACCTAGGAGGGTGGGGTTACTTTTTTCCAGGTTTGGTCTATCTTCGAAATAAATATGCTAAAAATAAGTTCCCCATTACAGGATTAATCCACTCTCTCAATGGAATTGAAACCAATTATCACGGATTGAAAATGTGTAACGCTCCCCTTTTGCCTTACGATACCATTATTTGTTCAAGTAAGTCAGGTCAAAAAGTAGTGCAAAACATTTTTTCCTCTCTTTCTAAAACCTTCTCTAGAAATAATATCTCTATTAGTTTCAAAGGAAAAACTACAATCATTCCCCTAGGCATTGATGAAAACTTCCTAAATAAAACAGGTAAAATGGAGTCTCGAAAGTCTTTATCAATTCCAGAAAACAACACTGTGCTACTTCACTTAGGACGTTTATCACCACAAACTAAGGCTGATCTTTATCCACTCATAAAAACATTTCGAAGACTCCAAGACAACAATCCAACAATCCCGCTCTCTTTAATTCTTGCTGGTGGAGCTTCAACATCTGAAAAAACTCTGATTAGTCAAATAATTTGTGAATGTGGCATTGAAGATTCTGTTTTTTTAATTACGAATTTTGATGATACCACAAAGAAACTAATCTATGGAGCATCCGATATTTTTGTTTCGCTCAGTGATAATTTACAGGAAACCTTTGGTATATCAATCATTGAAGCTATGGGATCACAACTGCCGGTTGTCGTTTCTGACTTAAACGGATATAGTGAGTTGGTGAGTCATAATGAAACAGGTTTTAAAATCAACACTCTTTGGACTGACACGTTACCAACGTCAGAGCTAGCTGATTTAATGAACTTTGACACAATGCAACTAATGCTCTCGCAATGTATGGTCATTGATACGGAACAACTATTTGATAGTCTTAACAAATTAATAGAGGATAATGAATTTCAAAAAACAATTGGAAATAATGCCTGTAAGGTTGTAAAAAACTCCTATCTTTGGAAAAGTATTATTAAGGATTATGAAATCCTATGGGAGGACCTCTTCTCCCAATCTGTTAAATTATCTGAGCACGTTGAATGCCCAGAAAATCCTTTCCGGACAAATTACACACATCAGTTCTCCCATTATCCCACTCATATTTTGCAAAGCACAAATATTTGTTCATTAACTGATGCAGGACAAAAGGCTATAGATACACTCTCTTTACCACTGCCTTATACGGATATTAGTCCTCTTATAGACAATACTTTAGCGCTGAACATCCTTATTAAAACATCTGCTAAAGCTACGCAGGTTCAAGAGATTCATAAAACCTTTGGCCAAGGTGCTGTAATTGAATCAATAAACTATATCCTTTTATGGATGGCAAAGTATGGACTTTTACACATAATAAATCAAGAAGGCGATTCCAAAAATACTTCACAAATGCAAAAAGCAACTAAGAAACAGGAATCTGAGATCATAGCAGTAACGGGGATGCATAGAAGTGGAACAAGCAGTATAGCTGGTCTCTTAGGTAAATGTGGGTTCTCACTTGGTCCTGAAAAAAATCTATTAAATGAAAACAAACCAAAATTTGATAATGTTAAAGGTCATTTTGAAAACCACTCTGTAGTGATGATAAACGAAAACATCCTTCAAAAATCAAATGGCTCTTGGTTTGAGCTTCCACAACAAAACAATCTATATAAAGCTGGTGAGGCTCTTGCTATGCATATCACAAGCTTTAATAACTCCTTTGAAGGGACAATTATTAAAGACCCGAGACTATGCCTTACCTTAGACACATGGAAACAATTTTGTCCTCGATTAAAATCGGTGATAATCTGCTTTCGACACCCTCTTGGTGTTGCACACTCACTAAAAAAGCGAAACCATTTTCCCTTAGAATTTGGCTTAAACCTTTGGTATGAATATAATGTTCGTCTCATAGATTCAATTGAATCTATTCCTGTGACAGTTGTCAATTATGATAGTCTTACTCATAATCTTGGTAATGATCTGTATAACATAATTACAATGCTAAAATCACCTCTTTCAAAGGAGAAGATGCTTTGCACTATTGAAGGTTTTTTTGACAGCTCGCTAAATCATAATAAATATACTGAAGAAGAATTAAATGAAGTTCCAAAGCATATACAGGAGCTGTATACTATATTAAAATCGAACTCTGTTTCTTCACCTACACTAACCAACTTGCACGATGAAAGACCAAACAAATAATTTACTAGAATCAGCTCGCTCTTCCTTTGAGCAAAAAGAATATGACAAAGCAATTACACTCTATAATAAGATTATTCGTTTAGATCCATCACATATAGAAGCTTCCTATTTCTTAGGATTAAGTTTATTCTCTAAAGGCCAAGCTCTTGAGTCACTGCCTCATCTAAAAAAGGCTTCCAGTGCAAATAATAACTCCCAATGGACATTTAATTATGGATCGGTCCTGTTGGAAATAGGGCATTATTCGGAAGCACTAAAAATATTTAATTCCCTTCTTTCCCAAATGCCCAACCATATTCCTACCATAATAAATATTATAGGGATCCTTGGTCAAATGGGCCAAATTTCAACGGCAAAAAAGCTATGCAGCAAAGCTATTCAATTGGAACCGGCAAATTCAAATATTATCAATAATTTTGCAAATCTTTGTAAGGATCAGGGAGAAATAACTGAGGCATTGACATATTATAAAAAAGCCATTTCCATTTCACCAAATGATAACACCGTGTCATCAAATTTTCTACTCGCCTGTAATTATCGAACCTTGGATCAACATAGCGTATTTGAGCTCCACCGAGAATGGGAAAAAAGAATGAGGGAAGACAGTACTCCCTCTCAAAGAAAAACTATTCGAGAAAGTACGTCTCCTATAAAAATCGGTTATGTCTCTGCTGATTTCCGGATCCATTCAGTGGGTTATTTCATCGAACCACTTATTGAGCATCATGACAAAAAAAAATTTCACATATATTGTTACCACGACTGTTCCATAGTTGATTCAACAACCGAGCGTATTAAGAATCATGCTCATGTTTGGCGACCGATTTATAACATCTCTGATCAAGAAGTGATTTCTATGATTAATGCCGATGGTATTGATATCCTGGTTGATCTAGCTGGTCACTCCAGTCGAAATAGGCTTACTCTATTTCTGCAAAAGCCAGCGCCCATCCAAATCTCCTATTTAGGATACCCAAATACCACCGGTCTTTCTACAATGGACTTTAGAATTACCGATGCACTAGCTGATCCTGAGGATCAGGACCAATTCTATACTGAAAAGTTAATTCGACTTTCTCGTTGCTTTCTATGCTATCGACCACCTGATTTAGATTCCAACATACCCCCTGCTTCGCCTTTTAAACAAAATGGGTATATTACTTTTGGTTCCTTTAACAATTTACCAAAAGTCAGTGAAGAAACCATTTCAGTTTGGGCTGCAATTTTAAGAAATGTTCCCAATTCAAAATTAGTAATAAAATCAAAGCCATTCAATGATCCTCACGTTATTCATCAATTTAAATCACAATTTGTAAAACACAACATTGAGCCTGATCAATTACTGTTTATGGGTCACTCATACAACCTTGAAGAACATCTAAACTGTTACAACTTAATTGACATTTCCTTAGACACTTTTCCCTACAATGGTACCACAACCACCTGTGAGGCGCTCTTTATGGGAAGGCCTGTTATCACGCTCAAGGGCGATAGACATGGGGGAAGGGTTGGATATAGTATTTTGAACCAAATTGGGTGTACAGACCTCATCACACCCAATGTTGAAGAATATATTGGCACCGCAAAAAATCTTGCAAAGAACGCTTCAACGTTAGAATCATATCATAATACATTAAAAAAGAGTTTTACACAATCTCAACTCTGTAATGCACGGTCTCATTCAGAGGCAATCGAACATTCATATCAATTGATCATGCAATCTTAATGTGATCAGACTCCCATCGTACCTTTGAGAGTAACTTTCCAAATAACCCCAATAAAGAAGTGAGTAGGTACTTTCAAACCTTTGCTGGGATCAAGATGGGATCCCATTTATTTATGAAATTGGGTGCTTTTACCAATTGCCAATTTGTACCTTCAATAGGCTCTTTGGATACAATAAAGCTATATCGCTGACCATTTCGTATCATTATCCATTGAGGATGGTTTGGTTGATATTTTGGAACATACACATAATCAAATCCTGCATAGTTAAACATACGAACATAGGCTGCCAGCGTTGGCACTGCAGTAACGCGGGCCGTATTGTGTGCCGCACCTTCAAACTCATGATGCAGATAGCATGCCATGGAATCACCTGATGCAGTTCTTGTTGAAACGATTCCAACTCGACCTATCATGTTCCTAAGATTAAGAATCGTTTGAAGTGGTGATTGTAAATGGTACAAAATGCCAAAGAGAAGAACCAAATCATAGGGACCGGTCTCTTCAAAGGGTTGATCTAAATTCACTGTGTTAAATTTCATCTCAGGATATCGTTCTCTGCACTCTCTAATATTACCCTCTTGCAAATCAATACCGCTTACTTCCATACCCTTGTCACGAAGTATTTCAGAAAAGTAACCTGCTCCGCAACCAACATCTAATGCTGTCTTAAGCTGATTTCCAAAGGGCAATTCATTTAAAACCTGCAATAGCCAAGCCTTTCTAACCTCATTTATCACCATATAACCTTCACTATCAAAGACTGTATCCATAAATTGTATTCCTTCCTTTACAAGTATGAAATAAATGTTGTTCTAATTATATCATTGTAACAATTTATTGAGAACAACAAAATTTACTATATGATATCCAAAACCTCTCATCCTCATTAACATCGGTATGCCTAACTCATTATAAAACAAAATGTAACAATTAGACTATTTGCTTTACATTGTAACTATATAATGATATGATTAACGTGTGTATGATTAACAAACGAGCATTTACCTTTCTGGTGCACATTCAATTAGCATATTTAATTTGTAATTTTTGAGCATTTAATGACACATACAATACCACCCGAAACGCTTTCAATAGTTGACAACACGCAAATTGTCGTTCCCGGTTCCATCCAATTAATGACTCCTTATATATTAAAGGAACAACAGGATTGGTTTGAGGATGAAATAAAGTTCCTCAGAAAAGTAATTAACCCAAAAAGTAACATTATTGACATTGGAGCAAACTACGGCTTATATACTCTGACATTAGCAAACAAAATACAGGAAAAGGGTAGAATTTGGTCATTTGAACCTACCTCACAGGTTGCTTCCTTTTTAGAAAAAAGCATAGAGACCAACAACTTCAAAAATATTACACTTATCAAAGAGGGCCTTTCTAATCATTGTGGAACTGCCACTTTCTTCACAAGTCCCAATGCTGAATTGAATAGTTTAAGTTCAAATAGAGACAGCCACAATTCAAGCGAAACAATTACACTGACAACATTAGACGAGTGTGCTAGCAAATTTCCTTGGGATAATATTGATTTCATAAAACTTGATGCCGAAGGAGAGGAGGTAAAAATCCTCGAAGGTGGCAGACAACTCCTTTCATCTATCTCGCCACTTATAATGTTTGAGCTAAAACATGGCAACGTTGTTAATTGGCCCTTAATTAACAAATTTAATGATCTCAATTTTCAATGCTTCCATTTAATTCCTCAACTTGATATATTGGTGCCCTTTGACCCAAATAAAACATTTGATGTATTTCAATTAAATCTATTCTGTTGCAAGGAAGAAAAAGCCAAAGAACTAGAGCAAGAGGGAATGCTTATTCGAACACCAATTGAGGTGCTCGACAACACATTACCACCAAATCAAGACCAGCTACGATGGAGTGCTTACTTAAAAAATTTTCCTTACAGCACATCAGTTTTATCACACTGGATATCTTCTTTTAATCAAGAAAAAAGTTCTGAACAAAATAGCTATTTTAGGATTTTAAACAGCTATGCTCAAGCCATGAGTCAAAAACATTCATTGCCAGCCAAGATAGCTCTTCTTACCACAGCATTAAAGGAGTGTAAATCCTTAGTTGAACTTACCCCAACAATATCTCGTCAGTTAACATTAGCCAGAATAGCATTTGATTTAGGCAGACGTGCAGAGGCTGTACAAAGTCTATCAAAACTTTTAAACTCCTTCAACAACGCCTCTCCTCATTTCCACCTTGAACCATTTATACCTGTTTCGAAAGCCTTTGAATCTATACCTCCCAAGGATTCTCTTATAACATGGACTATTGCCTCAATGCTTTACCAATATGAAATGCTTCATGCTTTTTCTTCATACTATACTGGAAAAAACTCATTGCCCATATTACAAAAGATTATTGATTTAGGTTTTCATATCCCCAAAATTGAACGAAGAATTTCATTAATTCATGAACGTTTTAACCTTACAAAGTGACATACTATGAAGAATTTAATTGTTACAGCAGGAATGCCACGGTCAGGAAGCACATGGTTATACAATGTCATTCGTTTACTTATGCAAGAAACTAGCCTCGATATCGGAGCTGGATGGATCGGTGATTTCAATACATTTAAGGACCATGATATAGTCATTTTGAAAATCCATAACTTTGAAGAGGTTATTGCAAAAAAGGCAACGTATATTTTTTATTCCTTTAGAGACATTCGAGATGCTTTAGCCAGCTTTAAAAGGAAATTTAACTCAGAGCCATCAATAGAACAGGCCCGAACCTATATTAACCATGATGCCCTCTGGAAAAAGTGCGCTCACTACTCGATGCGATATGAAACTATGATAGAATCGCAAAAGTCGACCATTAGTGAAATTGCATCAATTTTACAAATACCAAATCCAAACATTCCAGAAATTATCGAAAACATTCGATCAATGACCTATGGAGAAAGTACAAAAACAAATGGCACTTACAATCTTGAAAACCTTCTCCACAAGGGACACATCACCAACGGAAAACATGGAAGCTGGTATAATGACTTACCTAAAGAATTAGTAATCCAAATCGAGGAAGAGTGCTCCAGCTGGCTTCAAACAAATAATTATCTTCAACCATAACACGTGCGTATCAATGAACAAGATTGATAAGCTATTGAATCAGGCGAAACAGAGCTACTCTAAAGGAAATATTGCAAAAACAAAGGAAATTTTAGATAGCATAGTTTCACAAGAGCCAGAAAATATAGCTGCAAATTACATCTTAGGTCTTGTTGCATCCACTGAAAACAGATCTACAGAGGCAATAAAACATTTTGATCTTGTAGATACGTTGGGATTTAAAGATCCACATTTTTTCTATAATTATGGTCTTGTATTACAAAGGCTTGCTCAATATCAAAAGGCCACAGAACAGTACCAGAAGGCATTGTCCTTAAAGCCGAACTATATTGATGCACTCAACAACTCCTCTGCAGCCCTGCACATAATGGGTAAAAATCAAGAAGCAGAAGACGCTGCAAAAAAAATCATCACCCTTGACCCCACTCGATTAGAGCCTTATGTCAATTTAGGAAATATTTTAAAGGATTCCGGACGATTTGATGAGGCTATCTCCTATTACAAAAAGGGATTAGAAATTGACCCAGGAAACGAAGCTGCAGGATCAAATCTACTACTCGGGCTTTGCTATTCAAACAGACCATCGGAGGAAATATTTTTTGAGCACACTCAATGGGAAAAGCGCGTTGCCACTGCAAAAAATATCCAACCTTTCAAACACAAATCTCAGGACAGCAACAAAAAGCATCTACGCATTGGTTATGTTTCAGCAGATTTTAAAACCCACTCTGTTGCCTATTATATAGAGCCCATATTAAGAAACCATGATTACGAACAGTTTTCTATCTTCTGCTATTCAGATGTTGTAAAACCGGATCCCGTCACACTCCACCTACAACAGTTCCCACTCATCTGGCGATCAATAGTAGGAAAAAACAATGATGAAGTATTCTCCATGGTCCAAAATGATGCTATTGATATATTAGTAGATCTTGCAGGTCATTCGGGCAACAACCGCATGGGACTCTTTCTTCGCAAACCCGCTCCTATGCAAGTAACATACTTAGGCTACCCAAACACAACTGGCCTTTCGACCATTGATTTTAGACTTACCGATCAGTGGGCAGACCCAGAAATAGATTCACCCTACTACACTGAAAAACTGTTCCATCTTTCTGATGGATTTCTTTGCTATGTTGCTCCTCAAAACTCTCCCGATGTTTCAGAATTACCTGCCATTAAAAACGGTTTTGTTACCTTTGGCTCCTTTAACAACTTACCAAAAATATCACCGGAAACTATTGATGTTTGGAGCAGGATTCTAAAAGCAATTCCTACAGCAAAGCTTATGATAAAAACCAAACCCTTTAATGATGAATCGGTTAGAAACATCTATGTAAATCATTTTAACAACAGAGGAATTGACTCAAACCGGCTGCTCTTTTCAGAGTATTCTCGATCATTAAATGAACATCTTGCCTGTTATGGATCGGTTGATATTGCCTTAGACACCTTTCCCTATAACGGAACAACAACAACCTGCGAAGCTTTTTGGATGGGAGTACCGGTAATAACCTTAACAGGAAAAGCACATGCAGGAAGAGTAGGTCATAGTCTTCTCACTCGTATTGGACTTTCCGGTATGATCGCCTCTGACATTGATCGATATGTATCCCTTGCCACCTTTTTGGCTGGTGATGTAAAGCCGCTTGCAAAATTGCGCTCAGCACTTCGTGCAACCTTGGCACAATCTTCCATATGCAATGGTGCTCAATTCACTAAAAGCCTTGAGATAGCCTATGGTGATATGTGGAAGCAGCTAAACACATAGTTCATAGACTTACCCCATACAAATAGAATACGTTTCAAACTACCAACCCATACAGTCAGATCTGCTTTTCCATCTCATTGATTGCTTTAAAAAATTTATATTTGTAAAGTATGAAAAATTTTTCAGACCTTACACCGAATCTATTTTTACCAGCACTAGAAGATGCCTTAGGGGAAAAGCTTACTGGACTGGCCCGATCTCTTCCTAGTTATATAAACAGAGTGTATGAGATTCAATCCACCAATCAACAGTCTTACATTGTAAAATTCTATAGACCAGGCCGCTGGTCAGATAAAGCACTCAAGGACGAGCATGATTTCATGTTTGATTGCGAAGAAATAGACATACCAGTAGTGTGTCCCTGTAAACTGACAAATGGAAAGAGCTTAGCCCAGCTAGAGAATATTACCTTTGCCATTTTTCCAAAAAAAGCAGGTCGTCAGTACGACTTAGAGAACGAAGATAATTGGCAACGGGTGGGAACCCTATTAGGTAGAATCCATAATGCCGGGCAAAAGAGGTCTGCTTCCTCTCGGCTCCGTCTTTTACCTGAATTAACCACAAACCAGTATGTTGCACAACTGGCAAAAGAGGCAATCACACCTAAGTGGATTGAGCCCTACACCAATATCTGTACAAGAATTGTTGATACCATTACCTCCTATTTTAAAAATCTTGAGACAATAAGAATTCATGGAGATTTTCATATTGGTAATTTCCTGCATCGTCCTGATGAAGGACTTTTGGTTATCGACTTTGACGATATGATGAACGGACCACCTATCCAAGACTTCTGGCTTCTCTTACCAGATCACTATCCGGCAAGTAAAAAGTATCTTGATCTTCTTTTAGAGGGATACTCACAATTTCGCGAATTTGATTATCGATCAATCCCCCTCATAGAAGGATTACGGGCTATGCGCATGATCTACTTTACTGCATGGTGTAGTATGCAAAAATCGGATTATCTCTTTCGCTCTCGGTTTCCCAATTGGGGATCTGATGAGTTCTGGTCACGGGAGGTCCAGGATCTCCGAATACAGTATGCAAATCTGATGGATTCACTCTCTTTTTGAGTTCCAATCCTACTTGAGTAAATAAGTTGATGAATTTCATATTACAATGGTATACTATATAAGCACTACCCGACGGGATAGCTATTTCAAAGAATATTGATCTCATCAAGAGCACTTTAATTGCTTGGATGTCATAGGTGCCCTTGCTTGAAAAAAAGATTAGAAATATTTTGTTTTATCCCACACACATATTCATTCCGATTGCTTTTTTAATAAGCGCATTACATGCACCTTTTTTGGGATATTTATATTATCTTTTAAGAGTATGGAGTTGTAAGACTGTTACAACCTAAATAAGACACAGGCGGGATCTAAGTACATGATAGAACAGCAAGATAAAACGATTCTCATTGTGGATGACGATGAAACCATCCGTAACACAGTCTCACGATTCATTGAAAAAATTGGTTATCAAACAGTATCTGCTGCAGATGGTGCAACTGGACTAAAGCTTTTTAAAGAGCATAAACCCCTTCTAGCAATTGTCGATGTCCGAATGCCCGTTATGAAGGGACTCGATTTTCTTAAAGAGGTCCGAAAATTTGACTCCCTAACCCCTATTATAATTACCACCGGCTATCCGGACATGAACACCGTTATTGAGGCGATGCATCATGGAGCTTACGACTACCTGACTAAACCCTTTCAATTAGAAATGTTACAGTCTAAGGTAACCCAAGCGATTAACGCCTTAGATCTTAGAAATGAGAATACCGCACTTACAGAATTGGTGTCACTTCACAGTATCTCAAACACCATTTCCAACACCCACAATATTCCCAAAATTCTTGATGTTACCTTTCAATTCTGTGTTGAAACACTCAAAGCAGATAAAGCCTCCATACTGCTAGTTGACAAGAACAATAACCTTCTCAGTATAGAACGGCAAAAGGGAATTTTAGTAAATTCAATTTTTACTCGCATTGACGACACCTCTTCATGGCCAATTTCAAAGTGGGTTGTGGCGAATGAAAAAAGCTTATTGATTGGCAACAACATCCCCGATGAAATAGCACACCTACCACTAAGTAAGCTGCCCGAAGGATATATCCTATCAGTACCGGTTAAGGCAAATGAAGAACTCATTGGCGTTATAAACCTCAATCGATCAAAAAACCATCCTCCCTTTACGGAAATTGATAGAAACATTTTAGAAGTGTTAGCCTCGCAGGCAGGCACAGCAATCAATAATGCTAATCTGTACAACTCCTTGAAACAAAAGGTCTCTGAACTTTCACTCATATGCAATTATTCTCAACATTTTGTGGGACTGGTAGAATTGAGCGATGTTATCAAGAACCTTTTTGAGACAGTGCGAGAGCATTTTGCCATTGATGTCATTGGATTTTTAGATATCAAGAAACGCTTTCACGAATTCCTCTATTGGAAGCGGGGCGATATTGAGATTAACACACTCAAAGAGCTTATTTCTCGGACTACAGACGAGTACAATAGTATCACACAGTCGGGTGTTCTTCAAAAAAGAGTCAAACCGGTCCTCCTTGATATTGCTCCTGCAAATGGAACTAAAATTGACCCACCCTTTGAATACACACAGGTGATCCCCCTTGTGTGGGAAGATTTCAATTTTGGTGCTCTTATGATTTGCGCAATGAACAGAATAGAAATCAATGAAGAGAAATCGGCTCTCATGGAGAGTATCATTCGTCAAACACGGACCGTACTCATCAGCGCAAAGCTTTACAGTGACATGAAGGAAAACTACATTCGGACAATCAAGGCACTGGCAATTGCAGTGGATGCCAAAGATACCTATACCCACGGGCATTCAGAGAATGTCATGAATATTGCCGAAGCAATTGCCTTAGAGATGAATGTTGATGCAAAAACAATCGGCACAATCCGCGATGGAGGCTTACTTCACGACATAGGAAAAATCGGTATTCCTGGAAATATCCTTAACAAGCCCGGTCCCTTAACTGAGCAAGAATTTGACGGTGTTATGAAAACACACTGTACCTTAGGCGCCAACATTGTAAAGGATGTGCCCTTTTTGCATGACCTCTACACCTTGATCTTGCACCATCATGAAAATTATGATGGCAGTGGCTACCCAGCAGGACTTATACGAGAAGAGATCCCCCTCAGCGCCCGCATTGTCCATGTGGCAGATGCCTTTGAGGCAATGACCTCAAACAGACCTTATAGAGATAGCCTGGGAAAACAGGAGGCTGTTGATAGACTATTGCGAAGCAAAGGCAAAGAGTTTGACCCTTCGATTATCGATGCCTTTATTCGTGTGGCTACAAAAAAGGGATGGTTACGAGAGGACTAATTGTTCGTCTGTTTCGATTTCTCTTTTTCCAGTCGAGCCTTTCCATATTTCAATTTTAAATCATGCATAAGAAACTCATCACCCTCAGGTCGCATACCAGCATTAAACAGGGCATCCATCGCTTCTAAATGACTCACAGCGGTTTCTAATTTTTTTATATCCGATACAAAGACTTCGCTCAAGCTCTCTTTTATGCGCCAATTCTGTTCCGCTTTGTTTGCCAATCGAATACCATAGGGGCCATACTCCTGTTTAAACAGAGCAATGTGCTGGAAAAACAGTTTGTTTATCTGTACTTTTTTAATGGTCCTTTCAATAAAAAACCATAAGAAACGGATAAAAAAGAATGTAAGAATGGACAACCAAATACTGGGATAAACAAAAAGATAGAAAAAAACAGCACCGGCAATGGCTGTATACAATCGATAAAGACTAAAGATCCACACTATCCTTTTAACATCCCCCGTATTGCCATTGCAATGACTTTAGCAGCCTCTTTACTAAGCCCCTTTTTATGTTTATCAATATAAACACCGGGGATTATCTCACGACCAGTTTGAGTATTTTTGTTTTTTGAGGGGTTTTTGGTCCTTCGGCGAAGACCCTGTGCTGTAAGATATTGTGGTCGTTCAAATTTTCCCAAAGCAGTATCTCCTTTACCTAAACATTGAATTCGCGATCAATTATTTCAGAGATAAATCGATCAAGGGATACGGGATAATATTTAAAGAGAGGGCCAGATATGAGGCCTGTGTTTATATTCTCCTGCATGAGCAGCCTATCATGCACCCTGTTAATATGTTCATCGGGTTTTTCCTGAAAACTCTTTATATTAAAATATTCGCTTTCAACTTTAAGATTCTTCTTCGATCCATAGGCAAAGCTAAACAGCCGCCCCTGAAGGTCCTCGTCAAAGGTTTCTGGATCGAATATCTCACCAAAATGATCACCCATCATGGAGGGAGTGATAACAAATTTTGGGGATACATTAATCTTTCCACTGATCTCTATTGTTTTAGAGGTGTCCTCATCATCGGGGGAGACAAATATATAGGGGAGTTGATGATATCCTGAGACTATACCAGTGATAGGTTTCCTAACAACCTTGGTGGTGTGATACACTTTTTGTAAATTTGGATTGTTGTTATAGAGGTTATTCATTTTTTACATTCGTTCTGTTTTAAATAATATCGTAATTACCACTACGATTAGCTAATACATTTGTTGCTATAGGATAACATTTTCAAAAATAATTTTTTCCAAAATATACCGAAACTTTGCTACAGATAATCGGCATCCACCCCACCAAAAACCACTCCTAATGGAAAGGAGAATAAAAGACCAGCCCCTGGTTTTTGAATATCAATGTCCTCCTTTTTAAGATGGGCATGTAATCGTTGTACCACTGTTTCGCACTCAACAACGCCAAACATAGTTCGCGAGGCGATCTGCTCATTACGGGAAGCAAAGAAGGAAAGAAAGGGGAAATTCAAGGCGATCTTTGCAGCAGCGTTGGTCGTATCAAATACCTGAATACCCTTTACCCCCAGCTCAACAGCAAGCTTCATGGCTGTCTCTATTGACTCTTTGTCATTGAGGGTTAAAAAGAGCCCATGTAAGTTTCGACTACCCTCCTCACGGCTCTCTGAAACGCCAAGGGCACTTTCCAATAGCGTCAATACCTCCTGCTCATCCTGAACAGCAATCAAAGCATCTTTAAGCTCTTTCTTCTGTAAAAAGCGCGCAACCATAGCCATGGTATCTAAAAAGTGCTGAGAATCCTTTGGTGCCCCAATAAGAAAGGTAATCTTGACCTTAGAGCCAAGGCCACCAAATTTTATACCCCGCTGCGATGTTATTACATAGACAAAGATATCCGGTACAATTGTCATCTTAACGTGGGGTATGGCAACACCCTTTTCAAGCTCGGTACTCATCTGTGCTTCTCTATCGAGCAGTCCCTGTTGAAACTCCTCCTTCGAGGAAACAAGCCCACGATTAAACGCATCCTCTGCAATAGCTGCAAAGAGCTCCTCCTTTGTTGCAAAGTCGACATTGAGAAGAATGCCACCTTTTGCTACCAACGACTTAAGCATGGGGTGCCTCCTTTGACTTAAATCCCCTCTCTAAAAGAATTGGGGTGATAAAGGATGAAATGACAACTAATATGACTGTTGCTGTAAAGGTGCTCGTATCGATTAATCCTGCGTAGCTCATGCCGATAGATGCAATAACCAAGGCAACCTCGCCACGGGGAACCATACCAGCTCCTATGGTAAAAGCACTTTTAGCGGGAAATCCGCTCACTCGTGCCATGAAACCAGAACCAATAATTTTACCAATAATTGCAGTACAAACAAAAAGCACAATAAAAAACCAATTATAGTTACCCTCTCGTAGATTAACCTGAAGCCCAATAAATATAAAAAAGAGAGGGATAAAAAAGGAGTGGCCAATGATCTCTATTCGTTCAAAGACCATGCTTTTAAACTGGGTTCGACTGATAAAGAGCCCTGCAAGATAGGCTCCGGTAATACTGGCCACCTTTGACACCTCAGCAACGCCAGCAAAAATAAACATCAAAGCCAAGGCAACCGCAGTAACACTGAGGGTAACATTCATCTTTTTTGAAAAATTCATTATAAAGGGGACCATATACATACCCACGAGTACAGAAATCACAAGATAGCCGGCAATAGCAATGATACTAAAAATCAACTCCTGTCGATTGCCACTAATGATGGCTAAAACTAATGATAGAATAATTATCCCTATTACATCATCGATGATCGCGGCTGTGAGAATGGTGGTACCCTCTCTGGACTGGATCTTCTTGAGCACCATAAGGGACATTGCTGACACCGAAACCGAGGTGGCTGTAAGTAGTGTCCCAATTAAGAGCGCCCGCTGAATATTATCAGAATCAAAAAGCATGGAAAGCCCAAAGCCAAAGAAGAATGGAACTATCAACCCACCCATAGCCACAAGAAATGAAACCTTTCCTGCTCGGATCAACACATTGAGATCAGTCTCCAATCCAGCGGAAAAAAGCAGGAGTATAACACCGATTAGCGCAAGAAAATGGACAATCTCATAGGTTATCTGCTTAGGCATGATCTCCATGAGACTTTCTGGATGTTCATGTTTTTCCTCCGCCTCTTTAAAGAGGTGGTGAATCCTCTCTGGTGTTATGTCATCCTTTTCTATCAAACCAAACACCGTTGGCCCAAGAAGGATACCCAAAAGTATCATGCCAGTGATTGCAGGCAACTTGATCTTTTCACTTAAAAAAGAGACCAACTTTCCCAACAGAATTAAAACACCTAAAATTATGAGGGTATCCATAGTACCGAACACGCACCTTATCAACAATTGAACGGCTTGTAAAGTGCACAAAAAATAATTTTTATTAAGACGATCTCATAGGGCTATTTTTTTTATCTAACATAACTACTCATGTATGCTTATTTATTAAGATCTTAAGCTGTCATACCCGCATACTTTTAGCGGGAATCTTGTTCAAAACGTTTGAGTGCATTCTCAGTGCTTTTATTGAAAAAGTTTTAAAATCATTTGGGAGTTGCCCTCATTTCATTCGGGCCGCCGTGGCTCCAGGCTACCTTCCAGTCGGTCTTCGCTATGCTCGGACTGGCCTTCGGCCACCTTCCGCCTGGCTAACTCAAAAAATTAAAAGATTGATCAAGGTCAAACCGTATTTGTCATTGCGAGCGAAGCGACGCAATCTAATATTTCGATATGAAGAGCTCATTTTTATTATCCCCGAAGGGGTATAACCTTGAGTAGCCCCTGGTGACGAAGGAACCTGGGGTATGAGATAATTGCAAATCCATCGTCCTCGAAGAGGGCGAACTTTGCTTTTTCCTAAATTGTTTCAGCCCTCCAGGCCGAATGTATTTATAGTGGTCTTTATACCTGGGCCGATGGCCCAGGCTGGTATGTCTAAGCCCTATGGGCTAGTTTAAACATTCCTTCCTAATACAACTTCATTGCGAGTGATGTGTGGCATCGCGAAGCAGATGCCGGCACGACTGCATTTTCGGCTGAGCAGCAAATCTACAACATTATATGTTCAATATTTTTCTCAAGGTTTCTAACTGTAGCTCACTTTAGTCACTTCAAACTCCACACTTTACAAATCCTTTGCAGCTAATTCCAAATCCAATCATCAATCAAAAGGAGCCAGCCGTACTGATTTGACAAACACCCATCCTAGCAAGCAAAACAGAGCTAGACAGAGTAAAATAATCCTAACTCAATGATATACCAATAGGTATGTAAAATGCTAGGTGGGGCTGTTTCTAGCCTTAGTGGCTCTGTTTATACTAAAAATCCCTTTGTTTCTATATCTTGAGGGCATTGTTTCTAGATACGTTACCCTCTGTTTCTAAAGTTTATGTCCCTGTTTCTAGATAGGTTCATCTCTGTTTCTAGCCAAGTTGCCCTTTGTTTCTAGAACTGATAGCTCTGTTTCTAGATCGATTACCCATTGCCTCTAGATCTGATGGGCTCTGTTTCTAGATAAATACTCTCTGATTATAATAGTTAAATGGCTGTTTCTATAAAAATTGCAATTGGATCATATGCGATAGACACTGAGAGGCGTTGGTCCACAATTGGTGTGCGCCGATCTAAGCTTTCACCCTGTTTCAATTGTTTTTTTAGCAAATTGCCAGTATAATTAAAGTATACCAGCACATTTTTATGGTGAGGTGTTTATGCGTATATCCTTTTCTCCTTCGCTTTCCGGTATCAAGAGTACAATCACTCGGCAGGACATTTCTGCCCATGATATTGCCAATATCAACACTAAAGGTTTTGAAGAATCTACTGCTCATCAAACAGAGGCGAAACCGCGGGGGACCAGAATAAGTCACATCACTAAAACTCCAAATAGAAGCGGTGAAATGTCAAATACTGATTTGGCTAAGGAGAGCGTAGAGCAGATCCGGAATAAGCAGAACCTAAAGGCTAATGTTCGAGTTGCAAAGACTCAAGATGAAATGCTAGGCGATGTAATAGATCTTTTGGCTTGAGGCACCCTCTGCTAAAGGTCAACCTCTCCACGAAAAGCAATCCGGGCAGGGCCTGTCATAAAAACTGAGTGATCTGTATTCCCATCCCACTCTATAAGCAAATCACCACCTAAAAGATGAACCGTAACACGATTGTCATGTTTCTTATTTAATATACCTGATACAGCTGCAGCACAGGCGCCGGTGCCACAGGCCATGGTTTCACCACAACCCCGCTCATAAACCCGCATGTCAATTTCGCTATTGTTGACAACACGGATAAATTCAATGTTTGCCTTGTTGGGAAAGAAGGGGTGTGACTCTAATTTTGGGCCCACTCCCAAAACAAGATCATCATCAAGCGAGTCAGCATAGAGTACTCCATGAGGGTTGCCCATTGAGACTGGGGTAATAGGGTACTCTTTTCCATCAACCTCACAGGGCACCTGTAACAGTGGTCCACCACGCATGGTTGTGGGGATTTCTTCTCCAGCTAAAATCGGTGACCCCATATCAACCTTGATTTCTTCGTTAAAAAACTCTGTTTTTATTAACCCGGCCTTGGTCTCTATTGAGAGGCTGTTCTTTTGGGTAAGGCTCATTGCATGGGTGTACACCATAAAACAGCGAATACCATTGCCACACATTTCAGGTTCACTACCATCGGAGTTGATTATGCGCATTTGGAAATCAGCGGAATCTGATTCCCCAGGAAGGACAAAAATAATGCCATCGGCCCCAATCCCCCTGCGACGATCACAAAGCAAGGGTGCCTTTTCTATAGCACGGGATAGAATATCCTCAGTCAGGCCATGGGTGACAATGAAGTCGTTACTCAATCCTTCCATTTTTAGAAACTGCATAGTGCTTTTTAATCCTTTCTGAGTACTACCAACCCTGCACTGAATTTTGCATTATTCGTTCAATTATTTTTTTAATTGCCCTACTTCGTCCATCCTCTTCAGTTTCGGTTTCAAAGTTGTAGACCCCATCCTCGGTGATAACACCTTTGTAAAGGGGCTTATCCTTTTGGTTGTCTAAAAACTCAACCTCAACAGAGATGGTGACAGAATAGGAGGAGACCTCTACCTGTCGATTTGCCTGGCTCCCATAAATGTAGGGATGGTTTTTATAACTAAGAACCTTTCCATTAATGGTTGCATCACCATTATCGGGAACGGTTTCTAAAATGCGATTTTCCTGTACGTTATTTTGTAATTCCACGGTGATCACCTCGGCAATCCCCGATTGAAGAGAGCTGTTGATAAAAAGAGGTATATCAACAGTCTTCAAGTAACTGGGAAGGGACGAGCCTTGAAACGTATAAACACCACACCCTATAAAAACTAAGGCGCTTACAAATAGCAAGGATTGTTTAATTAAAAGAAGTTGTTTCATCATATTCTACAAGTATAAATCATGGTAACAAATCATACTTCTCTTTTGTTTTATATCCAGCCCCGGTAAGAGGTGAATTATGCTTGAGAGAAAAATATAGAAATTCTTTCCTGCATAGCCTCATGGTTTGGGATAATTTCAAATTCATTATCCAAGGAACGTTGAAATATTTTTCCATAGGATTTTGTGATGAGTCGGCTGTCAAGGACGAGAAAAACCCCACGATCATTTACGGTCCTAATGAGCCTCCCTGCTCCCTGCCTAAAACGGGTAAGAGCCTCTGGTACATGATAGTTGAAAAAAGCATCTCCCTCATTAAGGGCGATACGCTCACTCAGTGCCTGGGTCAGCGGGTGGGATGGTACAATAAAGGGCAGTCGTGGCATAACAACCATTTCACAGGCCTCTCCAGGAGCGTCTATTCCCTCCCAAAAGCTGTTGGTTCCCAAAAGAATACATCCCTGAGATTCCTGTAACCGTTCTAAAAGCGATGCGCGGGTTCCGGAAAAACCCTGTGCAAGAATCGTTCGATCTGCGGGAAGCTCCTTTGACTTACGCAAAAGCGAGTAAACCCTCTCCAACATAGTATTGGCGGTAAAGAGTACCAGAATATTTTTGTTAAAGGAGGCGCTGAGCATGACAACAGTCTGGGCTACATAGTCATAATACCCTGCACTGTCTGGAGCAAGATCACTTGCCAATGCACAGGTAAGCATCTGGTCCTGGGCAAAGGGGCTTTTAAAGGATTCACTAAAGGTCCGTTCATCCTGTTCTTTAATAAGGCCCACTCTCTTTTTAAAATATTCCGTTGAATCGGAAATGAGCAGCGTAGCCGACGTGAATATCAAGGCGTGATTGTTCTGTTTCCAGAGTGAATAGAGCAGGTTTCCCACATCCAGGGGTACACCACATAATTTTATCCATCCCTTACGGGTGTCACCCTCGATCCAAAAGACATGGTCCTCAGTAAGTGCACTTGTCAAGTAAGCGGTATCTGCCTTAAGCTGAGAGGTTTGATCAAGGCATCCCGTAATGTCACTCAGAAGAACCTCAAAGGCCTCCTCCTCTTTATCACTATAGAATTGGTGACTGGTGTAGAGAAAATCTATTAAATCCTTAAGCACCAATTGAAAACCGGAGAGGCCCGATTGCGCACTAAAGGGATTGTCCCTATAGGCAATCTGAAAGAAGTTGTCTCCCATTGATGTGCCACTCTCTTTACTTGTATCTTTGGCCCATGCTGCAATGTCTTGAAGGAACTGAGTGCTGTTTTTTCGGTATCGCTTAAGAATAGTTTTATACTTTTTTAGATAAGCAAGAGATTCTTCGGTGCTGTCCTTTATGTCAAGTGATTTTGTAAGATTGTTGCAGAGTTCAATGTGGCGATTGATACGATTGGTATCCAGCTCACTTCTTAAATGTTTATGCCCACAGGATTCTATATGGTGTGCTTCATCGAAGATAATTGGTCCCATTTTTCCCAAAAAGGATGATTCAGAGCAGATCTCTGAGAAAAAGAGAGCATGGTTAATGACCACCACATGTGATGTCTGTGCCTTATATCGAGCAGCCTGCAAAAAGCAGGACTGAAAGAGCGGGCACTGTCGTTTAAGGCATCCCTGAGATTCCGCTGAGATAAGCGACCATACCTTAGGATACCACTTCCGGTTGAACTGATTCTGCTCTTCGATATCCCCACAGGTAGTCTCTTCGGCCCACTTGATAAGTGGTAAAATCCCCAGTCGTTCCCGCGCGGAGAGGTTGCCCAATTCACCGGCTAAAAAACGATTCCAACGAAGTCTGCATAGGTAGTTGGATCGCCCCTTCAACAGGGAGTAACGGAACTCTTTACCGGCGATTTTTTTTGCAACCGGCAACTCCTTTTGCACCAATTGATCCTGGAGGTTTTTGGTATAGGTGGCAATAAGCACGCGACAATTATTCTTTTTAGCCCACAATGCAGCAGGCACCACATAGGCCAATGATTTTCCCGTACCCGTGCCAGCTTCAGCAATAAAATGGCACTGTTCATTGAGCGCATCAGTTACCATGGTAGCCATTTTTTCTTGAGAGCTTCGGCAAGAATAGTTGGGAATAGCTTGGGATAGCTCTCCCGATTGTGAAAAGCAGTGAGATACAATCTCTTTGTCAAGTTTGTCTGGTTCCTTTGGTAGAGAAAGCTTTTCCTGTTTTTTACTAATGAGAACCGGAATTTTTTTCGCGGGAATATCTACCTGTTTTATTGAATGGTTAAGAATGGTCTTAAGCATTGAAGGGGGAGCAAAGCGACCCATGATTGATCGAGATCGCAGAGGAATTGATTCGAGTTTTGGTATGAGGTTTAAGGCGATATACCCGGAAGCACGGGCGTCGTCAAGTGCTCGATGGGCCTGATCCAAAGTGATAGAGAGACTTTTTGCAACTTGACCTAGGCTATAGCCGGGAAGGTTTGGCAGGAGTAGGCGTGATAGTGATGCTGTGTCTAATTGCCAGTTTCTAATCGGATCATGATGAGCCCGCTTAAGCTCTGAATTAAAAAAGGAGAAGTCAAAATCTATCTGATGGCCACAAAAGGCAAGGCTACCAATAAACTCCAAAACCTCTTCCATGATCTCCTTAAATAATGGTGCAGAGGCAACATCTTGGTCTGTAATTCCGGTTAACTCCGATATAGCCGGTGGAATTGCTCGTTCGGGATTAACAAAGGTGGCGTACTCTTCCCGTGGTTTTCCATTGATAAAACGTACTATACCAATCTCAATAATCCGATCCCGCTTTGGATCCAGACCGGTTGTTTCCACATCCAAGGCAACATAGTTGGGAAGTCGGATTTTGGCGGTTTGAGAGGGATTCCGAGATGCAATCCTTTTTCCCTGGGATGAACCTTTTTTATGTTTTATTGCTTTTTGTTGAAGCTTTTTCAATGCCTCCTTATCAGAGCGGTCTGAAAGGAGGTCGAACAATCTAGGCATAGCAGTTTAGTTTCCCTATTTTTTTCCTTAACTAGAATATCAGTTTTCAATTTTCTATTATGATTATTACATTTCAGGAAAAGGGGTCCTTGGGGGTTATGATAGCTCAATCACTGGAAGAATGACCTACTAACCAGGATTTTTTCCTGCTCCTAAGTTTATTGGAGAAACAAGAAAATTGCACGTTCGATCAAAAATATGATTCTCTATGTTAGTTAGCAAGGGAAAGGATTTAATTTTCAACGCTCGTACGAGGTGTATTAAAATAGAGATGTTTTCGCCAAATATGTTATTAATAAGTTATGATTACATGATCTGTCTGTTTTATTTTTGATTGCATCATTCTTGACAATGCCTTTGGCACAACTCATTTTACAGAGCCCAAATTTTTGATATTTTGGAATTGTTTTTAATTTGGGTAGCACTTAACTGTAGAAAGGGACTCTATTTAATGGCAAGCGTTAAAAAGCACAGAAAGGCCAAAATCGCTAAACACAAGCGAAAAAAGCGTAGACGCCTCAATAGACATAAAAAACGTAAAGTATAATGTGACCTGTGTTTTTTAAAGAAGGCTTTTGAATGGAACCTGCCACAGTGTCTTAGTTTCAAAAAGCTGCTTTAGATCAGGCAAAAATCTCAAGAGGGATAGAGTATAGTTCTATCTCTCTTTTTTTCATTTCTCCATACTCCTTTTTACCGTTTTGTTTCGGTGAAAGAAACATCAGTATCTATGGAACAGATAACCGGTGTTGTGTCGCGCATAACGTATCGCAATGAAGAAAATGGTTTTACTGTTCTTCGCCTTCTTGAAGAGTCCTCACAGAAGAGCCATATCTGTGTAGGAATTATTCCATCAGTTGAATCGGGTGAGTCAATAGCCGCAAAGGGTGAGTGGGTTGTTGACAAACGATATGGGCCACAATTTAGTGTCTCGGCCTTTGAACTGGTCCGTCCAACATCTAAAGGGGGAATTCATCTTCTCTTAAGTTCTGGCTTGGTTCCAGGGATAGGCCAGACTCGGGCAACTTTGATTGTGGATACCTTTGGTGATAAAACCCTCGATATTCTAGACAATGAGCCTGAACGTCTTCGAGAGGTCCCTGGGATTGGGAAAAAGCGACTTGCAGGTATTGTCAAAGCCTGGGGACGAGAGAGTCACCTTCGAACACTCATGCTTTTTCTTCAGGAGTTTGGGATCTCCCTCAACATGGTACACAAAATCAACAAGGCCTACGGAGAGAAGGCCAAGGAGGTAATCTCCTCAAATCCCTATAAATTAATCGATGATATTTGGGGAGTCGGTTTTAAAAAGGCCGATGCCATAGCAAAGCAAATGGGCTTTAGTGAAGACTCCTATCGACGAATTAAGGCGGGGATCATATTTGTGCTTCAAGAGGCCTCTGGAGAGGGCCATGTGTATGTACCTAAAAATGAGGTGGTTGACCGTGCCGCCCAACTGCTGGAGATACCCCAAGAGGCGGTTATTTTTTCTCTAGACCATATTGTGCAGGAGCGTGTGATTATCAATGAGGAGGAGAGGCTCTATTTACCACTCTACTTTCATGCGGAAAAGGCTGTTGCAAAAAAGCTACGGGAAAAGATTACTAACCAACAGCGCCTCGTTTCTCCAGAACAGGCTAAAACAATAGAGCCTTGGCTTAAGAGTTACTCGCAAAAAACAGGCTGGCAGGGAGATGAAAAACAGATCCAAGCCGTTCATAGGGCAATTAAAAACACCATGATACTCATTACTGGAGGCCCTGGTACAGGAAAAACAACCACGCTTCAAGTGATAGTCTCCTTTTTTAGAGACTGCCGTCTACGTATTGCCTTGGCCGCACCCACAGGTAGAGCAGCCCAACGGATGGGCTCCATATCGGGTTTAGAAGCAAAAACCATCCATAGGCTCCTCGAATATAACCCGCAAAAGAGTGGCAACCCCTTTACTCGGAACAGTCAGAATCCTTTAGAGGTGGATGTTCTTATTTGTGATGAAGTATCTATGATTGATACGCTTTTGATGCGTGATCTTCTCAGTGCCATTCCAAAGCATGCAACGTTAATCTTTGTGGGTGATAGCAATCAATTGCCATCGGTTGGGGCCGGCAATGTGTTAGCAGATATGATTGCTTGTGGGATCATTCCCCATGTGGTATTTACCAAGATTTTTCGCCAAGCCGCAAAAAGTAGAATCGTCACTGCTGCCCATGAGATCATTGATGGGATGGTACCGATCTTTACAAATAAGGAACAGGATAATTGTTTTTTTCTTTCCAAAGAGGAACCGCAACAGTGCTTAGAAACGATTGTGGATCTTGTTGTAAAAAGGGTACCCAATCGATACCAAATCGATCCGGTAAAAGATATTCAAGTGCTGTCACCGATGCACCGGGGAATATTGGGAACGCAATCAATCAATGCAGTGCTTCAGCAACGGTTGAATCCCAATCGAAAAGGAGTAACCCGTGGTGATACCACCTTTGCAGTGGGTGACAAGGTGATGCAGATTCACAACAATTATGATAACAATGTCTTTAATGGAGATATTGGCTTTGTGATCGATGCTGTAGAGGATGCGGGTTTGCTCGTCAGTTTCAATGGGAAGAGTGTATCCTATCAGCTCAAAGATTTGGATGAGTTGGTGCATGCCTATTGCATCAGCATCCATAAGAGTCAAGGCTGTGAATTTAACACAGTTATCCTGCCAATCATGACGCAGCATTTTATCATGCTTCAGAGGAACCTAATCTATACAGCCTTAACACGGGCAAAAGCACTTTGTATCCTGGTGGGAATGACAAAGGCCTTTGCCATTGGTGTTAATAATAATCAGGCACTGCAACGATATTCAAGGCTTTCTCAGCATTTAGCTGAGTGATATTTTTTTGGGGGATTCTGGAGGATTTTAAATAATTAGCTTTTAAACTTATAAATTTTGTAATGATTAAATCGTAGTAAGTCATTAATTTGATTTTGGTTCCTTGGAACAATAGAATATTTTCATGTATATTATAGAATGGTTAATATTAAAAAACATTTTCTTTCCAAATTCAAAATTATATTATTATATTTTTAGTTGCGTACTATTATATAATGTTAGAATTGAAAATTATGCGCTAGTAGCTCATCTGGATAGAGCGTCGGCCTCCGGAGCCGAAGGTAGTGGGTTCGAATCCCGCCTGGCGTATTATTCCCTAAACATATAATCTTTTAATATCTCGCAAAGGGGGGATATTATCAACTTCACTACTAAAACTAGCGGCCTTTTTGAGATTATAGTTCCCGTAAAAGAGGGAGATGAACTATTTGATCCTAATATGCTGGAAGAGACAGTTGACAACCTCATTAAATCTGGTAAACGTAATTTTGCGTTGGATCTCAGCGATGTTGATTATCTTTATTCTGATTCAATCAACAAGTTTATCAAACTCAATCATCAAGTGTTGAAAGTGTATGGCCATTTAACATTGCTTTCACCCAATGATGAGGTGAGCCGTATTCTTAATCGGGCAGGAGTTGAGAATTTCTTACGGATCTATGATACCGAAGAGGAACTTAAACGAGCCTCTGACGAAATTATTCAACAGACCGCTGCAGTTAATACCAGTGCAGTTAAAGATTATCAACCCGAGGCAGATCCTCAAAAACCGATGTCTGAGTTTGAGGATTTTCGTTCAGAAATGGGTAAGGCCTTTAAACCGGTTGGCTCTGAGAGTGAGGAACCGATTGCTTCAATGGCACCGCCTCCACAGGCAGCTCCAACTCCAACCCCTGCGGCGCCACCACCACCTCCGCCTCCGCCACCACCGCCTCCACCACAACAACCGCCAGTCATGCAGGCTCCACCAGTAATAAAGCCTCCTGCTGCACCTGAGCAGGCAACCTTTGAGGTCAAAGAACCGCCCATGCCGACCTTTGAGCCCAAAAAAGCTATGCCTGAATTTGAACCGGCTAAAACACCGGCAGCACCAATACCACCAGAAGAGCCGGAAGTGCGTGGGTTTAAACCTTATAGCGGTGATATGAGACCACCGGTTGACCGGGAAGAGAAGTTGACCACCGATTTGACAGAAGAGGATCGTTTTTTTGACGATAAATTTACCCCTAAAAAGAAAAAAACACCCCTTTTGGTGTTTGTCTTACTTTTGGTTATTATGGCTATTGGCGGTGGCGCCTATTATATGCTTACGCTGTCTTCTGCTACAAAAGCGGATAAAACTCCTCCCAAGGTTGTTGAGCCGGTCTCTGAACAGGTGCCGCAACTGGGTGAACCTTCCGAAGAGGGTGAAACTGGTGAAGGTGAAGAGATCGCTGCAGAGGAAGAGACCCAAGAGCCTGTTGTAGAAGAGGTTGTTAAAACTCCACCGAAACGTGTTTCAAAACCTAAGCCAAGGGCAAAACCAAAGAAAAAGTATGTTTCCAAGCCAGTTAAAAAAACAAAAAAGGTTGTGTCAACACCAAAACCACAACCAAGCGTCAAGAGAATTATTGTAACTTCCTACCCTACTGGAGCAATTGTGAAGTCCGATGGTCGCGTTTTAGGTACTACCCCCTATACGTGGAAAGACCCTTCGGTATACGGTAGTGTAGAAGTTGAGGTAGGTAAGAGTGGCTATAAAGAAAAGACAATGAGCTTTGAGTATACCGGTGGCATTGTAAAAAAACATTTTGTGCTCAGCAAGGCTGCTCCAGCACCGAAACCAACACCGCGAGTTACAACACCAAAGCCCAAACCAAAACCGACGCCGAAACCACAGATTACACGAACAACACCAACCACACCGGTTATCGAGAAAAGGCCTGTTACACCAGCTCCAACACCAGCACCGAAACCTTCGGTGTCATCCGGTGGTGGCGCTCCGGGCACGATATTTATCTCCTCTCTTCCTCCGATGGCTGATGTCTATATGGACGGTGTTAGAATTGGTAAGACCAATATTGACAAACTCAAAATCACCGCTGGTACACATTCAATGAAGTTTGTCAAAGGATCTAAGCAGCTTACCAAGCAGATGACCTTTACTGCGGGAGAAAATCCCTCACAATTGGTTCGCCTTAAATAACATACTCCGGGAAAATTCAAATCAGGCAGGGGTGATTATCTTCTGCCTTTATTTGAGGGATTGTTGGAGAATCGGATACTTGGTTTATTGACTAGATGCAGAAAAAGACAGCTCCAAATTTATTTAAGATAAAGAAAAGACAGGAAGGGTTCTTCCCGGCACCCTTTTTTATATCTCTCTTTGGGATTCTTTCCCTCTGTTTAATTTTTTTATACTGTAAAAACAGTAGGTTGACAAGTGGTGTGCCTGCCCAGGCAATCTCAACTGTTGAAGCTCTGTCTACCTTAGAACCGATTGTCCCTTCCTATAAAAAGCTTTTTACCCACATTGTCAAACCCGGTGAAACCTTTGCTGGTATATTAGGACGCTTTGGTGTTTCGCAGAAACACTCCTTTGACTATTATCAGACTCTTAAATCGGTTGGTTTACCGGCTCTGTTTCCCGGTGACTCCCTGGTGTTGATCAAGGATGAGTGCGACAAGGTGCAAGGATGTTCACTCTTAAGCAAACTGCAACACTGGTATCACTTGCAACTCTGCGATACTACAGTAAAAGCGCATAAAACAAGCGTTCCCATTACCAAGCATCTCTGTGTTCTCAAAGGACATATAGAGCGTTCGCTCTATGAAGATATGCGTCGATTAGGGGGTGGCGACGGACTGGTGTTTAAATTAATGGATATCTTTGCTTGGGACATCAACTTTTTTATGGACCCTCGAAAGGGAGATCAATTCGAAGTCCTCTTTGAGAAAAAATATCGCGAGGGTACGGTTGTTGGATATGGTCAAATTTTTGCAGCAAAATATATGAATGCTGGGCGAGAGTACTACGCAATTGCTTTGCAAGACTCTTTGGGGCACACACACTACTATAATAAAGAGGGCAAGTCACTGCAAAAGGAGTTCCTCAAAGCACCACTCAAATTTCGCAGAATCAGCTCAAAATTTTCCTATAGACGTAAGCATCCGATTTTGGGTATATACCGTCCACACTTGGGGATCGATTACGCTGCTCCCCGAGGAACGCCCGTCTATTCTGCGGCTGATGGGTATGTGACCTTTGCTGGATATAAAAGTGGGTATGGCTACCAAGTACGGGTCAAGCATGGAGCCTCCTATCAAACATGGTATGGTCATTTAGCAAAGATCGGTAAGGGAATTAAAAAGGGTACTGCACTGTCGCAGGGCCAATATCTTGGTACAGTAGGAGCAACAGGTCTTGCAACAGGTCCTCATTTAGATTATCGAATGAAGATAGGCTCACGCTTTGTCAATCCATTAACCATATCACCTCCTGCCAAGAAGGGTGTGTCTGACAAAGACCTTGAACGATTTGCAATTCAAAAAAGTATAGTCCTTGCCACTATGGAAAATCGCTTTACCAAAGAGGGGTGCTTTTTGGTTGAGGTGATTGGATCGCCCTTAAAAGAAGAAGCTGTTGTGGCAACAGGTGCTCTTCCCCAGGAAAAGGATCATGGTGACACCCCAAGTTCTTGATAGAATTCGAAAAGAGATAATTGAGTCTGGGCGAGATGATCGCTATACCCTAGGGGGCTACGCCTTTGTTCTGCAAGGGTTGGATTTCTACCATACTAAGACGGGGGAGAAACGACACTTTCGAGGAGAGGAGCTTGCTCGGGGATTCATAGATTTTGCCCACAAACAATTTGGTCCCCTGGCCCACACACTTCTTACCCATTGGGGGATTTCCTCCACCGATGATTTTGGCTATATCGTCTATAACTTGATTGATATCAAATTGATACGAAAGCAGGATAGTGATTCTTTAGAGGATTTTTTTAATGTTCTTGATATGAAAAAATACCTTGAAAAACAGGATCCTTTTACTGTTGATAAAGCTTACATTAAATGTATAAAAGGTGCTTGACTTCGATTTCTTCGTACATATATTTTTAGCTCCGAATATCTTTGACATTTGAGTGCCGCTTTAGCTCAGTCGGTAGAGCAAGGGACTGAAAATCCCTGTGTCCGCAGTTCGATTCTGCGAGGCGGCACCACAAATAAATTAAGGCCTGCTTTTTTAAAGCGGGCCTTTTTTTAACCACTGCGCTTTCTCTTCGAGAAAACAGTTCGATTCCAGGTTGCTTCGCGGTCTGCGAGGTGGCACCACAAATAAATTAAGGCCTGCTTTTTTTAAGTAGGTCTTTTTTGTTTTAAACAACCACTGCGTTTTCTCTTTGAGAAAGCAGTTCGATTACGGGCTGCTTCGCGGTCAGCGAGGCGGCACCACAAATAAATTAAGACCTGCTTTTTATAAGTAGGTCTTTTTTGTTTTAAACAACCACTGCGTTTTCTCTTCAAGAAAGCAGTTCGATTACGGGCTGCTCCATCACTAGCTTTTGGTTATGAAAAAAAGAAATCTTTCGGGGGAGTTCCTCCCCATAGCAAGCTTCCCTCGTGTCTTTTAACTGCTTGCATCTATGAAATCAGTTTCACCTGTTCGGTGAACCTGATTTCAATGGCAAGCAGATAACAAAGACACTCAGGTGATCTTGCTGGTTCCCCAAAAAGATTTTAAAGTTATTCTCTATAAAAAAAACCTGAAAGTCTTAATGGGCATAGGATTACAGGCTACTTCCCAAGCGTACATCCGGTCAAAGTCGTGGTGTGCTTCTG
>JANQEN010000111.1 GCA_028278335.1 Chitinivibrionales bacterium | reverse complement strand
GGCACCGTTCAATTTTCGGTTGGTGAAATGGATATTTTAGAGCGCGTTTAAAGGAAAAAACCCCATTTTTAATTTGTTTTAGTCTAGAATCCCCATATTATGATTAAAAAAAACATACCCCACCTGCCAATATTGTCTGTCCAACTCTTCTGTCATTAGGTATGGGAGGAGAGGCAAAAAGATACGGTATCTTTGCAAAAGGTGCTCGAAATCTTTTACCAAAAATTATTCCCATAACAAACTAACTGCCAGGAAGCTAGCTCTATCTCACTTAGACGGTACTCCTTTCAGAAAGATGGGAGATCAATATGATATTTCTCCTGCTACTGCTTGTGGCAAGGTAAAGGGATTCTTAAGGGGGATTCCATCAAACCTCACTATCACCAAAGATTGCTGTGATTCTTCCAAATTCAATGGTTATCTGGAGTTTGACGGTAAGTATGTAGCAGTGAGGGGATATCGGGACAAAATACCTCTTCTTTGGGGAATTGATTATGCCACACACGATATTCCTCACTTCATTCTAGCCCCATCGGAAAACTATATTGCCTGTTTAACATACTTCCAACAATTAGAAAGTATTGGATACAACCTAAAATTATTAATTTGTGATGGTAATCCCGCTATGAAAATGGCAGCAGAACAGGTATTTTCCAATGTTTTAGTACAAACTTGTACTAAACACTACAGGGAGAACATTAAAAAGGATTTAGCAATCAGATCATCGGATAAATACAGAGTAGTTTACTCAAAGATAGATCATATCTTCAAAGAAAGACCTGATCCGGTAACCTTTGCTTGGATGATTGCTAAACTTTATGAAGATTTAGAAGAATTGAACCTTAAAGAAGATGATAAATGCCTTTACTGGATTGGCGATATTTTAAGAAGGAGAGATATCCTAACAAGCCACCACTACTTTGATAATGCTCCAGACACCACAAATCTGATTGAAGCATACAATTCCCATCTCCAAGGGAGGCTAAATACAATCAAAGGGTTCCAATCCTACCATTACGCTAAAAGGTGGTTAAACGGATACATTCTAAGAAGAAGACTGAAGAATTTCACTGATTGTGGAAAGAGGTTCAAACATCTTAATGGGCTATGTTCGCTTGAAAAAACTCTCAAAGGAGACTGCAAACTACCAACCGTTTTTTGAACGGTGCCCATTAATACGCTGCAATGTGACTACAATGGTAGGAATGTTTTCTACTTGAAGCTCACTCAGCGATTGAAAGTCGCTTGCAGTCGGCGAATTGACAGCCATCCCTCCTCCGAATGTGTCAGTCTGATTACGTAATCCTACCACAAACCCGATAGTATTTCAAGCACGATTCTTTAGGTGATCCACTCCAACACATTTCTGAGGCTAAGATACACTACAATCGACTCGAGAGTGCTCTCGCCTTAGGCGAGTGGTGAACCAGATCCTGTTCTCGGGAATTTAGGTCTTTTCTAGTTTGACGCAGTTTACTGATGTTATCTAAATTAGCACTCGAGACAAAGATTGGAGGAAGCCGGGGCCTTTCAGGCCCCGGAGCCTCACTAATATTTTCTACACCCGAGGGGTGTAGGCTGAAATGTGGGTATATCCAGTATTGCC
>JANQEN010000042.1 GCA_028278335.1 Chitinivibrionales bacterium | reverse complement strand
ATAGGAAGTAGCGCAGAAGCGCAATCCTATGCTCATTAAGACTTTCAGGCTTTTCGTCCATATCACCTTGTAGATATGCCCTTTAAAACCTTCAAGTCTTACTAAATCATAATCTTGCACTCCTGCATCTACTCCTACTGCATAATCTGGGTTTAATATTGAGCTATTGTAGCTTTCCTTATTTAGCCCAAACCTTCTTCGAAATCTCCCCTATCCAACGCTTTTTAATAAGCTCATTTGCCTCAACCCGGGTATCACCCCAATAGCCAATGGGGCAGGAGTGATCAGCACATTTCCACATATTCTGCGAGTCCCAGTCAGCGTTGATATAGGCCACAGCACGGATCACCTTTTTGTTGGCGTAAATATAGTCAAAGAATTCCTGGAACCAGGTGTCCCAGATTTGTTCATGGCCCACAGTTTCTTGTGCCATGGGATAGATAATAGTGCTATCAGTCCCCCCCCAAGTACAGGCAACAGAGCCAACCTCAGTATCCATACCCTTAGAGGAGGATTCGCAGATCATGAGTGGCTTGTTATGTTTTTTTGCAAAGTCAACAAAGAGATCATACACCTTAGAGGGTAGATGAGGATTGGCAATGCTTTTGTCAACACAGGAGAATTGCTTTTTGTAACTCTTATCAAAAAAGAAGGTGGAGATACCCACCCAATCCACATACTGATCACCGGGGTACCATGAGGCAACCATCTTTTCGCTGTAGGTGATAGGCGGATAGGAGGCAGCCTGCCAAACTAAGGCAACATTGTCTAAGCCAGCCTTAACGACCTCTTTCTTGACATACTGAAATGCAGCACAGTAGTCTTTGGGGTTATAGTTATTCCATTCACCTTCAAACTCGTAACCGATACGAAGAAAAATCTGACGACCAGTAATGTCTGTATCCTCTTTTAAGTAGGTAATGAGTTTCTTGGTAACCTCTTTAAACTTCTCCTGTTTTTCAACAAAGCTCTTTGGATCTCTAGTTACAAATTCCATAAAATCAACTGCCATGGCAATGGCCACATTGGGATACTTTTTCAAAGCTTCCTTAAAGTTCATCCGCCCTGCACCCCAATCAGCATTTGCCTGGGTACCTTCCAATTCACGGGCATAGCCGGTATACAGAGTAAAACCGGTAATAGGAACATCAATATTCTTGGTATAGCCATAAATTGACTCATTGTCCTGACCGATAAAGAGGCGGATCTTTCCCTTTGGAGGGACATTAATGCCAGTGTTGATACTTTTTGCAGCTTTTAAAGATTCAGTTGCATCTGATGCAAAACAAATCCAGACAAGGCAAGACATTAAGGGAACAATGAATTTAAATAGCTTTACCATACAGCTCTCCTGTAATTGTGTGGTTAATCCCAGATTATGCAATAGGAAGTAGCGCAGAAGCACACCACGACTTTGACCGGATGTACGCTTGGGAAGTAGCGCAGAAACACAATCCTATGCCAATTAAGACTTTCAGGCTTTTCGGCCATATCACCTTGTAGATATGCCCTTCAAAACCTTTAAGTCTTACTAAATCATAATTTTGCACTTCTGCATCTACTCCTACTGCATAATCTGGGTTAATGATTAAAATTTTTGATAGTTCAATAGTGCATTTCATATAATATAGAAAGGAAAAGTATTTCGGATCAAGGGATAATAGGGCTAATTGATTTAGTTTAAATAGGATGGGGGCACACTCTCAATTTCAATTTGTACACCACACACTGTTCCGGGAAAATCGTACATTTTTTTACCATTTCAGAAGTTTTATTGAAGAGTGTGAAATATTTTTGCTATATTATAGTACGAGGTAATAGTCATGGAGCAAAGAGAGACAAAGATTAGTGTATTTGATTACACCGATTATCGGTTGTATCTCCAGGATTATTACTCAGCGCAAAAGAGCTCCAACAAGGCCTTCTCCTATCGTTATTTTGCCCGTAAAGCGGGAATCAATTCCATTGGTCTCTACAAAGATGTGATTGAAGGACGACAAAATTTGGGGCGTAGCCTTATTTTAAAATTCTCCCATACTATTGGTCACGGTAAAAAAGAGGCGGAGTACTTTGAAAATTTAGTCTACTTTAATGAGGCAAAAACCGTTGAGGAGAGGAAACTATTCTTCGAGAGAATGATGTCCTCCTATCGTTCCAAGGCTCGTAAAATTGATGCTGATAAATACGAGTATTATTCGCGGTGGTATTATAGCGCTGTCCGGGCATTACTTTCATATATGCGGTTTAAAGATACCGCTGCAGCACACAAGACCATTGCCCGATGTTTGGATCCTGTTATAAGACCAGAGCAAGCCAAGAAAAGTATCCAAATTTTAAAGAAACTTGGTTTAATAGAAGCGGATAAGGAAGGGTACCTGCATCTGGTTGATGCAGTAATTACAACGGATAAGGTAAAAACCGAGAAGAATGTGGCCTTCCTAAATATTGTCAATTTCCAGAAAGCCATGATTGAACGAGCTACCGAGGCCTTTGACCGGCATAAATCTAATAAATTAGATATGTCTACCCTGACGTTGAGTGTATCAGAGGATACACTGCAGGATATCAAAAAGGAGTTGGCCCTCTGCAGACAAAAGATCTCCGGTATGGCAGAGCGGGATAAAAATCCAACTCATGTATATCAAATAAATCAACAGCTCTTCCCCATGTCAAAAAAGAGCGGGGAGGCGAAACGTGGAAAGTAAAAAGCTTCTTTCAACTGTATTCTGTTTATTTCTCTGTGTAACCATGCTTCACCACTGCTCTATCAATCCCTCTTCGGTAGTCGATGGTAGCAGTTCTGAAACGGTTATTGGCACAATTGTGACTGCCACTGGACAAGCAGCACCTCACACCAGAGTACTGCTCATACCCAAGAGTTTTAATCCGCTTATTAACGATGCAGAGACTAACATTCGAGTTGACACAACCAATGCTGCAGGTGTTTATTCCTTCTCTAAAACAGGTTTGGGAATCTACAATATCGAAGCCGCACATTTGACATCAGGGACAAAACTTCTGGTTCGTGAGATCAGCGTCTCCGGTGACACAACAACAGTTCCTCCAGCTACCTTACAAGAGCCTGGCTCTATAGAGGTACACTTCCCCAACACAATCGATACGACCATTGGCTATGTTTATATTCCCGGGACTACCATCTATAAAAAGCTTTCCGATCTTCGCCCCTATGGAACAGATCATTTTGCTGTGACCCTACATTCAGTTCCTGCAACAACAGTATCTATTGGTATTTTTACCAAGCGGGGTGGAGATAGTAGCACGGTAATTCTTCCAACTCCAGCAGTTATCAAGCCACAACAGACCGTGGTCATTGACTATACCTCCCAACAGATGAAGCCCCTGTGGGGATTCTCACTCTTAGTCGGAGTACAGAAAAAAAGTGTCGCCCACTATGGTGGGATGGACTCCATTGCCCGATTAGTTTCTTTTTATGTGGAAGGCGTTACAACCAAGTTTAACACACCAAAGGTTTTTAACGGTCTCTTTCGATTCACCATTGATTCGATCTATGCCTTTAGTGATCCTATTGAAGAGGAGGTTAAAAAAACTCATACTGGTTCGGATTTTAGGCTACTTATGGACCGCTTTTCAGATTGGAGTCACGGTGGTTGGTATTACAGTACCAAAACCATGTGCCGAGCAAAGGGTGAAACCAATAGTGGCTCTCTTTTTGACCAATCCTCGATAGATGTGGCTGCCTGGGAATTTGGACGGGCACGGGGATGCACTCCCCTATCATGGCTTGAGGTTAAAAAGGAGAAAAATCTCATAAACAATGAAGCCTATCGTGTACCAATTCAATCCATAATGAATTGGCCCTATGGGGTAAATAGTTGGGACCCACTCAATATCAATTTCATTAACTATTACGCAGATTCACTCTATACCACACCCAAAATAGTCAACCGAGCCTTTCCCTCTTCTATGGGTATCATGGTGACCTCTGCTATTGGTGAACCCCTAGCAAATGTTCCTCTGACTCTCTATGGTGTAAAGTTGAAATCCAAGTCTGTTGATCAGACCCCGGCTCTTACCGGCAAAACCGACTCAACTGGCGTATTTATGTACACCAAGAACCCCTACAATCCCGAAAGCAAAAACTATTTGAAGTATTACAACCTTCTTGTCCAAGCAATCCACGAAAAAGATACACTCTACACCTGGCAACCTGTGTATAACGCGATCAATACCTGGTTTACCAACCCGGACACCGCCTATATCACCCAGATACACTTTTAACCTCAGTTAAATTATACCGCTTCTCAATAATTATGTCCTATGTTGTGTTGCGGCATAACTGTTTCTATAAGAGTATTGTCAAAAATCATGGGACAAAACTTTTGAGAAACAGTATAACTCTAAGGATATTGTCAATTTCCATAGAGATGTTCCCTTTATGGTTTTATTTATAAAGTATACCTCGATCTCTTCATGGCCTGAAGGCCGTGCCACCCTATGGTCATTTCAGCATCAGTCATATCTACTAAACCTGCATGTACATAAGACAATCATTGCAAAGATAATTAAAAAGGGGAATCTGTGAGATCACCTGAGTGGACTTTGTACTGCTTGCCCATAAGATCAGGTTCACCGTCTAGGTGAAACTGATCTTGTGGATGCAGGCAGTTAAAAGAGCGCGAAGGAAGCTCACAGTGGGGGAATCTCCCCCGACTTTATTTAATAAAATCTAAAAAATCCCGTTATGGGTGTTCCGTAAAATCAGAACAGATTTTATCACAAGCTCATTTTTTTTAGGGTCAAGAAGGAAACATTTTAATATATTAATCGTACATAGAGACGTATGAATTATTAGATACAAAACTGGCTAGAGTATAAATAGTACAGGATGAAAGCGGAACAGGTAGTGCAATAGGAAGAAATTCAAACCCAATGAATCTACTCCTATTGCCTTGACTGAGTAAAGAAGGTAAAGAAAAAGAAAAATATAGGGGCAATACTTCTGTAGGAGGAAGGGACACTTCTATGTCGTCAAATAATGTGTGCCCTTTTGCTAGGTGTTAGGGCACAACTCCTTTTTGCTTTGGGCCGAGCAAATGAAATGAAGGAGGCACCCGTGAAGGTACAAAACACCATTGACAAATTCAAGGTGACTTGTACCTGGACTTTAGCTTTCAGATAAGAAGATCTCAAAGCACTACGTAACCCGGTAAAGCGGCACACACCTGACGACAAAGATTATACTGTTTACAATTTCAATGACCTCCTTTTATTACACAGAGAATATAAAACTTTAGAAGAATAACTAATACGATAACCTTAGAATAAATGCAGAATTAACACTTCCTTGGGGGGGCGATTTTTTATTGGAATGCACGGGGTGGGTGCATTCCAATAAATACTCCCCAATTAATTATAATTTTCAATGTTAACGTTTCAACCAGCTTTTATTTTATAAATAAGCATTTAAATCACATAAACCCAGATCATGCAATAGAAAGTAGCGCAGAAACACACCACGACTTTAACCGGATGTACGCTTGGGAAGTAGCCTGCAATCCTATGCCCATTAAGACTTTCAGGTTTTTTGGCCATATCACTTTATAGATATGCCCTTCAAAACCTTCAAGTCTTACTAAATCATAATCTTGCACTTCTGCATCTACTCCTACTGCATAATC
>JANQEN010000016.1 GCA_028278335.1 Chitinivibrionales bacterium | reverse complement strand
TAACTAAATTCGGTAAGCCACCAGCTTTGCTGGTGGACCATCAGAGTTTGACAGTTCCGGGATTATGAAGAAATCTCTCTCAATATGAGCCGCTCAAAGTTCATAGAAAGAGAGATTTCAATGAAAACAACTCAAAGCCTAAGTCATTCCAAATGGGAGTGCAAGTATCACATTACCTGGATACCGAAGTATCGGAAAAAGACGATTTATGGTCAGCTTCGAAAAAATCTTGGAGAAGTTCTTAGAGAGCTAGCCAGACAGAAAGAGAGTCTAATATTAGAGGGGCATCTACTATCAGACCATGTTCATATGTTGGTTTCGATACCTCCAAAGTACGCTGTCGCTCAGGTGATTGGGTATATCAAAGGAAAAAGCGCGATTCATATCGCTAAAAACTATTTTAATAACAAAAACGCTTCTGGCCATAAATTCTGGGCAAGAGGTTATCATGTTTCAACAGTTGGTAGAGACGAAGAAGTTATCCGCCGATATATCAAAGAGCAAGAAAAAGAGGATCAACGTATAGATCAGTTAACTATTGATAATATGTAGTCTTTGTTAAAACGATACCACCTTTAGGTGGTCAATATTTTTTTCAACCTGCCGCTTTGAGCGGCTCAAATAATCAAGCCACTGGTTTAACCAGTGGTGTTTGACTCCTTGTAAATATGGGCTTATAAGAACTGCCGGCTCGCATTTAGAGTAACAATGTCAAGCTAATAGTGAAATAATATTTTGTTATAATTGATCTTTATCATATAATTGTATGTGATATGCTCTGCAATTTCCTAACCGGACACTACTGGATCGGGATGAAATTTTATTCCGAAATATGCCTTTTTCATTTTCAGTTTTTTGCTTCATAACGCCGGGCTCAGTGGCGGCGATAGCCGTCCACTGCAGCCGCTTGTTAAAATGTAACACTCTAGATTTTTAAGTGAGCCTTTGATAAAAAGAACCAAAGTACTATGGATCTACGAAGCAATTGTCTTGTACTCGAATCTCCATTCTTCCACCCAAGGATATGTAACCCATTCTTCTCTCCTGGAGACTGTCATTGTTTCTTGCCTGAGAACAGAATCTAACCATACCCATTTTTTTGATCCATCCGCCCTGGCTCTTACCGGAAACCAAGCGAACCACGACTCCCAAGGCTTTTTCGAAATTGATTCAACAATCATTTAATCTCCATGCATAT
>JANQEN010000011.1 GCA_028278335.1 Chitinivibrionales bacterium | reverse complement strand
TATTATGTAAAGTCATACTATGATAATAAAAATCATCATAACAGCTTTTTCACTCAAGAAATGTTAAAAGGTGATGCTTTAAATTTAAGTCTGGAATTTATAAATTTGTCTCAATCATTAGTCAAAAAAGAAATAGATGTAAGCTTACTTGTTTCAGTAAAATCCTCTAAATAAAAATTAAAGTATTGATCTTGCCCCCGAAAACTGGACATATTTAAAGATTGGTTCTCATAATATTGCCATGTATAAAGTGGTTGCTGGACGCTTTCGTAGTAAAGAGACTGTGACTCTTTCAATGATTATGAATATTCAATAGGACTCCATCTTGAGGATATCTCTAAATAATACCATGCTCTCTTAATTTCAGCTTGAGATAAGAACCGTGGCCAATACCTAAACTTTTAGCTAAGGAGATAATCTTCTCAAATTCCTTATCATTAAAATAAATAATTATCGGATTATTTTGTTTTTCAGATTTTTTTGTTTTTGGTCTACCTCTAGATTTGGGCATAAATTTATTCCTTATTAAGTATTCAAATTAAAAATAATAATCGAAAATAAAATAAGCTATTAAAAATTGTTTAATTATATTTTATAATATAATAAAATATTTAATATTTAAATAAAGTAATTAAATACATGCGACATTGAAATTGGTTATTAATCTTCAGGTTCATTATTATGCAAAGAGATTATATTTATACCCAGAACAAGGGGAATCTTTTTTATGCGTAAACTTATCCTGTCCTTTGTACTCCTGCTACCCTTAACAATCTTTTCAGATATGAACTTAAGTGGTGAGCAGTATGGTACATTCATTAAGGATGTGTATAATATTGGTGATGACTTAATTATAGAAGAGAATAAAACTCTCACCTTTGAAAAAGGTAGTATTCTTATATTCTCTGAGTATACCGGCTGTTTAGTTAAGGGAAAGCTGATTTGTAATGGAACTATCGATGCTCCAGTTATTTTCAAATCAAAAAAAGGGTTACAGTGGAACGGGGTTACTGTAACGCCAGACGGCAGAGTTGAGTTTGAACAGGTAAAAATTCAGAGTAGTATCAAAGGGGTGATTGTTGCGGATTCCACAAGCCTGGATAAATTCTCTGAGATAATTTTCAAAGATAATGAATCCTCCCTCACAATAGGAAGTGAAGAGATTTCTGTAAAAGATAAAGAGCCTATTACTATTAAAAAGAGTGTACCCCTTGTAAATACCATTATTAATTATACAGATGGCCCTAACCAATCAACAAAACGATCACCAGCACTGTTAATCGCACGGTACGTACTAGCCTCTGCAAGTATCACATCAGCGTTAATTTGGGGATGCTACCATCACAGCTCTGAGCATTACTATACAAAATATCAATATGACCAGACAGGCTCTGCAGGGGAGTTTAGGATTAAAAGTGATGATCATAAAAAAATATCAAAGGCTGGTAAAGTTGCCACCTTTATAACAGTACCAATCATGCTATTTTCCATCACCATTGACGAAAACACATTTCGAAGAAGGAGAAAATAGCGTGAAAAGAATAGCAATTGTAATATATTTAGTCTTCAGTTTTCTTCTTTCCTGCATTGATCCTGGAGCTATTGTTAATCCCTATGATGAAGCCTATGTTGGTGATTATAAATTCGAATTCAACAGGGATTCAATTCCTAATACCATGGCAATGTTGGTTGAGTACCAGTTGAAATTTACTGGGGGAAAAGATGAGTTTTTACAGATTGCTCCCAGTGACAATTTTAAAGGTTTAATCGATACACTAAACTTCTGGAAAAAAGGGGAGTGGTGCTGCTCTGTTATTCCCATTGGAAATAGTGTAGTTGAACCATACTCCGTTGAGTACACACTTAATGCAATTACACCCAATAATAGAGTTTGGACACACAGTGACACAACCGTGATTGTCAATCCTTGCAGCCTTAATAGTAGTGAGTTTGTGTATGGTGAAGATGCTAAGGTTTTGATGAGTATTGATCCTGCATATGCGAGCTTATATGATAGCTCCTATTTGGTGATCTTAAATCAAAACAATTCAATGCTCTGTTCGTTGACACTGTATGATACAACAACTTTTAAGTGTACAGATTCTGGTACTGTTAACTTCTGGGCAGTACTTCAAGATTCCTATGGCAATCAAAGTGATACTATGCGGCTTGAGAAACAAACAGTTCAGTATTACCCCTCAATAAATGCTCCTCGTACAGTAAAGCAAAGAGAAGGTACTGTGCCAGTAGTAATTTCATATAGTGATCCGAACAACTCTGTGGATAGTTTATTCTGGATTATAAGGCGCAAGCTATATAAAAGGAAAGCAGTTCAAAGAGTTGACACAATAGATTTCACTCAAAAAGGTGCTGGTGTAGGGTTTATGGTATCATGGGTACAAGATGAGACAAAGCTCTCCTCAAGGAAATGCACCACAAGGGTTACAACCTTTATACCCGATACAACAAAACCAACAATTGAAATATCTGACTCAACCATATTCAATGTTTTACCATCAAACTCTCAAGTGATTGCAGTCAAGGCCAAAGATGATTATGGAGTCACATCTGTAACGATGGTTACAAAGGATAATTCCTTTGCTGGTGTTAGAGTAAATGATTCTATATGGAGTGCAACAGTTACAGGTATTCCTAAGAATTTACCCTATGCTATTAAGGCATCCGCTGTAGATAGCTTCTCTAATAAGTCTGAAATCAATTTTAATGTGTATCATGACCCTTCTGTGTTAGACAATACCCCTCCTTCAATTACTCAAACAGCTGGTAAGAGAGATGGAGAGAGGATTACCATAGATGTTGACACAATGAGATTTGAGATTAAAGATGTAAATGGTATTGATAGTGTGTATTACACTATTAATTCTGTATATGTTTCACATGCAGATAAGCTTACAGACAATATATACCAGATTTATTTAAAACTATCACAATTTGGCTCGAATAAAATTGAGATTATTGCTATTGATGGATCCTACAATAAGATTAAAGGATCAAAGATTATCCATTTGAATTATAATACAATACCCAATGAGATTTCAGAAATCAGTCCAGCGGATGCGAGTATTGGAATCGAATACAGCAATGGAGTCGTAGTATCCTGGGCTGGTGGTGAAGATATTGATGGTGATGCTCTAAGCTATGAGGTTGTCTATGGAAAAAGTCCTGAAAACATGGAGAACAAAATAAGCAACGATGAAAAGAAGGTTACCTTGCTTGGACTAAAGGATAATACAAAATATCTTTGGTATGTAAATATAAAAACAGCGTTAGATTCAATTCGCTGTCCAGAAAATAGTAGTGTCTTTTACAGCTTTACAACAAAAGATATAGATGCACCCTCGATTGAGCAGATATCTGGGCCGATAGATGGTGCTTATGAGGAGAATAAGGTTGTCACCATGGGATTTAAAATAAAAGATCCTAATGGATTGGACTCCGTATATTTCTACTTGGACAGCACCTATTATGGGGATGCTACGCAGGTAACTGATACTCTATACAATATTACCTTTACCATGAAGAACTTCGGCAGTAATCGAGTAACAATTCATGCGATTGATGCAAGTACAGAGAAAAACAAGTCTGAGAAAACAATCTCTATTATTTACTGTTCTAAGCCAACGCCAATTGTAATTATGAATCCACTTGATAAGGCTATAAATATTGAAAACTTGGGCGTAATCCAATTTTTATGGCACTCTTCAACTGATGCTGACGGTGATGCTATTTCATACCGGTTAAACTGTGGTAAGGAGCCTGCTAATCTGCTAAGTATTGAAATCGTTGATACCTTCTTTTTCTTACCCAATTTTGAGGGAAATCAAAAATACCTATGGTCAGTTGATGTGATGGCAGGAAGAGATACAATCACCTGCCCATCAGCAACAAGCTATTATACATTTACCACAAAAGACCATCCTGCAAAGATTCTTAATTTTAATGACTTCTCCTGTACAATAAATGATTCAAAATCTATTACAATAGATGCCAGTGACGATGAGGGGATTAAGGAGTTTCAATGGGACTTTAATGGTGATGGGGTTAATGATAATACCACAACAACAGGTACAGCAAAATTTGCCTCACCATCTGTGGCAGGCAGCTATAATTTTATTGTCTCTGTTATTGACAAAAAGGATTGTGTAACCAAAGACACTGCTCGTATTCAGGTGACCAATGCAGCTCCAGTTATCGAGCCTTTTAAAGATACCCTTTTTGTTGGCTATAACGACGTAATTAATCTATCAGCCACGGTTCAAGATGACGGCACTATAACAAAGTATGAGTGGAAGATTGAAAATGTTTTTCGCCCGGTATCAAGTGGAGATACTTCCTTTGCTTCTCCAACAGCAGGATTACCTATTGAAAAGAATTATGTGTTTAGAGCAACGGATGAAGATGGAAACAGCTCTTTAGACACACAATTTGTATTGATAGACTGGAAAAGGCAGAAGCATCCCTATTCAGGAGAGATTTATGATCGTGTGGGTCAGGAAGTGTTCACCCACAATGGATGGATATATCTCCACGGTGGATGGAAAAGGGAGTTAGGTGGGTCAGCTCGAGAATTAAAAAAAGACTTATACAGAACCATTGATGGTAAAACCTGGGAGCTTGTTTGTGATAACCCACCATGGGATGCTGCATCTAACACTTACTCCTTTTGTAGTAATGGTACAAACATTGGTATGTTAGGGGGGAAGGGTGCAAAGGCCTATCTCAGTTCAACAGAGGGAAGAACTTGGGAGATTTGCGAGAATTCATTGGATTCCCTTGGGAGCTATCCAAAACATCAAATTTATGGTGATTATATGAAAGGTGCTGCTTTAGTTAGGTTTCGAGATAAATGTCGCATCTACGGAGGCAAAGACGTAGATGGGAAGAACACAAACTTTGAATATGAGTGGCCAATTACAAAGAATGGAGGCTATCATTATGTGGTGAATCCAGTTGAGCCAACATTTTCACCAAGGTCATATATGGCAATTATATGTATTGATAATGCAATTTATATGATTGGTGGTGATGGGGGAAAGAAAGAAGTCTTATTAATTGGTAAAGAAACCCTTTGGGCTTGGAAACCTGTGACTGTTAATGCTGAGTTTCCTCCCTTTACACAAGGATATATTATATACTATAATGAAGTGATGTTTCTTTTTTCTTCACAGTTTGAGAAACCGTGGTATAGCAAAAATTTAGGATTAAACTGGCAGGAAATAGGTGTCCAATTTCCTTTTAGCCAAGAGGAAGTATATGGAGCAGTTGTTTTGAATGAAAAGCTATGGGTTGCAACGAATGCTGGTCTTTGGGAAGTTGAGGATACACCATGATGCTTAGACTATCATGTATATCAGTATTATTTATGACCTTTAGTGTGATGGGCCAGTGGTCATTAGACAGTGCCTTAATACATGGTGATAGTAGTATCTCGGTGAAATGGACACCCGATTCAGCAAATACGGATGATGCTTGGTATATTGAACATGGAGATCTCTGTACAGGATCAGATACCGTTTATCTTCATTGTGACTTTTTACCTGGCCGTGAGTATAAGGGTGTAGCATATTCCTATGGTGGAGAAGATAAATGGGATTTTTTTATTGCTAGACTTGATAGTGGCCGGCTAGCAGGTTCTCATATGTGCCACTATAAATCTGGAATTGATCCAACTAAATGGGTAACTGGAACTGACTGCTCTGGATTTTTATGTAATCTTTGGAAAACATCTCGATTAAATACAACTGGAATTATAAACAGCCCTCTCTTTGAGAAAATAGATCGAAAGGATTTACGGACCGGAGATGCTCTTGTTAAAGGTGGTGCTCACTGTGTGTTTGTTGTTGAAGCTGATAATTTGTCAGAGGTTGTTATTTTTGAGGCTTCCTCAACTGTGTTTGGGTGTCGAGAGCGGATAATTAATCTTACTCATTCTTACTGGGACGACTTTGTTGCCATCCGAAACCCTGCGGTAACAGCAATTCATCCCAGTACTATACACTCTTATAAAAGAAGTAAGCTTAGATTTACGTTTCGTCATAATCGATATTTTAGCTTTACCTATAATACAGATATTTCATTAAAATTTGATATTTTTTCATTACAAGGGCAAAGAGTCTACTCCACAACATTAAAAAACAATCGGGTATACAATTTGGAACACCTTCTAAAACAGAGTGGTATTTATATTATAACTACCACATGTAAAAATGAAAAAAAGAGCATGAAATTTATTCTGATGCAATAGGACTATTTCTGTCATGAAATGCATACCCCTGTTCGTATTAATTTGTGTTCATTGCTTATTTGGAGCACAGAGAGACTCTCTCTCCATAGAAAAGGAGATTAGGGAATTATCTAAAACGCTCTCCTTTTACCCGCCTGCAATAAAAGACTCAACTCATAAAAAGGAACTCAGTACAGGAATTGAGCGCTTTTTAGCTGAAATCAGGGCAACAACCTATGATGAAGCTATCAAACATATTTGGTATGCAGAGATTTACACCTTTATCTGTAATATGAGAGCAAAGAATTCAATTGAAAACTGTTTGTACTTATATGAAAAAGCCATTACACTAAAGCCAAAGTCAGTTAGAGCAAGAATTGGCTATGTGAAGTTTTATAGTAGCCTATGCCTTTCCCCAAATGTAAAGGGAAAGCTAAAGGCAGAAAAGCCTTTTTCAATTCTGATAGATTTGATTAAAGAAGGGGTAGGGGAGGATCAGCCCTCATTGTATTGGTACTATGGTGTGCTATCCATGTACCTCTATGAATTACCCTTTCTATACGAAGCAGTTTTTAAATATGAGAAGTATCTTCCTAAGGGAGATAAGATTGAGCCCTTAAAAAACTTTCTCAAGCAGACAAAAGATAGCTGCTTTTTTATGGAACACACTGATGGAACTATTAAATACCACAATGCCTGTAAGAAGTTTTCCATTGCCTATCCAGATGAAATGATCCTTAATACCACAGGGATCGTGGGAAATGATAGCTGGATTTATCTGATTGAAACACCACTGACTGAGAATGATGATAAGAGAAAGATTAGAAACTCAGTTGGTATTAATGTAAAAGAGAAGGGCTCTTTAGGCATTGAAGATTTATGGTCCCAGTTCAATAAGAAAAAAATATTTAAAATTATAAAAAATATGCAGCTTAATTCTGGAACAGTTAAGCTTACAAGAATATTTGTATCAAAGCCTGGAACAACGCCTGGAATGAAAGACGATTATATGGGGATTTACACGCTCTATGAAGGCGAGAGGTATTATTATGAGCTTGTGTATACTGCAACCAAAAGCACCTTTCACAAGAATGCTACTTATTATTCAGCGGTAAAAAGGTCTTTAACATTTGATTAAACCAATAATAAAGGAAAAGATCGCATCTTGATAATGTCTGTTTGAAGGGAATGGTGGGCGTGTGCTTATCTTTTTAGTATTATTTTATGTATATATACATAAAATAACGACATTCGATCATTTCAATTACTGAATTTATAACACTTTTATAAGTGTCCTATGTTTATCTTAGCTTTTTTTGGATTACAGAAGAATAATTATATATATTATTAACATAGAGAGCACTTTAACTTAATCGATTGAATACTGTGGAAAATAAAACAGATATTGAGTCCCTTGTAACTACTGACGAACAGATTTATAATCAGTTCGAAGGTATCTCTATTTCCCATTCTGTGCTTTCACAGATTCCTTATACTGTTGCTATTGAGTACTTTGTACTACCCTATAGTATTGATGAAAAGGGTCGAATTGAAGTTCTCATGGCCTATGCCCATGATGTTGAGATGATTCAGGCAATACAGCTACACACCGGAGTGTGTATAAAACCCAAGGCAATTGGTAAGGATTATCTCTTAAAGCTGATTGCCAAACATTATGATATAGATAAATCTGGCCCTGAAACAGAAGAAAAGGTTACGGTTAGTCGCGATCGGGAAATACCACAACGGCTCTCCTACAACCGATTGGATGACACGGTCTCCATAGTTAATGATATCATTTTTGAGGCTATTCGACTTCGGGCCAGTGATATTCACTTTGAGCCCTTTGAACGGGAAATGTGTATTCGCTTTCGGGTAGATGGTATTCTCCAGGAGATGATGACCATCCCAGTTAAACGAGTGCCTGAGTTGATCTCCCGGGTCAAGATTATGGCGCAGCTCAATATTGCGGAGAAACGACGATCCCAGGATGGACGTATCAGTATTGCCAAACAGGGTAAGGAGGTTGATATTCGTGTGTCAACCTTACCCACTGATTTTGGTGAAAAGATCGTGCTTCGTCTTTTGGATAAGAGCAGCTTTGATTTTAATTTAGAAAATATCGGCATGCTGCCTTCAAAGCTTGGGCTCTTTAAAAAAGCTATTCAGATGCCCAATGGCATTGTGTTGATTACTGGGCCCACGGGCTCTGGAAAATCAACCACCCTCTATGGGGTGATAAATTACCTTAAGAAACCGGGTGTCAATATTTCCACTATTGAAGATCCCATTGAGTACAATATTACTGGGATTAGCCAAACCCAGATCAAGCCTGATATTGGATTAACCTTTGCAGCTATGCTGAGAACGCTTCTGCGCCAAGATCCCAATATCATTATGGTTGGAGAAATGCGGGACCAGGAGACAGCAGAGATTGCTATTCGATCTTCCCTAACTGGTCATTTAGTACTGAGTACCTTGCATACTAATGATGCACCATCGGCCATTACGCGACTTATTGACATGGGGGTAGAATCCTACTTGGTAGCCTCCTCAGTGTCCATGATTATTGCACAACGCTTAGTGCGAAGAATTTGTTCCCATTGTAAATGTGAAGATACGTTATCAAATGATATAAAAAAGAGTATTGGTCTCTCCTCCGAGATTACCGTGTATAAAGGCTTAGGCTGTTCAGCCTGTGGCCATACAGGGTATCGGGGGCGGACAGGAATATTCGAGGTTTTGCCTATCAGCGAAGAGATTCGCCACTTGATAAATAACAAAGTCTATGCTTCTGACATACGAAACCAGGCAGTCAAGGAGGGATTAGTCTCCCTTCGGGACAGTGCTCTGTTGAAGTTGACAGAGGGAGAAACCTCTATTGAAGAAGTGGTTCGAGAGATCTCCGTTCTTACCTAGTGTATAGCGGATAGTCTATCCCGAGGCACCACTTTTCCCAGTCCAGTACTCTTGTAAGGCGTTGTAATTTAAGATGTTGGGTGTTTTGTTTGAGCAATCACTGCAGGTTGTACAAATGAAGTCACTATGATTAGAATAATAACCAAATAATTAAAAAAGGTTTACATACATGAAACTCAAACGACTGGCGTTACTATTATTATTAAGTTTTTCTCTGATGGGACAAACCTCAAAGGAGAAAAAGCCTCAAGACTCTTTGGCTGTTCCGAAAAAGGTTGTGGAGACCAAATCACTGAAGGATCAAATCCCTATTGCTGATACGGCAACGATCCCCATTCTTGATTTTAAGAATACTGATATTCGTGATATCCTGCGAGCCTTGGGTATGCAATATAATGTAAACATCTATTTAGAGCCTGATGTGGAAGGTACAATTTCACTCTATCTGACCAATATTTCGGTTAAAGATGCTATAGAGTTTATTATTAAGCGTAAGGGGTTTTCCTATACAGTAAAGAATAATATTGTAAAGGTGTCCAAGCCGGCACCACCGCCAAAGCCGACTCCACCTAAGACTAAGGTGATATTTCATGCAAAAGAGGGAAATCTTACTATAGACGTTACTGATGTACCGGTCAATGAAGTGGTGCGCATGTGCATTGACTCAATTGGTAAGAATGTTGTGTTGGATGGTAAGAATACGGATAAGGTTTCCAGTAGACTCTCCAATATCCCTATTGACAAGGCAATACGGGTGATTTTTGAGAGTAATGGCTTTGAAGTACATGTCTCTGATGAGATATTCTATGTGAGCAAAGCCTCCTGGAGTGGTGACACCAAGGCGGACAATAAGGGCGGCCGTCGGGGGCTGGGGCGTATGTCCGTTAAGGTGACTAAAGACAAAAAGGTCTCCTTAGAGGTTAACAATGCCTCCATTGATGATCTGGTTAGAAGTATTGCCAATGAGAGTGGGCTTAATATTGTAGTGTATGAAAAGATCACCGGATCTATCAGTGCAAAGTGTGATACCACCTATATTGATGATCTATTGCGTTTTTTATTACAGAATACCAAGTTTACCTTTTGGAAAGACAAGGGTATCTATTTTATTGGTTCCCGCGAGATGAGCCAACAGAAGACCACTGAGGTGATCCCCTTAAAACATATCCGAGCTGAGGAGCAGCAGATATCAAAATATCTACCACCTCGCATCTCTAAAGAGGCGGTCATTAAATATGATAGTGAACACAATGCGGTGATCTTAATTGGCTCCTTTGATGTGGTTGCCGAGGCAAAGGAGTTTATAGAAAAGATTGACGAACCCATACCACAGGTGCTCATTGAGGCCTTGGTCGTTGAGTTTAATTTGAACAAGATCCGCTCCTATGGGGTCTCTATCTTTACGGGTGGATTAAACGACTCTGCAGGCAATTGGCAGAGCGAACAGTTTTTACCGGGCCTGGATTTAAAACCGGGCAGAAAACGTATTACCAATATCCTCAATAATGTGCTTAAGCATTTGGGTGCAAAACGGGTGGTCGAGCTTCCCAAACACTTTAGAACGTCCATTCAAGCTTTGGAAGCTGCGGACATTGTAAAGGTCCATTCAACACCACAAATTGCAACAATCAATGGTAATGCAGCCAGTATCACCATTGGTGAAACACGATATTACAAATTGAGCAAAGAGACCGTAAGCACCACCTCCAATGTCAACAATAACGTTATTGGCACTGATGAGCGTTTTGTGGAGAAGAAATTTAATACTCAGTTAGAGGTTACTCCCTGGGTTATGGCAGACGGCTATGTGATGGTGGAAATTCGACCGGAATTTAATATACCCCGTACTGGTGGTGAGCCTGACCGGCCACCAACCATAGATACCCGGGTGATTAAGTCGATGGTTCGGCTAAGAGATGGCCAGACCATTGTTCTTGGTGGTCAACGACAAACCGAAAATGTGGTTAACAGCAAGGGTGTTCCTTTCTTAAGTAGTATTCCTGTTTTAGGATACCTCTTTTCCAGCAAGACCCTGACGAAGAATGAGACCCAGATGATGATCTTTCTTACCCCCCATGTGTATTATGGGGATGAAGGAGTGGTTTCACCGGATGATTATTTTGGCGATGAGATTAACAAGATGCTGGAAAAGTATGATCCTGAGACCAAGCGGAAGGTCAAAAAAGAAGAGCGTAAACAGCGGAAGGTTAAAAAGGATTCATCGAAAAAGAAAAAAGGTTTTCTCTGGTTTAAGAGGGATACAGAAGAATCTGATACCACTACCCAGCAAAACCAGGGGTTGGTTGTAGAGAAAGAGGAAGTAGACAAAAAGGAAAAGAAGAAACGAGAGAAAAAGGGATTTCTTTGGTTTCTTAAGAAAGAGAATAGAGAAAAAAGAAAAAATGAATCGGCCTCAGAGATAGAGGATGAGGATGATGAAATATAAATCTCCTTCTCTCATGAATGGGAGAAGGATTAAGGATGAGGGTTGAAAATGAATAAAATGCAACTTAGACTACTTTTACTATTGCTGTGCATACTCACAGGGCTATTCTGCACAGACTGGGACCTGGGAGATGACTTAGATGAACCGCCAGCTCAGGTGGTTTTAGAGATTGTTGGGTTGACTGATACCTCAGTAACCTTGAAGTGGGGTCAATCTCAGGACAGGGAGTTTCAAAGCTATAAGGTATACTATGGCACCAGTGATATCATTGATACCACTGATAAAATTGCTGACACGATCTTTTTTAGTCACGACACGATAAAAACAGTTCAACCCTTAGAGCCAGAGAAGCAATACTTCTTTCGGGTGGTTGTGACGACTTATCGTAACACCCTCTCTGCAAGTAATATTGTGGATACCATAACTTTAAAGCGGTTCTCCGATTTAAAATTGACTTTAGATCAACCGGACTCTACAGCCATTACTGAATCCTCAGTGACCTTAACCTGGCAACAGAATTGGGTTGAGCAGGTTCCTCGATATTTAGTCTATTTTGACACCACAGCCATAGTTGACACTGCTGACTCAATTATCGCCTATGTCTATGATGGTTTGTCAACAAAGGTGACCGGGCTTAGTCGATCAAAGGAGTATTGGTTTAGAGTGTTTATTGAAAGAAATGGGGTGCCTTCTGCAGGGAGTGAGGTGGTCAAAGTGCTTACTGCCAGTGGAGTGCCAAAACCGGTTATACTGGATACTATTGTTGATGCGGCAATCGGGGATACTACAGTGAGCCTCAGTTGGTCAAAGAGTTTGGAAAATGATTTGCTTCGCTATTTTGTCTATTTTGACACTATTGCAAAGGTGGATACCTTTACTCAGATAGCCTCTATTGACACAACGGACACAACACGCCTGCGTTTTGTTGACACCAGTACGGTAACATCAAGAATTCTTACACTGAAGCGGAATAAAGAGTATTGGTTTTGCGTCTATTCACAGGATACCAGTGGGTTTATATCAGCAAGCAATTCCCAGCGGGCTAAAACAAAGAGCGGCATTCCTAATCCAGTGACTCTCTCTGTTGAACTTGCCTCTGATTCTTCAGCAATGGTGCGGTGGACAAAAAATAGTGATGCAGATTTTTACCGGTATGTGGTGGTTTTTAACGATACCCAGGATATAGATACCCTGTCAAGCATCGTGGTCGGAGATCCTCGCATTGCCCTGAGCGATACTAGCCAGAGTGATACAAGCTATACAGTCATGGGATTGGAGCGGGATACCAAGTATTGGTTCTGTGTCTATGTCCAAGATCGATCTGGCTTTATACGTGCGAGTAATATCGATAGTGTTCAAACTGATGATGGACTTCCTACAGCATCAACTCTGGAAAAAGCATTGGTTACTGAACGAGCCATTACTTTACGCTGGACAAAAAATCAGGAGACCGATTTTGAGTCCTATCAAATTTATTATGCAAAGGATACCACTGTTGATTCGACCAGTCTCAATATGATAGAAATATTTGATCAAGATAGCACAACAAAAACCATTGCTGGCTTGGACTCAATCACTCAATATGCCTTTGTGGTCTATGTAAAGAACCGTTCGAAGGCTAGGGCTGCCAGTAATATCTGTGTTAATTTTTGTGTAATTTTAAGGATTAAAGAGGGCTCTGTTTCTGATACTGCACTAAAGCTTTGGTGGACTGGTTCTCGTTTTAATGGGCCACAATTTAAGGCTTACAGAGTTGCACGTTCTGAATCAGAGCAAATAAATTATGAAGCTGATAGGCTTGAAGATTATTATAATTGGCGAGATTCCGATCATTGGGATAGGGATTTGGATAGTACTAAAACTTATAACTATAAGATATATGAGTTTTATTTAAAAAAAGATGGTTCTGAGGTGGTCGATTCATCGAATTTGGTAAAGTATGAGTAAAAAAGGATCACAAAAATCTATCATGAGTAAGATTGGTGAATGGGTCAATCCCAATAACCAACTGCAATGTGGTATGGTCTTTCAGGATGGAGAGGCCTATTATGTTATTTCTTCCCAGAATAAAAAGGGGCACAGCAACATACTCTCCTTTGGCAAGGGCTATGGGAAGAACCTTTTGCCTCTTTCACCGATACCTGTTAATACGTGCTTTACCGAGACTAAGGTCTCCTTTTGCTCTGAAACATTGGGGAATGAAACACCCGAAACATGGCTTGACAGAAACGAAGAACGATTAGTACCACCGGGATTTACACCCGATCAGGTAGTGCATGAATGGAATGTAGACTATGATACACTTTACTCGGCAGTTGTGACCAAGGAGTCGCTTGCCCAATTCCGAGCCCAGGTTGATGAAAAAGCACATCTGCTTAGATCGATTACTGTACCTCTTTGGGATCTGGCTAAGCTCTATGCCAAATCAATTGATGGCCCCTTTGTGATCTGGAAGATTGAGGCCAATGGCTCTCTTTTAGGTTTTGTGTTAGAGGGGCATCTTCATTCCTTTTGTAACCTCTGGGTAGATTACAAGGACCTTTACTCTGGTCCAACAACCATTGGTAATGACTTGGGATCCGTGATAAAGTCACTCTCCCAAGGTCATTCCTGTTCTCAGGTAGTCCCCTTAGTCATTGGTGAAAAACAGGACCTTCCCTCATCATTTATAATTCCTGGATACACTTTAATAGAGCCACCGAAGTTTGATTCTCTTCCGCATCGCTTACATGAGGCCTATGCCTGCTCACACCATGAAAGAGTGGGTGTTGATTTTGCTTCGATTGTTGATGTTCATGGAGCTGAGCGATTAGATCGTAAACGAAAACTGTTCTTACAACTCCTTTTTGGATCCCTTGTCACGATTGTTACTCTATTAGTGTTGGTTGGTGCGGGGATTGGAATCTTAGCTGCAATTGAACGGGGAACAGAAAAAAGGATAAAACCTTATCAGAGCTATATAAAGGAGATAGAGCAGGGTGAGAGAAAGCTAAAGCGATTGAAACGACAGTATAAGAAAAAGGCCAGATTTTTTCAGCGTGAGAGCGTATTGACTCATCTTATTGATACCATTCAGGTAATTTTTCCTGAAGGAGCCTGGGCTGAGCAGATAGAGATGAGTGAGCGAGACAATTCCAGTTGGGATATTTCTATTATTGCCTGTGCTTACTCAACTGCTTTAATACCATCCTTTCTCCAGAGTTTAGAGCAGGTTAGCGCCATTGACGAGGTGAGAATGATATATAGTGAGCAGGTAAAGGAGAAGGGAAAAAAGCGGGTCATTAAAATTAAAGTTGAAGCACTGTGGCACCCCAAAGAGATGAGAGGTAGCCAATGAAAAAGAGTAGCATTCAAATAGGACTATATCGATGGGAGTTTATAGGGACCGTTGTGCTCTTAGTGCTCTTTTTACTTATGTGGCATGGGGCAACTCCTTTGATTACCTATCAAGCCCAGAAAACTGCAGCCATGGTAAAAAGAATACGCTTTTTTAAGATTGGCGATACTTTAAAAGAGCAGAGTGAAAAGATTAAACAAAAGCAGAGTGTTATTGATAGCTTAATTACCGTGTCTGATTTACGACAACAATTTAATGAACCCTCGGTGCTCAAACATATCTACACCTTTGCTGATTCAGCACAATGTACCATTGCCAAGGTTCAAATAGATGAGCCAATTGTTATTGAGAATGGCGTTGAAATTCCGGTGTTGGTCAATGGCTCAGGCTCCTATGCATCACTGGGAACATTGGTCAATTATGTGGAGCAGTGGAATTATGCGATTCGCATTCGACAATTGACTCTTAAAAAGGGTCGTAAAGATAAGGGAGAGCTATTTTTGGATTTTGTCATCATGGAAAATCGGGAGAAAGCTGCCTTATGAAAAAAGTACTTACGATCATTGTGGTTGTTGTGTTGGTGCTCTTTCTCTCCTGGCAATCGTATATTGTTTTACACACACTCTCCAAGGAGGAGTTAGAAAATACCACGCAAAAAGAGGCTTCTTCTATTCCCTTGTTGCGTGGTGACTCTTTACGAATAGCGAATTTTAGATCCCGCGGTAAAAGTCCCTTTGTTCCCTATAAGGTTAAACCAAAACCGAAAAAAGTGGTAAAAAAGAAAAAGGTTATAAAGAAAAAACCAAAGGTTACTGTAAAACCACCACGGATTAAAATAACCGGTATTATGTGGAATCCCTCCAATCCAATTGCCATGATAACCTTACCCAATGGGTCAAGTACAACTGCTCGAGCAGGACAGAGTCTTTCCGGTGGTATAACAGTCAAGAAGATTGAGCAACATAGAATTCAGGTTGAGTATAAGAGTGTAAGTTTTTGGATTAAAAAATAGGACCGCTATGGTATGGAATAATAAGGGGTACACCCTCTATTTGGTGTTGGTAACCGTGGCTGTAGCAGGCATACTCTTTACGATTTCATTGAATGCCAGTGCCTCTGCCCATCTAGTAAGTATTAGACAATCGCAGCGACTGCAGGCAAAGCTTCTTGCACAATCAGGTATTGCCCGGGCGGAATACTTTTTAAATGGCGGTGATGGCCACAATCTCTATTGGGAGACCGATGGATTTAAGGAGTCTATAAATAAGTATGGCGAAATATCACTCCTGTGCAATCGATTTGGGGGTTTTGCCAGGGTTATCAGTGAGGGGAGAAGACTTAAGAAAAAGTATACCCTTCAAGGGCTAATGTACAGAGATGTTCCTAAAAATATTTCGCCAGTGTTAACCCTGACGGGCCATGTGGGAGGGTTGGTTTTAGACTATACTACTTCTTTATCTGGAACAGTTGTGATTCATCATGGAAAGGTAACCAGAGGAAAACGGCGAGATCCTATACCTGGATCTACCGCTTGGACAACATTGCGAGAGTCACCGGCTTTTCCCTTTGCAATAGAGCCGCTAAAGACAACTATACGTGTTTTAGAGAACTCTTTGCAGAGAAGTGGCTCAACAGCGCATCAGGTATCGGGAAATTATTCTATTGTTAAACAGCATGATTCTCTCCTTTTACAGAAGAGCGTTGTGGTTACGGGAAATTGTACTATTGGTGCTGTAGAGATTGGTTCTATGGAGATTGTTGCAACGGGAACTATCACTCTTGACCAAGGCTGCCGATGCAATGGCACAACCTTTATTGCAGAAAAAATAGAGGTGATGGGTGGTACCACTATGGATTGTCTCTTTTTTTCCCGTAAAAAGCAGACTCTAAACAAAGGTGCTCATAGGAGTCAATTCTTTGCAACCGACTCTATTATAGTTAAGCCTGAAGCGCGCTTTACCCATCCAGTCTGCTGGGTTTGCCATCGCAAGCTTATTGCTGACACTGCCCTTACTGGAGGTATCTATTTTGCAGAGCATAGTGCAATAACAGGGCAGGTTATCTGTTTTGCTGATACTACTAAAACAGGGAAGACTCCCTATGCGGGCCCCTCGGTTGTGTTGGGAAAGAAAAGTGTGGTAAAGGGATGTATCATCACCAATGGTGATATTGATATGAACACCATCGATTTAACCGGTCATATTTGGGCCAGAAGTTTAAGTACAAAAAAGGATGATGTTATTTATGGAAACTGGCTTTTTGGGTGTTCTCTAAAACCCAATACTGAGGAGATGCCCTTTCCCCTTGTTGGTGAATTACCCGCTAAAGTACAGGTGTTGGAGAATTGATGACTAGTACAAAACAAAAATCATTACGCTCTAATCCTATTTTCTGTAATAAAGGGTATACCCTTTTAGAGACAATGGTGGCACTGGCTCTCTTTTTAGCAGTGATAGTGCCCTTGACAGAAAGAATGGTTCTGTCCATTCGGGTTAATAGGGGAAAGGATAAGATAATTGCTACCTCCCTTGTTGAGCAGGAAGCGGCAAGGTTAAAGGCATTTCCTGATCAAATCTTTTCTTCCAAACAGAGAGTTGTTAAGGGCAGGAAATGGACCATTAAGGCATCCTTCACAGGAAAATCCTTGAAGCAATGTCAGTTAGAAGTATACAAGGGAAGACGGTTTATTAATCGGACGATTTTTTATGTACATGCACTATCAAAATAGAAGCAGGCATAGAGCTGTGAAATCTAATCCATCCTGTGGGCACACCTTGATGGAGCTAATCATTGCTATTTCAGTTACCTCTATTTTGGCACCCTTGGTGTTTAGTGCCTATCTTACAGTGTATAAAGAGTTCAAGCTGCATACCAGGCGAGCACAGAATGTGTTTGAGACGGTGGTGCGGAAGGGTGAGATCGATCGGACAGTTAAAGAGATCAACAGTATTGGCGCAACCTATAAACACTCCTTTGAATTTCGTCGAGGGGGCGAAGAAGAAACGCACCGCCTTTCAGTAAAGAACAATTCCCTTTATATAAATGCTGAAAAGAGAGTAAGTGATATTGCCACATTCTCCTATACTCTGTCTGACAGAAAAACAGCAAACAATAAGTCTCTCATGCTGTGGGAAGCAGAGTTAACCAATGGTTTTTGGGTAGGGGGTGCGAAGATGGTGTTTTTATATTAGCAGCGATTCTTTAAGCTTTTTCATGGGTGCATACATCAAAATTTTCATTAGAAACACTATTTTCAGCAAATGCTGAAAATGGTAAAATCAGTGAAAATTATCAATAAGTTGCTCACTCTTCATATCTTAGAACGAGGTTAAGTAACCCACTAATAGCTATATGATCCTGTACGAAGCAGTTATGCCGCAACACAACATAGGACATATACTGTTTCTCAAAAGTTTTATCCCATGATTTTTGACAAAATTCTTATAGAAACAGTTATACCGCAACA
>JANQEN010000004.1 GCA_028278335.1 Chitinivibrionales bacterium | reverse complement strand
ATTTCACACGAGTATTTGATCTTGATGATGTCATTCGTGTCATTAATGCACCTATGGCAGAAGGAGTCGTTCGATTGGAATCTGCGAATCGCAATTTTCTTCCAGGCTTGCCATGGGTTGGTGTCATTTCAATCATTCGACACCTTCCAGATAGTGTCATCGTTGCCACAGAGGATTCGCATCGCTTGCGAATCCCAGCTGATGTGATCAGTGTGGAGTATCCACTCCACCAAACAGGATTTCTGCAGGTCTGGCGTCCAGATGGGCATACACCGATGGTGCCACAATCTTTTGCTGCTTATCCAATTGTCCAACGAGCCATTCAAGTCGTCAATGCACGTCCGAATCAAGGGGTCACTGCACGTACTGCGGGTGACTTTCTGCCAGTTACAGTTCCTCATGGTGTTTTGCGCCAAGCAGGATTGCTTCCTCCTGCTATTCGCCATGTTCGAGATTTACTCGGGGCTAATCTCGTTGGACATTTGGTACCACAGGTACCATGGAAGTGTGGAACTTTTGTGGCTACAAAGGTTGAAACCTCTGAGAATGTGCCTTGGGATTCGGATTCCCCTCCTACCAGCTTGGAAGATTATGATCTTGACTTAACTGGGGACAGTCAGTAAAGAGCCATTAAACTTTCTGTTGATTACTTATTTATATTTTTTAATCATTTAGATTATATCTGTTTACTTTGAATTTTCTTTTATTATAGTTTTATTCTTTGTGTCCTCTACTTATTTAGTTTGTTTGAGTTGACACAGGGCCTCTTCATTTATTTTTGACTTTATTTTTATGCTATTAATGTAAACTTCAAGCAAGCTTCCATTTGGCAAGCCAGAGGCTTTGTCTTAAGGGGGAGAGTGTAAAGAATGTGTGATGTCATGAGTCATGTGATGTTTTAGGTGTGTGTTTACCTGTGTGAAATGTGTGACCTTTAGTGTGTATGTGATCCTTTGAGGGGTCATGAGACCTGGAAGCTTGCCTGTGGTTGTGTAATGTTGTGCAATAATAAGTAGGTATAAATAGGTAGCATGTGAATGTGCGGAGGAGTTGAATGTAAAGGAATAAAGTCTGGCTGAAAGAAAAATATATATTTTTTACATGGCTAGCGTTTTGTGATGAGAACCTGCTGATAGTGAAGTGAACTCTAATTTTTAAAGGGTAAGACATTTTATTTATTGATTGGGATCTAGCCAATTTTTGTTTTCGACTAAACCGTGCACGTTTCAATTGTCCCTTTTTTTTACATTTTTCATAGGCTGCCACACTTTTAATTCACAATGCCTTTAACTAGAGAACAACAACAGGAATTAACAAGGAGTTTAGGGGATGCTTGGCAAACATGGAGGGCTGAGGACCAAGAACTGGTCCAA
>JANQEN010000249.1 GCA_028278335.1 Chitinivibrionales bacterium | reverse complement strand
TTCTAAATTTAATATATGAAATTGGTTATTTATAATTCAACTTTCTATTAAAATTCAGAGAATATAATCTATACATTATACTATGAATTAATATATATAAAAAGTGTATAAATGAATCAATTTAGGTAAAATTTCCTTTTTTAAAGTTAATCGCTTTAACAATAACTGAAAGAATTAATTTTTATTATCTATTACAATGTATTTCTACTTCCAATCATTATTCCCCACTATAGAGAATACTTGAATGCTTATGTGATGTTTTTTCTCATAGACCGGTAAGTTGATGGTATTTTCGCCAATCACCCACTTTTAAATAAAAATATTCGGTGGTCACCAAGTTCACATAATTTGAGAAAAAATATGCCTTTAATTTTTAATAGTCGCTTTAACTAAATATAAGGTTTAAAATATCACATTTTTTATTAAAGGGGCGTGATATCTATTTTTCTATATTTGGTTATAGAGGTTTAATTTTCTAACTATTAGTACGTATTATTAAATCATACAAACATTACAATTGTGTAATAGATAGCATATAGCTTATTTTATAAGCTTGTAATGGTGTAAATAGCAGATTTGGCAATTCAATACTTATTTAAATAAATATATAAGGAGAAATATCATGGCACCCACAATCGAACTATTTTCGTCAATCCCTTATCAAGTATCTGATATTAACTTGGCTGATTGGGGACGTAAGGAATTAGACATTGCCGAGCATGAAATGCCGGGACTTATGTCTGTTAGAAAAAAATATGCCAGTGAAAAACCTCTTGCAGGTGCGCGTATTTCCGGATCACTGCACATGACCATACAAACAGCCGTTCTCATAGAAACCTTAAAGGATTTGGGCGCAGATGTACGTTGGGCCTCCTGTAATATCTTCTCCACCCAAGATCATGCAGCAGCAGCTATAGCAAAGAGTGGTGTTCCAGTTTTTGCCTGGAAGGGTGAAACGTTAGAAGAATACTGGGCTTGCACTTTTCAAGCGTTAAGTTTTGGTGATGGAAAAGGTCCTAGCATTATTGTTGATGATGGTGGTGATGCAACGCTGTTAATCCATAAGGGATACGAGTTAGAAGAGGGTGATGATTGGGTTAATCAGCCCACTGACATTTATGAGGAACAGGTAGTAAAAAATCTTCTTAAGGAAGTATACGCAAAGGACACCAACTACTGGCATGGCATAGCCTCTGAAATCCGCGGTGTATCTGAGGAGACAACCACCGGTGTTCATCGCCTTTATCAGATGATGGATGCTAAAAAACTGCTCTTTCCTGCCATTAATGTTAATGATTCAGTAACTAAATCAAAATTTGATAATATTTATGGTTGCCGTCACTCATTGACAGATGGTATCAAGCGCGCAATGGATGTGTTAATGGCTGGAAAAACTGCCATGATCTGTGGTTTTGGTGATGTTGGAAAGGGCTCAGCTGAATCGTTGCAAAACGAAAAGGCAAAGGTCTTGGTCAGTGAGATTGATCCTATTTGTGCTTTACAAGCGTGCATGGCCGGATACAAAGTATGCACTGTTGAAGACGCTCTTCCTGAAGCTGATATCTATGTTACCACAACCGGTAATAAGGACATTATCACAGCTGAACATATGAGCAAAATGAAGGACCAGGCAATTGTTTGTAATATTGGACACTTTGACAATGAAATCCAGGTGGCAGAGCTTGAAAATTGGCCGGGAATTAAAAAGGAAGAGATCAAGGGGAGTGAATGCCCGGTTCACCGGTTCACCTTTCCTGATGGTCATTGTATCTACCTCCTTGCTGAAGGCCGGTTGATAAACCTTGGTTGCGCCACTGGTCATCCAAGCTTTGTGATGAGCACTTCTTTTTGTAACCAAACTTTAGCACAGATTGACTTGTGGAAAAATACCTATGAAACCGGTGTTTACATGCTTCCTAAAGAACTGGATGAGGAAGTTGCCCGCTTGCACTTAGATAAGCTGGGTGTTAACCTAACTAAACTAAGCCAAGAACAGGCCGATTACATTGGTGTACCAGTGGATGGTCCCTACAAACCAGGGCACTATCGGTACTAACGAATAATTGAGAACATTTGATTGAAGGGCTAATAAATTCATTTTATTAGCCTTTATTCATTATTGTGCGACATGAAAAAAGTAACTAACAATGCCCTACCGGAACTTCTTGCCCCTGCAGGATCAATGGAAACCTTTCATGCAGCTATACAAGCTGGGGCAAATGCAGTCTATTTAGGATTAGATCAGTTTAATGCGCGTATTCGAGCGAAAAACTTTACTGTTGCAACTCTCTCTTATTTAATACCCTTTGCCCATAAACAGGGCATCAAAGTTTACATTACGCTCAATACTGTTATAAAACAACAGGAACTGTCGCCTCTCTTGGATCTTCTTTATCAATTAGAGCAATTGGGCGTTGATGGTCTTATAATTCAGGATACCGGATTATTGCATTTAGCGCAACAACACTTTCCTGGTGTTCCACTACATGCAAGTACTCAAATGAACATCCATAATAGTCTTGGAGTGAAGACAGCAAAAAAGTTAGGTCTTTCCCGAGTGATTCTCTCCCGAGAGTTATCACTACAAGAAATTAGTACTATCAGATCTCAAAATCCCTCTATGGAATTAGAGCTATTTATCCACGGTGCGCTCTGTTATTCTATTTCCGGGTTATGCTTGGCTTCAAGTTACCTTGGCGGATTTAGTGGCAACCGCGGACGATGCACCCAAGTATGTCGAAGGCGCTTTTATAGTAGCCAGGGGTCGGGATTTTATTTCTCACCAAGAGACTTTTGGGCTATAGAGGCAATTCAAAAGTACAAAGAATTGGGTATCGCCAGCTTAAAGATTGAAGGAAGAATGAGGGGAGCCCAGTATGTTTACTCTGTTGTCAAGGCATATCGACACCTTTTAGACCACCCCGAAAGTATAACAAACGTTAAGGAAGAATTGCTCAATGACTTTGGCAGACCAAAGAGCTCATTCTTTTTACAGGGTATGCGGGTAGACAGGATTATTGATGCAGTAAATCCTGCAGGGACTGGTAATTTGCTTGGCACCGTTAAATCATGCGGCCCAAAGCAGCTTACCATTGAAACGGAAACTGAAATTTTTACCAATGATAAGATCCGAATTCACAGTCAAGATGGTTTAGAAGGTCAGTCATTAACGGTCTTAGAAATCGCACAGACCAAAAAGGCTATCCAATTGCAGGTCAACAAACAACCCGAAGCACGCAAGGGAGATAGAGTTTATTTAACAGCACGGAAAAAGGGATCGCCGCTTCAGAAGTATCCCAAAAAACTTCCAGGAAAGCCAATTTATTTCAAAAAAAACTATCCCCATACAAAAAGGGTTCTCAATAAATTTCTTCAAAGAAAGAACAGTAAAAAAGCTTACGAAAAAGTTTATCTAAGAATCAACAATCTTAATTGGATTCCCCTTGTAAAGAACATTCCCTGCGATGGACTCATAATTCAGTGCCACCACCCCATGCTTCAGCAGATAACAAACCAGCCCCGAATTTTTTCAAAGAATAGTCAAAATATCATGCTTGCCCTTCCTCCTTATATTGCTGAACATGACCTTCCTCAATGGAAAAAGGCAATAGCCTCACTAATTCACAATCGCTACAACAGTTGGATGTGCGGACAGCTTGGCCAGCTCGCTCTCTTCTCAAGAAAACAGCAACTCTATGCAGACGCCTCAATTTGGTGCACGAATCGAAGCACGCAAGAGTTTCTCTTCTCTAAGGAATTTTCCCATTTCTACTACTCACCGGAAGATGACATTCTTAATCTTAAAGCCACCAGTCATACCAGTGGATTTATCACACTCTTTGGATTTGTCCCTCTATTTATTTCAAAAATCAAACCCGTTGTAAAACTTAATGACTGTATTCAGGATAATAGACACTGCTCATTTTTCGCACAGAAATTTGACAATCTGTACTACCTTTTAGGAGAAAAGCCACTCTGCCTTACCCATCGACGAGACAAATTGAAAGCCCTGGGTATTAGTCATTTTGTGCTGGATCTTAGTTTTTGTCCGCCACGAAAAAAGACCCTTAAGACAGTGTTATCACACTATAACAATAAATCAAAAATACCTGAGACTACCTTGGTAAATCACAAAGGTGGACTACAATAGTGACAAGTCACTTTCTCTTATGGTAAAGCTTAACCTCCCGCCACATACCATAACGGGCATCTTTTATAAGTTTGATCCGAGGAGTTTCGCCTTCGTCAAAAAGGACAATCTTTCGATCGGAGAGTACCATTTTACCATAGAATTGAGCGTCCAATCGAACAACTGATCGATATTGCGTAATCAAATGATTTTTAATCCGTTCGAAGTCATCACGAGATTCGTTAAACGTAAAATAGAGGACCCCAATATCAGATTCATTTAGTTTTTTATAAATACTTAAGGGTCTCTCTTTAAGCTCACGAAGCTTGGTGTAGTTTTTCTTTTTAAATAGTGAGTGTCGGTCAGAAAAAAGAATATACGAAAATAATGCCTTTGGGAAAAATTGACGGAGCGGAACAAAAAGATTGGAAATTAAATCCGTTTTATTAATATTAATTTTATCGAGTTTGCTTTCCAACACTAACACATGGTGCTGTCTTTTATATCGATAATCAAAAAGTCCATCCAACTCCTTTATATTTTCATACCCATACTTTCCACTACCAGTCTTTTTTAATATTACCAAATTTGGATACTTCTGGATTTTGAGAATAAAGGAGTCGGTATGATTAACAATAAAATTATTTCGTTCGGTTAAGTTAAAGCGGTGATCAAATATCCCGCCTGTTTTTCCCTGCTTTGAATGATGCTGCAAAAAATATTTCACGATTCGTCGCGCAATACGTTCGGCCATATCACCCATGATATTGCCTTCAGCCTTAACATCAAAGGGGTAGTCCACATCAAAAAAATCACCTACCGTAAAAAGATCATTGCTGATTGAACCGATTCGATATTCAACAATCACCTTTTCTAAAAAATTTCGTCCCTCATTGATTTCATCATTTTGATTATGGAGAAAATATCTTCCATTAACTCCATGATCTCGGGTGACTGAGTGAATTGATTTTTGATCTTTTGCCCCCTTTGACCCAGGAGGTACCCATAGAACTGGCTGAAATTCATCAAAGGGTGGAGATACTATTGAGAGAGTCTGCTTTTTCATTGGTTTTTAAGGAGATTGGAATTGATAGGTCATGATTTAATAGGGTGCTATCGAATTTTTATCTATTTCAATTTCATCATGTTAATATAATACCGAGAACAAAGGTTGAGATAAATGAATACACCTTTTGCCTTGGTTTTTTAATAAATAGGTTATTTGCTCTTTTTTCCTATTTTGTTTTCTTTGTATATTTATAGGTTTGCAATACAACAATTTTTGATAATACATACAAATTTTGAATACCTAAAGGAGATACACCATGACCTATGACCCACAAGCCATGGAATTGAATGAAATCATAACATCAACCAACCCAAATGTGTATGATGTTTTATCTGACCGGGGACGAGCAATATTTTTCCCTAAAAAAGGCATATTAAGCCAATCTGCAGAGGCACAAAATTGCTCAATAAATGCAACTATCGGCTCTGCTTTAGAGAACGATAAAACGATTATGTGTCTTCAATCAATCGCTCAAAATGTAAATTTAGACCCCAAAAATGTTTTTTCCTATGCGAAGGGACCAGGAGCTCCTCAGCTACGAAATCGCTGGCAAGAGATGATCTATGAAAAAAATCCCTCCTTAGCGGAAAAAGAGATATCTCTTCCTGTAGTAACCAGCGCTTTGACCCATGGCTTAAGTCTCATGGGATATTTCTTCCTAAATCCCGAAGATACCATTCTTATGCCGCACTATTTTTGGGGTAACTATAAATTGATATTTGAAAAATCCTGGTATGCTCGTATTGCTACGTTTACCACCTTTACTGAGCAAAACACCTTTAATGTAGAAGCGCTTCGTCAAAAACTGCAGGGACCGGTTGGAAAAAGGGTTCTCCTTCTCAATTTTCCTAATAATCCCACAGGTTATACTCCAACAGCAGAAGAAGCAGAAGCAATTCGTCAGGTGTTGATTGAGTCAGCTGAAGCCGGTAATAAGATCGTTGTACTCGCTGACGATGCCTATTTTGGTTTGGTCTACGAGGACAAGGTAATGAAAGAGTCGATCTTTTCGTACCTTGCAAATGCGCATGAAAGAATTCTTGCAGTTAAACTCGATGGTGCGACTAAAGAGGATTATGTTTGGGGTTTTAGAACAGGATTCGTTACTTTTGCAAGTAAAAAGAGCTCTGATGAAATGTATCGAGCTTTAGAAGCAAAACTTGCCGGAGCAGTTAGAGGAACAATCTCCAATGCGTCCCACATTTCGCAATCTCTGTTGGTAGAAGCCTACAAATCCGGATCCTATGCCGAAGAAAAGAAACAAAAATATGAGGTTCTCAGTGAGCGTTATGCAACGGTCAAAAAAATCCTAGACGAGCACACTGAGTACAGCGAGATTTTCAAGCCACTTCCCTTTAATTCAGGCTACTTCATGTGTGTTCAGCTTGAAGATAGTGTCGATGCTGAGATTTTAAGACAGCTTCTTATTACAAAATATGACACCGGTATCATAGCAACTGGTCAATTGATTCGGATTGCCTTTTCCTCTACACCGACCTCGCTTTTAGGTACGCTCTTTGACAACATCTTCAAAGCAGGAAAGGAAATTAAAGGTTAAATTACCTTTCAGTATCTAATCTACTATGCCCCATCTACAGACATCACCAATTAAAGGTATCATCTTTGATTTAGATGGTACCCTTTATCGTATGAAATGGTTTATGAAACCATTGTTCACCCTTTTTCTATTACCAAACTTCATATTACTACCACGATATATGTCGGTTAGAAAAAAATATTATGGACAAGATTTAAAGGAGGGTGATCTTCTATTGCAGCAACTTGCCGAGGAACTTTCAAAGAAGTGTAAGAATACCTCTCCAGAAACATTATTAACTTGGATCCAAGAGACCTTCTACCCAACCTTTGTGCGCCTCATGCCACTCATGAGAGGATCTCGGCCAGAGCTTAATACTACCCTCTCTCAGCTTCGCAAGAATGGCTATAACCTGGCAGTTCTCTCGGATTTTGACTTTGTTGCTGAGCGTCTAAAGGGTCTGGCTATTGATACCGACCTCTTTCACTTTATCGGATCAACAGAATCACAGGGATGCCTCAAGCCCTGTCCCCGTGTTTTTCAGGAGATTGCCAAATCATGGCATTGTACGGTTGATCAAGTGCTTGTCATAGGAGATCGTACTGACACCGATGGTGCAGCCGCAGCAGCCTGTGACATGCCCTTCTTGCAAATAAATGACAATGGCACTCACGGTAACAACTGGTCCTATGTTCAAAAATATCTTAATGGACTTCCCACTATAATAAGTTGACACCATGAAAATAGCGCTAAAAACTCTCTTAATAGTATGGAAAATAATCGTCGGGTTTTTTTTAACCTATGCTGTTGTGTTTGCCTTGGTTGGAACATACTCTCTTTTCTATCTCTATAATTATATTTCCAAGCCACTTAAGGAGGTGAAGCTCCTTCAAAAAAGTAACCCTCCCCAATCGCGCTACATGGCAAAATTTAAAAAGGAGTTACAGTCAAAAAAAGAGCCAGACTCTCTATTGCATTCGATCGTGCCATTAGACTCAATTTCTCCACACCTTATAAAAGCGGTTATTGCTGCTGAGGATGATGGATTTTACATTCATCCTGGGTTTGACCTATCTGCAATGCTTCGCGCTTTTGAGCATAACAAAACAAAAAATCGAATCAGTCATGGGGCAAGTACCATTACCCAGCAAATGGCAAAAAACTTTTTTGTGGGTGGTGAAAAAAACTTTCAACGTAAGTATATGGAACTGGTTTACACCATTCTTATGGAAAAATACTTAGGAAAAGATCGCATTTTAGAACTCTACCTCAATTATGCTCAATGGGGAAAAAATATTTTTGGTTGTGAAGCAGCCTCTCAATTTTATTATAAAAAACCAAGCAAACATCTCACTATTGATCAAGCAAGCAGGCTTGCCGCAGTTTTGGCAAAGCCATCAAAGCTCAACCCCCATTATACAAAGTCTCAGTTTATCCAAAAACGTCTTAGGGTCATTGGCGACAACATGTATCGCAAAAGTCAAATTACCGAGACAACCTATACAGACTTGACAGGAACCGACTCTTTAGTCCTCTGGAGAAATAGCAAATCTAAAAACTCTTTTAAAGACTCTATCCAGACGCTGCGTAATCCAGAAAAGCATAAAAAGGGTATTTCACCAGGGAATACCCGTAGAACCTATTAATGTTATTTATTTCGCTCCTTTACATCAAGGAGTTTTATCTCATCGCGAATCGTTCCTTTGCTATCGACAATCTCAATTTTCATGAGCTTATCATCGACATTCCAAGTCATGGGAAGGTCCAAATCCTCCTTAAAATCGTGCACTTCTTCGGCAAGTTTCTGCTCCATCTCCTCAGCGAACTGTTTAAACACATGAATTGCGATATTCTCGATCGTATCACAACTAAATACATTAGCCCGCGCATTTCCAAGCCGCTCTTCTCTCTCTTCAGCTGAAAGGGAGAGGTGTTTAAGGTCTTCCTCAAATTTTTTTAGAAGGGTACCATGCAATTTAAAAAGATATGTATCAAAGGCAAAGCTGGAATAATTGGTGTCACAGAAATGATACAATGCTGTTGTTGAAAGATAGAGAATCACATTCTGTTCTGCCAAGGAGAGTTCCTGATCTCCAAACAACTTCATTGCCGCCTCAGGGTTAACACAAATTTCTGGATCAAGGATATAGGCACGAATGTAAGGATACTTTGCCTTCTTGACAATAGCCTCTTTTAACTCTTCCTCTGTTGGTTCTGGCGGCTCTAAGGTAGCTTCACCCTTAAAAACGTCAACAGGAATTTCTAAAGCCGATGCCAAGAGTGAAATCAACTCATCTTGAAATTTCTCCGCCTCTTCCAAATAGGATACAATCGTTGTTGGTATTGACAAGGCCTTTGCTAAGTCCTGCTTTGAAACCTCTTTTAACTCTCTACTTTTCTTTAGCATCTCAGCCAGCGACATATCTACTGCTCCTTATTGTAAGCTCAATGGATTATACTGGGTACAACCAATTATGGGCATCTGTTGCACCAAACCTTAACTGGTGCGAAAATTATCACAGGATTAGATAGATATTGAAAGCAGATACCTATATGCAATTAATTATATCATGCGGTACTGGGATAGTCACTAATCTGTTACCAAAGTATGAATAGTGGAGAGAATTGACAAATTCGGGTTTAAAGAATTTATTAGATTTATCCACTATCCAAAGAGGGTAAATATGATCAATCCAATAGGAAGGATGATACCCAAGTTGGAGCAATTACTTGCAACTAGAGTATCTAAGGCCTCTTGCATGTCGTCTTTGAGATGGAGCGTCCCTCGTATTTTATGTAAGTGAAAAATCTCAAAAAAGGAAGTTAGCTCTGGAAGGGAGGTTATAAAACCTAAAATCCACCCAATGGTCCAAGCTGGAATCCCCAATTGATTAATGAGTCGTTCACTGGATTGTCCCAAGAATTTTCCACAGAAGATGACCGCACCAACTCCACCAATCAATAAAAGTATCCCCAGAAGGGGATTTGATTTTGTCTCGGATGCTTTGGGAGGAGCTATCTCATTTTTATTAAGGAGCTTATCAACAATTTTATACACAATAAATAGTGCTATTAATCCAAAAGCCATAGGAATATTAAGTCCAACTTTAGCCAATGAAAGAAAGAGAGGAATGAGCACAGCAACTGAAGCAAACACAATCTCTTCAATGAACTTTTTATCGAGCATGTCACGCTGTTGTTTATAAAAGAGAACTGCTATGGCAAAAAGAATCCAATTGATTATATTCGAAGATGCGATATTCCAAAGTCCAGCATCAAAAACCCCAGCAAAGGCACTTGATACAACAATGGTGAATTCTGGTACACTGGTGGAGTATCCAATAATCTGTCCCTTTGCCTTGCTTGAAAGGTTAAAGAATACACAAATTCGATCGATTCCACCCATAATGAGATATCGAACTGAAAGGACAGTACCTATAGCAAAGCAAGAAAGTATTAGCAAGTTTTGAATCATATAATTACATATTCCTTACAGAGCAACTCTATATTTTGACTACATAACTCTGTACGCCATAAATGATTGTACAATATACATTATTAAATAGCTACCCCAGTCCGTGCAACCAGTAAAATGAGTTTTCAAAAAGCACTATTATTATAGCCAGTCAAAAATCTAAATAGGGTTGACTTTTAAAGTATCATCACTTATACTATTCTAACTAATAATAGTTTTTTTTAAATTAGTTTAAACAATACTAATTAAGGGGTAGTATTTTGGCGAAGAATGAATTGGTTTCCTTAGCTCTCATCTATTACGCACCTATGCATGCCTATGCCATTAATTCTTTTGTCAAAGAGATGGGACTTGAGCACTGGGCATATATTTCACCAGCATCAATTTACAACTCACTTGCACGACTAGAAAAACTTGAGTGTGTTGATGTGGCAACCGAAAAAGTCGGGAATATGCCGGAACGTAAAGTATATTCCATTACTTCAAAAGGAAAGAGCCGGTTTTTGGAAGAGCTTAAAGAGGCAATTATGTCCGAAAACATGGGAGACTATCCTTTTTATTTGGCCGTTTCCTTTGCATACGGTATACCGCCAGAGGAGGCTCTTCCCATCTTACAAGATAGAATTGACAATCTTGAAAAAGTGCTCGAACACATTACCAGTGAATATGAGGAACTAAAAGCGCAAAAGGTTTTTAGTGGAATGATTATCACGAAAGCTGGTATGAAACATGTTCAAATTGAAATTGAAGCGGCAAAAGAGTTTGTGGAGCTATTAAAAACAAACCCAGAGTATTACACCCGAGACTTAAAATCCATGATGTGCGAGGAGTCTCAATGTAAGGACCCGAGCAATTCTGATGAATAAATGCCAATAAAAAAGAGGTTGAATAAAGGAGATATAATTTATGAAGAAATGTATACTGCTATGGACATTCCTCCTGTTAGGGATGCATATCCTCCATGCTAAAGTACTCACACTCAGTGAAGCTGAAAATATTGCTATTTCCACTGGGTTTGAAGCCCGTCGGAAATATTACGAAGAACAGGTAAAGGAGTGGGAAAAGAGAGAGGTGCTATCGGGTTATCTGCCTAAGATAGACTACAATATTAATTTTACTCGCTTTGATGATTCAACGGTTCAAAATGCGAATATCGCCTTTGACATGCTGGAAAATTCACCAATGTTACAGGGCGTTGACTTCAAGTCAAGCAAGATGTATAAAAACTCCCTTACCAATGAGATCTCTTTATCCCAACCCTTGTACAATGGTGGTATAGAGATTAGTGCCATCAAAATCGCCTATATCATGAAAAAGGCTTTTAAATTACAGCAAGAGGAGTCACGTCAGGGTGATATTTTTAATACTCGTAAAGCTTACTTTGATGCTCTTGCAGCAATCGAACGGACTAAAGTAGTCAAGCAGAGTCTTGGTTGGACAAAGCAAAATTTACACAACGCGAATACAAAATATGCTGCTGGAAGCATACCTAAAACTGATCTCTTACAATGGGAAGCTGAAGTATTACAAAAAGAGAGTGAAGTATTAGAGGCGAAAGCCTTTGAGGAATTTCTCATTATGAGTCTTTTGCAAGCAATAGGAATACCCCCAGCAGAAAACAGTTCTTTACTTTCTCTGCAAGAGTTTGATCTTTTTGAAAATTGGTATAAGAAGGGACTCATTGACACAGATGATAGTATAGCTTCTAACTACCAATTGCAGTCGATAAAACTGTACACACAGGTTGCAGAGGTCAACAAACGGATAGCGATAGGAGCCTTTTTACCAAAACTAAATGCCTTTTGTACCTATAGTAGAGATAACGGTTGGGAGCATTTTAATTTAGAAAAGATGTTTGACAAAAGTGACTATATCATTCAAAAGCCTAAAAATGTAACAGCCGGGCTTACCTTAACTGTGCCACTTTTTCATGGATTCAAAAACTCCATAGGATACAAAAAATCAAATTATGAGTATCTCAAAATTATGACAGAAGAGAAAAAAGTAGAATCACAACTCAGGGTCAACCTAAAAAGAATTGCACTCTTTTACAAGGCCTCCTATCAAGGGGCAAAGGCAGCTAAAAAACAACAGGAGCTCATGGAGAGGCAATTGGACATCATGCAAAAGCGATATAATGGTGGCCTTGTCAATCAGTCGCAACTACTGGAGGTTTCCTTAGGAGCAAGTCAAACACGAATTAACTATATACAAAAATTATTTGAATGTCTTTTATATGAAGCTGAATATTTAAAAACAATTGGCAAATTGGAGGTTACACAATGAACACATACAAATTCCTTATTGTTGGATTACTTCTTATCGCTATTGGGTGTAAAGAGAGTCCAAAGGAAGCTCAAGACATCCCTGAAACAAAACCTGAAAAAGCACCGGTACCGGTTGAGGCAATGCGTGTAACCCGGGACATCATTTCTCGTGAAATTCACGCCTCAGGAGTAGCATCGGGGATTCGAGAATCCTACGTGGTCTCGGAGACACAGGGAAAGATTGAAAAGGTTCGCTTTAACCTTGGGCAATGGGTAAAAAAAGGACAAATTCTTGTTGAAGTAAATGCAACAATTCAATACGCCGCGCTTGAACAGGCTAAGCGAGCAGCTTCAGCAGCAAGCTTGAATCTAAAAGTCGTTCAAAAACTTTTTGACGAGGGCAACGCCTCTGAGGCGGAGCTCACTAACGCTCAAAGCCAGACCACCGGTACAATCGCTCAATTGGAATCGGCGCAAAAGGCGTACAATGATTGCCAAATTCGCTCTCCCATTTCAGGGCACATCGCGCAAAAGGATCGAACCATTGAACCGGGCAATGTTTTAGCTGTGGGCGCACCAGTAGGTCGCATCGTAGATATTTCAGCATTAAAAGCAACTGTTCCAATTGGTGAAATGGAAATCGGCATTGTCAAGCGAGGAATGCCCGCATCAATAAAAGTTCCAGCTGTCAACAATCAGACTTTCTCTGGAAAAGTAAGTGCCATCGCCGCAGGAAGCGATCCAACAACAGGATCCTATGACATTGAATTAACCTGGAAAAACACCAAAGAGCGCGCAATCAAATCGGGAATGTCTGTGAAGGTGACCATCACCACCAATGATATTGATTCTGTATTAACCGTACCTATGAAAGCCATCATAGAAAAGGACAGGAAAGATGCAGTGCTTGTTATGCAAGATAACAAGGCTGCTATCCGATTTATCTCGCTTGGGCGCATTCATGGAAACAAAGCTGAAATTGTCAATGGCATTTCACTGGGTGACATTGTGGTGACCTCAGGAATGACCGTTCTTAATCGCGGTGACAGCCTTATGGTCACGATGGTATCTGAAAACGGAGGCTCCCAATGAACCTTGGTAGATTTTCCGTAAAAAATCCTGTACTGATCAATATCTCTATGATTGCAATTCTTTTGTTAGGTATTGTTTCATTTTTACGTCTTCCCCGTGAATTAGAGAGTGATGTTGCCTTTTCCTGGGTATTCATAGCAATCCCTTACCCCGGCGTCTCAGCTGAGGAAATTGAAAAAAATATCACCATCAAAGTAGAAGATGAAATCTCCGATGTTGACAAGATAAAAAGAATTCGTTCAACTACCTATGAGGGACTCTGCTTTCTTCAGGTAGAATTTGAAGATGATATTTCCGACGATGAGTTTAGGCGGGTATATCAGGATCTTCGCGCAGAGTTTGACAAAGTGCCACTACCCGATGACGCTTTGGATCCCCAAATCGATGATTTCTCCTCCTCAGATTTCTTTTCCATTGTTACCATAGTTCTTAATGGTGAAGTAGATGAGATGCAGCTTAACACGATTGCCAATGAACTAAAGGAAAAAATTTTAGATGTGCCGGGAGTATCTAAGGTTGAGCCAGTGGGTGCGCGGGAGCGCAAAATCCGCATTGAGGTGGATAAAAACAAAATCGAATCCTTTGGAATCTCTTTAGATGAAATTGAGCAAGCTATTCAAGGTCGAAATATCAATGTGCCCGGTGGAACACTTCGCGATGACAGTAGAGAATATATTCTGCGTACCATTGGTGAGATCAAAAATATTAACGAGTTTGGTAATGTGATCATTCGCAATCGTCCTGGGCAAGGATCAATCAAAATATCCGATGTAGCTATAATCAAAGACACCCTTTCCAAAGCGGTGCAAGATGCTCGATTCAATGGCAAAAAGTCAATCTCCTTAGTAGTTTCAAAAAAATTAAAAAACAACTCTATCAGTGTGGTTAAGGGAGTTCGAAAAGCTGTTGACCTTTACAAAAAGTCACTACCTGAATCAATAACCTTGACATACTCAAATGATACCACCTGGTTTATTCGAGAGTCCCTCTCGACTCTTGGGACCAATGCGGTAATGGGATTTCTTCTGCTAGTTATTGTTCTGTTTGTCTTCATCGGCCTTCGCAATGCCCTGCTTACTGCTCTAGGAATTCCCTTGGCCTTCTCTATCACCTTTCTTTGGATGGACAATATTGGTGAAACACTCAATGGTAATTCACTCTTTGCCCTGGTCCTTGTCCTTGGTATGATCGTCGATCATGCCATTGTGATCATAGAGAACTGCTACCGATATAGACAGATGGGACTCTCCCGACATGAAGCGGCAATCAAAGGAACCAACGAGGTGATTCTTCCTGTTATTGCGGCTACCGGTACCACAGTCGCTGCATTTTTACCCCTGATGATCCTTCCAGGAATCATGGGTAAATTTATGCGAATTATCCCTATTGTGGTGTCGCTGGCACTGGTCGCATCAACAATCGAAGCATTACTCTTTTTACCCTCTCATTTTGCAGATTGGAGTGGTTCGGTAAAAGAGAAGGGGACGGGCTTTATTGGTCGATGGCAGGCGGCCTTTAAAAATTTGGTATCCCGAGCGTACCATCATCGATATATTACCTTAGTGATCACAAACATCCTTATTGTTGCGACCCTTTTTATGTATCCTCTCATAAAGCAAGATCTTTTTGCTGGAGAGAATTTTCCTTTTTTCATGGTTGATATCCAACTCCCCGTGGGGACTCCTCGAGAGTCAACGGAAAATATTGCAAAGCGCTTTGAGGATCGGCTTATGCCTCTTGTGGGTAATGGTGAGGTCATATCATTGAGCACCACTGTCGGCTTTTTAATTGGAGAAACAGAGTGGCTTACCCAGAGCAATGTCGCTCAAATTACCGTTGAGCTTGAAAAGCGACAGGAGGGTAGAAAACGGCCGGTTCCGGTAATCATGCGTGAGCTTCAGGAGATGTGTAACAATATTCCCGGAGCAGAAATTGTCAACTTTCGTGTACCACCCAATGGACCACCTCGTGATAAACCAATCTCCTTCCGGCTGCAGGGAGACAATTACGATGACATGGCATCACTCTCTGCGGATTACAAAAAAATCCTTGAAGAGTACCCGGAAGTCTATAATATCGATGACAACTACGATATGGGATCACCGGAGCTAAAAATCAACATTGATGAAGACCGCACCTCGGCCTTAGGGCTCAATGCCGCACTGATAGGGCTCTATATCCGTAAATGTTTTGAGGGATCAGAAGCGACTGTATTCTATGACGAAGATGAGGAGATCGATGTGATTGTCAGTCTTGCAGAAAAAAACAGACGCTCAGTGGAGGATGTTCTTAATCTTTCCATTCCCACACCGGATGGACGATTTATCCCCTTTTCATCAGTGTGTACTCTGGAATACGGCAAAAGTATTGGTGCAATACGTCGATTGGAAAAGAAACGAGAGATCACCATTAGTGCCGATTCTGATTTAGATAATCGAAAGATCAAAGAGATCATGAAAAGGATAGAAAATGAATTCAACACAAAGCATAAACGGCTCTATCCAGATATTTCACTAAAAGTTGGAGGTGAGTTTGAAGAGTTCAATACGCTTTTGGCAGACGTGGCCCGTCTGTTTGGGGTTGGACTATTTCTTATGTTCGTGATTATGGGTGCACAGTTTAAATCCTATTTCCAGCCGCTTATCATGGGATTGACCATATTCTTTGCTCTTGTGGGATGCTTTCTCTTTCTATTAATCTCGCGTACACCACTCTCCATAGTGGTACTCTTTGCTGTGGTGGCGCTCGCTGGAATTGCTGTTAATGATGCCATTGTACTGATCAGTTTTATCAATGGGCTTAGGCGAAAGGGAATGCCAGTGAAGGATGCCGTTATAGAAGGGGCTACCATCCGTTTACGACCTATTATATTAACCTCGGTTACAACGATTGGCGGGCTCATACCCATGGCCATCGGATTAGGCGGCTATTCTCCAACGTGGGGACCAATGGCATCAACAATCATTTTTGGTCTATTTTTCTCAACCATTGGAACGCTTATTGTGATTCCCTGCGCTTATGGAATCCTTAATGATATTTCAACGAAGTTCGGCTTTACTATGAAGCTGGAAGGTGATACAAATTAGCCAATCACAATCAAAGAAATCAACCATGCAAGCGGGAGTATTAGACTTCCGCATGCGTGGTAATCATGTTGATTGCAACAATTAGCTATAATCCAGTTGGAAGATCAATAAACTTTGTCGTAACAGAGAACTTCTTTTTTACCTTTTTCATTAGTGCTTTTAGCCCCACTGTTTCTGTAGCATGATGGCCTGCAAAAATCACATGCATTGCCCCATCCAAGGCAGCATGATACAACTCCATCTCTTCACCAGTGATAAAGAGATCTATTTTTCGCTTTATGGCATTTTCAATATCGGCATGACTGGCGCTACCTGAAAGGGCATGTACTGATTTTATCTTTTTTGAGCCAAATGGTAAGGTCTTACATCTTGTTGGTAAGGAACGCTCAAGTTTCTTTACAACGAATTCCAATGATGTTGCTTTAGAAAAGAGGCCATCACACCCAATAGATTTCGAAGCTTTTCCCTCAGTATCTTCAACCATCTTGGCCCCAATTACTGACAAGAGTTCGGCATTGTTACCGACAACCCTATGTTTGTCCAAAGGCAAATGAACTGCATAAAGAGATATCCTGTTTTGATCCAGCGCCTCAAAACGTTTACGATTTACTCCTGCAATAGAGGGATTAGAATATTTCCAAAACATACCATGATGAACAATAAGAAAATCAACTCCCAAAGCGTTAGCTTTTTCAAAGGTGGTCGTTCCAGCATCTACAGCAAAACCAATGGTACCAATCTTCTGTTTACCTTCTACCTGTAAGCCGTTCCAGCAAATATCCTCAACAGATTCAATCTTTAAATAGGAATCTAAATAGGCAACCAATTCCTTTAACTGTATCATTTAAACTCCTTGAAAGAAAAAGACGACTATTATTCATATTAAATCGTAATAGTTATTAGTATACTACTATAAAATAATAGCTTGTAAAAAAGAGGGAAGTTTGTTTATTTTTGGGTATCCTTTTATTTGGAGAATACTATGACTAAGATACATCCCAAAACGTACATTTTTTTTGTTTTTACTTTGGTTATTTTCACTTTTGCCAGCAGAAAGATTGTTATTCCCACTGATTACCCCAAAATCCAGTTAGCCCTCAATGAGGTCGAGGAGGGTGATACTGTTTTTGTTCTTAATGGCACCTACAAAGAAAACATTACTATGCCCGATAAAATTGTCCTTCTTGGTCAAAGTGTAAAAGGAACAATTCTAAAGGGTAATCTTAAAGATCCTGTTGTAAAAGGAGCAAACTTTGCTCTTATCTCCCGGTTTACTATCCAGCAAGGAGGCATTGGTATTTTATCAGAAAACACCAATGTTGCAATTGAAAATTGTCTTATTACCCAAAATACCAAAACCGGCATCCATTGTTTGCTTTCCCTTCCCTATATTAAAAACAATATAATCGCTAATAACGAGTGGAGTGGCGTGTACTGCGAATTAGTAGCCTATGGCACACGCACCGCAATAGAGCATAATATCTTTGCCAATAACAATTATTGTGGCATCAACTTAACCCGAAAAAGTGGTGTATTGGTACAAAATAATGTGTTTGTTGATAACAAACAGTTTGGAATCTTTGTAAGCAAGGACTCCCGAAAATCACGTATCATTTACAACAACTTTTTTAAAAATCGTCGTTCCTTTAATAGATATGCTGTTATCGATGCGACGAACATTTCAATTGATCCAAAATATCCCAAACATGCCTGGAGTTCAGTTGAGCTTTTTTATGGTACCAACAAAGAGGAGGTTTACAACAATCCTCTTAAAAATATGGGAAAAAATCGTGCACCAATAGGAATTGTTACAATTGAGGGATTAAAAAATCTCTTTAAAGACAGTGATGAAGATGGTATAGCAGAGGAGAAAGATCAATGCCCTGACGTGGCAGAAGATTTTGATCAATTTCAGGATAGTGATGGATGTCCAGATTATGATAATGATGAGGATGGAATTTATGATTCTAAAGATGGATGTCCAAATAAGCCAGAAGACTATGATGGATTCACCGATCGAGACGGATGCCCTGACTTAGACAATGATAATGATGGCGTCCCCGATGAAATTGACAAATGTCCTACACTTCCTGAAACTGTGAACGGTTTTAAAGATGATGATGGGTGCCCTGACGAAAAGCCAAATAATTAGGTTTGCTAAAAGGATGGATGGTCAGGAGCGGAAAAACCGCTCCAGAAATGATCACATCCAGCCACCCATTCCAAGGAGGTTGTGCAGCACTTACTATTGCACCAAGGACATAACACCTTTGCAAAAGAGTACAAACATCAACAATAAATAGAGAAGAGCCCAAATAGGAGTTGACCAATCGATGGATATTGGTTCAGAATGTTTAGACATAGGAGCTGTAATCTTTTTTGTGTCTAATTTCTTCATAGTGCCCTCCATATTTAGGTTAACTATCTAATTAATCAGAAAACAGTCTATAGTATTAATATACCGTAAATATTGGATCTTAACAGCACTAAAGCAACCCAAAAACACCAAAAGTGTTTTCTTTCAGAAAACAGTACGGACAGATTTTAAGAACAAAAGATTAATGGAAATCGTCAGGATTTACTTGATTAGTGGGATGGTCTCTCGCAACACCACTTTGTTGGAAAAGGTATACACAACACAGAGCATATTAGCAGCCACAGGCATTGGTACAAATACACTCTTTACGTTCATTGCAATTGTTTGTGTTAAAATTTTCTGACCTCGCACAGTGTAAAATGAGATACTCTGAAGGTTTTTGGGTAGATGGGTAAAGGTAACACCCTGTTGTCCATACAACACTCGTGGTTTGGCTGCATTTCTTTGCAAACCACTCAGGGAGATTACTGTTGAACCTGGTTCATATACCAAAACAAGGGATTGGTTATCCATAGATACCAAAATGGTATCATTTCTCCGCCATTTAAAAGCGCGACGAGAGAGAATAGAGACCCAATGCTTTCTGTACGTCGTAAACTCAAACGCTGCATTGCGGATGGTTGCCTCAACAATAATCGAATCCCTTCTCAGGGTAAGGGTTATTAATGTATCAAAGAAATCATTGTATCCCATAGTCCAAACAGTATCAGGACGAAAAGGATTGAGGGAATCAATTAAATTAACAGTGCTATTGAGGGTTATCTGCGGCAGACGGAAATTACCATCAGGGTCAACAAGGTCTATGGCAACGACTTTATTTACATCTGCTGGATAGTGATACACTCCATTATTTACAAAAGCAGCTACATCAGGGGGACGAATGGCAAAGTAGGTCGCAGTGTCTTCCAAAGTATGTACGGAAAACTTCCAAGCACTGTCTAAAAGCTCAACTCCTGAGCCATCAGTACGGGCAATAAAATTGAAATAGGAAGGATTGCTTGCACCCTTTTCAAAGGGCACCCAATTTGCACCTTTACGTTTTATAATGGTTCCACCTTTGGCAACAGCACCCAAAGGCGATATTTTATTAATAGCAAATTGTCCAGGTTGCCCCTTTAATACAAAGGCATTACCCTCAAATTGGTAAACTTTTCCAGAGGCCGTGCCTAGAGCCTCTTTACAAAGAGCTGAGACAGTCTCAGCGGTATCAATATCATAAACCACCTCTGTACCCCATGCAGTCCCATTCCAGGCAAAATAGCGCACAACTCCCCGGGAGCCGCATATCCAAAGACCACTGGGAGTACTCAGAGCCTCATCAGGTCCGCCAACACTGACTGTTGTTGTAAAAGGTCCTGTTGGTTGGGAGAGTATCAGAGTATCGACCTTAACTGGAAGGTTTGTTTTAGTATCAATATGATGTATATGAACAACATTTCCACTCTGAGGAACACAAACACAAACGGTATCGACTTTTTGGGACTGTCGCAAAAATAGTGAAAAGAGTCCTCCTGCAGAGCCAACAGGAGAAAGCACTGGTGTACGAGCTGAGATTATTGCCTTTTGATTATTAGTGACAGGCTGTAATCCAATACTCATAAGATATAGTTTATTATCGGTTGCGGAAAAAAGCGCATAGGTATTGGTATCGCATTGAGCAAAGGAAGCTCTACCTGGTTGTAAAGCTTGATATTCAGGAGAGAGATTATACCCAATTAAATCACTGGAGATCCGCCAATGATTGTCGTTGAAATAGGCGTGATTGTAAAGCATATTGGTATGCACAGAAGAGGTACCAGAGAAAACAGAGGACACACATAAGAAATGTATCACAATGTTGCAGATTATAACAATCTGTAACACTGCTTTACCCCTGAGAATTCTATAACTTCTTATGTTCACCCCAACTCCACATTAAGGATAATACTTTAAAATTGTATTGAGTTGACCCAAATAGGGAAACTCTTTGTCTGCCCCACCGGTCACGTATAAAATCCCCTTATACCCACAAATACCAAAGGAGTGCCTCGCTTTTGACAGCGGTTTTCTCTCATGCCATCCCTTTTCTTTATCAAAGGCATCCATACTTGATAACATTTCTGAGGAGAGCAAGGACACCATCCCTCCAACAACATAAATTTCATTGTTTAATACTACTGCTCCAAAGTGCATTCGAGCTTGTCGAAGGGGATCTCCCCTGCTTATATGATTTGTTGTGGGGTCATAAATCTCAACGCTTCTCAATCCTTCAAGGTTTTCTATTCCACCGAGGATATAAAATTGATTCTCCATTTGTACCACCTGGTGATAGGCACGAGGCGTTTGCATCTTCCTTTTAAGTTCCCATGTATTGGTTGCAGGAACAAAGGCATCAATATCAGCGGTGATCACTAAGCCATTATTATCCTTTTTATAACCACCAAAGAGAAAGATCGTGTCCTGTCGCACGCGAGCGACATGACCGTATCGAATAGAGGGCATTGTGATAGGCGCTTCCCAGTTTCCCGTTTCTGTATTGTATACATCAATAGTGTTGTGGGTTGTTTCAAGATTTCGTCCGCCAATGACATAGATCTTTTTTTGCACCGCAGCAACAGCCGCAGTAAATCGAGGAGTGGGCATTGAATCAATAGCTACCCAGGTACTGTCGGCAAAAGTAAATTTCTCAGCCACTGTGAGTGCTCGAGGAATTATATCAATACCATTGTAAAAGTCCTCTCCTCCACCTAATACATAGAGTGCATCATTAACACAAATAGCTTCATTAAAGCGGCGCTTATGGGTCATTGCCTTGACATCTCGCCAGGTGTCAGGAATGTAAATTTGCGATGAGTCAAGTATGCGCACCCGTAAACTATCGCACCACACTTGACCACCATTATCAAGCGCCTCTACCCGCACTGTATGATATCCTGAATCCTGCCATGCATAAACCAGAGTATCGGTCCCACTTTTATCGGAAATTGTGTCGATCCGAACGGTATCTAATGGATTACCACAATACCAGAGAATTCGTGTGTTGAGCCTGGTTTTATTGGTATAGGAGAGCGCAAGGGTGACTTCCTGACCATTGACAAGAGTATCATGCACCTTAGCAAAGGTAAAATAGGTTCTTAAAAGAGTTGGTGAGAGAGCAACCAAATCTAGGGGATTGGAATAAAGGCTGGCATTGTTGCCATTATCCACAGCCACGACCTGATACACTCTTTCATAGGAAGAAGTATCTAAAAGGTTTGAAAATATTGAATCAACAAAAAGATTTTGCTTTGCAGTACCAAGCAGCACCGGTGTTCCTGCAGAGTCGTGATAGACTTTATAGTGGTTTAAGTCTGCCACAGGCACCGGATCCCACACTAATGTTGCCACACCAGAAAGTGTGTCATAGGTAAGGCGAAGATTTTTTGGTGCCGGTGGGGCATTTATGGTATCAAGAACAAGATGCTTTGTGGGTAGAGTATCAATAGTTGCTGGCAAAACAACAACTCCAGTGTCTCGCTCCTCACGGTACCCGATATACGAATATCCAAGGGTATAAATACCAGGATACACGTTTTCCATTTTATAATAACCAGAGTCATTGGTATGGGCAACATAGGAGTATCCATGAACATAAATCTTAACACCGGCTTTACTCACACTGTCAAGGAGAACCCTTCCAAATAAGCCACCAGGTGCGACCATGGTATCGACACCTAAATTTAAAGAAATTTGATCTTGCTTGACAATGCTATCTCTTTTGACCAGCAACGAAGTATCTGAGGTAAAGCCGAATAAATTGTAAACACCCTGTTTAACACTATCAATTTCATATGCACCTGTATCATCAGTGAAACCATGGTACAATATTGTTGAGGACGGGTCCACTGGCCTTACATGAACAGCGGCTTCTGATACAGGAGTACCGGTTGAATCAACCAAGATTCCACCAACAGTTTCAGTACCACTACCAGGAGGATTATTATTACTTTGAGGATCACCAACAGAGCAATCTATCCATAGACACATCACTGTAAATAATAAAAGTAGAATGCTTAAAACGTACTTCATTATACCCTATTCTGATCCTGTTCCTCGGAAAGGGGGAATATCTGAAAATTAAATTGGTAAACCCGGTCTATTCGTTTCATATCATTTTTTACTAAGTCGAGCACATCCCGCCTGAATATGGCAAGCTTCTCCTCAATGGTTTTGTACACCTCTTCCGACAGACTTAAGGTAAGCGTTGACACACTTCGCTTCTCAAAGGGAAAGCGATCAATTGCCTCCTTGGCAAGGTCCATGGTAGCATGCTGAAAATTGTGCACCGCCACTAAGGGTACCTTGGGCACTGTCGTAATAGTCTTATGCGTTACTCGATAGGTGTGATCCTCTTTCTCCTCTATTAACCCGAGGCGCAAAAGGAGTTCCACCGACTTTCTGGCCTCCTTTGGAGTAATTGGTGGATTCAGCTTTTTTGCCAGTTCCTGGTAATCTCCTCTAAAGGGAAAATAGTTTAATAATTCCCGTATTGCAACATTATACCAGTTGTCGAAATATTCGTATTGGTCTGCAGTTATTTGATGGACCTTGGATTTACGCATCGCAAGCAATCGCTCAAAGTAATATTTTTTCCGGTCATGCTGTTTTGATTGATCATACATGACCAACATCTCAAAATATTCGGTCTCTTTTTTATTGAACTTAAAAAGCTCGGCAAACTTAAAGATTATGTGATTCGATATATTTCTCTTACCCTGCAGGATATTGGAAAAAAATCCGGCAGATTTAAAGCCCACTTTGTTCCCTATGTACCGGTAAGAGAAGGAGGGCTGCTCCCTCTTTTTGTACTCATAAAGATCCTTAAGTAGTATCCTATACTCAATATATTCGAAAACATTTATCATAATACAATTTTCTCCTTACACTTTATAATATAAGGAAAAAAGCCTTTTTTCAACCCCTAAGTTGATATAAAAATGAATATTTTTGTTTTCTTATAGAAAACACTATTTATTTGTGTATTAAAAATAATTTCTTAATTTTATTTGGGTGGATTATTTTTGACTTTTCCATTTTTTTTGAATGTTATACAAAATAGTGAAGTATCCATCTAAAATCTATTATATCTATTGTTCTCTGGATAGAATGTATTATATTTATATTCCTTGTAATAAGATATTTTAAGAAGGATTAGAATCATCTATAACTATTATACACGAACTGTGAGAATCACCTATTGATATAGCAAAATCTTACCTGTAAATTTTACATTTTTCACCTTAATTATTTTTGAAGGGGGTAATTAAAGAGTATAATCAGTAACACGACATCAAATGGTTTGACCATTCTAATGGCAAGCCTGTAAGCAGTGAACTTTAAGGATGTAATTATTAATAATTTAACTTCTTAACATTTAATAAAAGGTGTGAGCAGATGAATACGGATTTAAATCAAATCCTGGACAAGTACAAAGGCGATGCTACCCGCTTAATGGATATCCTCACCGATATTCAAACTGAGGAAGGATGTATTCCCAGTGATGCGGTTGCGCAGCTTTCTGAGCGCCTTGGTATTTCCCGGGTAGAGGTTGAGCAGACAATTTCTTTTTATCACTTCTTCTCGCAAAAACCGGTTGGTAAATATGCTGTGTACCTCAATGATAGCGCAGTAGCAGAAATGAAGGGTCGCACAGCAGTGGCAGCAGCTTTTGAGCAGGAAGCTGGATGCACATTTGGTTCCGTGACTGAAGACGGGGTGATCGGCCTGCATAATACCGCCTGTATCGGAATGAACGATCAGGAACCAGCAGCGATTGTCAACGGGGTTGTCTTTACAAATCTTACTGCCGATAAAGCCAAGGAATTGGTAGCTGGTATGCGTGCTGGCAAGGCTGTACAAGAAATGGTCACCGAGCTAGGCGATGGTGTCAATAGCTCCGACCTTGTTCAGTCAATGGTTAAAAACAATATCCAGAAAAAGGGTGATGTTATTTTCAGCACCTTTGAATCAGGTAGTGCCATTAAAAAATGCATTGAGATGGCTCCTGAAGCGGTTATTGACGAGGTAAAAAGTTCTAACCTTCGCGGGCGCGGTGGTGCAGGATTCCCCACTGGATTAAAATGGGAATTCTGTTCAAAGGCAGCTGAAAAAGAACGCTACCTTATTTGTAATGCCGATGAAGGTGAACCTGGTACATTTAAGGACCGAGTGATCCTTACTGAAACACCTCAGCTTGTGGTTGAAGGAATGATCGTTGGTGGATACGCTCTTGGTGCACAACAGGGCATTATTTACCTTCGTGCAGAGTACACCTACCTTAAAAAGTACCTTGAAAGTGTGTTGGATGACTATCGTCAGAAAAATCTTCTTGGTAATAATATCGCTGGTAAAGAGGGATTCAACTTTGACCTTCGTATCCAGTTTGGTGCAGGCGCCTATGTGTGCGGTGAAGAATCAGCTCTGATCGAATCAGCCGAAGGCAAACGTGGCGAACCACGCATCAGACCCCCTTTCCCCGTTGAAAAGGGTTACCTTGACAAACCAACATCAGTTAACAATGTAGAATCCTTTGCAGCAGTGTCACAGATCCTTGTTAAGGGTGCTGCATGGTTTAAGGGAATCGGTAATGATAAATCAGCAGGAACCAAGGTGTTGAGCATCTCCGGTGATTGTGAAAAACCTGGCGTTTACGAGGTAGCCTGGGGCCTTTCTGTACAGGAAATGCTCGACATGGTCGGTGCCAGCAATACCAAGGCTGTCTTGGTTGGTGGACCTTCGGGAACCTTCGTCGGTGCCAAGGACTTCTCACGGAAAATCTGTTTTGGTGACCTTGCAACCGGTGGTTCGGTCATTGTTTTTGATCAAAGCCGTGACATTTTAGAAACAGTCAGTAATTTTGTGGATTTCTTCTGCGATGAGTCTTGTGGATCCTGTGTGCCCTGTCGTGCTGGCAATGGCATCATCCGTTCGACTCTGGATAAAGTTATCAACGGTAAGGGAACTAAAGCCGATTTAGAGAAACTTACCGAACTTGGGACAATTATGAAAGCAGCAAACCGGTGTGGATTGGGCCAAACCTCGTTTAACCCAGTTGTAACAACCATTAAAAATCTGCCGGAAGAGTATGAATCCAGGCTCCAAGAAGAGAGCCCCTATGTTCCTACCTTTGATCTGGCTGCCTCAGTTGCTGATTCATGTGAATATGTCGGAAGAGAACCCAATCTATAAAGGAAGAAACTATGAGTGAACAAATTACCTTTACAATAGACGGAAAACAGTGTACTGCCGAAAAGGGAGACACCATTGTTGCCGCAGCAAAGAAGAATGGCGTGTACATTCCGACCCTTTGCGACTTCGAGGGATTGAAACCTGCAGCAACATGCCGTGTCTGTACAGTCAAGGTCAATGGTGCTCCGACGACCGCCTGTTCAGCTACCGTTTCCCAGGGCGTTGAAATTGAAAGCAATACCGAAGAGATCACCAACATCCGCAAAGCAGTTGTGGAGATGATGTTTGTCGAAGGCAATCATTTCTGTCCTGCCTGCGAAAAGAGTGGAAGCTGTGATCTCCAGGCGCTTTGTTACAAATATCAGATGATGGTTCCCCGCTATGACTTTACCTTTCCTCGGAAAGAGCTGGATGCCACATCACCAAAGCTACTCATCGAAAAAAACAGATGTATCCTCTGTAAACGATGTGTACGCAGCTCAATTACGACAAACGGCAAGTCCTTGTTTGCTGTTGCCAAACGCGGAAATAAAACGGTCATCCAGATGGATAAAACCCTGGCAGCCGACCTTTCCGAGGAACAGGCAAAGGAAGCAATGGAGTTGTGTCCGGTTGGTGCAATCCTCAAGAAAGAGACAGGATTCGTTACACCAATCGGTCAACGTAAATATGACGCTGCTCCTATCGGCAGTGATATTGAAAGTAATGCATAACAAAGCGAAATCATAATGGAGGCATATAATGAGTAAACCAGTTGTCGCTACAGCATCACTGGCTGGTTGTTTTGGATGTCACATGTCAATTCTCGATATTGATGAGAGAATTCTCGACCTTATCGAGCTTGTGGAATTCAACAAATCACCAGTTGACGATATTAAAACTTTTACCAAGCAGTGCGATATCGGAATAATCGAAGGCGGCTGTTGTAACAGTGAAAATGTACATAATCTTAAGGATTTTAGAAAGAACTGTAACATTCTGATCTCCTTAGGTGAATGCGCAATTATGGGTGGATTACCGGCAATGCGTAATGGTATTCCTATTAAGGAATGTATCGAAGAGGCTTACCTCGACGGTCCAACCGTTGCTGATTGTAACGAGAAAAAGATCCTACCCAATGATGATGAGATACCCATGATCCTTGACAGAGTATATCCCTGTCACGAAATCGTGAAGATTGACTATTTTCTTCCTGGGTGTCCGCCAAGAGCTGATCTAATTTGGAATGCAGTTGCCGCCTTAGTAACCGGTGGCGAGTTGGCATTACCATACGAAGTAGTAAAATTTGATTAACATCTAAATAACGGAGCACTCATGGGAAAGAAAATAACCATTGAACCGATAACAAGAGTTGAAGGCCACGGAAAGGTGACCATTCACCTTGATGACAATAATCAGGTGGCCCAGAGTAGATTTCATATAGTAGAGTTTAGAGGATTTGAACGTTTTGTTCAGGGTAGACCATACTGGGAAGCACCGGTATTGGTACAGCGCTTGTGCGGTATCTGCCCAGTCTCTCACCATTTAGCAGCGGCAAAAGCGCTTGACGTCATTGTTGGTGTTGGTCCTGATGGCCTAACCCCAGTTGGCGAAAAGATGCGTCGCCTTATGCACTATGGACAAATGTTCCAGTCCCATGCTCTTCACTTTTTTCATCTTGTATCCCCAGACTTACTCTTTGGCGTTGATGCTGATCCTGCAATCCGCAATGTGATTGGTGTGGCCCTTAAGTTTAAGGATCTGGCAGTACAGGGTGTTATGATGCGTAAATATGGTCAGGAAGTTATCCGTGCCACTGCTGGTAAAAAGATCCACGGTACTGGCGCGATTCCTGGTGGTATTAACAAAAATCTAAGCATCGAAGAACGTGATGAATTCCTTAACGGCGCAGACCCACTCAACATAGAGCAGATGTTGACTTGGTCACAGGCTGCGGTTGATCTTTTCAAAGATTACCATAGCAAAAACAAAGACTTTATTGATGGCTTTGCAGAATTTCCTTCAAACCATTTAAGTCTTGTAAGAAAAGATGGTGCCTTAGACCTGTATCACGGTGTCTTGCGCGCTGTTGATACTGACGGTAATAGAATTTTAGACGACGTTGACTATCAGGATTATCTCAGTCACATCCGTGAAGAGGTAAAATCCTGGAGTTACATGAAGTTCCCCTTCCTTACCCACATTGGTAAAAAGGATGGATGGTACCGTGTCGGTCCTCTTGCTCGCCTTAATACCTGTGATTTTATCGACACCCCTATGGCTCAGAAGGAATTCGAAACTTTTAAAGCCTACACCGATGGTAAACCGAACAACATGTCAATGCATTTTCATTGGGCTCGTCTCATTGAATTGCTTCACTCTGCTGAGAAGATCAAAGAGTTGCTTAATGATCCTGATTTACAGAGTACTGATCTTGTTGCTAAGGGTACCAAGGTTAACGAGGGTGTTGGACTTATTGAAGCACCTCGTGGAACCCTGTTCCACCACTATAAGATCAATGAAAATGATCAGATTGAGATGGCAAATCTTATCGTGTCAACAACCCATAATAACGAACCAATGAACCGCGCCGTTGAGTCGGTTGCCAGAAACACCATTGCTGGTAACGCCGAAATTACCGAAGGTATGCTCAACAGCGTTGAGGTTGCTATTAGAGCGTACGACCCCTGTCTGAGCTGTGCGACCCATGCGATTGGTCAGATGCCTCTGGAGATCGATCTCTATGATGCAGCGGGTAACTTGATTGACAAGAAATCAAGAAATGCCTAAGAACAATTTGTCAATTTTTGTATATGGTTTTGGTAATCCCGGGCGCATGGATGATGGGCTCGGGGTTGCCCTTTCTGAGATGGTTGATAAGCTTGAACTTTCCGGGGTTACTAGTGACTCCAACTATCAACTCAATGCAGAAGATGCATTAGAGATTTCTGATAAGGATATTGTCATATTTGCTGATGCTTCTCAGAATGATGTAGAACCCTTTCGATTGACTACCTTACAGCCAGCAGCAGATATCGCCTTTACCACCCATGCCATGTCTCCCGGTTCGGTTTTGGCACTCTGTCATGAACTCTACAAAAAAAAGCCGCGAACCTATCTTTTAGAGATCAAGGGATATGAGTGGGAGCTTCGAGAAGAGATGACCGACAAAGCAAAGGATAACCTTGAAAAGGCCTTTGATTTTATACAAAAACTTTTAGAGAATCCCTCAGAGGAAGCTTTTCAATCTGTCCTTCAATAAACCTAATTGGCTCTTCCCTACCTACCAAATTCCCAGCCTAAAGTGAATTCGAGCATACCAAAAAAGGTAGCGCCCCGTTGATCATAGGTAACAGAGGGATTATTAAGATACCACCACTCATTTTTCACATCAATGGCAACTCCAGCTAAGACACCAAGATTTAAAAAGAAATTAGAGTCAAAGCGAAAACGAAATCCCCCATTAGGTGCAATAATAATTTGTGCATCCTCACTTTTCCACTCCCAGTTCTCCTCCGCTAAATTTTGGGTTTTTCCCCAACCATATTCAAAAAGACCACCCACATAGAGTCGATGTGGCTTTTTTTCATTGGGAAAAAAGTACCGAATTCCTGAACCCGCAGCCATACACCCCATGGACATTTCATCCTCAAAACCATCGGTTGCAAGCACAACATAGAGTAACCCCAAGGAAGAGTAACGCCAATGCGCATCAATAATGAGGTTTGGCGCGACTCGAATCCCGAAGCCAAAAATTGGCCCGAATTGAAATAAACCGGAAAGATTCATATAGAACGCACCCGATCCCATAGGAGTACCATCTGGTGGTGTCGTTTCATTTGTTGGTGTTGGTAGCGACTCAGATGGACCACTCTCTTCTTTGGGTTCGACACAGACACCCTCAACACAAATCCGATTACCCTTACATTCTATATCTTTAGTGCACTGAGCACTCGAGAATTGCACAAAAAACGCTACTGTTAACGATAAACACACCAGCAACTTATTCATTGGATCCCCCTATATATGGAAGATAGAAATAATTATGTCTCTATAAATATATGTTTATTTGAAGCTGACCATGGATATTCTTGTGAACAAAATGTCGTAATTTTTACCCCTCAAAAAAATGTTAAAATTACCTATTAATATTTTGCATTCTCTCTCTATTAAGGTTATAATTATGCAGTGGTGGCCAGTTGTATAGTTCTGTTAGATTTGTGTAATAGCAAGACATTTATATTGCTGAGTAGAGATAGCTCTATATATTTTGTTCTCTTGTAAATCTTACTCAGCGCTTAACAAACCAAAGATAGGCAACAGTAAAGAAGACTTGACAAATAGCTGGTTATCATCATGCAACTAAACAACTATTCTTACAAAGTAAAGTCTAAAATTTCAGAACTCAAGTGCGGACACACCTGGCTTGCAGATCTTCATTACAATGATCTGAAAAAAAACGTTTTTCTTCAGACCATCTACCCTCATAAAAATGAGACGCCCTCCTTTGAGGAACTTTTAGAAAAAGAGGGTGAACAGGCAATAACCTTCAAACACCCCAATGTTGCCTCTGTATTAGACTTTGGTAGCTATGCCGCGAACAAATACTTTATTGCCAACGAGCACCTTGACAGCTTTACTTTAGAACAAATGAACCGTCAACTTAAACGATCCGGATTACACGCGCCACCCTGGTTTCCGCTCTATTTGGTCATCAACCTTTGTCATGTCTTAACCTATGCCTATGCTCGCTATAAAACTGATGGACACTCGCCAGGTATGTTGCAGCACTGTATTTCTGCCTCGAACATTAGCATCTCCCTGGCTGGTATGGTCAAGTGTTACAATTTGGGTTTCCCCACCATTTCCACCTTTGCCTATGGCGGGATGCCCCACTATCTCACCCATAACTCAGCCTATTCCGCTCCGGAACGACTACGGAACAATCATCTCTGTGATCAATCTGATGTGTATGCACTGGGTGTAATATTGTATGAGCTTCTTACGGGAAAGTTGCCCTATGTTGCACCGGATACCAAATCCCTTCTTCAGATTATTGAAGAAAAGCGAATTCTACCTCCAGGAAAACTCACTCCCGGCATCCCTCCAGAACTTGACACTATTGTTATGCGTTCCATAGATCGTACAATTGAGAATCGCCAAGCCTCTTTAGAGAATTTAGAGCAGGAACTCATCACGCTCATGACGAAAAACAATCTGAATCCTTCTAAAGAAGAGGCCGGACTCTTTACTTGCAGTATTTTTCAAAATCATGAGGCCATGCCTGAGGAAGCACAGGAGTATGTCAAGAAGCGTCATGAAGAGATTAGAGAGCTCCCCCAAACAGAACGAATGCAATGGATTTGGCTAGAGCAGATACTCAATCATAACCAGGCACAGGAGGAGATGACCAGTCGAGACACCACCATTATTAGAAGATATTTGGCCACTCCTGAACCAGAATCTCAAAAAGAGGATTCTCTTTCTGAGGATGACACCCAAGAAATTGACCTACGCGAACTACTGCAATATGCAGCTGAGCTCGATCAACACTATGATGAATCGATCGACGAGGATAGCGATGTTGACTTAGAACACTCAAGCTCAGAACTCGACTTAGAGAGTGAAGATACACTTTCACAAACAGGTCCCCTTGAGCATTCAATCTCAGAAAGTGGCTCGTTAGCACAAGAGAAACAGGAGACCGTTACAGAAACGCAACCAGAACAGTCACCCCCGGTACCCAAAGAGGACACCTCAGCCTTACCTATGAGCGAGATGTGGGAGTCAACCTATCAACATCGAGAAGCTTGGCTCGACACCGCAGCACAAAAAAATATTGCCTCTTACTTTAGTGCGCAACAATCAGAGTACCCGGAAGAGGACACCTATATTATTGAAACAGACCATATCCCCTTTGCAAAAGTTGAGAAATCTGAGCCTGTCCCTAAAAAGGATGACTCTACAGAAAAATTATCACATCAAAAACCGAAAACACCCTCTGGTCCTAAAGGATTAGAGTATTTTGATCTTGGTATATCGGCCCTCTATGCTAAGAAGTACTCCGAAGCATTGATCCATCTGCAAAAAGCCTGTGAAGCCGATCCAAAAAATAAAACCTATCGAACAAATCTGAAACGATTAGAGTCTCTGATCAATGATCAGGGAAGCGCTCAATCGTAAGGAGTGTGAATGGAACGAAATAAACCATTGGAGCTAGTCCAGGGTAGTATGCTTTTTCTGGCATCAATTGCCCATGGATTAGAAGAGCTTGTGGGACGCGGTGCACCAGGCATAACCTTTCGGGCAGGTCAGACTATTGCCCTTCAAAGTGATATCGCCACCAGGGAGACTGATCTTCTCAAGGCCATTGAAGAGGTAACCCGAGAGATGGAGCGTCTGGGACTTCGATGGGATGTAGAGGTGTATAAAAAACAGAGTGAACCCGAATATATTACCGAAGACAATGGTGAGCATTTGGTAAAGCTTGTCTTTGGTAATTGTATGGTTCGTTCCTGTCAATTTCACTATGGTCATCCTCAGCGGAACTCTCTTTGCTTGCTGAACCACGGACTCTTTTGTGGACTTCTTCAAAAAATTTATGGAGCACTTTCCGACTATGAATTTATTCACTCTGGGGAAAATGCTTGCATTGGCCTACTGCGGGTTAAACCGAGGAGGGCAGAATAATGGCAGAAAAAGCAACCCTTTCAATAGAATGGCTCTCTGGATGTTCCGGTTGTGAAGTGGGTATTGTTGATCTTCATGAGAAGTTGCTCACCGTATTAGAGGAGATTGACCTTAAAAGAATACCAATCCTTATGGACACCAAAGAATATATTGCCGCAGATATCGGTTTAATCACCGGCTCGGTCCGTACTGAACATGACCTTGAAGCTGCCAAGAAAATGCGTGAAGCCTGTAAGGCGATCATTGCCTTTGGCACCTGTGCAGTCTTTGGGGGACCCCATAGCGCAAGTTATGCCCACACTAACAGTGAGCTTCTTGACAATGCCTATCGACAAAACCCGAGCACCAACACCAAAGATGCACCAGAGGAAGTGCCACAACTCTTAGAACAGGCACTCCCACTCAACGCGGTCATTGATGTGGACCTCTTCATGCCCGGCTGCCCACCCCATGCAGCGTATATCTTTGAAGGGCTCATGGCACTCATTCGAGGAAGAGAACCAAAGATAGGCCGCCATACTGTCTGTTACAATTGTAAACGAGTCATGAAAAAAACCGAAACCAGTGAAATACAATCAATGGGATCACCTACAACTGACCATGAAACCTGCTTTCTCTCGCAGGGAATGCTCTGCTTTGGCTCAGTAACCCTTGACCGATGCCTAGCCCCCTGCCCTAGCGCAGGAACCCCCTGTTTTTCTTGCGGTGGCCCCTCAGAATCGGTTATTTTAGAGCCGCAAAAGGATGTCCGCTCAGAAGTGTCGGCCCGCATGGCTCACTTAACAAAGATTTCCGAAGAGGCAATAATTCAAGAGATCGAGTCACAGGCAAAGACTCACTTTGCCTATGCCATGGCATCACCGGTGTTTCGACAGAAACCGACCTTTCTCCTTAAAAAGTGGATGCAGCAGTCTGCTCCAGCAAGAAACGAGGATTAACTATGGCCCGAAATATCACGATAAATCCGGTCACCCGCATTGAGGGACATGCCAGCGTTGAATTAAACCTTGATGATACCAATACAATCCAAACCGCCTGCTTTAAGGTAATGGATTTTCGCGGGTTCGAAACCTTCTTACAGGGTATGAAGGTAGAGATGATGCCCACCATTACCTCCCGCATTTGCGGAACCTGCCCGGTAACCCACCATCTTGCTGCGGTTCGCGCAGTTGACAAGATCTTTGATACAACGATTCCTGAGGCAGCAAGGATTCTTAGAAACATTCTCAATCTGGGTGGGATTATTCACTCCCATGCAATTCACCTTTTTGCTCTGGCAGGACCAGATTTACTTCTTGGTATCAATGCACCCTTGGAAAAAAGAAACCTTTTAGGGGTTGCAGAAAAATATCCGGACTTGGCAAAAAAGGCGATTCTGCTAAAAAGTCATGGCCATCGCATTTGTGAGATTGTTGGCGGCAGAGGTACTCATCCGGTTACCATGGTTGCCGGTGGCATGGCCAAACCATTAAGCAGGGAACAGGTAGAAAAACTCCAATCCACTGTACAAGAGGCTGCAGCTTTGGGTAGCGAGCTTTATCCACAAATAAAAGAGGTACTTCTCCAGCAGATGCCACTGATGAAATCGTTGCCTATAGAGTCAGCCTACTTAGGAACAGTCAGTAATGGTGCGCTTGAACTCTATGACGGTCCAATGCGAATGAGGAGCACCACTGGTGAGTTTCAGGATTTTTCTGAAGAGGAGTGGGTGTCACGACTTACAGAAACAACAAACAGGGATACCTATGGAAAAAGTACCTACTATACTGTTGATGGACAATCAGTCATGTATCGTGTGGGTCCCTTAGCGCGACTCAATTGTGCTGACAGCATAGACACTCCTTTAGCCCAACAGGAGCTTGCCCATTTTCGTGAAGTTGCAGGATTCCCCTGTCACCAAACTGTCATGTATCACTATGCCCGATTAATTGAACTACTCTATGCTTTAGAAAAAGTTGCCACACTGGTAGCAGCTCCTGAGATTGCCTCTGATGAGGTGCGAGCTCCCTTGGGATCACCTCGTAATGGTGTTGCCCATGTCGAAGCACCCCGGGGAGTCTTGATTCACGACTACCAGGTTGATGAAAACGCCTTGGTGACAAAGGCAAATTTATTGGTTGCAACCCAACAGAATATCGATGCCATAAATGAAACCATAAAGCTCTCAGCACAACAATATATAGACCAGCCAGAAGAGGAGCTTCTCAATGCCATAGAATTCGGGATCCGCTGTTATGATCCCTGTCTCTCCTGTGCCACACATCGGATTGGTGCCATGAAAATGGATGTTACGATCCGTCACAGAGGAGCGCTCATTAGACAAGTTAGGAGAATGTAATGCCCAAAGTTACCATAGAAGAGACTGGCTGTCGAGGATGTACACTCTGCTCTGACACCTGTCCTGTGGATGTCTTTGAGATAGATCAGGAAAAAAACATCGCCCACGTTACCCACTCAGACGACTGCATTGGCTGTCTCTCCTGTTTTTATCTCTGTCCCTCGCAATGTATTACGATTGACGAGTGTAAGGCAATAAAACCCTTTCATCGTATTGAAAAGGACACCACCTTTGTTGAAAAGTTTTTACAAACAAAAACTGCAACAACAACCATCTCAAAGGATGAATTAAAAATTGCCTTTGGCGAAATTGGCCTCCTTTTGACCTCCTTCTCCTCTGCAATATCGGAGATTCTTGGTCGTGGTCATAAGTCTGTCGGTCGGAGAGCTGGGACAGTCGCGGCATCACATCTACCGGAGATGTATGAACAAAAGGATTTAGAGGCACTGTTAAATCGAATGAAAGCCCGTTTTGGCACGAGCTTCGATTTTGAGTATACCTTACAGGACAATAGTATTGAAATATCAGTCCAACCCTGTGGTCTTCTTTTTCCAGTAACTAAAAGTGGCATGGAGGCAGGAAAAGCCGACCTCTGTCTTCTGTTCCACGAATATTGGGCTGGATTACTCTCTGCTTTTACCAAGAAAAAATATAGCTATGAGGTAAAATCAGCCGGTGATCGATGCACTGTGGTATTTCAATCATAATACACAAGTTAGAAAAATATAAACTAATAACACATAAACATTTATAAAAGGGAGTACTTATTTTGGCTAGCAAAACCGAAAAAATCAATGAAGTTCTTCGACAGTTAAGAATGAGTTCGCCAGATATTTTTGGTGCAGCAGTGGTCAGTTTGGATGGTTTTCTAATTGCATCAAATGCCCCCAGTGAAATTGATGAAGAGCTGGTCAGTGGCATGTCTGCAGCCATTCTGGGTGTAGGTGAGCGTATCTCTAAAGAGATGATGCGGGCTCCTCTCAACCAGATCTATGTTAAATCGGAAAAGGGCTATATTATTCTGAATTCAGTTGGCGAGGTTGGTGTCTTGGTTTTATTGGTTACCAGTGAAGCAAAGCTGGGATTAATCTTTTTAGAACTTCGTCGCATTGTTCCAGAATTGGAAAAAATTATATAGATCACCAAATAATTGCACTCTCCCGATGTTTAATTTGAAATGATGATTTAGCCAGAGTTGGGGTATTCCATCCCAAAAATCTGGCTATCCCACCATAGATATATCTGGGTTTCTATCTATTCAGAGCATATTCACCTAGGTTACACATATTTTAAAATGCGGGCTACTTTTATCCATAGCAATTATTTCTATATTATATTACTTTAATGAATAGATTTTTTAACTCATCAGCAGAAAATATTAATAGTTGTTCTGAGGTTTGATTATGGGAACTTTCTTTATTGCCGGCCTAATTGTGCTGGTTGCGTCAATAGCCATGTATACAGTGGGATACTCCCTCTCTTCGCGTAAACATACAGCGGTCATCTCAAAAATCGTGGATGATTACGACTACCAAATTCAAAACATGCGCAAAGAGAAGAACAATGCAAAACAGCAGCTTAGCCAAGTATTACATGCCTATAACAAAACATTTCGGGTGTATAAAGCTATTAAAGGCGATTATACCAAACTCCGCGACTTTTACGAGCGGGTAAAAGACCATAATCACAAACTCTCCACTCATTTTAACAAATTACACCAAGAGTATAAGCAGATCTCCTTTGATCGAGATTCGCTTATCGATAAAATGCAGTCCTATGAACAGGCACCAATCCTTTCGTCTCATGATTTTATGAAGACAAAGGAGGAGCTTACCCAAGCAAAAGAAACCGCCGCTTCTCTTAGTGAATCAAGACAAGAGTTAGCTACTAAGTTAAAAAAGGTGTACAGTGCTTACAAATCAGTCCATGCCAAAGCAGTGGGCTTTAAAAAGAAAGCCTCTCTAACTGACAAAATCCAGACAGAGAAGGTGAAGCTCATGAAGAAATACATGGATGCAAAAAAAGACTTGGAAGCACATTCCATTCGTATTGACGAGTTGGACACTTTAGAAAATGAACGTAATGAACTGGCAATTAAGGTAGAGGTGTTACAGTCTCAGGTTGATGAGATTGAAAAACTTCGCCAGGACAACAACACTCTTGCTGCCCAGGCAGAAGAGGCCAACTCGCTTCGTGATCGTGTTAACACATTAGAGCAGGAAAATGATTCACTTCGTTCATTAGGTATCACCCTCCAACCAGCACAAAAACCACATCAGCCACTGCAAGAAACTGAAGGTATTGGAAAATATATGGATGCAGTCATCTATCACCTTGCTGACTTTGAAGGGTATCGTGGTGCTGTCTTGGCTGACAATATTGGCTTGGCTGTTGCCGGCTCCGGTGAATACATGGATTCACTTGCAGGGATGGCTGCGGTTTTTTCTAAGGTTGAAGAGCGAATCCACTCACTCTTCTCATTTGCTTCTGTGCAAAAATTTAATGCCACTGATAATAATAATTTAACTCTCTCAGCCTTTCCCATTGCCTATGGTGATAATAAATTAGTCCTTACCATGCTTTCCGCAGGACAGAGCCCAGCACCAGAACAAATTCATGAACTCATTACACAGGTAAGTGCCTAACCATCATCTCACAAAGAGGAATACCAACATGTCAATTGATCTAAGAAATCTTACAGATCAGTTAGTAGCTGATTATCTTCGTTTTCAAGGTGGTTCTCTCGTAATCATTGCTGATCAAGCGACCCTAACCATCGGTAATACTATTGCAGAATCAGCACAATCAATCTCAGAAAAAACAGAAAATAGTATAACGGTCATCGACTTAGACCTTTGGCGTAAGGGCTCTCCCCTTACCTCACTTCCCGATGAGCTTGAAACACATTTGGTCGATTTGCTCAAAGGGCCGGACAAAGAGCACAACACGCTTCTTTACATCATGCAAAGCCTTGAGGGAGAGTCACCCATGCGGGTGAGCCTGATTGATCTCGCTGCAAGCCGAGGAAAGATTGGCGGTCTTCCTAACTGTACGGTTGATGTGTTGCAATCGGCATTTAGCAAAGAAAACAGGGTCGCCTTTAGCGAGGAGCTCTTTACTTTTATGCAACAGGTTACCAAAGTTGAACTCACCTGTGATCGCGGATCAAAGATCCATGCCTGGCTTGACCATGACCGGTATGATGTAGTAAACAGCAACGGTGTGCTCAAGTTGGGAACCTATGCCAATCCGATTCCAGCAGAGGTCTTTTTCCATCCTGCCCGTATTGAAGGTACCTTGGTCATTAGCGGCTCCTACGGCCCACTCATGGGCTTTGCTCCCTTTGTGGGCGATTATAAAGCTCTTATGCAGGCACTCAATGCTACACCAATTTATTGGCAGATTAAGGAGAGCAAAATTTCAGAGGTTACCTGTGATAACAGTGACATTAAAAAATTCGTTCAGGAACTGGCCTTTGAAACCGACGCTGATCATGGAATGAAAATCGGTGAATTTGGCCTTCCAGCCAATCTCTATGTTTTAGGAAGAGATATAACCGGCAACCTTATGATCGATGAGAAGGGGCGAGTGCATATTGCCAATGGTCATGGATACCAAAAACGCACCCGGTGTGAATACGATACCAAAGTTCACGGTGATGGTTTGATTGCCAATGCCTCTTTAAGAGCTGTTAACCTAGATAAACAGTTCATGAAAGAGAATCAATATAACCCTGATATTTTTTCATCACTTCAATGAAAACAAATAAATAAAGGTCTGCTTCCAGTGCAAAGAAGCAGACCTCATTCACCTAAAGGAGGGTCTTAGGGGGGTCTTGAAACATTTTCAAACCTATTACGGATGAATAGTTGTCTATATTGTGTATTATTTTATTTTTTTTAGGGAACCTCAAAACAGGCTGCTCTCATAACTTGCATGCCTCTTTTATATTCCTATCTATGAGTACTCAGCAAAATTACACGGCAAAACCGATGCAGTATCAAAAACATTAATTAAGACCGCTACAATGCATACTCCTAGAGAATAAATCCGGAGTTTAAATGAAAACAGCAGACCAGTGTACATCAATATTTGAAATAAGAAAAGAGATTGATACCATCGACGAAGAGATAGTAAGTCTGATAGCCCAACGATCGACCTATGTTAAAAGAGCAGCTCTCTTTAAAAAAAATCATAGGGCAGTAAAGGACCCTCAGCGGGTTGAACAGGTGATTCAATCTAAAAAGGAGTTAGCAAGGATTAAGGGAATTTCACCAGAGTTGATCGAGAATATCTACAGGATCATGATTGACTTCTTTATCAATTCAGAGATGAGAGAGTGGGAATCTAAATAGTTCATCCAAATCTCTGGGTGATTCTCACTTTGCTCTAAATAAATCGAAGGTCAACTGTTTTGCTTAAGTCGCACCAGTCAGCATATCCCTTAGGAAAAAATAGAGAGAGAGATAAGAATTTGCAGCTATCCAATAAAATTTCATCAAATCATTACACCTTTATATACATAACATGTTAAAACGTCCTATTCCCAATTATAGGAACACAGTATCCTATACCTACACAATTATGATGAACTCTAACACTTTTCGCTCACTATTTCACATTTTTTTTCCGGAAATATTGTTTTGTGCAGGAATAAAACAGTTTCAAAAATGGCCATTTTCATGAGATAGCTTATCCCGATGTATTTTATCAAGAATAAAGATAAAATTGGTATAAATATCATACCCATAAAGGAGAAAAACATGTTCTTAACAATTGATGGTCAAAAGGTTGCGTTTACTGTGGATGACCAAAGCATTATTTCTGTTGCTGATAGAGCAAAAGTTGGTATACCAGCTCCTTGTTATCGCGCTACTCAAGATGTAGAATGATGTCACTGCTGTGTCGTCGAGGTGGACGGCAAGCAAACATATGCCTGTAGAACAAAACCACAGGAGGCAATGCACATCATAGTGAAACGAGATGATTTGATTAAGCTAAGAAAGGAAAGAGTCAACGCTTTTAAGGCGAAAATATAGGTTTCATTGTTTTATCAATATTGTAAGTGGGGAGCGCCTAAAGTAGAGAGTACCTGGATGAGTCTACGATCAGTTTCAAGAAAAACTACAATGACACCATCATCTGCTAATGATGACAAAAAATATGACAACTTTTTAATACCATAATTATCAAAAGTCCATTAATTGCTATATATAAGAATATTCACACTTAAAGTGATGAAAAAATTATCACCACTTTTTTGGTTTTAGGCAATTTCATTTAATACGCCTTCTGCAAAAATGGTTATATTAATAGCATGATCACTGTCTTTGACTATCTCGATTACCGTGAGTTTTTGCGGGATTACTATAAGGATAAAAAAAAGGAGTCTTACTTTTTCTCCTATCGATTTATTGGCAGTCGTGTGGGAATGGATTCGAGCTATATCATTAAAGTAATGCAGGGCACCCTCCATATTGCGATAAATAAAATTACAAAATTCATACATCTGCTTGAGCTGAGTGAAACTGAAGCAGAATATTTTGAAGCACTGGTCCATTTCTGCAGGGCAAAAACCGAACGTCAGCGAAAGGTGTACTTTGAAAAACTGTTTTCCATGTCGACTATTAAATCACAGCAGCTTGAGGCCAACAAGTATGAATTCTTTCAGAAATGGTATTATTCCGCTGTCTGGTCTATTATCAACTGTAAACCCTTTGATGGAGACTTTCGGAAACTAGCAAAGCGATGCCTGCCAGCCATCACGGTTTGGGATGCAAAGCGGGCTGTAAGGCTTCTCAAAAAGCTTGGCCTTATTATTAAAAACAGTGACGGCCTGTATCACACCACCAATTTAAACCTAACGACTGGCACCAAATGGCGCTCTAAGGCAGTTGAAGTGTATCAGCGGGAGATCACCACTTTGGCCACAGAATCTATTGACCGATGTGACAAAAAGGAGCGGGACCTTTCAACGATCACCCTCTCGGTTGACCTGAAGGCCATGCCAGAAATTCAGGAGCATATTCGACAGTTCCGATCATCACTTATTAAACTGGTTAATAGCTACGGTGGCACGGACCGGGTATATCAACTCAATGTGCAGCTATTTCCACTGAGTACAGATCTGAGGGAGAAACAATGAGGACATTAAGGTGTTGCGCCGTTCTCCTATGTGTGGCAATAGTGCTTGTTTCGTTGCAATGCTCTGTGGCGCCTCTGGCCGGAGGTGGCACCATAGAGACAACCAACGGTATTATTAGTGGTATTATTCTAAAAGAACAGGATATACCGGCAAAGCAAACCCGGGTGTTCCTTATACCAACTAATTATAATCCGGTTATGGATAGTGCAATTCCCGATTCATTAATTGACACCACTGATGAAATGGGACGGTACGCACTCAAAGCACCGAACAAAAAAGGACGCTACAATATTGAAGCTGTTCACTGTGTTCATAGAACACGAATGCTGTTAACCGATATTCGATTACAGAAGGACACCACCTATGCCCCTATTGGTTTACTTAATGATCCCGGCACAGTAGAGGTGATATTATCTGATTCCGTTGATACAATCAATGGCTTTCTCTATTGTACTGGAACCAGAATCTTTAAAAGTTTAAAACATGCTGCTATCCACCCTGATGGAAAAGTAGTGGTGTATCTGGATTCGATTCCACAGACTTCATTTTCTACTATTGATTATATAGAAATTAACGATCCTGCAAGCCAAGTCACTTTAGAAACGCCCTTTATCGTTAATCCCGATGATACAGTGCTGGTGGGAGACACGCTAATATGGAAAAGCTATACAAACCAGAACTCAGGCCTTCCGGACAATGAAATTCGTGCTATTACTATAGAAGCCGATGGTACTATCTGGTTTGCTACGGCCAATTCGGGAGTTGTTTCGCTAATCAATACAACATGGGCAGTATATGACAATACCAATTCGGCTCTTTTATCGAACAGTGTCAATGATATGTTTCAAGACCAAACAGGTACACTTTGGTTTGCCACTGACAGTGGTATTGCCTCTTTTAATCATGGAAGCATAACTGTATATACCAGTGAGAATTCCAATCTCCGCTCAAACGTCATAACCGGAATTGACGAGGACAGCGAGGGGACAATATGGTGCAGTTCCTTTGATGGCGGTGTTGCCAGCTTTGATGGCACTACATGGACAGTATTCTGGCAAACCATAGTCCTTCCTTTAGATGATGTATTTGACGTTACCCTTGACCGAAACGATACCGTATGGAGTGCAACTGAGGAAGGGATTGTTAAGTTTAAGGATGAAAACTACGTGATATACGACAAGGCCAACTCCGGATTGATATCGGATAGTGTTCTTTCGGTCTTTATTGACAATGGAAGAAACAAGTGGTTTGGCCAGTTGCAGGGGATCATCCGGCTCAATAAGGATGAAACTGCCTGGGACTATTTTGACCACACCCACTCTTTGGCACTTTCCGGTGCTACCAACGCCCATTGTGACGATATCTATGGCACCCTATATATCGGCACATCAAAGGGATTAACCCTTTATAATGGTAGACAGTGGAGAGATTATACAGGGAAACGATACTCCTTTTTACAAAACAAGGAGATAACTGCGCTAACCTTTGATTCACAGGAAAATTTATGGATTGGAACAAAATCAAAGGGGGTAATTGTCATTGGATTATATGAATGGGAATAACGCATGAAGGTCTATTAACTATACATTGTAAAATTAATCGAGTAGCCTTATTTATCTCAACAAATAAACTAAATATAACAACATGAGGAGCGTAAATTGACACTTAAGAAACAATCATATCAAGTAATCATTTTTTTGTTCATTCTTATGTGCATGGTACCAGTACCTGTGGAGTCATCGAACACAGCAAACACCAATGTCAATTTGGACTTCTTTGATGACCTTGTTGCCAAGATTGATATCCGCACAGCCTGGAGCCCAAAGAAGTGGCAACATATGGGAACCACCTTTGAACAGGAGCTAAAGAAATACAAACTCAAAGAGGAGTTCGCCCAGGCAAACTCTAACATCGAATGGTTGCGGGCCATACACAAGCTAAACCATATTCGTTATGATCATCATTTAAAGCTCAGTGAGACCTATGACTATATAAGTGAAAAAAGAGTGACCCAGGCTCCAATCCGCCTCTACGCCGACTTTACCGATGATAAGAAACCCTTTATATTTGTCGCAAATTTTACCCAAGCGGTAGAGGATAAGGGAGTAAAAGTGGGAGATAAACTCTTAGCTGTAAACAATATCCCTATTGATGAATATATCGAAAGACTAAAACCGTATTTGCAATTTTCTACGCTTCGGAACATGTACATGGAAAAACTGGCAAATGCCTTGGTTGCTAAATCTACCCTATTTGGACCAGAAATTCCTCAGAATAGTACGGTTACCTTAACACTTGAACCTAAGGGTGGTGGTTCTTCTTATAAAATAGAACTTAACTATGAGGGGCGATATCGCAATATTGACTGGAAATATCCCTATGTTGTTGAGCTCTACCGTCAAAACTACAGCGCTGATAAGTCCTACATAAAGTCAATGTATCGCGATTTGGGGTTTTCCGAAGTCTATGATAATAATGAAGATTGTGCTCTCTATATCAATAGGACAAAAAAGTTGAATCTCATCGAGTGGTACGATTTTGAGAGTGTCAGCTCTAATGCCCGTGAATTGGTAAATAAGGCACAACAGGCAGGTACCTTAGATTGGGACGTAATAGTTGACGCCACACGTTCAAGTGGAGGTGGCGGTGGCCCCCATATTGTCAAGTACCTGGTTTCACAGCCCTTTAAAGTAACCTTCGGTAATGTGCGGGTGTCCGATGCTTCCTGGGCACGTTCCAAGGCAAATGGAATGAGTTCCAGCGTAAGAAGATGGATCCTAAAAGCAATCGATGCAGGCAAGGACTACACTACTAATGAACCCTTTAAATTGGCAGACTTCCCCGAAGGCTCCGATGGGATAATGCGACCTGCCAGTACTCGTTTTACCGGGAAAAAGGTAGTACTGACCTTCACCCTAGGCGGATCACAGTACGATCAGTTCTGTGCCATGCTGGTTGACAATAACGACCCTGATGTTCATGTTATGGGAATGCCTGCCGGTGGATACAGCAACACCTGGGAATGGGGAGAAACAATACGGCTGCCCAATGGGACCAGTATCGGTTGGGAATACGATGTAGGGCATACGGTTCGCAAAAATGGCGAGGCTTTGGAAGGAAATCCAGCAATTCCTCATACTGTCGTTCCCTTTACCCGTGATAACCATAGCACCTATTTTAAGGACCTTATTATAAAGGCAGAAAACTATCTAAGTGGTGTACCCATTGACAATGGTTGGATAGCTGATAGGAAGTCAGAGACCAGGTATGGGATTTCCATTTCTAGTCTTCAAAATCGTTCCAGGGCAATAGCTATTAATTATACTTTTCAAGAGAATTTTTCCCATGGTGCTTTACTTATATATACAATCAAAGGAACTCTCATTAAGGAATTATCCCTAAAAAAGGTTGATGGCAACAATAGGGGTAAAATCATTTGGCATGGAATAGATGAACATGGTATGCAGGTCTCTTCTGGATGTTATCTGTGTACGGTAAAGATAAATGGTTTAGTAGGTGGCACAAAGAAATTTTTTATACAGTAAATACAATAATCTATTAATTATATAGAATGGCTAAGTCCTGCTTAAGAATAGCTATGAGCTATTGATGTGAAATTAAATAGAAAATTGGTGAACTTTAAAACTAAACCCATGGGGGGGGTAACATGATTTACAAAAAAACAATCTCTACAAAAATTGCTTCATTTTTTCTTATTACCTTATGCGGATTGTATTTCATTGTATCAGGAGAAACCATTCGGTTTAATGGTAGCCCTTCAGGGGATACTAATGCCGAAGTTTCAATCGAGAATGAGAGCGTCTTCAGCGCAGTCTACAGGATCATTATTCCTGCTATTCATCTTAAAAAAGAGAGTCAAAATGGTGCTGAGTATTCCCGAATTTTCATTGATGGTTTCTCTACTATTCAAGAGGTGGGAAAGCCAGACCTTCCATCCATGAACCAGTTCATGGTAATCCCAGAAGGTGCATCGTTAAAGGTAACTGTCCTTGACAAGACAAGTAGAACCGTAGAAAATATTCTTGCCTATCCGGGATTGGAGGAGCACCTGGATTCTGATTTTTACTGGGATGTGGAGCCCAAGTTTCAAACCGACAACGCGATATATGCAGCAAATGCATTGTTCCCGGCTTCACCAGTTAGGATCTTACAAAAGGTAAACTTTCGTGGGGTACACATGGCACATTTACAAATCTGCCCCATAGCTCATAATCCTGTACAGAAAACTATAGAGGTATTTCAAACATTGACAGTCCGGGTTGATTTTATCGGTGGATCGGTTCTTCCAGTAAACGGCGGAATCCATGGAAAAATGGTAAAAGGATTGGCCGTGAATGGCGAACAGTTTTACAAAAGATATCAGGCAAAAGAGACTAATGACATCCTCGATGAGCACTTTGATTATTTGATTATTACCACTGATGAGTTTGAATCAGCCGCAAATCGAATTGGTATTTTTAAGCAGAAACAGGGTTACGATGTCCAAATTCTCACGAAATCATCCTGGACTACTGGTACGGTGAAATCAGCGATAAAAAAGTTTTACACTGACAATAATAAGGCGGAATACTTTCTTATTATCGGTGATATTGGGGATGTTCCGGCAATTTTAAATCCCAATGGCATGGATTATCGTGACAAGGATAATGCCTATACTGATCTTGACTATGCACTGATTGAAGGTAATGATTATTATCCAGAAATGGCCCGAGGTCGCTTATCAGTATCCTCAAGAACACAGGCTGAGACGGTTGTTAATAAAATCATCAAATACCAGGATACCCCACCAAAAAATGATGCCTTTTACAAAAAGGTAACCGGTGCTGCCTATTTTCAGGATAAGGATAATGATGGTGAGGAAGACCGACGCTACTCATTAACTGTGGAAGAGTTGAGAGAATATCTTACTGACAAATGGAATTTGGAATTTGAGCGAATCTATACCTGTGGTTCCTCAGTTAATCCCAGAACAAGAAATGACACTAAATATGCCGATGGCCAGAGAGTTCCCGATCATTTGAGAAAACCAAATTTTCCATGGAAGGGTAACACCAAGGATATCATGGATGCTATAAATAAGGGGACCTTCCTGGTTATGCATAGAGATCATGGGTCGGAATCGGGCTGGTCTTCACCGAGTTTTAGAAAGTCCCATGCAGAAGATCTCAGAAATGGTGATCTTTTGCCACTTGTTTTTAGCTTGAATTGTACGACCGGCAAATTTAGTGGGAGCTGTCTATCGGAATCACTCCTACGGAATCCCAATGGTGGCTGTGTTGCAGTATATGGTGCATCAGCTACAAGCCCGTCAGGTCCCAATTGCGCTCTCTGCCATGGTCTAACAGATGCCTTTTTTGTTGGCACCGCTATTAAGGCTCGAGGCGTTCCGCAACCTACCCCTCCCTCACATGACCCAATTTATACCATTGGAGACGCTCTGACTTGGGGCTGCATATCAGTTGAAAAATATTGGAAAAAAAGTCAGCGTGAGTTTGTTTTATACCAATGTTTCGGCGATCCTGCAATGGAACTTTTTACCGCTGTCCCCCAGGATATTACTGCACAACACTACAATGCGATACCAGTGAAGGCAAAAAACTTTAAGGTAGAAAAGTTAAATGTAGCACAAGGTATAGTGACTCTTTACAATGAGAAAACCAAATCAATCATTGGAAGGGCTGCAATTAAAAACGGTTCGAACTCTATTGCTATACCTATTGACAAGCCAATAGCACTGGGCGACAAGCTGACCTTGTACATATGGGGACACAATTACAGGCCCTATTCTGTGGAGCTGCCAGTGCAGGAGGGTGTAGGAATATTGCAGCAAAACAGCAGTACGGCACCGGTAAACTCCTTTACTGTTTCACCAAAAACCATACAGATAAACAGCGCAAAACCAATCCGATTGACTTTTACAACCAGTGATGCAACGGCCTTCTCTTGCGCAATATATGATGTAAAAGGTAATATGGTAAAATCCTTTGACACAGTAAAAAGGACTGCAAAGTATACCTATCAAGCAGGTCCTTGGAATATGAAAAACAGTAAGGGGAAGCTGGTTTCAAGCGGCTCCTATATTATTAAAGCAGAAATCGTGAATGCAAAGGGAATACAGCAGAGCTTTACCTCGAAAATTTATTTGATGAAGTAGTGCAAATGAAATGAAGGTTACTTCTCAAATATGCATTCGTTGAAGGAGTGGTGTGATTCTGCACCACTCCCTTATTGAACTGATTAGGTTTAGGCTGTTTAGCCTATTCAACAAGTTTCAGAACCCAGTGAAAATAATGTGTCACCGGAACTTACTTATTCTGTCTTTTTAAAGCCAGTATGGCACTCTTCTTAGTTTTATATAATTTTAGATGCTCATCAATCCCCAAAAGGGTACATAATTCTCTAATGACATCATTGGCCCCAAAGGCGACTGGCATAGCTCCCTTATTCTTTAACTCCATAATCACCGTTAATAATAAAAATGCACTGTGAGAATCAATCATTTCTAAGGCTGTTAGATCAAAAAGATAGGAAGAGATATCTTTACTGTACACAGAAAAATTAAATGAAGTACAGTCATTGGTTGATGTCATCCGTCCAGACAGATTAATGTAACACATATCCTTTTCAATTGTATGAACACAGAGAAAGGGAACGCTCTTCTCTGTCAATTTCTTTTCCCAAATGCTATCCTGTGACAACTCAAATATAAGATCACTGGAAAATATGGGGAATAATGTATCGAGTTTCATGGACACAATATTTTCTTGGCATTTCTTGGTTACATTTACCAACCATACAGCTCCACCCTGTTTGACAATGTGATTTCGTGATCGAATTAATATGCCTATTGCCGAACTGTAAAGATACCCAATCCTTTGCAAATCAAATACAACCTTTATCTTGCTTTTTATAATCGATTTAATTTCCTGCTCAACCTGCTGATGGTTCTCCATATCGATTTTATAGGGTAGGATTATCCACCAATAGTCCAGCCTCTCCTCTATGATTACTTTACTACCATCAACCATATTATTCATCCATTATTAGAAATCTCACCAGTTTCATCTATTTGAAAGGTCTCCGAATTCATTATTTGCTGAATAGCCATTTCCTTTCCATACAAATCGAGCATAGCACCAGGATATATGGTCGCCAAAATTTTTACATGGCCATCATATAAGGCATTACTCTGTATAATCGTTGCCTCTGCCTTCATTTTATCCTTAATATGGGTTAACTTCATGTTCAAAATATTATAGGAGTCTACCCATTTTTTTAATTCAGCCTTTTGACGATCGCTTACCTGTGGACCAGCTTGTTTAAAAATTGCCGCCTTAGATGAAAGCTGTTTTTTAACTGGCTCCAGCTTTTCCAATATCTGCGCCCTCAGCTCACCATACAGCTTTAGTCGTTCCTTTGCCTTTCCCTTTTTCATATCAAAGAGTCCAACCGTTGTGTCGGCACCTACTGCATTACCAATAATTGTCGCATGAATATATTCTGAAGCTTTGATAGTACCACCAACGATATTTGATTCTGGTTGCACCGCTTCGAAAGTTTTACAGGTGCAGGTGCAATTGAGGCAGTGACGATCAATAACTAAAGGACCTTCTGTATCTATTGTGGCATCCTGTGCAAAAAGCGCATAGATTTTTGATTTGGCAGCTACAAAAGTATTACTCTTTCCAAGAATACCCTTTTTAATAGAAATAGAACCATGACGAGATTTTAATGTTGCCCCTTCCACCTGCCCTTCGACCTCTATATCTCCTTCAGTCTCTATGGTGAATCCCGGTTTAACATTTCCTTTAATGATGAGGTCCCCGGAGAATTTAACATTGCCCACACTATAATCAATATCATGGGTAATCACCATGAGCTCACTCACTGAAAGAGAGGAACCTTCCGGTTTTACTATTCCCTTTTTTGCTGCGACCAGTGCTAATCCCTTGTCTTTAATCTCTGTGTTTTTCCCCTTAGGTAAATCATAATCTTTACCGGGTGTCGCGGGAATTTCCTCACCAGTAACTTTTCTTCCTGGAGTTCCTGGGGTGGCAGGTATTTTACTTGCCATAACTTGCCCAGCGGATACTTCGACAAAGGTTCGTACTTTTCGAAAATCAACACGACCATTTCGTTGCAGTTGCGGTCTTAAATCTTTTTCAATCTGTACATCATATTCAATTCGAGCATCTTTTCCATTTACCGGGTTTGTACCCTGGGCTACATCAATTTCCTGATCAAAATGATCTGTAGAAACTGCCGCTTGTAATGCTTCCTCAATCAAACCAAAGGTGACACCCTTATGTTTTAAGAAGTAAATGAGCATGGTCTTTGTTGGTGTGACTCCGGAAGCAAGACATGCAGAGTCAATTTGAATTGTCGCTTTAGAATCGGTGATTGCACACGTAATAAATTGCTCAATCTTAGGATTAAAGTATTCGAATAGAGGACCTATTTTTTCTGGGGCACCTCGTGCACGTTTAACAACATCGGCGATCTCCCCTGCAACGTAATTGGTGACCTTTGCCCTCTCCAATAATTCTATCAGTATCTGAGCGGAAATCTTCCCTGCTATTTTACGTGATATAGTAATATAAACACCATCGGAGCGTTCATTGACTGGTAAGATCTTTCCTAGTGGATTGTCCATATATTGAAATTCTTTTTCTAATTCAATTCAAAATAGGCCAAATTTCTCTAAGTGACTTCTATATTGTATAATAATCTAAGAGAGCATATCATAAAAATCACAAAAAAGTTATTGTCATTATCTGTCATTGAGAACCTCAATATGCTAATCTATTATCTCCTGGTTCTTCAAAATAGTACTCTCAATGTATAATTTTGTTTAAGAAAAGGCGCAAAGGATAATTATTTTGAGATTATAAAAAAAAGGCCTGTTAAAATTTTTAACAGGCCTTTTAATTTTAGTATTTTTTATTGTTTATCTGATGGTGGTCCAAATACACATCTAACACTATGCCCATCTATCTTGGAACGATAATCTGCTTCGTAAAGCCAAGTATCATGTGCAACCATCTGATATGCTCTTGCATCAGTTGCTGACATTCCAGCAGATGACCATAAAAACGAAACAAGTCGTAAATCAACAAAGCTTCCATCTGATCCATCTCGATACCCAGCACCGCGAGCAGAAAAGCCAGTCCTATTATTTGAACTAGGATGATTACCAGTCCAATATGTATTACCAGTTTCTTTCAAAGCGAATGCTGCAGTATCATATTCCATTGGGCCACCAGGCCAATTAGGATCACAATAACTAGCTAACTCTCTATAATCCATGTCTGTTGCAACATGCCAACCTTTAGGTGCTAATTTACCCGTATTAACAGCTGGCCAATTATATAATGCTCCATATGTATTTTTATTACCACTGCTGTTACTATACCAGCAATATGCACCATTTGTCTGATTCCCCCAAGCACTATTAGACGTTACATTTGGGATTGGAGTACCATCATTATATTTAGTAGTTTTTAAATTTTCTTTCAACCATGTAACACCATTAATTATAACTGCAGTATACTGATTCCTATCAGCATCCATTATTCTCCAAATTGCATATAATTTAACATCGTTTGTACCCATTGTAAAATTGACTTGATCACCATAGGTTGAGTCCCCACTGGCACTTTCTGCCCATCCCCATAATGTGTATCCCTGCTTAGAAAAACCACATGCATTAAGAGGTGATGTTTCCCCATACCTAATAGTTTGAGTTGGAGTTGACCCAGAAGCTCCATTGCTATAAAAGGTCACTGTATGGGCTTCTCCCTGCCATTTTGCGTATAATGTAATATTTGAAGTTACCCGATCTGAGCCAAAAAACCATCGATTTATGCAATCTCTTTCCTTATACCAATTTACAAATTCATAATTATTTTTATCTGGGTCACTGGGTTCATTTACTAAACCATTATGATCAACTGTTTGAGAAGAGACACCATCTCCTCCCATAGAATTAAAGTTTACTGTGTATTGGATAACTTCCCATTTGGCATAAAGCGTCCTGTTTTCAGTTACCCTCTCAGATGCAAAATCCCAAGGGTTAATGCACGAGGATTCTTTATACCAACCTCTAAAATTATTACCAGGTTTATCGGGCTCTGTCGGTTCTGGAAGCAATTGATTGTATGGAACATCATCATAAGGAACATTGCTGCCACCCATAGAGTTGAAGGTTATTCTATATTCATTAATAGTCCACTGTGCATAAAGAGTTGGATTATTAGATGTCTTATCCCAATTTCTGGCACTTACCATTCCAGAAGTATAGTATTGTGTTCCACCACTAGAAGCATCAAAATATCCATTAAATGAATATCCTGTCCTTGAAGGAGCTGATGCACTTGGCATTGGTTCTCCATAGGTAACAGTAACACTATTTGATCCTCCAGTACCATTTTGCCTATCAAGGGTTACAGTATATGTTTTTACAGTCCATCTTGCATATAAAGTAGGATCACTAGATGTCTTATCCCAATTACGAGCACTTGTCATATCAGAAGTATAGTATTGTGTACCTCCACTTATTGCATCATAATATCCATTAAAAGTGTATCCTGTCTTGTTAGGTGCAGTAGCTGATGGCATTGCAGATCCATATGTAACGGTTACACTATTTGTTCCACCGTTGCCATCTTGTTTATTTAAGGTTACACTATAAGTTTTTGCATCAAAATTAGCTTCGATACTCTTTTCTCCATTCATAGTAATGGTATGAGGATTATTAGCACCAGAAAGGTCACCACTCCAACCACTAAAACCATAGCCATCATTAGGAACTGCTTTTACTGTAACCGTTTCACCATGGGCATAGGACTGTTTATTTGGATCTTTAGTAATTGATCCGTTTGTTGCTGTAGTATTAAGGTCATATTTCTTAATTTCAAAAACAGCTTTAATATTTTTATCTGCATTCATTGTTAGTGAAAGTGGATTATCACTACCGGTTGCGTCCCCAGTCCATTCTTTAAAAGACCAACCCTCATCTGGAGTTGGGGTAATAGACACTTGAGCACCTTCAAGGAATAGTCCAACAGCAGGATCAACAGAACCTTCACCTTCAGTAGTTACATTTAGTGAATAACGTGGAATTGATCCAACATTTAGCACTAAAGTAAAGTCTGAACTTGCGGCAGGATTATGGTTGTCAGTTGCTGTAATTTTTAGCGTCTGAACTCCTGTATCAGCAACAGTTGGAGTCCATGTCCATTCAGTTGTATCTGAATTAAATGCACCAAACGAAGCTTTAAATGTTACATCATCACCTTCATCATCACCTTTAAAATTATTTTTAAATTTATATGAAAAAGGCTCATCTTCCTTGATATTTTTTGTATCAGTTGTAGGGTCCCATTTTGGAGCACTATTTGAATCTATCACTTCAATATTAATTTTAAACGAGACAGTCGCATTTGCGTCATCTTGCCCCCTGAAATCGACATTCTCAAACTTCCCATTTTGATCACCGTCAGAAACCGCAAATGAAGGAGTATAAGTAAAGACACCGGTTTGCGTGTTATAATCACCTGAGCCCATTCCAGCAATATCAAAAGGTGCATTGAGAACAGGTAAAAGTTCTGCTGTTCCGTCAATATCAGTTACAGAAACAGTACATACGAGTGGCAAACCCTCTTTTATCTGAATGGTACTATTTGCAGAAATATTTACTCCATTTGAATTTTTCATAGTTACAACAGGAAGGTCATTGACGGGGTTGACCTTAAAATTCACAACATCACTATTAGATAAGGTAGTAGGATCAGTTGCTGTAAAAGTAATATCCTCATCCCCATTCCATTCAGGGTCTTTTACGGTAATAGTTGCTTTACGGTCACCACTAATAACAACATCAAAATATGTAGGTGTGGAATAGGTCCAAGCAATTTCTTCATCACTATTATCTGCATCTGATACAAAATCATCCAGATTAATTACTTTAAAAGAACCACCTTCGTCAATACTATCATTAGGTATATTGGAAACAATAGGTGGATCACCTTCACCCACAACAGTAAATACAGCATGATTTGTATCATTAAGACCATCTGGATCGGTCGCAGTAAAAACTACATTCTCACTTCCATTCCATTCAGGGTCTTTTACTATAATAGTGGCTTTACGATCTGCACTAAATGTAATAGTCAAGTTAATTGTAACAGATGAAGTCCATTCAATTTCATCTTTTTGATTATCGATATCAGAAACAAAGTCATCAAGGTTTACTACTGAAAAAGTTGAATCTTCTTTGATAGTTTCATTGGGAATATCATCAACGACAGGGGCATCATTTACTGGTTTTACCTTATAATTTGCATCGTTGCTATTAGACAATCCTGTTGGGTCTGTAGCGGTAAACGTTATTGTTTCATCACCATTCCAATCAGCGTCTTTGACTGTTATTGTAGCTTTCCTATCACCACTAATTGTAACAGTTAGGTTTGTAGGAGTTGAATTTGTCCATGTGATTTCATCATCACTATTGTCAGCATCAGAGACATAATCATCAAGATTGATGACTGTAAAGGAGCCACCTTCATCAGTGCTATCATCTGGAATATCAGCTACTGTGGGAGGATCATTATCCGTAACAGTAAAAACTGCACTGTCAGTACTACTCAGGTTTGTTGGGTCAGTAACGGTAAATTTAATAGTCTCACTACCTGTCCAATCAGCATTGTGTGCTGTGATTGTAGCAATCCTATTTGCACTTATTGAGACTGACAAATAGGTTGTTGAAGAGTTCTTCCATGTTAATTCATCTACTGAATTATCCGCATCAGTGACATAATCATCAAGATTAATTGTTGCAAAGGCCACACCTTTTTTAACTGTTTGACCAGGTATGTCAGAAACAATGGGAGGCTTATCATTAGTGCCAGATTTTACAGTAAATTTTGCAAAATCACTGCCTGATAAGCCAACGGGATCAGAAGCTGTAAAAGTAACTGTTTCTTCTCCTATCCAAGTTGTGCTTTTAACAGTAATAGTAGCTTTTCTTTCTTTAATCAACACAGTTAAGTTTGTTGTTGAGGAGGATGTCCATTCGATTTGATCATCTGCATGCTCCTTGTCTGTAACAAATTCGTCTAAATTAATTACAGCAAAACTTCCACCTTGACTTATACTTTGGTCTGGAATATCAGAAACAACAGGTGCGGTCCCACTGGAATCTACAGTAAATGTAACATAATTAGTATCTTTTAAATCATCTGGATCTTCTGCAGTAAATAGGACAGTTTCACTTCCAACCCAATCTGTATCTTTGACGGTGATACTAGCCAAATTTGAGTTGTTTATTGCAATAGTTAAATTTTTAGTGGTTGATGCAGTCCATGAGATTTCTTCAGCAGAATTGTCTGCATCAGACACATGATTATTAAGGTTAATATTGGTAAATGTTCCAGTTTGGAAGATTGTCTGGTCTTCAATATCAGAAATAACAGGGTAAGTTTTAACCTTAAGCGCATACTGTGATGTTGAATCTTCACCCCAATTATTTGAGGCCTTACACACATAATTTCCGACGTCTGCTAATGAAAGCTTTTTAATTTGTAATGATTTGCTGTCAGTACCAGAAACATTTGTATTGCCTTCAATTTTTTCACCATTTTTATACCATTGGTATGTTATTTCACTCGTGCCTTCTGCTGATGCGGATAATTTAATAAGGGTATTTACAATAAATGATCCTTCTGCTTGTACATTTTTATTGGTGAATTTTGCACCATCCCACTCTGGTTCAACAGGATTAAAGCAAAACGTCCATAGCAAGAAAAAGGATATCATGGGAATTAATAGGAAAGATAAAGGTTTACTTAAATTCATAAAAGTGCCTCTCAAAAATGTTTTTCCATTTATTTGTAAAAGTCTCTGCCTTTAATATAATAAATCCTCCCTATTGATAGGCCACTGATTTTTTTATTTCAAAAATATCATGCAATGAATACTGTTTAAAGAAGTCGAGTGTGTAGATATTCTTGGTTTTGTTATGGCACAATCTAGCACTCTTTGATTAAAGGTATATTAGTCTAAAAGTACAGTATTTTCAATAAATTATATTGAATAATGTTACTAATTTAAGTTTGATACTACGTTAGTATAAAATTTTCAAAGCATCCAAAATGATATTCAAAAGTAATATCTAAGTTTAAAATTTTTAAACGAAAAGTTATTGAGTCTGTTGCTATATCCTCAATTTTTATCTATTATATGAAAGTAAGTGTTATTAGCTATACAAAACTATTAGAGAAATATAACGAACTCGGGGTCTGCGAAAATAGATATGGTACATCCTATTATAAGGAAAAAACTATGAAAAAAAGAATCATCTTATCAAGCGTGGTGATACTGATATGGTGCATGATCTCATTTGGTACCAGCCAGGAATTCTGGACACCTTTGCCAAGCCCAAAAGGGGCAATGGTCCAACCCATGAGTGGTTTAATGACCGACCCCCTTGGTAATGCCTATATTGTTTATGGCTATAGAACAGCAGATTATGGCCATACCTTTCGTTTGAAATGCAATGCCTCTTCCTTTGATCTTTTTAATTTTTATAAACCCATTGATCGCGATAACTCCTATCCTGTTTCACTCGGTTTCAAGTATCGGCAAAATGGTGAGCTATATCAGTTTACCTCTGATTTAACGTCCGGAGGCACTATTGACCGTTTTGAGGCAGACACAAAAGAATGGACAAGGATTTACGATGCCGATCTTCTTCGTACAGCTGTATTGGACGACAAGGGAGGTATCTTTGCAATTTACTATGAATCGACAATTAATGAAGTATTTGGTATAGCGGTCTCCCATGACAGGGGAGATACCTGGGATTATAACTCTATTGAAAATGATGTGGGCACCTTTACAGAATTTTTAATGGATTCCAACTACTGGTTTTATACTCTGCATGACTTTGTCATCTATTGCTCAAAGGATTATTGCAAGACATGGCAACCTATTCCAACCGATGAATTAAAATTTAAAAGGATACGTCTCTGTCCAGACAGAACAGTTATTGCGCACACTGATCAAAATCGGATATTTAAAAAGAGTCCTGAAAGTTCTGCATGGAAAGATATCACGGTGACCTTTCCAGAATCCTACCAAATTAGTGACTTCATTGTCAGTGCAAAAGGTACTATATATCTGTTTGTCTACAATAGATCTGAACTCAAATTTATTTGTAAATCAACAGATAAGGGAGACACGTGGAAAACAGAACCCTTTACCTATGAAGTATCCACAATGTTACCGGAAAATTCTATCAACTACAAGTTTGAGGTGACCAGTAATGACCACATAATACTATGGGGAAATCAATTTATCTTTCTGCGAAGCAAAGATGATGGTGCCACATGGGAACAGATATCAGATGGCCTTAAACCATTTCATATTCAGGGTGTCAATGCTGATAAAAGAGTACAACAATTTTTCAGTACGACCAGCTTCACTCACCTCTTTAGTTCAATAAACAATGGCAAGAGTTTCAATTACCTTGGAAATCCCAATAATTACGGTAACATTACACTGGCAGGATCGGTAGGAGGTAACAAGACCTATCTAGCATTAAAAGAAAAGATATACTGTAACACTAATACAGAATGGGAAACATGCTCCTCTATTGATACAGGAGTTACACCAAAGTCTGTAGATATAATTGAATTAGCCTTAAACAACCAAGACCATGTTTATGCTGCTACAAAAGCCAAATCAGTATTCATTTCCAAAGATGGTGCGAAAACATGGAACAACATTTATCAGGGGTCAAAGAAAAGTGCACCCATTGCAGCTATGGCCGTTTCCTCGGATAACACCTGTGTACTTGTTCTTGACACAAAAAGAGACATCCTTCGACTGAACAAGCAAAGCCAAAAATGGGACACCATAACATCAAATTTACCAGACCTTACCTTTAAACAGATTGAGAGTACTACAGACAACTATCTTATTATGTTAAGTAATGAGGGAACCCTTTTTCGCGCTACATCAACCGGTGGTGCCTGGTCAAAGATAGATGATGGGATTAAAGATACAACGATAACTAGCTTTGCCATTAACAGGAACAACTCCATCTTTGCAACAAACGGCCGAGTAATATTTTGGTCAGACGATCGAGGATCCTTTTGGGTACGAATGGGTGAAAGTCTCCGGGAAAACAGGTTCCACAGCCTTTGTGCCAATAGTGATGGACACCTCTTTGCTGTCGACTCAAAAACAGGAGAAATAATTCGAAGTGTTAAGATGACTGGTTCAATATTTCCTCCCATGAGAAATGCAACTATGAGCAATCAAGTAATAGCCACTCCCCTATCGCAACAAATGATAAAGCTGCATCTTACTAGGAAAGGGCATGACCGAATAACTATTCTGGCCTATTCGCCCTGTGGAAAAAAGGTTGGTGCCATTTGCAATAACAAACCTATTTCAAACACCTCAAATATCCTGTGGAACACAGAGGGACTTGCCCGAGGATTATATATACTTCACCTATCAGGTACTTATGGACAAAGTAGCCATAAGATTCTGTTGACAGATCAGTAATTGATGTAATTCACATTGAGGTATTTATTTTAAAAACGACAAAGCGTCCTCTTTTGATTTACAAAAGAATATCTGATTACCCCGGTTACACTCTATGATAAATGATTTAAGAGCTTTGCTCTCCACCTGTTTAAAGTCTCCCACAATGGCGATCTTTTTACGATAATTAACACACTTCTGTAACACTTCCCCGGCGAATCCAGAGGAGAGATCAAAGAATTTATCGGGAAGATTATTGGATTTAATTATTATGGCACTGGCACCAAGATAATCAGTATTGCCAAGCAAATCAATGGCATCTCCAAGCTCAAAAATAACTTGATCCACTGAAACAACTTCAACAATTTTGGTATTCCCTAACTGAATCTCATTAAGTTCCATACTGCCTCTATTCTTAATCATATCTTTAACCCAGATTATGCAGTAGGAGTAGATGCAGAAGTGCAAGATTATGATTTAGTAAGACTTGAAGGTTTTGAAGGGCATATCTACAAGGTGATATGG
>JANQEN010000201.1 GCA_028278335.1 Chitinivibrionales bacterium | reverse complement strand
ATAGGAAGTAGCGCAGAAGCGCAATCCTATGCTCATTAAGACTTTCAGGCTTTTCGTCCATATCACCTTGTAGATATGCCCTTTAAAACCTTCAAGTCTAACTAAATCATAATCTTGCACTCCTGCATCTACTCCTACTGCATCATCTGGGATAAATTTAATTATGGGCTTATGTAATTATGCCTAATCATTTACAGAGGAGTGAGGGCACTGTCCAAGGGGACAGGTGCCACAGGGGTTGAGTTTTTGTATAGTGCACTTGCTTAGCTGACCACTTGAGCATGCCATTCCTTGAATCATTAATGGTTTATACGATGCCCTAGTTATGCTCTGTTACTCTCAATATCTCCCTCAAGGTTTAAATAGGCAGATTTTAGTTTTTCAATCGTGTTCTCATCTGTTTCCCAATAGCCCCGCTGATGTGCTTCTAAAAGACGCTCCATTATATCTCGTAAGGCATATGGATTATTCTTATGTAATTTATCATGTAGTGTTTTGTCGAATATCAAAGCCTTTGTAGTGTCTTCGAACAATTCATTGTCAACCTCCATGGTTGTTGCCGCAAGTCCAACCATATTCTCTAATTTGGCGGCAAATTCCTGTGCACCATGATAATCATGACTGAGCATTCCGTTCTGCCATCGCGGATTGAGTAGTCTGGATCTGATTCCACGCTGAATGGCATGTTGAGCTGACTCTGTCCTGACTTTACCAGTATGGCTATCATTGACCAGAATCATTGCTTTACTTCCAGTTGTATGTTCTACTGCTTTGGAAAGGCCACCTAAATATTCGTAATAATGATCTAGGTCAGTTATTTCATAATCCATGGAGCTTCGTACTTGACTGACCACCTCGACTGATGAAAGGTTCCTCTTCAGTAAATCTTTCATTTCTTTGCCGAAAAAGTTTCTTGTGTAGACAAAACGAAGGCTGTGGGTGAACGCATCAGCAAGTTCCTGTTCATGCTCCCACTCTTTTGTTTTTATTAAGCCGGTTACTGCTGTGCCATACACGGCTGCATCCGGTCCGAAAACCCTGGCAAGAGATAGTTCTTGTGCAGCCGATTCATTATAACCATTACGTAAAAGCTGTTCGTAAGTTTTTTGTGCATGAGAAATGATCGGGTTGTCAATAACAGATTCCTTTAAAGAACCGACTTTCTCCAATGCTTTTTGAATGAGCTCTATTACATTGGGGAAGAGGTCCCGCAAAAATCCACTCATCTGAACAGTAACATCCACTCTTGGGCGACCCAATTCCTGTATAGGTATAATTTCAAGCCTATTTTCCCATGGATTTGAGCGGATATAACGCACTCCTAATAAGTGAAGTATCTGTGCGACAGTTTCTCCATTTGTTTTAGATGTTTCCAGCCCCCAGAGAACTATGGCAATGGATTTAGGCCAGCGACCATGTTTTTCTTTAAACAAGCTAACAAGGTTCTCTGCCATTGCAATCCCGGCTCTGGTTGCAGAAGGTGATGGTACTGCCCGAGGATCGAATTGGTACAGGTTTCTTCCTGAGGGTAGCACTTTAGGATTACGCATGACATCGCTGCCAAGCCCAGCTTCCAAATATTCACCATCCAACACATTACAAAGGTTGGTCAATTCATTGTTATTTATTAATGCCTTATGTAAATCAAAAATACGCTGATCAAATCGGCTTTTAATTTTTATCTGTCCATGAATAAGACCTCTGATTTTTTCACGGCAGGTGTTTTCAATGACTTCAATATTGTCTTGATTCTCATCGGGTGAATCCAGAATTGCATGCCAGTTCCAACCATGTTTCTGCGCAATTTGAAAGGCATACCCTTCATCATCTTCATTCCATATCCGACAGAACTGCCATAGAAAATCCTCCACTTCACCGATGCCAAAAGGCTTTCCAAATGTATGGAGCCGTCCGGGAACAAGACTACGTTTAATCTCTTCTAACCTATGGGTAATATCATGAATTGAACACTCAATCCATCCTAATGATTGTGCGTGAGAAAGAATATCATCTTCAATAGTTTTTTTTCGAGCCGGTCCAAGATTTCCCGCAGCACTATGTTCATCGAGTAGTTTTTCCAGTTCAAGCAAATCACCGTAAAGGCCAGAAGTAATAAAGGGCGGTTGAAGGTGACTCACCATCACAGCATGACTGCGTCGTTTTGCAATGACCGATTCTGATGGATTTCCGCTATAGTAGCAATAGATATGGGGCATAGAGCCAATTAAATAATCGGGATAACATGAATCACTCATGGCGGTCTCTTTACCAGGAAGAAATTCCAGTGTCCCATGGGTGCCTACATGAATTACAGCATCGGCCTGAAATGTCTTTTCAAGCCATCGATAGAACGCGGCATACTGATGATGAGGAGGACAATGCGGATCATGGTAATCCCTCGCAGATACAGCCCCCTGTGTTCGAACCGGTTGCAGTCCGATAAATATGTTGCCATTAATAAAGCCAGGAACTCGAACAGCGTTTTCTCTATTCATGACCGTCCCGGGAAACTGCCCCCAGGTTTTGTTGATGTGGTTTTTCAATTCGGCATTATCAAGCAAAAAATCATATTCATTTTGGTCTATTGTAATAGAGCTTTGTACTGTATTCCATTGGGGACAATTAAAATTACCGGTATCCTCAAAAGTTTTTAGAATCTGTTCTTTTGTCAATGGATCTATCAGATACCCATTTTCTGCTAATGCTGTGCAAATAGCCTCGGTTGATGCTAATGCATCTAAAAATGCCCCGCAACCAATTCCTCCCTCTCCAGGTGGATAGTTGTAAAGAATAAGGGCAATTTTTTTCTCTTGTGCAGGTTTCCTTTGCAGAACTCTCCATTTCAATATACGAGTAATGATTTTATCAATTCTTTGTTCAAGAATTTGGAGACCTCCCCAGGTATCCTTGTCTGGGTCAACCGCTCCTATGGGTATGGTTTCTATACATCCATCAAGTTCAGGGAGAAAAATTGAGATAAGAAATTCTGATGGAGTTGTTCCATGGGGATCATTACGCCACTGATTAACACTGCGCCTCGTTATAAAAAAGGGATGCAAAACAGGTACATTAAATTTTCGAAGCATCTCAATTGCCAACTCAGCATTGCCCCCCATTGGTCCCTGACCAAGACGGAATGCCTGTAAATTCAGAATGAAATGCAAGCCTGGGGGTAACAGCTTTTTGAGAAGGTTATTATTTTTGTCGGTTATCCGATTGATAGCAATTGGTACGATTGACATGGTCTTTTCAAGCTTTGTCAGGAATTTTCCCACTGCTTCATGGGTGTCAACAGGGTATCTACCGGAATTAAAAAGTATTGCAGTAATTGTGGTGTTATTTCTATATGAAGAAGAGGATTGCCAATCAGAGTATGATTGAAATGATTGTTCTATTCGAGGATCGTAGATGACAAGATCCTCTACGACATGTGGTGGTCTGTATGAGGGAACTTCTTTAATTTTGCCATATTCGCTTGCTAATAAGGCCAGTAAGTTTTTAATATTTGTTTCATTTGCATAACGCCAGTATTTGGTTATCCAGAAATAGTTACGAACATCCTTCAATTTGCCCACAGGAAGAGCGCTGCTGGCCTTTTCTGCCATACGCATCATGCTGCGTGCTTTTTTCATCCTCTCTTCCCAGCTCTGTTCATCACCCTTTTTGTTACCCATTTTTTTTAGGCCAAACGAACCTAACTTGGTGCAGCCCCGAACTGATTGTCTATCAGAATTTGTAACAACAACATTTCCGCAAAATTTCGAAAGGGCTTCACCAAGTGCATTCTGAGCGCTCTCCGAAACACCCATTAAATCAAGTAAGACAAAATCACTCATTAGGGCAGACTCAATGCTTTTTAATACTTTTTCACTAGTAAAGGTATCATTTCCTGCGTACCAAAGGCTGAGGGACATTGATTGATGTATCCAAGGATACTTTTTCCTCAATACCTCAATTGCATTCAAAGCTGTTGTTGAAACCGAGATTATGCATACAATCATACTGTTACCTGTATTCAACATACTTTCTGAAATCTCTTATCTTCGGAAAGGAAATTGCCCTTTGAGGACACTTTGGGATACATCCACTACACAGAAGCACACATTCATAGGGTGCAACTACTGCAATTTTTTTATCCTGCAATTTGCTAAAAACCTTTTTGGGGCAGAAAGTAAAACATACTCCACAGTTGGTGCAATTATCACTATCAATTGTGGGAAACCAATTAATGGACTTACGTGGAGTGGTTACCAGTCTGCGCTTAAAAAGTTCCTGAGCAAGAAGGTTTCTCCTAGCAGAATCGTTCCTTTGAAAAAGACAGAATAAAACAATTTTTAAACGTAAAGCCAAGGGCATCTTATGCTTGAGAGTACTCAACAACCAATTGACTGTTACCATTTTATTCATTGTGTACCACCCTGTTTACTTTTGCAATATATCAGGTTATCAATTTTATCCAGATGTGTATCGTTTATATGGACATAGGTCCCATTCACAATTTTAGCAAATTTCTGACCATAACCCAATCGAACAAAACCACACTCAGTATCGAACACAAAAAAGGAAATCTTCTCGTGGGAAGCTTTATATGCTTGCTTAAACATCTCTTTAACTGGGTCATTGTCTTGCAAAGATTGGGTGGGTCTAAAATCAGAAAAGAGCGCGATTACTGGTACAATTGCATCACTGCGAGCTCTCATCCCCAATACATAAGTCAGTGCAGATTGAACAGCCTGGGCTATTGGTGTTTTCCCACCGACTCTAATTGTCGGTAAAAGTTTATGGGCTAGCTCAACACTTCTGGTAGGTGGAAGGATGACATCCATATGTGTGTCATAAAAGGTCATAAAAGCAATTGTATCCCGTTTTTCGTAAGCCTGTTTTAACAGAGAGAGACAGGCTCCTCGGGCAGCCTCAATACGCCTACTTAAACCCATTGATGTGCTTGCGTCAACCACAAAAAGGATAAAAGCTCCAGTCCTGCATTCTCTCACTTTTTCACGAATGTCTCTGGGGGTGATTACAATGTTTTTTAATGTGGAGTTCTTGCGGATAGCCTGAAAGGGAGCGGCAGCACGCAATGTTGCATCAATGGCAATATCACGAGTAGGTTTAGATGGAATGCGATTTCTGACATATCTGCCCTTTCGTGAGTCGCTCCTGACCCGCATTCTGCGTCCTGAGCCGCCTACGGTTTTATTTCGATTAAAGACATCTGTCAAGAGGTGGGGTGTTGAAATTTCCTTTCCAATGATGCCAGTATCATGTATTGTTTTTTGTTTGTCATTGTTAGTTTTGGCTAAGGGATTCGTTTCTGGATTATCATCACCTTGACATTTACCATTGCTGTTGGAGTTTTTCGATTTATTATCTTTGGCATCATTTCCACCATGTATATCAGACTGAGGTGATGCTGCCTTTGGCTGTATTTGTGCTTCGCCTTTTGGTATGCGGTGCACAGTTGTCATGGAAAGTGATTGATGGATGTCTGCCCAACTTACTTTTTTCCTTTTATTTAACCAGGCTAAGCTTTTAGCGCACTCTACAGTAGCAATATCACAGCGATGATTTTTAATACCAGCCTCAGATATTTTTTCGCATACATATCGCAGATCTGCCGAATCAATAGCTATCTCTTGTACTGAATTTTCAGAGTAGGTAAATTCTTTCATAGCTCCCTTTGAACTTCGCTTGTCATTTTCAGAAAAACAGTTACAATGAATCATCTCGCATCTGTCATCCACAGAGGTGATAGTTTCAGTTGCAACAAACAGGTCAAAATCATCAAGAATGGTTTGAGAATACAGTATTCTATCGGAGGTGAGAAGTGCTATTAAGGTGAAATCCGTTTGAATCGTTTTTGAATAACTATCCCGTTCGATGCGCAGCGTGCCTTCATGGGCAGAATTTACCACTGACTTAAGGATATGGGGCTGGATATTTTCTATGGTATCGGCAACAAGTATTCCCTTGTGTGCTCTTGATATTAATCCCTGCTTGAATATAGGACGATTTAAAGAGATTGATTCTTCTATAGCAATGTGGCCAAAAATTCCTTCTTCACACATGCTGGAATTGAGAAACAAGGCATTGTTTAGTTGTGAATTGTTACTAAGGCATCGGGCAAATGCTGTTTTTGCAGTACCGGTAGGTCCGGCAATACACAGTGTTTTTATTGCGGGATTACAAAGTGCACAGTGCGCTGCTGTTTGAACACTGTTTAAATGTATAAACTTGCAGCTGTTACTGCTTTTTTCATGAACAGCACACTTCATTGCTGCCATTTCTCCAGGAATGATTTGCTGAATGAAGATTCCTCAAAGGGTTTTCTTCTTGTCCGATGGGGCAAGGCAAAAGCTGCGGCTTCGAGGATATGTTCCCGGCAAACCTCGTGACAATTATTGAGGGCAGCTAGAGCACAGGCTGTTTTTATGATAGTGATATCAGCACGATGTCCATCTACTCCGGTTTCGATACAGATTTCTGCTGTGAGTTTGACCAAATCTTGTCCTATGTCAACAGTCCTTAATTTTTGTTTTGAAGTGTGAATAGATTCCCGCAGTTGATTATTTTGCTCTTTCCATTTTTCACAGAATGTCTGACAGTCGCTATCGAAGGCAATCCTTCGAGAGACAATTGTCATTCTGCGTTCTATGTCTTCTTCTGCAGTCACATCAACGACAATACCAAACCGGTCAAGAAGTTGGGGGCGTATGTCCCCCTCTTCCGGATTCATAGTACCGACAAGTACAAAACGGGAAGCATGGGAAAAGGAAATACCCTCACGTTCAACATAATTCACACCCATGGCAGCAGCATCAAGCAGCATATCAACCACATGGTCTTCGAGTAGATTGACCTCATCCACATACAAAATATTGCCATGTGCTCGTGCGAGAATGCCCGGTTCAAAGCGCTGTTTGCCCTGTGAGAGCGCATGCTCTATATCGATAGTACCGGCCACACGGTCTTCTGTGGCATTCAGGGGTAATTCGACAACTTCCATAGCCTGCTGTTTCATAGGTGCGTTATTCTGATCATAGTTCAGAGCTTTACATTCAGGACAGAGCAGTTGTGAATTCTCTGCAGAACAGTTGCATCTGCACCCGTCGATTACACTCCGATTGGGAAGGAGCTGTGCCAAAGCGCGGACCGTTGTTGATTTTGCTGTTCCCTTTTCACCGCGAATCAACACGCCACCAATCGTGGGATTGAGAATATTGAGTATGAGAGCTTTTTTCATATTCTCTTGCCCTATAATAGCAGAAAATGGGAAAACATCTTTATTTTGAATCACTATTTCTCCTCATCTAGTTATATGTTGCGTAGCCGCATGAACGCATTCTTCCAAGGATGTCAATTTTTGTGGATAGTCCATTTTGGGACGGTTGAGAATCACCAGTTTACATTTTGCAGCTTTGCAAGCGTCAATTTTAGCGCTCAGTCCACCTCGATCACCGGATTCTTTGGTCAACATTGTGTTAATTGCCAATTTGTTTAATAAATAAAGGTTGAAATCACTATCAAAAGGCCCTTGCATAGCAATGATGTGTGAGGGGTGTATCCCCAACTCTTCGCAGGTTGCAAGTGATGAACTGACCGGTAATACTCTCACAAAAAGATTGTTTTTAAAATCTAGGATATTGCTGCATAGGAGTGGTAGTAATCTTGTCCCGACAACAGAAAGGATGTTTCCACCGTTGTTCTGACAAATAGACGCTGCTTTTTCAATAGAATCAGCTTTAGTAATATAATCGTTTGAATTTACATTTTCTAATATCTCCCGTTCGAATCGAATGTATTGAACGCTTTTCGATTTTGCCATGTCTATTGCAAGGGTAGTAATTTCAGTTGCAAAGGGATGAGTTGCATCAACAATGCATTGTATGTTTTGTGAGTGTACAAGGTCTTCCAATGTTACTACAGTGAGCCTGGCAGTTATCTGGGTTACTAGATCAGATTGGATATCGATAATTCTTGTTGTTGCAGCATACACTAGGGGGATATTTTTTTGAATTAATTCTTGAACAATATCTCGTGATTCCGATGTTCCACCTAATACTAATATCATAGTTGATATCCTCTTGGATTTATTAGGATATCATTCCACTGTTTTGTTTGAGAATTGCCGATAATAACCGTTGTTACCATGTCTAAAACCTGCTCTGCAAATGAATCGAGTCTGGTAATTAAAACTGCTTCATCTGCACGTAAGGCGTTTCTGGCTATTGCCACAGGAGTATCATCTTTATGCGTTTCAAGAAATATTTTCTGAATCTCAAATATAAGCTCTTTTCTTTTTTTGCTAACAGGATTGTAGAGAACAGTAACAAAATCTGCCTGTGCTACTCCCTGAGCCCTTTTAAGGATCTGCTCTTTTGGCACTAAAAGATCACTTAAACTGAGCACACAAAAATCACAGCTTAATGGAGCACCAACAATGGATGCAGCAGCATTGGCTGCAGTCACACCGGGAATGACTTCTACTGCGATATCAAAGTTGTATTTTCTACATAATTCAAAAACGAGCCCTGCCATTCCGTAAATGCCAGGATCACCGCTTGAAATCAGAGCAACATTTTTACCAGATATCGTGTAGTCAATTGCCCGTTTTACTCTCTTTTTTTCATCCCGCATTCCAGAACAGTCGACTTCTTTGCCCTGTACTAAATCTGCAACAAGGTCTACATACATGGTATAACCGACAATTATTTCAGCCTGTTTTATTGCATCAATGGCGGCAAGGGTTCTCTGATTAGCAGAACCGGGGCCGATTCCTACCACGTACAGTTTTCCCTGGCCAGGGCCACGGTTACATTGTTCCATGCAATCCTTTCTGTGATCAAGGCTGTTTTTGTTCCACCCAGCAGTGCACAGGGAACAGCCACAGCGCCAATACCAATTGTTTGATTTACAAATTCAGATTCTTCACAATTAATACGCGCTTCCCCAATCTGTTCTCTTGAGAGAATTCTCAGGGGAATTGAGTTCTTGTTGCAAAAATCAAGGAGGCCCTTTTCATGTTCTTTTATATCAATGGTAACAATCTGCCTGATGTCTTTTAGGGAATATTCTGATTTATCAAGTGCTTTGTGGAGTGCTCCGTGAACATCTTCTGATGAAACACCTTTGCGGCAACCAATACCGGCTATAATAGTTTTTAAGCTATCTGATGATGTTGTTACAATCGGCTCTGAGCGAAGCGTTCTTGCAACGATTTCCGCCAATACGTTTGCCCCGCCCTCATGGCCGGACAAGGTGGCTATGGCCCATCTGCCGCAAACATCGACGGTCACAATTGCCGGATCGCTATATTTGTTCTGAATAAAAGGTGCAATGGTACGAACGACAATACCACTGGGCATTACATACACAATTCCTTGATATAATGGAAAAATGTCCTCCGTTAGCACATGAATACCATTTTCAAACAATCGCACTTCACATAATTCGATCTTACCATCTGCAATTTCTATATCTGACGGTACAAACAATGTGGCCGGAATGGAACTACAGATACGCAAAGCTGTTTTATAACCATCTGCAGAAACGCAGGCCACAGCTATTGTGTCAAACTTATTTTGCATTGCTGGTTTTTCCTGTTCGATACGCATGAGTAAATCCTGCATCATATAAACAGGATGCTTCTCCTTGCCTTTGTAAAAATTCACCCACAAGTATCATTGCTGTTTTGGAGATACGCTGTTTCTTCATCTGTTCGGTCAAATCACTCAGTGTACATTGAATGATTTTTTGGTCCGGCCATGTTGCTTTATAGACAATCGCCACAGGTGTTTTTGCAGGATACTGTTGAATAAGTGCATCAGATACTTTTTGGATAAGTTTTGCAGAAAGGAAAATACACATAGAACTTTGACTTTTTGCCAGTTCTTCAAGACGTTCTCGTGCCGGGACCGGCGTTCTTCCTTCACAGCGCGTAAGTATGACAGTCTGCGAAATGCCGGGAAGAGTCAATTCCTTCTTTAAGGCTGCAACTGATGCAGAAAAACTACTTACTCCGGGAACTACCTCACATTCGATCTCATTCTCTATACAAAAGGCAATTTGCTCACCGATAGAACCGTATAGCGATGGATCGCCAGTATGCAAACGTGCAACATTATGGTTTAATTTCTTTGCATTGAGAAAGACATCTCCGATTTCTTCAAGAGACATTGTTGCAGAATTGTAAACGGATGTATGCTTATCCAGGATATTCAAATGTTCTTTACTCACTAATGAACCAGCATAAACACAAACGTTACACTGCTTGAGTAGATTGTGGCCACGAAGGGTTATTAGATCTGGGGCACCTGGTCCTGCACCAATAAAATAAACTTTCATACAGACTCCTTCTCCAGATTTTTTTGGGGACGAACAATCATAGTTGCCAGATATCCCTGTTCATTAGTGCACTGAAGAAGTTCTTCGGCACGTATAATCAAACAATTTTCAAATCCCGCATTTTTCACCAGAATCGCCTCCTTGAGGAGATTATTCCTGCTTAAATATTGTATTAATAGGGGAAACTTACGACCGATTTTCATTATGACAACACAATCGAACTGATTCCACCATTGTCCATTCTTTTCAAGAATTTGAGGGCACGGTTGAATAGTCACACATTCATCGGCTTGTGCAAGCGATAGACCTGCAGCAGCACATATCGCTGGCACCGAACTGATTCCTGGAATTATCTGTATTGGCAATTGCGGGCGCATGTGTCTAACCAGTTCTGAAACATAGGCAAATGTACTATAGAGACCGGGGTCTCCCAGGGTTACAAAGGCTACGGTCTGACCTTCATCGCACATTGAGCAAATAGTCTCAGCATGTTCTTGCCAATACTGTACCCTTTTTTTCTGATCATGAGCCATGCTGTAGACCATGTCAATAAGTTTAGCTCCATTGCAATATGATTTAATAATTGAAAGTGCGATAGACTCGACTTTATTCTTTGATCGTGGTAGACAAATAGCATCAGCACGTTTAATAATTTCAACAGCTTTGACCGTTACCAATTCCGGGTCGCCGGGGCCAATGCCAACACCGATAAATTCTCCTTTACTCATGAAACATTCCTTATTATTGTTATTCTGGGCTTGATCCGGAAACTAAATTTCTTTTTTTGACAATAATGAGAACTGACAATGAATCCGATGTTCTCTCAAGTAAATCATTATACTCGTATTCAGCGCAGCATTCATCATTATATGACAACCTTTCACCAACATAAAATTGATAGTCCAATGCTTCCAACAGTGAAATATTTTTAACTAAATGAGAAACGGTATATTTTGGTGACGTTAAAATTCCTACTTTACTTCTTTGTGATATCAGAGTATTCAGGTCAACAATATCAGAGACATGTGCACTTAAAAAATGGGCATCGTGCCAGGGGATTCCAATAGTATCAAAGGCATAGGTTATTGAGCTTAATCCTGGAATTGCTCTTATTACTCTTTTTTTTAATTTCTCTTTAATTATTGAGGCAAGACTAAAAAAACCCGGTGAGCCGGTCACCAAAAGGGCTACCTGTTTTTGAACATTGTTCCTAAGTGTTTCAGTTACCCCTTCTATTGATTCATAGTAACACTTAATTTTACCGTTACCGTATTCATCGACAAGGCGCCTGCTGCCAATAACCAGGCTCGATTGCTCTATGGCTTCAAGCGCTGCGGGAGTAATGAATTTGCGGCTTCCTGGACCGCATCCGACTATCGTAATTTCAGACATTTTTCTCTTTCCCATTGCTCTGTATTCTCGCCAATTCCAACAGACATGCCTTGCATGTCAACAAGAACCACTGCTATTGAGGGATTGCTTCTGCTGTATTGTGTGAGTTTTCTTTCAATTTGTGTGGCAAGTGGATTGAAGAATGCTAATTGATGTTCTCGGGGAATATGTGAAACTATTCCATCTACTGTGGGAATAGTATTCAAATTCTCTTCAAGTGTAACTGACCAGGGCATTTTTTTAATTAATGTACGTATAAAAGGCAGTGGTGAAACTGACTTTTGAGAATGCGTGTTGTAACAGCCAAGAAGAATTTTCAGCAGTTTAGCCGGATGCCCTAAAATGACTATTTTATCAAATATTTGAGCGGCCTTTCGAACCATGTGGCCGACATAATTGTTCATGTGAACGATTTGACTTTCATGAAGTATATACCGCTTATGGGCTGCTTTCTCACCAATATTACCAGGTACTAACAGAACAAAATCATTCTCCATTGCCTTGGCTTGTTCTAAAAAAAGCTCAAGGCTTTTCTTTATTGCTGGAACAGAGTATGGTTTTACAATACCCGTGGTTCCTATAATGGAAATACCGCCTTCAATACCCAATTTAGGATTAAAGGTTTTTTCTGCAATTTTATCGCCTCCTGGTACAGAAATAGTAACAGAGGCCCCTCTATGACAATCGTAGGTATCCAATACACACTCTAATTCTTTTTTTATCATTCGCCGTGGCACAGGATTAATAGCACTATCTCCTACTGGTATTTGCAGACCAGGTTTCATAACAGTGCCAACGCCATCACCACCTAAAATATTAATTCGCTTCCTTCGATGTAGCTTTACCTCTGCGTAAATGACCATGCCATTGGTAGCATCCGGATCATCACCGGCATCTTTCCTTACACCACAACGAGCATGGCTATTTGTCACTTCGCAATCAATCAGTGGAAACTTGACTTCGCGGCCCTTTGGTAGATGGATAGATATTTCATTTACCGGCTGTTTAAGTAGAAGGGATTTAAGTGCTCCCTTTGCTGCTGCGGTTGCACAGGTACCTGTTGTATATCCAGAACGAAGCTCATTCATAGCCATTGCCCCAATGCATTAATAGCTGCAGCTGCAATACTGCTCCCACCTCTGTTTCCTCGTATACAGATGCATGGTAATCCTGACCGTACAAGTTCTTCTTTTGATTCTGCCGCACCAACAAATCCAACAGGGCAGCCAACTACCAAAGCAGGTTGATATACCTTATTGTGTCCTAATCTTAGGATTTGCATAAGTGCTGTTGGCGCGTTTCCAATAACAACAATACTACCGGCAAGTTTATGCTTCAGGCATTCAACTCCTGCTGCACTGCGAGTCAAACCCATTGCCTGAGCTTTATCTTTCGCATTGGGATGAGCAACTGCAATTTCTGTTCGGTTTTTAAAAAGAGTTCCAATACCTGCAGCGACCATGCGTACGTCAACTATAATTTTAGCTCCCTTACGAAGTGCTGCGATTCCCATTTCAGCTGCCGTATCTGTTATATAAAAATCATGCTCTAAGGAAAAATCTGCAGTGCTGTGGATAATTCGAGATAGGATAGAACGCTCTTTGGTATTGTATGAGGTCTTGCGAAGTCTCGTTTCAATATAGGCAAAGCTTTTCGGTTGTATTTGAGCTGCGTCAGTATGGGAGAATGAAATATCTGCTATTGCATGTTTGTAAAGGATATTTTCTAAACCCAGGGTGCATGCATCGGCAAATGGCAATGGGTCGATTAAAGAGAAAGGACTTCTAAACTTGTGTTGATTATCTTTGCAATTTGTTACAAAACATGAATGGATTTCGTCATAGTTAGAATGCCAGGGAATGATTAATGTATAAATCGGATTTGTTGATCTTTTCATTTCTTCAAATAATAGGTTTGTATTGAACTCCTCTTTGCTTGCCACTCGAACATGGTGAAGTGTGCAATCGGTCAATCGGCTCTTTACAATCTCTTCTATTTGTGTTAGCAGCCACTTTGACTCTCGTTTGTCATCTACAATGAGAAAAATCTTTGATTCCATCAGGCTAACTCCCTTTAAAGCCTTTTTGTTTAAATACTTTGCAGACCTCTACAATCATCTCTGGAACTTTGGGTTGTGAAAGAAAATAGAGATGCAGATAACTTCCCACGGTATGTTTGTATATGCAACCGCTGGAATAAGATTCTCTACCGTGTCTGCTTTTTACTTTAAAGGGCTTTAAATAGGAACATTTGTTTTCATTAATACAATGAGAATAGTGAAACTCATGTCCTCGAATAATTGTCCCGGAAGAACCTAAAATTGAGTCCTCAGATAATTCTATTTCCCTGTAACCAAGTTTTTTACGCTTTGATTCATGCATGATAAACTCTGTATCAAAAACAGTACACATAGGCCACGTTTGTTCATTCTTGTGCAAACTGGCTCCCAGGTACATAAAGCCACCACATTCAGCTAAAATGATTCCCTCCTTTTCTGCAAAATCGCGAATTTGTTGACGCATTCCAAAATTATTTGAGAGCTGCTGTGCATATAATTCAGGGTATCCACCGCCAAGATAGAGACCATGAATATTGTCTGGGAGTTTGGAATCAGAAAGTGGAGAGAAAAACGTGAGCTCTGCACCTGCTGCTTTGAGCAAATCGAAATTTGACTGATAATAGAAATGAAACGCCTCATCATAGGCTACTGCAAGCCGGATAGTATCTGAAGAGTTTCTTCGAACAGGAACGGTAACCCCACCTTTAATCTCATCCATTGCATCATCAAGCAGTTGTAGGTCCATATGTTCTTCTACTACCGAGCAAAATTTTTCAAGTTTTTTTGTTATCTCTTCATTGTTAATCGGTCGTTCTAGCCCAAGGTGCCTATGAGATAATTGTAATGACTCATCACGGTATACTACCCCAATAATGGTGGCATGGCATTCTGCAAGGGCGTCTCTACAGTACTGTTCATGGCGTTGACTGCCGATATTGTTGAGAATAACACCACTAATAATGCAATCATGATTAAAATTCTCAAATCCAAGCAAAAGTGGAGCAACAGAACCTGACATTCCTTTACAATCCACAACCAATATAACGGGGACATCGAGTGTCATTGCACAATGTGCAGTACTTCCTTCAAGACGTGATTCGAATCCATCATACAAACCCATGACCCCTTCTATTATGCCATAGTCTTTTCCTTTTATTTTCTCAGAAAAATGCACCCGTAACATTCCAGGAGATGCCATCCAGGTGTCAAGATTATAGGAAGGATTGTTAGCTGCTCGCTGATGCCATAGGGGATCAAGATAATCCGGTCCCACTTTAAATGGTTGAACAGTAAATCCTTTATCGCTCAGCAACTTCATAATGCCTAGGGTGATGGTGGTTTTTCCACTCCCGCTTCGAGGTGCTGCGATAATACAAGCTTTTGGTGCCTTTAATTGTCTATCCTCACTCATACCATATCCTTTTTGCTCATCTTCATACCAGCAATGATAAAAACGAGTAAGTAGCTTGTTAAAATTAGGTAGGAGAATGGTGAAACTGGTGAGCCATAAACAATGCAACGCAAGCTGTTGCTTACCTGTGATAAGGGTAAGTAGGAAATGCTCTGTCGAAGTATACCCGGTAGAGATTCAAGTGAAAAAAAAGTCGAGCAGAGAAAAACCATTGGTGTAATCACAAAGCTGGAAAAATTATTCATATCATAATGGTTGTCGATTGTAACTGCTGCAAAATATCCAAGTGATGCAAAAACAGCAGTATTTAGAATGCAAATCCCTATAAATGCCGGAGTGATAGGTATCGGTATGCCAAAGAGCATGGTTGAAATAATTATCAAAATTACGGCATACATACCCCGAAACATACCTGCAACCAAATGCCCGAATACAAGATCGGTAATCCGTATCGGCGCGACAAGAAAGTATTCAAAGCTGTGTTCATGAACACGCATAGTGTTTACTCTCAATGCAATGGCGCTATAGCTGGTGTACATGCCAGTCAATGCAATAATCCCAGGCAGTACAAAATCCATATAGGGTCTACTGTTGAGCGTTACACTTTTTCCAAGCCCCCACCCAAAGGCGATCAAATAAAGCAATGGAGATATTAATGCTGCAACGGTAATTTTTATATAGCGTTTTTTAAAAAAGTTGAATTCCCGTTGGATTACCAGGTGTACCTTCACTTGACGATTCTCCTTTTGGTAAACGCATAGAACACATCTTCAAGGGTTGTATCGCGTAAGGTATAGTTGCTTGTCAAACTATTCGCAAACACTTCAGCGTTTTTACGGGAATTGAAATGGCGGTACTCTGTGGCATCCTGAAAATACTCCACGGTAGTTGTTCCGATTTTTCCAATGAGAGTTTCTGGCTTGTCATTTTCAAGTATTTTACCCCTGTCAATCAGACACACCTGCTGCGACAATGCTTGAGCTTCTTCGATATAATGCGTGGTGAAACAAACAGTTTTACCTTGCTGATGATACCCGCGTAAAACATCCCATAGTGCTCTTCTATCGCAAGCATCAATCCCCACTGAGGGCTCATCAAGTATCAATATGTCTGGCTGATGAATCAGCGCTTGAATAACCATTAGCTTGCGTTTCATCCCACCTGATAATTCGGTAGTCAAAGCATTGATATGTTCTTTTAAATGTATCAGCTCTAGGAGTTCTTCAATTCGTGAGCGTGATTTTTTATAAGGTATATCATAGAGTGCAGAAGAAAATTTCATTGTTTCAAGGACGGACAGACTTTTATCCAAATTTATTCTTTGAGGGACATACCCTATCATTTTCTTTACATGAGAATTATTACGATGAACAGAAGAATTGCAAACATATACATTTCCACTGGAGGCGCTAAGAAGGGTCATTAGAATTCGTAGTAAAGTAGTTTTTCCCGCACCGTTTGGCCCCACAAGCCCAAAAAATGTTCCCTTGGGAATTGAGAGTGAAATAGAATCTAAGGCAATTCTATTCTTATATTTTTTAGTTACATTGACAAATTCAATCATGTTACAGGGCTCCTTCATGATGAATTTGTCTGTGAGGGATAATATAGGGGCAATTATTCCTACTATCCCAATGAATATCGCTGTCAATGGAAAACTCCATTCTCAGCGACTCTCTGGTCAAAACATCATGGCTTGGCCCAATTGAACGCAATTTTTTATCCCGAACGATCATAATAGAATCTGAATACCGCATTGCATGGTTCAAATCATGGAGGACCATAATAATTGTCAGACCAGTTTCCTTATTAAGCGTACGCAAAAGTTCTAAAATTTCCAGTTGATAGGCAATATCTAAAAAGGTTGTGGGCTCATCCAGAATAAGCGCTTTCGGTTTTTGAGCCAGAGCCATAGCAATCCATGCTCTTTGTTGCTCACCTCCAGATAATCTTGCTAAAGGAGTATGCCGAAAGTGAAGGGTATGTGTTTTTGCCATTGCCCATTGTACAATGTTCCGATCTTCTTTTCTGGATGTACCATTGTTACCTCCATGGGGAAATCTGCCGTACTCAACCAGGGTTTGTACACAGAGGCCATCTGGGATAAAGCGCATTTGTGGCAGCAGGGCCAGTGTTTTAGCAATCTGTTTGGTAGGAAGAGTAAAGAGGTCTTTATCATTATATAAGATTTTTCCGGATTGCGGTTTCAACGTACGGGATAGTACTCTGACAAGTGTTGTTTTTCCCGCACCGTTTGGACCTACCAATGCAGTTACAGAGCCTTTTTTAACTGTAAAATCTACGTGCTCAATGATCGCTTTACTTCCAAAATGTACACAGAGGTCTTTTACAAAAAAAACATTCATGCCGATTTTTTCCTTTCCTTAAGAAGAAAAAGAAAAAAAGGAGCACCTATTAATGCCATAATAATACCAACCGGTATTTCAATCGGATCAAGCAACACTCTGCCAATGGTATCACAGATGATAACAATAATAGCACCACAAAATAGTGATGCGGGAAATAATATTCGATTATCCGGCCCGACAAGCTTACGGCACATATGCGGAACAATAAGACCGACAAAGCCAAGAAGCCCAACAACACTGACGGCACTTGCAGCTAATAGTGCTGCAACAGCAATAAGGATGAGGCGAGTACGTTCAACATGGACTCCTAAACCGGTTGCTGCATCATCACCAAGAGATAAAATATTCAAACGGGTTGGCAAAAAAATAGAGATGCTAATAGCGGCTAAAGCATAGGGCCAAATCATATTAAAATGCGGCCAGGAACGTGCCGAAAGCCCACCAACCATAAAGGTGAGTACACCATGGACCCGTTCGGGGTAAAAAATCATAAGTGTGCTCATTCCTGCACCAAGAAGAGAAGAGACCGCAACACCCGCTAATACAAGACGTAATGGTTGTACCCCCCTACTCCATGCTAGAGAATAGACTGCCAATGTCGAGGCCAAGGCTCCAATAAAAGCTCCTGCAGGTACCAGTCGTGTTAGGTCGGGAAATACAATGAGAATCACAAATCCGGCAAAACCTGCTCCTGAGCTAACCCCGATTATATTAGGTGCTGCCAGAGGATTGCGTAACACACCTTGCAGTATCGCACCAGATAGGGCCAAACACATACCAACAACTCCACCAACCAATACCCGAGGCAATCTGACATTCCAGAGAATTTGGTGATTAACAGAGGTTTTATCAATGAATATTGCCTTAAAAACATCAATTGGTCCAATAGAGCAGGAGCCACATTGCAGACTTACTATGAGTGCAATGGGCAGCAAAACCATCATTCCCAAAAAGGCAATTTTACCATACTTCCCTGTGGCATTGGCAATATCAGATTTAAAATCAATAATAGTTCAATCTCCTAACCACTTTCTGGGTAGAGCAACTTCTGTAAATATTCATAGCTTTTGGGAAAGCGTTTATTTGGTTTGTATAGAAAACCATTTACCGGTAAATAGTGTACTCTATTGTTCTTTACTGCGCTAATTGTTTTCCAGGCAGGTGAGGACGCAATATCCTTTTGAATTTTTTTCTTCACCATTTTAGGAAGACCCATTGTTTGCACAAGTATAACTTCCGGATCACGTTCAACAACACGTTCCATGCTGAAAATCTGCATTTCATCACTTGTCAGTTTAGCATCACTAGCGATATTTTTTCCACCAAGTTCATCTACCATGCTACCCACCAAAGAACCTGGTAGTTTTACTACTACACCCATTGCTGATCCAAAAAGAATTAGAACTTTTGGTTTGCTTTTGCTATGAGCTGATTCAATTATTCTTTGAACATTCCTTTTTATTTTCGGCAAGGAATCTGTGCGGATATCCTCTCTACCGGTCAACCGGGTAAAGATATCCACAACCGTAATATAGTCATGAAAGTTTTCATAGGTAAGCGATATAAAGGGTATATTCATTTTTTCAAGCATGGGAGCTAGCCGTGTATGCCCCGCAAATCCATAACGCAGCAATATCAAATCCGGTTTAAGGGATATGACTTTTTCTAGATTGGGTGAGGTTACATGGCCAATGGTTGGTAAAGGAAGAGCTTCTTCTGGTACCAGTGCAGCTTCAGTGGTTGGGCGCCCTATTGCTTTACCACCACATTCATACCAAACATTTAAATAGGAAGTATAGAGCGGTAATACTCTTTTGGGCTTTTTAGCAATGGTTACCTCCTTACCACGCGAATCTTTCAATGTAATGAAAAGAGAATCCTCTTTTACTAGGGACATTTTTTGTCCGGCAGGCATTGTTATCTTTGCCGATGGCATTTGAGCAAAAGAGATGCATGAAATTGTAATGAGCCAATAGATACCATTCCGACTCAGAGTAGCCATTAATGATGCCCTCTCTTTTCGTTTTTGCCTTCAATGGCTTTTTGCATATGGCTTAACCAGATATCCCTGATTTCCGGATTCTCAAGTGTGCCGGTGAGTACTGCCTTTGAAGCAATGCCATTCTTTTTTAAAATTGATTTCCAGGAATCCTCTTCTTTGCCTGCCATATCATTGATTGCATGATCTCCGGCAATGGACATAAATGGTATGAGCCATGCTTTAGTAACATCTGCTTCCTTGCACCACTTCAGTATATCGTCGAAGGTTGGGTGTCCGGATACGGTACCAAGAAACGCTCGTTTATCCATTTCTTTTAGGACTGTTGCCAATGCGATATAAATAAGATCTGATGTATGGCAGTGACTACCATGACCAACAAATATAACGGCGTCCTTTGATTTTCTTTCCCTTGGAACATTCTGAAGAAGGGCCTTCGATGTTTGAACCAGATCATCATAATCGGACAGAAGTGGTTTACCGATACGAATTTCAATTCCCTTTGCAATCGAATCATGCTTGAACCTTGAAACACTTTTTATAATCTTATGATATTCATAACCGGGAATGGTATGCATGGACTGGACAATTATTGTGCGAGCACCTTCTTGGGCCAGCGTATTTAAAGACTTTTCTACTGTGGGTAATTCAATTCCCTCTTTTGCCAGTTTCTTTCGAATGATATTTGATGTATAAGCCCAGGCAATCTTTTTGTTGGGAAATTTCTTTTTCACTATTTCATCAAAATTGTCAAATACCTTGCGGGCTTTTGGAACAGATGTCCCAAATGTCACTATCAGAATAGCCTCTGAAGAAGTAATCATGTTTTTCTCCTTTGCATAAAGCAAGTTGCTAGCTAAGCAAGCTACAAGTAGAAAACTCACCATTTTTTTAGCCATTACGTACTCCCTTAATTCGAAAATGTTGTTGAACCGTCGGATTGATAATAGTATTTAAACATTGACCAGAAGCTCTCACCATTGGGGCCTTTAAATGAAAGCATCTTCATTTTTGCGTAATGTCCTTCTGTTGTTTTTATAACGTACACGGTAGGTAAAAGCTCATAGACTTTATCAACTCTGTTGTATTTATACCATCCGTGGCCGATTGTATTCCTTACTGTCGAGAAGGCAAGGTTTCCCGCACTCAAAACATCAGCCAACTGTGAACTGTCTACCTTTGCAGCCTCAACTCCAGTCTTTGCATTGATAGAAACAGAACTTCTCCCGTTCCATATATTGCTCATAATAAAGTCTCCGGTTCTACCAAAACGAACATCCCAGCTCTCCTTAGGTGGAGCGACCTTAACTGCTGTTCGGCTGGCAAGGTTTACATACACATAGTCATAGTCGCTATCTATTTCAAAGGTGTCTTCAACAGCGCCATTGCCAGAAAGAGAATCAATCCGCATTCGCAGACCTGCGCCCATGGGAAGTGACCCGGTAATTTGCATTTTGTAAAAACCATTGTCTCTTGTCGCAATGATATATACGTTGCCAGTGTAAACAGATCCCATTCCCGAACCAGTTTTGTAATTTGTTCCCAAAGAATTTGACTCCTCGGTAACCAGCCTGAAATGGCCCTTCTCCTGATCTATTGCAAGTGAATCTGCCCAAGTACTGAGATCTAAACGTATGTCCATAACTCCTGTACTGCAAACAACCACATAATATCCATAATCACCACTGTTTGCGATAATAAATCGATCGGTGTCAAAAGCTATGTGCCAGGTATCGTATGCAAGTGTCGTCTCTTTGGCAGATGAGAAATCGTAATAGACCACATTGTTGACTCCTTTGTAGTCTACATTGGCTGTGTCTGTGATATACTCAAAATTGTTTGGGATATTTTCGAGTGTAGAAACGGTGTTACATCCAATGAGTGAGATAAAAACCGCAAAGGCAAGTAGCATTTTTAGGCTATTCATAAGCCCTCCTCTTGAAGAATTAATGAATAAAAAAAGTTTTAGGTTTTGTTATATCTTTTATATTAAATGTTATGCCAACTTCATAGGTTCTGCCCAATTCGTAGCCATTGTGTCCTTGTTCTACATGGTTAAGAATATTTTTAACACCTAACTTCGTTGTGATCGATTTAAACAAATGCTTACGCAGCACAGTATTCAGTATGCAATAAGGCTGTTTATATTCAGCTACATTGTTGGTGTACCGTTCAATGGCTTTTCCCCTTAATAGTGCTGTAATACCAATCTCTAAAAGATAGGGGTGTATCTTTTCCAAATTGAACACTTGCTTTACAGAAGCTGTGTGTCTTGGAGATTTTTCTTTTTCAACTATTTTTTGTTCTTCATTCTCAGCGCCAGTATAGCAATAGTTGTAGCCAACAGAGGTCGTTGACCAGCTTAAAGGATTCAACCTTAAAGAGAAACCAGCTCCATAGGTATGCCCCCAGAGAGCATTACGATAAGTTTTTAGTGGTAAAACTGGCTCGTTTTGCTCTGCCGGGCCACCGTTAATTGCAGAAACAAGACTATCTGTTCCAGAGTAATTTTTTACTTGTGTAATCACACTCATATTTGAAATGTGGTTATAAAAACCTAAAACAGATAATTGCCCAATAGTATTGTGTTCATATCCCAGAGTACTTACAAAACTGTGCGATTTTTCTTCCTCAAGAGATGGATTCCCCCTGATCCACATACTATTACCCATGTTAAAATCATAAAACATTTTCTTTAGCCGGGGCGTTTTAAAAGCCTGGCCGTAGGCAAGGCTTATACGAGTGTTCTCAAATAATAGATCATTGAACCTGAAGGCCAGCTTAGGAGTTATTGCTGAGAGCATAATAGTGCTTGCGCTCTTAATGTCCTCACTTATTGTGATTCTAATCTGAGGATTAACAATCATATTTACAGCGGTGCCAGTTTCCCAAACAAGATTACCAAATAGTGCGCCTGTGGTCCGATTTGCACCGCTGCTGGTGTTATCACTTTCAATACCTTCATTAAGAGCATTAATACCAATTAGTAAACAATTGTCTCCACCAAAGGGAAGAGGATCATCTACCTGCAAACGCATTTCACCTTCGACGTCCCTAAATTTTGTATTGCTGTCATCAGTTTTTTGGAATGGGACTTGTATTTTTGTTCTGTGAAGATGGTGAAAGAATCGATAACTTCCATAGCCGCTAATGCTAATTCTATCAGCTATTCCAAAAGTATACGGCACTCCAAGCCAGTGGTTTTTGGTTTTCAGATTGACTAATGCTTTACCAGAAGAGCGTTCCTCCTGAGATACCGCATAAAAGTAGGTGGGTTTTGTATGAAATTTCTCATTGGGAAATATGCTCAATTTTATTTTAGCTTTACCCACACTATTCATAGGGTAAGCATATTTGAGATAATTTCCCGCATCATTATCATTTATAATCGAGTGTAATCCTTCATCGTAATTAAATCCACCGTAAGCATTAGCATAGAAGTTTTTATTACCATGCTTCAAGCAAAGATTATATCTTGGATTTCCCTGTCTCGGAGTAAAAATGCTATCGTTATTACCGTAATCTATTGATGCTTTAAGGCCCATTGGCGTAAAGGCAATTTTATCATCTGTAATGATATTTATTATTCCTCCAATAGCATCAGACCCATACATTGCTGAAGATGCACCATAAATGACCTCTAATTTTGAGATATCCCCAATAATCAGATTCTCTAAAGGAAAGCCACCACCAACATTGCCTGTTAGTGGAATACCATCCATTAGCAATTTTACGTATTCTCCTTCCATACCATTTAGGATAAGGTTTGATTGCGTTCTTGCAGGATCCACAGTCGCACCAGGTATTGCCTCAAATAATTCTGTTGAGTTGGTATAACCACCCAATTCAATAGCATCAGCTGTAACGGTCACCAATTCTTCGACTATCATATCGGGCCGCATATCCATTTTACCAACGCTCACCACAATTTTTTCCAATTCACCAACATGATTTCTTGTTGAATCGTTCGGGATGGAGTCGTTTAGAGGTGGGCCTGAGTATGTAAGCGTATTAAAACATATCAGAATGAGAGAAATGCATGCGCAAAAACGCAGAGACCAAAATTGTAAATACACGAAAAATCCTTTCAGACCCTTATCCATGAAGGCCTAAAAAGTGTGGTAAAATTATTTCAGGTAGGTCTCCTGGCTTTCCCGGTTCTGTCGGCCTTCCCATACCATTTTTGGTACAGTGACCTGGATTGACAGCCCCGGTTCAATTATTGAACCGGTATTGGGATTACAGTGGCAGGACCGCTCCGGATTTTCACCGGTATTCCCTGGCACCTGAAATATTAAAAATGTGGAGAGAATATAATATTTTTTAAATTTAAAAGTCAATGAGAGCGAATGTGTCAAATTATCCTCTGTTAATAGCTTTTTTAATAGCACGGACTTCTTTAAGTATTTCTTGAATAACAAATAGCGTTCTTGTATTTTTGTGTTACGCGTTCTGAAAGCCATTCTAAAAGATTGAATCAACTATGATAATAGCTATAATGTGCAAAGTGAGTAAGCAATGACGCGTGTGCCCTGTATAAAACCGTTTGAACTCTATCTAGTAAACCCCACCTTGTGACAACAGTCCCCCTGGACAGTGTCAAGCTCTTCTATCTCAGAAAGTTCAATCTAATATCTAAATCCAAGCAAACTTTTCAATTGTAAATCATATCACATTTCTTTTTATTATATTCTCTCTATGGCATCTTCAATTAAAAAACTAAAGCATTATAAAACAACTGGCCATGTTCATAAAATAACATGCTCTTGCTATAGGAGAATTATTTTTACCAAATGCTCAAAGACAAAGAGTTGGGAAAATTTGAAATAGGAGTGAAGACACTGTCCAGGGGACCGGTGACACAGGGATTGGGTTTCTTGAACAGGGCACCCGCGCGTATGAGGCGTACGTTTTTATCGTAAAATCATCATGTGTTTAACATTGACGCAACCACAGGCATTTAATGTAACATAATAGACACCTGATGATAATCTGTCTGTATTTAAATGAAACGTGTGATTTCCTTGTGATTGTTTTGTATTAACTAAGCTGTTAATCAATCTACCAGCATTATTAAATAGGTTAATTGATACGTTACTCTTTTTTGGTATTTGATATGATATTTTTGCCATGTTCCTATTGGAATTTGAATACACCTTTAGATTCATATTATTAAAATTATTTTTTAGATTGGAATTGATAATTGGGTTAACTCCACTTTCCCAAACAGAAATTTTATCAAGCCACATATTAGTTGGTTCACAATTCCCCATCATAAAAGATAATCTGGCCGTTTCTGTGGCTGGAGCTACAGCTTCAAATACATAATCCTGGGCTTCTGTGCCAATTTCAACATCCCAAATCTTATAGTATTCCCACTCTTTCCCATCTTCCCATGTTGGATCAACTGTGCCGTTAGATGGTAGATGAGTATGGTCCGGTTTAATATGATTATCCATAAAATAGAGCTTGATTATTCTCGCTTCTTCTGCAACAGCTTTAAATGAAATTTTATACATTCCTCCCTTGATTACCTGAAAGCATTGAAACAGCTGTATTTTCCAATCCTGTGGGTTATATGGTTTCTTTTTCCAATGGTTTTCCGGTGATGAGCCGGAAAGTCTATAGTCATGTAGAAAGCAGGAGTTTTTGCCACTCAATTTCCCGGTTGTATCAATTGTAATTTCATCTGGCGGACCTTTAGCATCTTGGTCCATACTTCCCATCCATCTCCAGTCTACAGCTGCACTGGTTGCTGGATAGTCAAATTCACCGTCCCAAATTTTCTCTACCCCAGGATTGCGTCCAACCCTTAAGGCTGCTGAAACTTCACTCTCATTCCCAGCCCGGTCCATTGCAGTTACTGTTACATCAACACTATAACCCCAAGAGAGATATTTTATTTCATATTCAGGATCAATAATATAATCCCATAATTTTCCGTCTTTGTAAATAGTATAATGGGCAAATTTTGACCCACCTTTTTCGGTTACTGGATCCCATTTTAAAAGTTCACCCTCACGTCTAAGATTGATTACCTTAGAAGGAGCCTCTCGATCGCCAGTTACCTGGGTGATGATCAAGTTTTTGCGGGTTTCCGCTTCACTTGCAGCATGGAAATAAATCGGATCACTGATATCTTTAAAGAAATTACTTCTGTAACCTTCTCCAGCAGTCTGCAAACGAGAATCACCCCATGGGAAAAGACCGTTTCCACCAATCATGTCCTGAATATCCCAATCCCAGTTGATATATATTGTCTGTTTAATATTTGTTCTTCGTTTCATCATTGCAAAATAGGGAGTACAGAAATCAGAATAATTACCATCGAGGTTATTGACTGTATTAAGGGGCCAATTTTGTGACGCCTCACCAATCAGCACTGGTTTTTGGCCGCTATCTGCCATTTCACATACCTTAATTGTGAGATAATGCTCTCCATTACATAAATCACTGGTAAAAGCATTGAAACTAATCCAGTCAACCCATTCATCGCCTGGATAGTATTGTTCAATTTTATCGGATTGTATTAATCCAGAAAGACTAACATTCCAAACAGTTGCTATTTCCAGATCGGCTTCCCGAATTTTTTTAGTAAATACCCTAAAAATCTCTTGAAACTGCTCACCCGTATATTTTGGCTCAATATTCTGGGGCATATTATTAAATTCATATCCAATTCTTAAAAATACCGGTATACCTAAGAATTTAAATCCCTCTATCATATTATCCAGTTCATCATCCTGTGAACCATCAAGATAAGCCTGCCATAAATAGAAAATATTTATTCCGATCTGGGGAATCACATAATATCCTTGCCGATGAAATTTCATAAGCTCCTCTTTAAGTTCTAGTGACCATCGTTTATTCATATGCCATGTGTCATAATAATCACTAAGAATATTGGGCTTCTGACCTTCAGGGGCGGTATTCCAGTAATTTTCAAAACCATCAAATCCAGTCATTCCAGCCTGGCCGGCACCAACCCAAACTTTATCCTTAAGTTCAAGCATAGCACCAAAATTTTTTCTGACCAATGCTTTTTCACTCGAATGTAAAAGATTTGAGCCTAATAATAATAAAACTATGCCAGATAAGACGATTCTTTTAATCATATAATTTCCTCTATAAATGAAAATTTATATTACAAAATATAGGGATTTTAACAAAACTATTGCTAATGTACTATACTACTAACTTACTTCCAATTTTTATGGTTTTCTTTTTTAAATATAAATAAAATGTATGAAAAGGGACGCAAAAAGGGGCGGACCTTAGTAATTACCGGATATTCAAAGAAATAAACACAACGCGTGGGTGCCCTGTATTAAACCATGTGAACTCTATCTAATAAATCTCACTGTGTGCCATCTGTCCCCCTGGACAGTGTCAAGCTCTTCCATCTTAGTAAATTCAATCTATCTAATTCCAAGTACATTATTCGATTATAGGCTTATGTAATCATGCCAAATCATATACATATGTTAATTTGGCCTTTAAAAGAGTTTTATGATATTGCCAAAATTCTAAGTGGAACCAAAGGTATGATGTCAAAAAGGTACAAAAAGTATTTTAATAATACAGATAGAGAAATAGTAGAGTCGTTTCATGTAAAGAAACGAGGAACCTCTTTGTTTACTT
>JANQEN010000185.1 GCA_028278335.1 Chitinivibrionales bacterium | reverse complement strand
ACAGATCAAAAAAGTCTTGCATGCCCCTATCATACTGTTCCGTCCAAATATGATGACCACTGAGAGCGTCCACCAATTGGGCAGTAATGCGGATTTGATTACCAGCCTTTAAAAAGCTGCCTTCTAAAACATATCTAACGCCCAATTCTTCTGCAATCTGCTGCACTTTTACAGGTTTGCCTTTATAAACAAAGGTGGAATATCGAGCTATGACAAGCATATCTGGGCTTATAGCAAGAGCAGAGATGATGCTTTCGGAGATTCCATCACCTATGTATTCTTGCTCTGGATCGCCGCTCATATTATCAAAAGGTAGCACAGCAATGGATGGCTTATCTGGAAGCGGGAATTCCATCCGATCCTCTGATGCGACATCGGATGAGCTTTTAGGTTTCATCAGTAATTTATAAACACGAATCGGTCTGGAAATATTCTTAACTTTCTTTTCACCTAAAAAATCATATTGCCACTCTAACTTATTCTCGACTTGGTCGTAAACCCTACCTGAAATGCATATACCTCCTGCATCGGCCATTGATTCTACACGGGCTGCAATATTGACCCCATCTCCGTAGATTCGGCTTTCTTCTTCAACCACATCGCCAAGATTGACACCAATCCGAAATTGCATCCTCTGCTCCCTTGACAACTCAGCATTGCGTTCGGTAAGTTCATTCTGGATTCTAACAGCAGAATTGACCGCATCAACCACACTGCGAAATTCAGCTAAGACATTATCTCCTGGTGTATCGACAACTCTGCCTCTGTATTGTTGAACAAAGTCTGAAATTATTTTGCGATAGGAGGTTAGGGTACGAATGGTCTGCTCTTCATTCTGACCCATAAGGCGGCTATATCCTTCAACATCGGCACTTAGGATAGCAGCGAGTTTGCGTTTAAAGCCATCTTCAGGCATGACATTTTCCATCGCTTATAGATTTCTAAACGAAAGCGGAGAGAACAGTTTATATGATTAGCAGAATTTATTAATAACGAAAGAAGGTTAGACGGTCAAGAATTATTCAGAGATGATACTCAAGTGTAAAAATCAGGCTATCAGGGATTGTGATATGACAAAATACAACAACATTCCCTAAACCTTGGATACGTAGATGTAAACACAAGTTTTTAGAAGGTTCAGATGTTTGGGATAGCTTGCTAATCACAATAATTAAATAAATACAGATAGTTAAAATATATCTAAACCCATTTCGCCAACCAAAAAGCCAAGTCACCTTAAAAAGGCAACTCGGCTTTATTTGAAAAGACAGTCTGCATCTACCCTACCTTCCCCCCAAGATGGGTGCTGCTGCGTCTTTTATTTGCTAAAAAATATTTTGGATAACTATTTCTAATATCTCATTAACTAATTTTCAACAAGAGGTATTTTATAGGGTGATAATATGGGTATGCTTTCTACCCATCTAAATAGCCGGTTTCCAGGATCGAAATTTGAATTTTATGAGTGGGTTTAATTTACTTCCCTCTGGATCGCCAGGTAGTGGGTAATTTCGTCTTTTTCATTGCGGATGGGTGCTATTTTCCATTCCATCATGAATTGCGATCCATCTTTGCGATAGTTGATGGCTTTACCGTAAAACAGCTTTCCTTCAGCCAAATCCTGATTTAAGCGCTTTAAAACCTCCGGATCCGTTTCCGGGCCCTGAAGGATTGAAGGGGACTTTTCCATAACTTCATGGGGACCGTAGCCTGTCAGTTCACAAAAAGCCGAA